>JASJDZ010000035.1 GCA_030065575.1 Acidimicrobiia bacterium
CGGTGGGCGTTACCGGACTCGAACCAGTGACCTCTTCCTTGTAAGGGAAGCGCTCTAGCCAGCTGAGCTAAACGCCCTCGGGGAGTCGCAACTCTAACGCATACTCTCGGCCTGTCGGCAGGTCGGCTGGAGTTCTCTGCAATACTCCGCGCCGCCGGCGTGTCCCGACAATCTCGGCGTCTGCAATACTCGCCGGACTATGTCCAAGCTCGCCGCCCGCAGCCTCGTCTTCTTCGCTTCCGCCGCTGTTCTCGTCCTCGAGATCCTGGCCGGGCGCATGATGGCACCGTACGTCGGCGTCACACTGGAAACGTGGACCGGCATCATCGGCACGATCCTTGCCGGCATTTCGATCGGCTCGTGGCTTGGCGGTCGCTTGGCCGATAGGTATCCACCCAAGCACGTCCTCCCGCTGGTGCTCATGGTGGGAGGGGCCCTCGCACTGCTCGCATTTCCCATGGTGCGGCTGGTCGGCCCGTCCGCCGGCAGCGAACCAATCGATATCGTCATCCTCGCTGCGGTCAGCTTCTTCGCACCGGCGGCGGTGCTGTCGGCCGTCACGCCGGCGGTGACCAAGATCCGTCTCGAAACCCTCTCCGAAACCGGAACCGTTGTCGGCCGCCTGTCGGCCATCAGCACAGCCGGGGCGATCTTCGGCACTTTCCTCGCCGGTTTCGTTCTCGTTGCTGCCTGGCCGAGCCGCACCATCACGGTGATTCTCGGCCTCCTCCTGATCGCCACCGGCCTCGCTCTCGCCGTGCAGAGCCGGGTCGCGACCACAGGGCTCCTGGCGACCTCGGCTCTCATCACCTTCGGTGCCGGGGCAGCTGCCGTCGGCGCCCCGGCCTCGTGCGACTACGAGACCGCCTACTTCTGCGTCAACGTCGACGTCGACCCGGAGCGAGAAAGCGGCCGCATCCTGTGGCTGGACACTCTGCGTCACTCCTATGTCGATATCGACGATCCCACCTACCTCGAGTTTCGCTACGCCCAGATATTCGGTGCCGTCCTCGACACTCATCTGCCTGACGGCCCGGCGAGCTCACTGAGCATCGGCGGCGGCGGCTTTACCTTCCCTCACTACGTGGCCGCAACGCATCCCGGCGGAACGAACACGGTTCTCGAGATCGATCCAGCCCTGGTGGACATTGCCGAGGACAGGCTCGGGCTGGACCCGGATTCCTACGACATCCGCACCGGTGACGCCCGCCTCACCCTGCGCGAAACGGAACTCGGCATCTACGACGTGGTGATCGGCGACGCCTTCGGTGGGCCCGCCGTGCCGTGGCATCTCACCACCGTTGAGTTCGTGGAGGACTTTGCGGCACGCCTCACCCCCGACGGGTTCTACGTCTTGAACCTGATCGACTATCCGCCGCTGGGCTTCGCCCGCGCCCAGACCGTCACGCTGGCCGACGTATTCGAGCATGTCGCAGTAATTGCGCCCGCCAACTACCTCGCTGGGGAGGCTGGAGGCAACTTCGTACTGGTCGCCTCGAATGGCGAGATCGACGCTGCGGCAATCAGTAACGAGCTGACCCGTAGGAACAGTTCTGCCGACGTGATCTCCGGCGCCGCTGTCGCTGAGTTCATTGGTGACGCGGAAGTCTTGACCGACGACTTCGCCCCTGTGGATCAGCTGATCACCAACTGACTACAGCCCTGCGGTTGGTATCTCTCCGGGAAGCAACGGGTTGGGGCGATTGGCGTGGTACTTCGCAAGCGTTGCGGCATCGCATTGCGAACAAAGCTGAATCGGCCTCGTCCCGACTACGGAGAGCTGAGTCCCCCTCCCCTTCTCGAGGATCGCCAGCGGCACCTGCTGCATGTCGGATCCACCACATCGTGAACACATGGGGCCCAAGCCGCGAAGCCACTCGTGGCCGCAGCGGTCACAAGTCAGAGCGATACCTTCTTCTTGCCGTTCGCCACGCAGGCTTTCGTCTTCTCCACAGGTGGGGCAGGCGATATCCACCAGCGCAGTCTGCCAGATCAGACTCAGTCGGACAGCGCCTCCCACACCGCAGTACCGAGAGTGAACGGCATTCCTCCTTCGACCAGGGCGGCTCCCACTGCGCGGCTCCCATCTGCCCGGTCGAGCACGACGGTGAGCACGGTCGCCCCGCTGACCTCTCTGATCTCGACGCCGGCCAGTCGCGGCAGCGGGCGTTCGTGACGAAGCCGGCCCACAGCCGATACGACAGCTTGGTTCAGAGATCTCTGATCCTCCACCGGGGAGAAGGCAAGACCACCAGTGGAATCAGCAGCCCGTACCGAGATCCCACCTGCGGTCTCCTCAACAGCGACCAGGGCGAGCTTCGGAGCCGTCACGGGCGTCGGTGCTGGTGACGGAGCTTGTAGGTGTCGGGGTGGCTCTGCACCGGCATCGGCAGCGAGAATGTCGGGTAGACCTCGTCCTAGACCGGTGCGCCGCCCGTTGCTTGGTGCTTCTTCGGCGTCCATCGCCGCAAGTCGCAGGCGGATCTCCTCGCCCACATCGGCGCTCGGGACTGTCCCGTCCAGATAGACCCGCAGGCGAGGAAGCCCATCCTCCCGCAGGTCGACATCGAGATCAGCAACCCCGGCAATTCCGTCCAACTGCTTGCGAATGGCTGCCACTGCGCTGTTGCCGCCATCGGTTGCGTTCATCATGCGCCGGCAAACCCCTCAACCAGATCCACGAATTCTGAGAACGCATCGCGGTGAACGGAGTGCCCGGCCCCCGGAATTCGCTCGAAGTGGAGATGCCCTGCTGTCGCCCTCACCTCTTGTTCCTTCTCTGCCGAGACCAGCGAGCCGACGCCAGCATCGGCCGCCACGATCATCGTAGGAACCGGCGAACCGAGGATGTCCGGCCAGATGTCCCAAGGTGAGGCATCTCCCAGGGTTCTTTCGATGATATGTGGCCCACAGGCAAGCAGCGCCTCCACCTTGATTGCCACGTCCTTACGATCCCAGCCCGGGTTCTCGGCAGCCACCGCTGCTTCGGTTGGGTGCATAGGCAGCTTCGGGGAGTCGGCAACGAAGTCGGTGGTTACGGTCGAGTCGATGGCCGGGTCCTCGAGTACGACGCGGGCGGCAAAGTCCGAGGAAGCAGCCACCACAGAGGCAGCAATGGCGCCGCCCAGGGAGTGCCCTATGAGTAGGTCCCACCCCCGGCCCAACAGCAGAACGTCGTCGCGATGCGACTGAATGGAAACGGAGTCACCCTTCGGGCTCATGCCGTGGGCGCGGAGATCAGGAGCAACAACTGTGAATCCTCGCTCGGCCAGCGCCTCGCCCACTCGCCACCAGGTCGGCCCGGACGAGGTGAGACCGTGCAGCAGCAGCGCCCGTCGCAGCCCATTCCCCCACACCGAAGTCGCTAGGGCCACCGGGTTGGTCATGTGCCGGCGCGCACCCTGCTTTGCACCATGATGCAAGCGTTTGCTAGGTAGTTGAAGTCGTTCGAGGTGAGGTACGCCATTACTTCCGGGCTCTCTGCGCCGGGCTGTACCCATACGTTGCGGTAGCCAAGTTCCTTCGCCTTCTTCAGAACACTGAGCGTGGCCTCTGGCGGGACAACGATGTTCACGATGGTGGGGTCGACCGGCAGTGAGTCCAGATTCTTGAAAGCCGGATCCCCATCGACGGTGTCCCGGTTCGGGTTGACCGGGTAGACCTCGAAGCCCTTCTGCTTGAGGTCCCGGTAGATCACTCCCCCGTACTTGCCGGGATCGTCCGTGGCGCCGACAACGGCGACCGAGGTGTCATCTCTATGGAGAAGTGTTGCGATGTCATTCATGTTCGGATAACGCGTTTCGGCGACGGAATCATTCCCGATCGCCAGGGTACCAAGGCGCTATCGCGATCCAAGAATGCTGCGAATCCGGCCCCGCAACGGCGATACTGGACATGTGATAGTCAGACATCGGCAGGGTATCGACGGGGCAGGTCGGGCAACCGGAGCGACCGTCGTCATTGACGTCTTCCGTGCCTTCTCGGCTGCGGCTTATGCCTTCGCTTCCGGAGCGAGGAGGATCCTGCTCACCGCTGATGTTGAAGAAGCCCGGCGCCTCGCCGCCGCAATCCCCGACTCGGTTCTGATGGGAGAGGTGGACGGAGTACGCCCCGACGGCTTCCATTTGGGCAACTCACCGGGCGAGATCCTGGCCGAGCCTCACCTGGTAGATGGACGAACCGTCGTTCACCGCAGCTCAGCAGGCACCCGCTGTGCGCTCGCCGCTCTGGGCAATGGCGCCGGCCCCGTCTACGTCGCAAGCCTGGTTGTCGCCTCGGCTACCGCTACCGCGGTTGCCGATCATCCGGAGGTCACGATCGTGGCATCCGGCACCGGCGGGGTTGAACAAGCCACTGAGGACGACATCTGCGCCGATCTGATCGAAACGCTGCTCCTGACCGGGCGAGCCGACGCCGCAGCAGCCGGCGACGCCGCAGCAGCAAGCGAACGAGCCGGGATCCTCAGTGCATCCTCGTTTGCCCACCCCGACGACGTGCGGCTTTGCTCGAGCGTCGATCGATTTGGGTTCGCCATGAGTGCCCGAGCTCAGCCCGGAGCAGTTGTCGTCAGCCCGACCAAGGATCTTCGTAGCTGAACGGGTCGTCGGCAGTGTCTTCGTCTCGATCACGCCTGGTGAACTGAGCGGTGGCCAGAACGATCACTCCGGCGGCCACTAGGAACGCCGGGAACATCCAATCGGCGTTGAAGAAGCTGAAACCGGACTCGGAAACCAGCAGTGGCACTCCTCCGAGGAGGAAGAGCATCCCGAAGATGAACGACAGCGGGTCGAATCTGTGCCTCTTCATTCTGTCTCCTCCACCAGGTCGACGACCAATTCACCGAATCCAACGTGGGCATCGATGACGATCTCGCCAACTCCCGCGTAGGAGATGATTCGCTCGTTGTTGATGCCTGATGCGACGGCAGATCCGTTGACACGAATCTCCCCTGCGTCCATCTCGGCGTTCACCGTCACACCGAGATCCGGCGGTATCTCGAAGCGAAGACTGCCGAACACAACGCTCGCCTCCAAGGCGAAGTCATCACCGGGGTCTAGCTCGAGATCGGTGAAGTCGAAGACCATCTCGCCGCCGATGAGTCGATACTCGGGTTCGAGATCGCTCAGCGTGGTCGGGGTGAACCGGGGATCACCGAACCCTCCATCGAGAGGAACATCGAGTAGGGCGGCACCAAACAGGAGTGGCGCAGAGATCATGCCGACCACGATGAGCCAACGAGCCCGGCCGAAGATGCTGCCAATGACGAGGGCAATTCCGAGAATGAGGAACACGGAACCTACGTAGTGACGCACAGTCGGGTCCCACCACCCGGTTGACTGGCCAACGCCCATGATCCCGACGGTGATGAGCACGGCGGCCACTGCGATCCTTCCCAGAGCCGACGACTCGCGAGGACGGGGCGGGCGCGGCGGTGTAGCAGGTTCGGGTGGGGGTGGCGGTTGCGGTGGCGGAGTGGGGGCAATCGGGGCGTAGTCGGGCTCGTAGCCGAAGCTTGGATCAGCGGTAGCCACGTCTGCCGGCGCATCGCCCACGAACTCGGCGGTGGTCGTCGTCCCCGCTGACTCCGGCTCATCATCCTGGTTGGATGAGGGCTGGAACACCCCGAGGTCACCTCGCCAGAGCAGGAAACCGATCACAACGAGCACTCCGGCGAAGACCAGGTCTGTATCGATCAGCCCCGTGTTGCCGATGACAATCATGACGGCAAGCACAATGAGCCCGACACCGATCCAGCTACCGAAGTTTTGGTAGTTACGAGTCTTGTCGGCAACGATCGAGTCCCGCTCCCCCTCCTCTGGCATCGCAATCCAGCCGATGACATAGAGCAGGATTCCTGTGCCACCGAACAACGCCGCAGCAACGAAGGCAATCCGAACCCAGGCCACGTCGACATTCAGGTAGCGAGCCAAGCCCGAGGCAACACCCGCGACCGCACGATCCTGGCGAAGCCGTTCGAGGCGGGGACGGGGCTCTTGCTGTTGCGGGGGTAGCTGTGTCGATTCCATGATTCGAGGATGCCAGGATTGCACCATCTGGCCTATCGGGAAAGACCCTGATGGGACCCTGAGGCCCACGACAGGGCCCCCAGGGATAGTCCTAGTTGTGACGTTATCGACGCTGTGACAACATCTACAGACGATGGACAACGAAACGGTCACAGACGAATCGACGGCACGGCCCGCGGGCGGGATCCGCAACATCGTCGTACGCCGTGTCGACAATCGGGTCATCCTCGGTCTTGCCGGTGGCATCGCCGATCGCCTTGGCGTTCCCGATGCGTACGTCCGCGCTGCCTTCATCACCCTCTCGCTGGCGGGCGGAGCCGGCATCGTCCTCTACTTGCTCGGCGCTGCAATCGCATCGGCAGGGGAAGAAGAGGCCAACCCGCCTCCGGACATTCAGCAGACAGTCGGTCTCGTCATCATGCTCTTTGGCGCAATGGCCTTCTTCCGCGGCATCAACCTCTGGTTTGGCGACACTGTCGTCTGGGCCGGATCCCTCCTGGCGTTTGGCGGTGCGGCCATTTGGGACAAGACGAATCTCTTCGAAGCCGATTCGACCGGCATCGCCCCGAGTCGCACCCGTATCGTTGCCGGCGCGCTACTTCTGTTGGCCGGTATCGCCAGCCTGTCCTCGAGTATCGGCGCCATTGCATCGCTCGGGCCGGCAATCACCGCTGCCGCCCTCACCGGGGCCGGGTTCATGATCATCTTCGGCCCCTGGGTTTCGTCCCTCATCCGGGACCTCGGCGAGGAGCGACGCAACAGAATCCGTGCCGACGAACGCACCGAGGTCGCAGCCCACCTTCATGACTCGGTGCTGCAGACATTGGCGCTCATTCAGCGGACCGATGACCCGAAGCGAATGGTGACGCTGGCTCGCGCCCAGGAAAGGGACCTACGCAACTGGCTCTACGGGCCGAAGGAAGACGGAGCCGCTCTGGGTCTTCGCCAGGCTCTGGAGAATGTGGCCAGCGAGGTGGAAGGTCGTCACGACGTCCCCGTCGAGGTGGTTGTCGTCGGGGACATGACGCTGAATGATGCCGGCTTCGCACTAGTCGCCGCCGCCGGCGAGGCGATGACCAACGCCGCAAAGCACTCCGGAGCACCCAAGGTGTCGGTGTTCGCAGAGGTGGGCGACGAGGACGCTGAGATCTTCGTCACCGATCAGGGCAAGGGTTTCGATCCGGGCACGATTCCAGACGGGCGCCACGGTATCAAGGACTCGCTGATTGCCCGGATGAAACGACAGGGCGGCGAATCCGAGATCACCAGCGAACCCGGTGAGGGGACCGAGGTACGCTTGACCCTCCCTCGAGGTGAACATGACTGATACAACACTATTCCTTGTGGACGACCATGAGCTCTTCCTGTCCGGCGTGCAGAACGAGCTGAGCCAGCAGTACCCGATCGTGGGAACCGCCAGCGACGTTGACGAGGCAATCGCGTCTATCCGCCAGCTCGAGCCGGAGGTTGTTCTGGTCGATGTGCACATGCCCGGCGGTGGTGGGGTCACGGTCATCAGCAACGTGCTGCAAACCCACCCGGAGACCCGTTTCCTGGCCCTTTCGGTCTCCGACTCCCCCGAGGATGTAATCGCCATGATCCGTGCCGGCGCCCGTGGCTATGTCACCAAGTCGATCGCTCCCGCCGATCTGGCCGACGCGGTGCGGCGCGTCGCAGACGGCGACGCGGTCTTCTCCCCCCGGCTGGCCGGTTTCGTTCTCGATGCATTCGGCGGCGCCATCTCCCCCGCCGCAGACCCTGAGCTCGATCAGCTGACGCCACGTGAGCAAGAAGTACTTCGTCTCATCGCTCGAGGCCTGGCCTACAAACAAGTCGCTCGCAAGCTGTCCATCTCGATCAAGACGGTTGAAACCCACGTGTCCTCGGTGCTACGCAAGCTGCAACTGTCGAGCCGCCATGAGCTCGCCCGCTGGGCATCCGACCGTCGCATCATCTGAAGCGACACCTCGCTCCGGGTGACTAGACAGGTTGACCGGTCGATTTTGGTTCTGTGCATTTGTCCCGATTCAGCCGATCTACCTAGATGGGTCAAGGACAGGGTCAGTCGCTGACACAGCGCCGCATCGGCATTGCCGTTGCACTGTTGGCGATCACCGTCGCCATTACTCCTCTTGTCCTCTCCCTGATTGCAGCCCGCAACGAGTCCTCTCCAACTGGGCTTGTTATTGGTACTGCAATCACCTGGCTGCTGGCTGTTGTCGCCTACCGGGGGTTGAGCAACACATATGAGCACCAGCGCCGCCGAGCATTGCGCGAGCAGATCGCCGAACTCCGCCAGGCCCGCAACGAGGCGACCAGCGCGTTTCAGGACCGGCTGTTGGAGCAGCAGGCGATACTCGAACGCATCCGCGATATCAGCGATCGAATGATCGATGAGGGGATCATTGACCCGACCCTCGCGATCAACAACGTTCGGCTGATGCAATCTCACGCTCGGGATGCCCAGGTGCACATCGATGATTCGATCATCGAGGCACAGGTGGCCATCGGTGCCGAGTCAGTCTTTGTCGAGACCCTGAACGTGCGCGACCAGGTTGAGGAGGTCGTCGCACAGTTCGCTCGCAAGGGCTCCAACACAATCACCAGCGGCCCAACACTCTATGGCGAGACCGACGCTGCGATGTTCCGACTGATCCTTCGCAGCCTCATAAACGGCGCCGTCGCCCGGGATGCCGGCCAGATCGATGTCACTGTCGCCAGCGATGGTGACCATGTGGTCTGTACGGTCTCCGACGACGGCGCCGACACGAGCAAGCTCGGGCTAAAGGCAGTCTCCGGGCTCGCCCGATCGTTGGTCGCAACGCTCGATGTGGCGATCGATTGCTCGAACGTGCTGGGTCGCAACCGGTACGCAATTGCAGTGCCCCGGGTTGACGCGCCTGCCGAGGCAGAAAAGCTCCAGGGCCCGGTCGACGTGCTGGGTAACAAGCCGAGATCAGAAGAGCCACAGGAAGTGCTACCGGCCTCGCCTCGGCTTGCAGTTGTGAGTGACCTAGTCACGTTCGAACGGGACGCCGTCGACCGCACGGAGTCCATTGCCGAGAAGAGAGAGCGCCAGGTCGCACCTCGATAGAATCGACGAGGGAGGCGATATGGACGCAGCATTTCTCGCGCAACTCGAAACCCAAACCCGGGAACTCAGGGAGACCGGGCTCTACAAGGACGAGCGCACTATCGCATCACCCCAGGAAGCGGTGATCACGCTCGAAGACGGCAGCCGTGTTGTCAACATGTGCGCCAACAACTACCTCGGCTTGGCCAACCACCCCGCCCTGGTCAAAGCGGCCGCCGACGCCGTTAGCGAGTACGGATACGGCATGTCTTCCGTCCGCTTCATCTGCGGTACACAGACCATCCACAAGAAGCTCGAGGAGGATCTGAGCGACTTCCTCGGCACCGACGACGCCATCCTCTATTCGTCGTGCTTCGACGCCAACGGCGGCTTATTCGAGACCCTCCTCGGGCCGGACGACGCCATCATCTCGGACTCCCTCAACCATGCCTCGATCATCGATGGGGTTCGCTTGTGCAAGGCAAAGCGCTTCCGCTACGCCAACAATGACATGAAGGACCTCGAGGCGAAGCTGCAGGAGGCCGAGGGGGCGAATCACATCATGATCGCCACCGACGGTGTGTTCTCGATGGACGGGATCATCGCCGACCTAGCCTCGATCTGCGACCTAGCCGACCAATACGGGGCAATGGTGATGGTGGACGACTCTCACGCCGTCGGCTTCGTCGGAGAGGCCGGTCGGGGGACGCCCGAGTACTGCGACGTGGCGGACCGTGTCGACATCATCACCGGCACCCTCGGCAAAGCGCTCGGGGGAGCATCCGGCGGATACACAGCTGCCCGTGGAGAGATAGTCGAATGGCTTCGCCAGCGCTCCCGGCCGTATCTGTTCTCGAACTCCCTGGCTCCCATGATTGCTGCGACCTCGCTCACTGCCCTCGAGCTGCTGCGCAGCTCCGATGAACTGCGTACTCGGCTGCGGGATAACTCGGACCGATTCCGCTCCGGCATGGAAGCCGCAGGATTCACCCTGGCAGGAGCTGATCATCCAATCATCCCGGTGATGCTCGGCGACGCCAAGCTCGCGAGTGAAATGGCCGATCGACTGCTTGCCGAGGGCCTCTATGTGATCGGTTTTTCCTTCCCAGTAGTTCCCCGTGGCGAGGCGAGAATCCGCACCCAGATGTCGGCGGCACACAGCCCCGAGCACATCGATCAGGCAGTGGCTGCGTTCACCAAAGTGGGCAGAGAGATGGGGGTGCTCGCCTGATGAAAGCGCTGGTCAAGAGCAAGGACGAGCCCGGAATCTGGATGGAGGACATTCCGGTGCCCGAGGTTGGGCACAACGATATCCGGATCAAGGTGACCAAGGCAGCGGTGTGCGGAACCGACCTGCATATCTTCAAGTGGGACGCTTGGGCCCGCAGCACAATCCCGGTGGGGATGCAGATTGGACACGAGTTTGTCGGGCTGGTCGATGCAATTGGATCCGAGGTAGAGGGCTTGAGAATCGGGCAACGGGTCTCCGCTGAGGGGCACATCACATGCGGCCACTGCCGGAACTGTCGTGCCGGGCGACGCCGTTTCTGCCGTAACACGGTGGGGGTCGGGGTGAACCGGCCCGGGGCGTTCGCCGAGTATGTGGTCGTCCCGGCTGTCAATGTCTTCCCAATTCCGGACGAGATCCCGGACCGCATCGCATCCATCCTCGACCCCCTCGGTAATGCGACTCATACCGCCTTGTCTTGCGAGTTGGTCGGCGAGGACGTACTGATCACCGGAGCCGGGCCCATCGGAATGATGGCTACCGCAATCGCCCGCCATTCCGGCGCTCGCTACATCGTCATTACCGATATCAACGACTACCGACTCGAGATCGCCGCCGCGATGGGGGCCGATCTGGCGATCAACAGCCGGGAGACACCGCTCGACCGCGCCATGAATGAGCTGGGGATGACAGAGGGCTTCGACGTCGGGATGGAGATGTCGGGATCGCATAGCGCCCTGCACGAAATGCTGGAGGCCATGAACCACGGCTCCTCGGTGGCGCTACTCGGTATCCCGCCCGAGGAAGCTCCAATGGATTGGAACACCATCATCTTCAAAGGCCTCACCCTCAAAGGCATCTACGGGCGTCGCATGTTTGAGGACTGGTACCTGATGGCCGCCATGCTTCACACCGGTCTCGATGTGTCGCCGGTGATCACTCACGAGTTCCACGCCAACGAGTACGAAGAGGCCTTTGCCACCATGCACACGGGGCATTGCGCCAAGGTGACTCTCGATTGGAAAAACGTGTAGCGCACGACTCATCTTTTGTCCTACACTCCCCCGCATGAAAATCGTGCCTACTCGCCGCACCGACTACGGAGTTCGTGCTCTCATCAATCTTGCCCAGCAGTACCCGCAGGGCCAAGCAGCTCCCGCCATCTCCAAGGACATGGAAATCCCGGTCGGCTTTCTCCGCCAGGTCTTGCAGGAACTCGGACGAGCCGGACTGGTTTCCTCGCAACCGGGAAGATCCGGCGGCTACTCCCTGACCAGAGATCCCAATCAGATCACACTCCACGAAGTCATCGAAGCGCTCGAAGGTAGGAACGAGGATCCCGCATGCGCCCTCGACGGCGGCCCCTGTCACTGGGAGAAGGCCTGCGCACTGCACTGGGTATGGATGGCGGCCAAGGACGCATTCACCAACACCCTGCAAAGCGCGACTCTCGCCCAGATCGCCGCCGACGACGCCAAGCTTCGCAACGGCAAGCTCCCTGCCCCCATCGTCGAGGAGCATCGCTAGGGCAACCCCTCCGTCGTCGATTCGGCGACCGAGTCAAGAGGTAGCCGGGGCCAACGGGTTGTACTGTGATGCCCGAGCCGCAATTGACGGCGATCATCCCCGTGGAGGGATTGTGGACAACATCCAACTGGCCAAGCCCAAGATCGACCCGAGTGCGTTTGTCGCGCCAACAGCTGTTCTGTATGGCGACATAACCGTCGGCCCCCGGGCGGTGATCATGTTCGGCACCGTGATTCGCGCCGAACTCGATGCTCTGTCCATCGGAGCCGAGTCCAACGTGCAGGACAACTGTGTCTTTCACGTTGACACCGGATTCCCGCTCCTGTTGGGGAACCGGGTCACGGTGGGACACGCAGCTGTTGTGCATGGCGCCACCATCGGAGACAACTGCCTCATCGGTATCGGGGCGCGAGCCCTCAACGGCTCGAACATGGGTGAGGGAGCCTGGCTGGCGGCCGGTTCGATCCTCACGGAGGGGAAGTCAATTCCGCCGTGGACACTCGCACTGGGTATCCCGGCCAAGCCCGTTCGGGAACTGACCGAGGCTGAGATCGCGGCGCAGAGCGAGGGCGTGGATCAATACCTGAAGCTCGCTGCCGCCTACGGGCAGGTCATCGGATAGGCGGCCGCCGGTCGAACCAGGGCACGGCTCGCTCCAGCTGCCCGGCGAGCGCCAGCAAGCTGTGCTCGTCTCCCAGCCGACCCATGTAGTGGGTGCCGATTGGCAGCCCGCTTTCCGACCAGTGGGTCGGCACAGACATGGCAGGCAGCCCGCTGAAGTTGGCAACGGGTGTGAAGGCTACGTACGCAAAGAGTTGCTCGATCAGCTGGTCCCAGGGTGCGTTTTGGTCGATTTCGCCGAGAGCCACCGGGGGCGATCCCAGTACCGGCGACAGCAGCACGTCGTACTGCTCGAGGAAAGCCCCGAGCGTGTACGAAATCCGCTGTAGCTCGGTGCGAGCAGCCTCGAGCTGTGCGGGAGTTCGGCGCCGGGAGAGCTCGGCGAGGTGCCAGGTGAACGGCTCGAACGCATCCTTGCCCGACTTACGCTTGTCCAGACGGGCCAGCACCTTGAGAGTCCTCCAGTCACCCAGGGTCCGCCGCAGCACGGTCCCCGACCTCCGCTTGCCAACTTCCTCGAGGATCAGAGCGAACACTGATTCAGCGAGCGACTCCCAGATCGCTAGGAACGACTCTGCGAGGGAATCGCCGTCGACGTCGGGCATCGCCTCCATGACCTCGTGGCCCGCCTGTTCGAGCAGCTCGGCTGCAGCGGTGACGGCATCGGCGCACTCGGGATCGACCGGGTTCCCTCTGAAGTCGGTGGTGGTGTACGCGATACGCAGCCGCCCCGGGTCGGTGTCGACTGCGGCGCGATAGGACCCTTCGGGCGGCGGCAGGTGATAGGCAGCACCGGGCAGCCCGCCGTGAACGGCGTCGAGCAGAGCGGCGGTATCACGAACTGAGCGACTGACACACAGATCCATCGAGAGGTAGTCTGCCGGCGAGGCTGGGAACCGCGGCATCCGACCCCGCGATGGCTTCAGCCCAAAGACGCCGCACGCCGACGCCGGGAGCCGAATCGAACCTCCACCATCGCTGGCATGCGCCAGCGGAACGACACCTGCTGCGGTGGCGGCAGCCGCTCCCCCGCTCGAACCCGCCGATGAGCGCTCCAGGTCCCATGGATTGCGGGTAGGGCCGTGCAGCACCGGCTCCGTGGTGGGAAGGAGGCCAAACTCGGGCGAGTTTGTCCTACCGATAGGAATCAGACCGGCGGCGGCGAATCGCTTCTGGTACACATCGGTGGCCTCTCCGACATAGTCGCGGAAGAACACGGATCCGAAGCTGGCGACGTCACCCTCTATGACGGCCAGATCCTTGGTGAGCGACGGCACGCCCAAGAACGGACCGCCAAGATCCTGCCGATCGGCCGTCTTGCGCGCGCGGCCGTACTGCTTGAGGATGATCGCATTCAGCGCCGGGTTGACTTCCTCCGCCCTGTCGATGGCTGCCTCGATCAGGTCACGAGGTGTCACTTCGCCGGCAGCGATCAACTCGCTCAGGCCGACTGCGTCGTAGTTGCCGTACTCAGTGAACATGCCGGTCGACGATAGCGGTCCCGGAACTCGCCGGGGCCTCTCGTGGCGGATACTCCGGCCGTCCTCGGTCGTCGATTAGAACGCTTCGAGCATCGCCAGACAATCCCTGGCCCACTCAAAGACGTCTTCCTTGCGGACGGTCCGGCTCAGCCGCTGCATGCGCGTGCGAGCCTCAGCGCTATCCATCCGGGTAGCAACGCGCAGCGTCTCGGTGACTGCGTCCACGTCGTACGGGTTGACCAGCAGTGCCGACTTCAGCTGCTCCGCTGCACCGGCAAATTCGCTGAGCACCAGCACCCCGGGCTGGTCGCGATGGCATGCCACGTACTCCTTCGCCACGAGGTTCATACCATCGCGAAGCGGCGTGACCAGCATCACGTCGGCGGCGACGTAGTAGGAGATCAACTCCTCGAGGTCGAGGCTGCGATACAGATACGACACCGGAGACCAACCCGGCTGCCCGTAGTCCCCGTTGACGCGGCCAACGAGTTGCTCGATATCCGAGCGAAGGACCTGATAGGCGGGGACATCCTCGCGACTGGGTACCGCAACCTGGACAAACGCGTAGCGCCGAGGTTCATTGCGGTTCGTCTCCAGAAGGCCGGCAAAGGCTTTGAGCCGGAGATCGATTCCCTTGGTGTAGTCGAGCCGATCGACGCCGAGAATGATCCGCTCGGCGTCACCCAATTCGTGGCGTAGCTCGGCAGCTCGCCGCTGGACAGGTTCCGACGAGGCGACCGTCTCGAAGTGGGCCGTGTCGATGGCGATGGGCGCCCGCTGCAGCTTGATGGAACGGCCCCGCCAGTTCAGTTCCCGCCTGCCTACTGATTCGGCGTGACCGTAGCGCCGCGCGGCGCGAGCGAAGTTCTGCACACTTGCCCGCGTTTGGAAGGCAAGCACATCGGCACCGAGGAGCCCCTCGATGATCTGCCGCCGCCACGGCAAACGGGAGAAGAGCTCGATAGGCGGAAACGGTATGTGCAGATAGAAACCGATGGTGACGTCGGTGCGGAATGCGCGGAGCATGCCGGGGACGAGTTGAAGCTGGTAATCCTGAACCCAGGCGATGTCGCTGGGCTGTAGCGCCTCGGCAGCCACCCGGGCATAACGCTCATTGACGGAGCGGTAAGGCTGCCAATGGTGGCGATGGAACTCGGGCGCCACGATGGCGTCGTGGTAGAGCGGCCAGATCGCGCTGTTGCAGAAGCCGTAGTAGAAGCCGTCGAGTTCATCAGCGGAGAGCCGAACCGGACGCAGCGCGATGCCGTCGTGCTCGAAGGGGTCGGGGGCATCTCCGGCGGTGCCGGACCAACCGACCCAGGAGCCTCCGGTGCGCTGCAGAACGGGTTCGAGGGCTCGGACCAGGCCACCGGGACTGGTCACCCACTGCTCGCCGTCCCACGACGCGGGTAGCCGGTTCGCAATCACCACTATTCGACGGGTCACAATCGCCTCCCGAGGCAGAGACTAACGGAGGTGGGCGTCTGACTAGGGAACTGCAAGGGGTAGGGTGCCGTTCTGGCTACTAGGACGATCGCGATGAGCAAAGCAGATGCGGCCGGATTGCCCGAAGGCAAGGACGGCATCAATCGGATGGGATGGATATCCCTCCCCTATTCGAGTGTCGGGTTGGTGCGCAAGACGGGGGTGGGCAACTCGAAGACCGTTTGGTCGTGGCTGATTCTGATGCCGTGGTCATCGGATGCCAAGCCTTGGGTCGACGGCACCGAGGTCGTTGCCGCTTCGACACTGACCGAGAGCGAGGAAAGGCAGCAGATCGTCGCCCGCATGCGCGAGGTGCTCGATGAGCGGTACGGCGAAACGGTGGGCAACGCCGCCGTCGATGATCTGATCCGGCGGTTACAGGAAGAGATCTGAAGACCGGAAACTGGGTCGGCTAACAAGCAAAGACATGAAGCCGACAGTGATTGTGCAAGAATTCCTGACCGTCGATTGGGACTAGACACGTGCCAGAAGAAACCGAGCCCAAGGCCAGGATCCTGCTCATTGAGGACTCCGAGGGCACGAGCGATCTGATCACGAGATCGCTGGGACAGCATGGCTACCAGGTGGACACGTCCTACGACGGGCCCAGCGGGCTAGAGGCGGCTCTCACCGGGGGCTACGACATGTTGATTCTCGACATTGCTCTTCCCGGGATGTTTGGGTGGGAAGTGCTGCGCAACATCCGTGAGGCTGAGGGCGAGGACCAGATGCCGGTGATCGTGGTGACGGCACACCACGACACGATGCTTTCCGAGGACTCCCGCGACGTTGCTAAGACGGTGGAGCGGGTCATGAGCAAGCCGTTCGACCTGGCAGACCTGAGCCGGACCGTCGTCAGGGTGCTAGGCCACGACGAGTAGGCCAGCGTCTCCAGACGCGACAGAGGGCCCCCGAAGGGGCCCTCAATCATTGTCAGGCTAGAACGCGCTGGCACCTGTCTTCGTGGCGAGAGTCTTGTAGTACGCCCAGTTGGCGTACAGCCACGCTCGCTTGTAGTGCCTGATCGCCCTGTCCGGTCGGTTCCGGTTCAGGTCATCTTCAGCCCGAGCCATTTCTCGTTCTGCCTTCTTCAACAGGTACGCGTTTCCGCCGGCAGCCTCCGCTTCAGCGATCGCCGTCCTTGCGAGATCAAGATCGGCGCCAACGAGCAAGCCGATGACGGCGTCAAGATCGGACTCGACTGAGCCATCGACCCACCGCAGATACTTGACGGCCAGCCACTCCTTGTCGAAGACACGGCGACCATCACGCCAGTTCAGGTGCTCGTAGACAAGGTGGTTGTCGTCGACCCAGTAGGCCGGATTCAAGCTGGCCTCGATAAGGCCGGCAGCCCTACGGATACGCCAGTCATCCCAACGATCTCCCGTAGGCAGCAGCGCCTCGAGGACATCAACGGCGTGGGTCTTTGCCTGCAGCGGCGTCGCCGTCAGTTCGAGACCGACGATCACCGGATCGTGATCCGACGAGCGGAACGCGTTCGGCTCATAGAGCAGGTCCTGGGCATCCTTCTTGAACGATGTGTCGTAGTTGAGGATGTCCGGCTCGTCAGCATTGATGTGCCAGATCGTGGTGCCGGTTACCTGCGACTCCATCGACCCATTGGCCATGATGTAGTCGAGATAGCCCCATTGCCCGCTGAACACGTATGAGTAGGCGAACTCACCGAGGTCTCGCAGGATCAGGTCTACATACCCGCCGGCCTTGAGTGCATCGATCGGATCTTCCTTGTCATAGGAGTTGAGGTCTCCAATGATGAGGAAGTCAGCGTCGCCGCTTCCAGTGGGATCCGTCTGCAGCCAATCGGCTAGCTCCTGGGCCGCAAGCGTTCTTGTCAGATTGCAGCTTCCCTGCTCTGGGTCATCATCGCCGGCCCCGCACCCGGATCCCTTCGACTTCAAGTGGTTCACGGCCACTGTGAACACGCCGCCGCTGGAGCTGCCGACAAACGACTGCGCCAACGCGGCACGGTTCTTATCGTCACCGAGGTTGTTCGGATCCAGGAACGCGGGAGTGTCGAGAACCGCGAACCCACCCTGCGGGCTCACGTTTGCGGGTTGATAGATCAACGCAACCTTGATGACATCCGGGCCAACTGGTCCCGTAGTGACGGCTGCATATGTGCCCGGACCGGCCACATCGTTGAGGCCGGCGACCAGATCATCAAGCGCCGCATCGGTCGGGTGGTTCTCGATCTCGACCAGACCAACGACGTCGGCGTCCATGGTGACGATGGCATCGATGATCTTGTCACGCTGGCGGGTGAACTCATCCGCGTCGTCGGCACCGCGACAACCCTGGTTCTCGAGCGGGCCGCAGATTTCACCACTGTCGTCCAGCGTCGTGAAGTAGTTCAGAACGTTGAACGTGGCAACTGTCAGGTCGCTGCCGACAGGATCTGGCGACAACTGACGCGGGTTCTCCACGTCGTAGGTACCGCCCGTTGTCGGCTGGACCTTGTAGTTGCCAAACGAGAAGTCCATCACGCCAGGCAGATTCGTGATCGTGTCCCCGCCCCGGAATCGATTGGTCAGATCGAACACTGCCCCATTTGGGTGCAATGCCGGGTCTGGATTCTGGCTGGTGCGGCCATCATCGAGAGTTATCCGGCTGAGGGCGTTCGAGGTTGCAAGGTTCTGCGCGTCCACAGAGCCCGGCTCGTAGACCGCTGTCGGCTGCGGCGCTCGCTCGGTTGTGAGAACCATCTCGCCGAAGCGATCGAAGTTGAAGTACTCCGCAATCACCAGGGACTGCGGGAACAACACAGACATGCCCTCGAAGGCCTCGAGGTCTGCGACATCGCTGTAGGGCAACGTCACGATGGCTGGTGTCGGTAGTGGGTTACCACTGCTCACAACGGCCACGTCGGAGAATGAGGTGATCTGAGTCTTGTCGAAGAACTCGGATACGCTCCCCTCAACTCGAACCAGATCCCCAAGGTTCACATCAACGGTGGGGTCGCTTCCGTTGAAGACGAAGATCCCCTCGGATGTCAGAGGATTGGCGTCGGTATCGGCATCCTCCTCCTGGACGAAGAAACCGTTGAGATCGCCATTGGTGCCAACATCGTCCTGGTAATCGCCAACGACGATGCCCTCAATGATCACGGTCTGGCCGACGAGCGGGCTCGCCAGGCCATCTCCCTGGACATCGTGGATCTTCACTTCGACAACCGGATCCTCGCAGACGTTCTCTGCGCCTGGGGTGGGTGCGTATTGGGAATACGTATCCGTGTTCCGAGCTCCACCCAACCCATCAGGACAACGCTGATTCGAATGCCCGGTCCCGTCGCCTCCGTCTCTTTCGTTGACCTGCGGCTGCCCCGCATTGAGCAAAACGAGCAGCCCTGCATCGTCACTGTCATCAGTGTCATAGACCAGAGCGTCAATCAACCCAACAGTCGTAACAGCAGTGCCGTCTGGGAAATCACTGGCGTCACCCGCGAAAACAGCAACCGCATCGGCACCGTTCTGAATCAGATTCGTATCAGGCAAGACATCCAAATCACAGTTAGCGGTATTGGCCGCATCACCACACAGAACGAAATAGCCACCGGCACCCGTCGTGTAACCGTCCAAATCAAACGACTCGTAGGAAGCGTCGTTAGAGCCGTTGAAGAAGACAACAACAAGCCCATCCAGTGCCGTATTACCGACACCGCCGTCATAGAGCTCAACAAACTCCGCCGAATCCGTACCCACCTGATCAGCATCAACCTCATTGATCAACACATCAGCAGGGCCACTCGGGGCACCACCTTCTTCGATCACGAAGTTGTCAACGGCAAAGTCCTCATCGCCCGCATCCAGACTCACCGTCAATTGCAGGTCAAGGACCGCGCCGGAACCCGGAATGGGCTTCTCGAAAGTCGCTGCAGCATTGCCGAGCGGTGCGCCGTCACCGAGGCCGTCGAAGTCAGTGTCGTCCCGGAAGATCCCATTGACGCTGCTGGAGAAGTCAGCACCGGAGAACCAGAGCAGTTGCGTGTAGCCACCACCATCAATCTGATAGGCAAGCCTGATGAAGTCGGTGGGATCGATATCACCTGGGTCATCGAAGAACTCCGCGAAATCACCCGCAAATTCGAGGTTCGATAGCCCGGTGATATCTATGCCTGTCCAAGTCACCACGATGGGAAGCGTCGCTCCCTCGTCATCCAGGTCCATGCCGGTCATGAAGCTGCCGTCAAATCCCGTGTATGCCTTTAGCGCGGTTGGATCCGCCCCGACTCCGAAGTCACTGGTCGATCCGCCGGTCAGGCCGAAGTAGTCTCCGCTGCCGTCCGAGAAGAACCCGACGTTGGTGACAAAGCCACTGCTGTCATCGAATGTCTCGACAAAGGCCGCAGCCGCGACAGCCGGCGATGCTCCCACCGGCAACAGCGTCGCCAGCATCCCCACCACAGCAAGAATCGATAGTCGTCTACGTTTCACTACTTCCTCCGTTCCCTTCTACGCGTAGAACCCACAGAAAAAGCGGCCCCTGCAAACGCATGGACCGCTGGTTTGAATCGATAACGAACTCAACGTGAATACCGAATGAGCATTGCTGCAGACTGCCCCCTCCACGGCGTGGCATGACAACCTGCGCAACGATTTCCCCTTACTCAAACCCGCGTTTGAGCCTAGCGCGATCGCCACCACTGTGGGTAGTTGAATCCTCTGCTACGAGTCAGGCCACCGACTTGATCCACAGATCGACCACATCCTCCAGCAGGGCGACCGGCACCGATCCCTGGCTGAGCAGCGCATCGTGGAACCCCACCAGGTCGAAGCGATCCCCCAACTCGGCTTCTGCCTTCTCCCGTAGGCGCAGTATCTCCAGCATGCCCACCAGGTAGGCCGGGGCCTGCCCGGGCCACGCGATGTAGCGGTCGATCTGCGCTTCCACCATGCCACGGTCGAACCCGAGGTCCCGCATGTATTCGACCGCCTCGTTGCGGCTCCACCCCGCCCAGTGAATCCCGGTATCGACCACCATTCGGGCCGCTCGCAGCAGTTCCATCTGCAGGCGCCCGATGTCACCAAGCGGATCGTCCTCGTACAGCCCCACCTCGTAGGCGAGCCGCTCCGCATACAGAGCCCACCCTTCCACATACCCAGTGAAATCGAACATCCGCTGATGCAGCGGCAAATCAGCCAATGCCCGCTGCACTCCGAGTTGGAAGTGATGGCCGGGGATACCCTCGTGGTACGTGGTCGTGTCCATGGTCAGCACCTCGAACTCCGAGCCACCCAGCGACAGGTAGTAGAGCCCGTTGCGACTGCCATCGACCGGCGGCGGCAAGTAGTACGCCCCGCTGCCACCTTCCCGGCCGGGCCGCGGACGCACCACGTCGAGTTCAGTCACGGGCCGCACGGTAAACATGTCCGCAAAGGCCACCTCGGCAGCTGCAATGGTTGCCATGGTGCGATCCAGGACGGCGGCACGCTCTGTCTGATTCGTAGTCGGCATCGCCCCGGCGTCGGTTGCCGCCCGCCGGACCGCCCGGGCGAAGTTGCTGCTGGCGTCGTAGCCGAGCTCGTCGAGACGGGCCGTCATCTCGGCGACCACCCTCTCCACCTGTGACTCGCCAAGCAGGTGCACTTCCTCCGGGCTGAGATCGATGCTGATGAAGTGCTGGAGAACGGCGGCGTAGTACCCGTCGCCGCCGGGTACGTGAGTCATCCCGGCTTCGGCGTTGGAGCGACCGTCAATCCGTCGTACCGCGTCATCGAGATCCTCCAGCGCCGGGATTATGAGGTTGCCGACAACGGCCTTGGCCCTTCCCCCGACACCGGCCGCCCAGGCTCGTTCCTCACCATCCAATGCGGCAATCCGGTCCCGGAGGTCGCTCACCAGGGGGTGATTCTCGGCGTCGCCGCTGCCCATGTTGTTCTGGATCTGCCAGCGGGCGATCATCAGCGAGTCCTCTGCAGGCACAATCCCGGCCGCCTCGGCCGCCTCCAGGCGCTCAATCAGGTCACCGAGCTGGCCGGGATAGGCGCTCAGCCGCTCTACGTAGTCCTCAGCATCGCGCTCGCTGGCGATGGGATGCACGTCCGCCATGAACTCGGGGAAGTAGGAGTGAGCCCCCGTGATGAAGTTGACCGGGTTGTCGTAATCGACATATCCGGCCATCGTGATCACGTCCTCGAGGTACCAGCGCAGCACGTCGGCCGACAGCCTCTCCTCCGCAGTGAGCGCCGACTCGTCCAACGCATCGAGCGTCGCCAGCCCGGCCCGGGCGGCGGCAGCCAAATCCTCAGCTCCCTGCTGCGAAAGGTCGCGAAGCTGGTAGTTGGCGTCGAAGCCGATGACATCACCTGCGCCGAGCTCAGTCACGAACTCCGGCTGCAACACCAAGAGGGACGTTGTGATGGCGTTGACCGTGCGCACAAACTCGCTCTGCGGGACCGTCGTTGTGGTGACCGCCGGCTCATCACCCGGGCTCGCCGTGATCGCAACAGTCGTCGGTGCCGGCGTTGTTGCTACGGGGTCGTCCGATGAGCTACACCCGGAACCCACCAGGATGAGGGCGCAGAGAAGAAACCTCACTCGCATCGCTGCCTCCAATGCAATGCATGCCCGGCTGCGGCCAGCCGCGCCCCACCATTGTGCCCTGTTTGGCGGTGAGCGACAATGAGGCATGACCATCACTGCCCGCCGCTACGACCCTGCGAGCGACTACGAGCCGGTCAGCCGTTTCCTCATCGACGTGTATGAGCCGACCGATCGGCTCCTCAACTGGCTACAGCCCCGGTGGGAGTACATGCATCACCACCCGTTCATCGCCGACGTCCCGCTGGAGCGGATCATCGTGTTCGAGGACGATGGAAGGATCATCGGCCTGGCTCATCCCGAGGACAAGCTGGCGTTTGTCTACTTCCAGCGTGCCCCCGGCTACGACGAGATCCTGCCGGCGATGTTCGCCCACGCCGACGAGTGGTTCGGCGGGCGCTCCATCATGCTCCAGCGAGACATCATCGGGCTGTTCATCAACGACTTCGACCAGACGCTGGAAGACCTCGCAACATCGTTCGGCTACGAGCGTCTCGAGTTCCATGATGGGTACTCGAAGTACGACCTGACCCGCACCGTGCCTGAAGTCGCACTTCCCGATGGCTACCGGATGCAGAGCCTGGCCGAGGAGAACGATCAGCAGAAGATCAACCGGTGCCTGTGGCGTGGGTTCAATCACGAAGGTGAGATCTCCGCGGAGGACCTCGACGCTCGTGCGGTTGCCCAACACGCCCCCAACTTCCGCAAGGATCACACCATGGTTGCCGTCGCTCCCAACGGTGACTACGTGTCGTATGCCGGGATCTGGCACGTGCCGGAGAACCGACTCGCCTACGTGGAGCCGGTGGCGACGGATCCTGAGCATCGCAAGCTCGGTCTAGGTCGGGCCTGCGTACTCGAGACCCTGCGCCGGGTTCAGGCGGCCGGCGCAGAAGTGGCTTGGGTAGGTTCGGACCAGCCGTTCTATGCCGCCATGGGTTTTGCGAAGATG
>JASJDZ010000036.1 GCA_030065575.1 Acidimicrobiia bacterium
TCTCGCCGGTCTGCGCAATGTTCACCTCGCCGAGGAGCACCCGGTCAGCTGGCGTCCCAACCTGGTCGTCATGGGCGGCGATATTGGTGAGCGTTCGCACCTCCTCCAGACCAGCACCGCGCTTGTTCAGTCGCGTGGCTTGATCACGTTTGTTCATCTGCTCGACGGTGAGGTCGAGGAGCGGGCCGAAGAACGACGAGTGCTCAACGAGTTGTATCGAGCCCAGCTCGCCGAGAAGTACCCCAACGTCTTCTATCGCGCCGAGATCGTCGGTGACATATACCGGGGAGCGGTCACGGCGGCGCAGACGTACGGCATCGGCAACTTCCAGGCGAATGCGGTCATGTTGGGGTGGCTGAAGTCCGACGAGCGCATCGGCGGGTATATGCGGATGCTGCGTGACTTCCATCTACTCGAGCGGACCATCCTGCTGGTGCGGGAGGCCCCCGAAGGTGGCGGGCCCGTGTTGCGGGGGCAGATTCATGTCTGGTGGACGGGGGCTACCGCCAACGGTTCCCTGATGTTGCTGCTGGCGCACCTCGTCACTCAGCACGCCGATTGGTCGGGAAGCAAAATCACCGTCCTCACTGCGGTGGATCATGCCGATGAAGTGGTTGAGGCAACGGTCCGTATCCGCAAGATGCTGGCCGCCGCCCGCATTGATGCCGACATCGATGTTGTGTTGACTGCCGGCCGGCCCCTCTACCAGGTGTTTGCCGAGGAGTCGGGATCGGCCGACCTGGTCTTCCTGGGCTTCCTACTTCCCACCGATCTGCGTCAGGCACCAGGGTTCTACCGGCGAATGGAGCGCATCACCAGCGGTTTGCCGCGAACGGTGCTCGTCTCCAGCGCCCGTGGCCATGACTTCGAGCAGGTCGTGTTCGACTCAACCGGCGAAATGGACCAGGTCGAGAAGACCGAGGGTTAGGTCTCGATGATCAAGCCTTCGTGCGGTCGCAGCCGGCCTGGCGTAGCTGCATCGTCCAGGTAGGTAGTCACGCCAACCTCCCCGGCAAGGCTCAACTCGATGTCGCCGTCCGTGAAGTTCAGGGCGACAGTGAGATTGTCGCGTTGGTACGCCAGACACCCCTCGGGTGCTTCGATCTGCCGGTAGTCGCCAGCCTGCAGGGCGGGTGACGACTTCCGGTACGCCAGCAACGCCCGGTAGAGGTTGAGCAAGGACTGTGGGTCGTCGAGCTGCCTTGCGACGTTGCGTCCGGCCCAGTCGTCGCTGAGAGGCAGCCAGGGAGCATCCGCACCGGGTGGAGAGAACCCGGCCTGGAACGAGTCGTCCCATTGCATCGGCGTACGGCAGCCATCCCGCCCCGCTTCCTCCAGTTTCTGACCGTGAGGATCCTGTTGCTCTGCTGAGGGGATGTAGCGCTGCGGGATGGCGATCTCGTCGCCGTAGTAGAGGGTGGGCTGCCCGCGCAGTGTCAGCAGCAGCATCGCGGCCAGCGGCATCTGCTCCTCGCCGAAGCGGGTGGCGATACGGGGCTCATCGTGGTTGCCCAGCACGTAGCTCGGCCACCCGCCGGGCGGTACGACTTCCTCGGCGGCATTGACCTTCTCGCCTATCCCCGCAGCGGTCCAGGGGGCGTACATCAGCGAGAAGTTGAACGGGAAGTGCAATTCGTCGAGGTCGCCGTAGTAGCTGGACCATTCCTCCAAGTCTGCGATGTGTATCTCCCCAACCGAGAACCTCTCCGGCTGGTAGGAATCCAGCAGCGCCCGGACGTCGCGATGAACGACATGGTTGTCCGGATGGCCTTTGTCGTAGAGGTGCTCGTACATGTCGTACTCGCCGTGGTCCCTGGTGATCGACTTCGCTTTGGTTGCCCGGCGTGGGTTGTCGCGTAGCTGTGGGTCCTTCATGATGAAATGGGCGACATCGATGCGGATGCCGTCGACCCCGCGATCGAGCCAGAACCTGAGGTCCTCGAACATCGCTTCCTGGACTTCGGGATTGCGCCAGTTGAGGTCGGCCTGCTCCTTGGTGAACGTGCACAGGTAGTACTGACCGGTTTCCTCATCGAGGTTCCAGGCGGGGCCGCTGAAGGCGCTGATCCAGTTGTTCGGGGGAGATCCGTCTGGCTTGGGATCCCGCCATGTGTACCAGTCGCGTTTTGGGTTGTCCCGGCTCGAGCGAGACTCGATGAACCACGGATGCTCGGTTGAGCTGTGGTTTGGGACCCAATCGATGATCAGCTTCATACCGCGCCGATGGACGCCTTCTAGCAACTCGTCGAAGTCGTTCATCGTGCCGAACATCGGGTCCACGCTGGTGTAGTCGGCGACGTCGTAGCCGAAGTCCGCCATTGGCGACTTGTAAAAGGGGGAGATCCAGATGGCGCCGACCCCGAGGATGTCGGCGAGATAGTCGAGCCGGCTGGTGATGCCGGGGAGGTCACCGATCCCGTTCCCTGTGGTGTCCTGGAAGCTGCGCGGATATATCTGATACACGACGGTGGTTTGCCACCATGGCTGATTGCTCATCCCGGGAGGCTACCGCGCCGAGCCGGGTTCGCGGGGATGCGCTATTTGTCATACCGCTGTAGTGGTATTAGGCTCACCTTTACTTTGGTTCAGGTATACCTAATCACCCGGGATGCAAGGACGGTGGGATGACGCTCCAGTTGCCCACCCCTTGTGTGTTGCTCTGCACGGGCAAGGACTGCCGGCGCCGCAAAGACTTCAAGAAGCTCCGCAACAGCCTCGAGGAAGCGGGCATCCGTCTCGAGACGGTGTCGTGTCTTGGCACATGTGAAGGCCCGGTGGCGGCAGTCGTCGGCCCCGATGCCAAAATCCAGATTGCGGTCCGACTCCGCGGGAAATCGAAACGCGAGCGGGTGGTCGCCGGCGCCACGCAGTCGCCGAAGAAGCTGAAGGCGGTTACGGCAAAAGGCAAGAAGGCCAAGAAGGCTCGAAAGCGCGCCCTTCGTCGCCTCGAGGAACTCGACGGCCAGAAGATCAACGCCTGAGCAGGCAGGGGCGCCGGCCTTGCGGGACTATGCAGCGGCGACCTTGCGCTCCGCCATCCCGTTGAGGATCTCGAGCACGACCCGATTGGCCAGGATCGACGTGATGTCGCCCGGCCCGTCGTAGGGCGGACTGACCTCCACCACGTCGGCGCCGATCACGTTCAGTTCGCGTGCCAGACGCCGCAGGGTATGGAGCAGCTCCCGCGAGGTGAGGCCGCCGGGCTCGGGAGTCCCGGTACCGGGCGCCATGCCAGGGTCCACGACGTCGATGTCGACGGAGATGAATGCCTTGGATACGCCGCTGAGCGCGTACTCCAGCGCCTCGTCGACAACCGGGGTGAGACCGCGCTCGAGGATCTCGGTCATCATGTAGGTCCGCATCTCCTGTTCGCGCATCCATTCCACGATGTCGGGTGGCGGCCAGTAGCCGCGCAGACCGATCTGCACGAAACGGTGGCCGGGGACGGCGCCCGACTCTATGAGGCGCCGCATCGGGGTTGCATGACCGAGCAACTGGCCGTGCTGGGTATCCCCGGTGTCGGCATGTGCGTCGAAATGGACGAGCGCAAACTCCCCGTGGCCGTGAACATCG
The DNA here is from genome assembly GCA_030065575.1 of Acidimicrobiia bacterium. GTDB lineage: Bacteria > Actinomycetota > Acidimicrobiia > Spongiisociales > UBA5794 > JAAETI01. The sequence goes on from JASJDZ010000036.1 coordinate 3,574, forward strand.
GCCACTCCACCCGCATTCGGGAACGTGATCGTATGGTCGCCCCCGAGCACCAGCGGTACTACCCCCTGGGAAGCGATGCGCGTGATGCCATCCCGGATCTGGGCCACGCTTTCTTCCATGTAGCCCAGGGGGAGCTCGAAATCGCCCACGTCGACGATCCGGAGTTCCGCGAACGGGTCTATGGCCGTTGGAAGGTGGGGTCGTGAGGCGTGCGCCCCGAAGTAGTCGCCGCTCCGGATTGCTGCCGGGCCATAGCGAGCCCCGGGGCGATTGGTTGTACCCCAGTCGAATGGCGCGCCCACGATCGCAACGTCGACCCCGGACAGATCATCAAGTTGGGCCCGGTCGGCGCCGGCGAACGTCGCTCGATTGGCGAAATCACCGTCGTGAGTGGTGGTTGCTGTGCCCATAGCCAGACGATACCGCAATGAGTCTGCCGCGAACCTCCAGTTACAATTCGGCGCACACTCTGTGAGGAGGATCGATTTGGCTGGGACTAAGTCGAAGGGCCTGAACTTCAGCAAGTTGCTGATGGCACTGGTTCCGCTGACCGCCGTCGGGGTTCTCTTCCTGTGGTGGCTGGGCACAGTGCCTGCCAAGGCCGACCCCGAGGTCGGGCGCAAGGTGTTTGGCAACATCCCGCCACCCGTTGTGGCTCTCTTCTATGTGACGATGGCCGTCTTCCTCGCCTTCACGGTCTACCTCTTTGCGCTTCGGGCTAGGAACTGGGAGCGGGGCGCCTGGGAGGATCGCTCCCGGCAGCTCAGACGGCGTATCCATCGGTTGCGCGAAGGCTTGTCGATGAAGACTCTGCTGAACGAACCTGCCGCAGGGATCCCGCACGCTGCTCTCTACTACGGCTTTGTGGTTCTGTTCCTCGGAACGGTGACGGTTGAGCTCGACCACCTGCTCCCCAACAACTTGAAGTTCCTCGAGGGGGGCTTCTACCAGGGCTTCTCCTTTGTCCTCGACCTCTTTGCCGTTGTCTTCATGGTTGGGCTGGTTTGGTTGGCAGTGCGCCGATACGGCACCAGACCATTGCGCCTCCGCAGCAAGACCAAGCCGGAGGATTTCTGGATTCTGGTGACCCTCGGTGCCGTCGGTATCACCGGGATCGCAGTGGAAGCCGCCCGAATCGCCGACGTGGGACGGCCGGCCTTCGAGCAGTGGTCGTTCCTCGGCTATGCAACCAGCTACCTGGTTCCGGGCGCCGCTGCCGGCACTCACCAGGTGCTGTGGGTAGCGCACGTGGCGAGTTTCGTCGCTTTCCTGGTTGTGCTTCCCACAACGAAGCTGCGTCATATGTTCACCTCGCCGGTCAACATGTATCTGGCGCCGAGGGAGCGTCCGGTTGGCGCGATGCGGGAAATGCCCAACCTGATGGAGGTCGACGACATCGAGACGGTCGGAGCATCGGTGGTCGGGGAGTTCACCTGGAAGCAACTGCTCGACACAGATGCGTGCACGGTGTGTGGCCGGTGCACTTCGGTTTGTCCAGCTCATGCGACCGGCAAGCCGCTCGACCCGCGCGAGATAGTCCTCAAGCTGGGCGAAGTGGCTGCGATCACCGCCGCGACCAAGCAGTCGCCGACCGTCAGCATGGACGCAGAAATCACGATCTCATCCGACAGCGTCTTCGAGCGGATCACACCCGAGGAGCTCTGGGCCTGTACCTCGTGCCGGGCATGCGACGACATCTGCCCGGTCAGCATCGAGATCCTGGACAAGATCCTCGACATGCGCCGGTATCTATCTCTCATGGAATCAGATTTCCCGTCGGAGCTGGGCAAGGCGTATATCTCGATGGAGAACTCGTCCAACGTCTATGGGATGGACCAAAGCACCCGCGGCGACTGGGCCAAGGAGCTCGACTTCGAGGTCAAGCTGCTGGGCGAGCCGGGCGTCACTGCCGAGTACCTCTACTGGGTGGGATGTGCCGGCTCATTCGATGATCGCAACCGCAAGGTGACGATGGCGACGGCCCGTCTTCTCCACGAAGCCGGCGTCGACTTTGCGATCCTGGGTGCCGCCGAGCTGTGCACCGGTGACCCGGCCCGGCGCACCGGGAACGAGTACGTGTTCCAGGGGCTGGCGCTGCAAAACATCGAGACTCTGAACGACCTAGGTGTCACCAAGATCATCAGTCAGTGCCCACACTGCTTCAACACGCTGGCAAACGAGTATCCGCAGTTCGGTGGGGAGTACGAGGTCATCCATCACAGCGAGCTGCTGATGAAGCTCATTGCTGAGGGTCGGCTCACCCCGAAAGGCAATGGACAATCGGTGACGTTCCACGATCCTTGCTATCTGGGTCGCCACAACGATGTCTTCGTGGCCCCGCGGGAGGTCATCGACGCGGTTGGCACCCGTATGGAGATGCCCCGCAACGGGACGAAGTCGTTCTGCTGCGGAGCGGGCGGCGGCAAGATGTGGTTTGAGGAGCAGACCGGCAAGAAGATCAACATCGAGCGGACCGAGGAAGCCGTCGGCTGCGATCCTGATGTCATCGCTACCGGATGTCCCTTCTGCTTCATCATGATGGATGACGGCGTGAAGGAAGTGGGCTACGACGAGCAGGTCATCGTCAAGGACATTGCCGTGTTGCTCGCGGAGAGTGCCCTGGACGACTAGAGGGGTTCGCGTATGGTCGGTGTCACCCACCGCGCCTACGAGGGGGACGCCGACTTCAACCCATCGAACCTGCTGTACGAATCGCTCGGATTCACGGAGGTGTTCGACTACTCCCGCGGGGACGCGACCTCCATCGCCTGAGCGCGAAAACCAGGCCTCGCCAGACGCATATAGCTTCCGGGATGTCTACAATTCCATCTGATTCGCGGTGGATGGAGGAGCCACCACCGGCACTCATTACGCGTTGGGTCGCTTCTCCTGCCTGCCCGCGATGGGATATTCATCAAGGAAGGTACACATGAGGAATTGGAAACCCTTCTTGGGTTTGCTCCTGGCCTTCGCTCTCGTTCTCACTGCGTGCGGTGACGACGGGGGAGAAGACACCACAGCAGCTCCCGCAGCGACGGAAGCTCCTGCTACGACTACTAAAGCCGCTCCCGCAACGACGGAAGCTCCCGAGACAACGACCACGACCGAGGCTCCCTCTGAGGAGACGACGACGACGACCGAGCCCCCGGTGGTTCGTGCCGACGCCGACCTCGTGATCTGGGCCGACGACACTCGGACGCCGGCAATCAAGACCTTTGCCGATCAGTTCGGCGCCGACAACGGCCTCACCGTTGCCGTGCAGGAACTCGGCTTCGGCGATATCCGCGACCGTCTGGTCACCGCCGCTCCGGTGGGTGAGGGTCCGGACATCATCATCGGCGCCCACGACTGGCTCGGCGAGCTGGTCAGCAGCGGTGTCGTCTCGCCGCTCGACCTGAGCGCAGTAGCCGGCAACTTCAGCGAAGCCTCGCTGCAGGCATTCAACTACGAGGGTCAGACCTACGGCCTGCCGTACGCAGTTGAGAACATTGCGCTGATCCGCAACACGGATCTCGTTCCGGACGCTCCGGCAACCTTCGAGGACCTCGAAGAGGTTGCACTCGGCCTCGTCGCCGACGGCACCGTCGAGATCCCCCTGGCGTTGCAGCAAAACGGCAACGGTGACCCGTTCCACAACTATCCGCTGTTCACCTCCCTGGGCGGCTACGTCTTCGGTCTCAACGCCGACGGCAGCTACAACCCCGAGGATCTTGGTATCGACAGCGAGGGTGGCCTCGTCGCTGCCCAGTCGTTCTCCGATTGGGCCGAAGCCGGCCTCATCGACATTGACATCACCTACGACATCATGACCGAGAGCTTCGGCAACGGTACGGCACCGTTTGCGATCACCGGTCCGTGGGCCCTGCCCTCGTTCGAGGGAGTCAACTTCGTCGTCGAGCCGATTCCGCCCGTCGATGGTGGCGATCCCCGTCCGTTCATCGCGGTGCAGGGTTTCATGGTTTCCGCCTTTGCGGAGAATCCGCTGTTCGCCCAGACGTTCGTGCTGGACTTCATGGCGACCCAGGAGGCTCAGGAAGCGATCTTCGCTGCCGATCCGCGTCCCCCGGCGCACACGGCTGCCTTTGAGACGGTTGCCGCAGGCAACCCGAACATTCAGGGCTTTGGTCTCTCCGGCCAGAACGGCTATCCGATGCCGGCCATCCCGGAGATGGGTTCGGTGTGGAGCGCCTGGACCGACGCATATGCCCTTATCTTCACCGGTTCGGATCCGGTGCAGGCATTCGGCGATGCTGCTGAGCAAATTCGCACGCTCATTGCGGGCGGGTAAAATACGCCCATGACACAAAGCGATCCTGGAGGGCGTAGGAGCAGGACGGTTAACACCCAACTGCCTGCGCCTCCGGATTCGCCGAGAGACCAGGGGAAGAGATTCCCCTGGTCTCTTTCTTTCACCTGGGGCACGATCCTCAAGCTGCTGTTCCTGGCCTCGGTGAACATGATGGCCATCTGGTCATTCCCGAGCATGTGGAGCCAGAGGTGGTGGCCGGGGCTGATTGCAGTCCTCGTCTCAGTAGCGCTGATCGACTGGGCCTATCTGTCTCCGAAGCGATTGCCGGCTAAGTATCTGGTGCCCGGCACGCTATTTGCCCTGATCTTTGCGGTCGTGCCGGTGATCTACAACGCATACATTGCGTTCACGAATTTTGGTACCGGGAATGTGCTCACCAGGGAGCAAGCCGTTGAGAATATCTCGGGCCGCGTGTCCAACGTCCCCGGATCCACGCAGTACTCGATGACGGTGCTGGCCGCCGACGACGGTCTCGGTGAGTTCGGACTGCTACTCGAGGACGATTCCGGGAACTTCTTCTTGGGCACGGACGATGACTTCATCCAACTCGACCCCGAGGAGATAACTCGCGACGAGAACGACCGAGTCGTTGAGGTTGCCGGCTTCTCAGCATTGAGTCTCCGGCAGCTTGCCGACCGGCAGGAGGAATTGACCGACCTCGAGATTGAGCGGGACGAGGGTGGTGTCATCAAGGTGGTCACGGTGACGACCGCCGCCGTGTACGAACCGCTCTTCCAATACAACGAAGACGACGGCACGTTCACCGACACTGAGACCGGCGTTGTGTACACCGAGATCGAGGGCACCTTCACTGCTCCCGACGGGTCTACTTTGACGCCGGGCTTCCGTGCGTTTGTCGGGTGGGACAACTTCACCCGGATCATCACCTCAGAGGAGATACGAGGACCGTTCATCCGGGTCTTCCTGTGGAACTACTTCTTCGCCATCTTCTCGACGGCAATCAACTTCGTAGTTGGGCTCGGCCTGGCGCTCGCGCTCAACCACGCCACGATGCGCGGCAAGCGAATCTACCGATCCTTGCTCATCATTCCCTACGCCATTCCCAGCTTCCTCACCGCATTGCTCTGGCAGGGGATGCTCAACCAGCGATTTGGCATCATCAATGAGTTACTCAACGCCAACATCGCCTGGTTACGCGATCCCACCCTCGCCAAAGTGTCCGTCTTGTTGGTAAATCTGTGGTTGACGTTCCCTTATATGTTCCTGATCTCCACCGGGGCCCTGCAAGCGATCCCGACGGAGCTTCAGGAAGCGGCGCGAGTCGATGGAGCCAGCACTCCTCAGGTCTTCAGAAGGGTGACCTTCCCGCTGCTGATGGTCACGCTGGCACCGCTACTGATCGCAGCGTTTGCGTTTGCCTTCAACAACTTCAACATCATCTACTTGTTGACCGGGGGTGATCCACCCATTGCGGGTGCCCAGACTCCTGCTGGGCACACCGACATCCTGATCTCTTACACGTACCGACTCGCATTTGAGACCGGAAGAGGTTCCGATTTCGGCCTGGCTGCCGCCATTGCCAGCCTTATCTTCATCATGGTCGCAACCGTGTCGGCGCTGAGCTTCCGCCGCACCCGAGCCCTGGAGGAGTTGACCTGATGGTTGCCGAGACCCAGCGGATCGAAACCGAGATCAAGGCGATCAAGGCCCCGTCGCCATTCATGAAGTGGTTCCGGGACAAGGGCTGGCGTCACCTCGTCGCCTATGCCGCTATCGCCTTCGCCGTCTTCCCGGCCATCTACGTCGTGTCGTCGGCGATCAACCCCCGCGGGACGCTGACCTCATCGCAGGTCATCCCGGACGGCGCCACCCTCGACAACTTCCGCAACCTGTTTGATGAGGTTCCGTACACCAGGTGGTACTTGAACACGATGGTGATTGCGGGCGGTGCAGCACTGATGCAGGTGCTTCTGTCTTCACTAGCCGCCTATGCCTTCTCCCGGATGCGCTTCAAGGGAAGGCGCGCCGGCCTTCTCGCAGTGCTGTTGATAAACATGTTCCCGCAGGTGTTGGCCATGGTGCCGATCTTCTTCATGATGGTCTCGATCAAGGGTGTCTTCCCCGCAATCGGCCTCGGTACCCAGACGGGTCTGTTCCTGATCTACCTGGGCGGCGCGATGGGTGTCAACACGTGGCTGATGAAGGGGTTCTTCGATACGGTGCCCACCGATTTGGATGAGTCGGCCAAGGTGGACGGGGCCACTCACAACCAAGTGTTCTTCCGGATCATCCTGCCCCTCGTTGCGCCTGTCCTGGCGGTGGTTTTCCTGCTCTCGTTCATCTTCCTGATCAACGAGTATGTGCTGGCCGCTGCGGTTCTCGGGCAGGGAGGTACGGAGAACTTCACCCTGGCCGTGGGCTTGGACCGATATCTCTCGGACCAGTTCAACCTGCGCTGGGGACAGTATGCGGCCGGTGCGCTGCTGCTGGCGATCCCGGTGATCGTGCTATTCCAGTTCCTGCAGCGCTGGATCGTTTCCGGCCTGACGGCAGGCGGGGTCAAGGGGTGATGAAATCACCTTGAAGTTCGATGCAATCGAACTTCAGGCTTGAGTCGCAGCAAAGGCTTCGCCATTCTTCGGGACCGGAGTCCAACGATTCGGCAATTTCGATGCAATCAAACTTCAGGTTTCGCTGGATCAGCATGGAGTTTCGCTTCCCGAAACTCTGGGTGATGGTCAGTCCCCGGCTGATGCCATCAGCTTCGAGTTGCATGCAATGCAACTCGGCCTAGGCGGGGGGGAAGGTACCGCAATGTCAGTCCCCCCGCTTCAGCGGGGGGAAGGTACCGCTGAGCCGGAGGCTCAGGGGTAGGGGGGAGTGCCGGAGGCACCGGAGGCGGGGGTAGGGGGGTGATGCAATCACCATCGAGTTGCATCCAATGCAACTCGAGGAGCTAGCCGACGTGCCAGACGGCGCCGGAGCGAGCGGGAACGGTGATGCTGCCGCCTATGGCTGTGCCTTCACCCCAGAGGAGGGTGAGTTGCCCCTCGGCATTTGCGGTCGCTGCGTCATCGCCGGCGTTCACCGCAACGAGTAACCGTTCGCTGTTGTCGAAGCGCTCGAAGGCATACAGGTGACCTTCAGCCGCTATGTGCTTGTACCCAGGGGATCGCAGCGCCGGGTGGGCGTGACGAAGAGCGATCAGCTCCCGGTGAGCCTCGAGCAACTCCGTGTCCCACTCCTCCTCGTCCCAGGGGAAGGCACGGCGACACTGCGGATCGAGCGATCCCGTCACTCCGACCTCGCTGCCGTAGTACACACAGGGCGCTCCTGGGAACGTCATCGTCAGCAATGTAGCCAGGATCAGCGATGCTCTATCGCCTGAGGCCGTGGTCAGAAACCGGGCAGTGTCATGTGATTCCAACAGGTTGAGGTTGGCCAGGTGGGATTCCATCGGATAGCGGTCGAACAGCGTATCAATCCGGTCGGCATAGGTGGCTGCATCGATCGGAGCGACTCCTGCGTACGCCGGATTGGGAACAACATGCGGCGGGTCGATGTGGTTCCCCGCCGCAAACGACAACACCTCAACGGTGAGTAGGTAGTTCATCGTGGCGTCGAACCGGGTCCCGCCGACGATGTACTCGGACGAGTCCTCCCAGATCTCGCCCACGATGTATGCCTCCGGATTGACCGCCCGCACCCGCTCCCGGAACTCCTCCCAGAAGCCGTCGGCGGTGATCTCGGTCGGCACGTCGAGGCGCCATCCGTCGATGCCCTTGCGTAGCCAGTGCTCGGCAACCTGCATGACGTACTCACGCACCACCGGGTTGTCGGTGTTGAGGCGGGGGAGAGGCTTGAGGTTGTACCAGCCGAGGTAGCCGGCCGGTCCTTTCCCGTAGGGGTTGAGCGGCAGCTTGTCGATGGTGAACCACTCGAGATAGGGCGACTCCGCGACGTTCTCCACGATGTTGTGGAACTGGTGAAACCCCCGTCCCACATGGTTGAACACCCCGTCGAGCACGACGCGGATGTCCCTTTCGTGACAGGCGGTGATCATCTCGTCGAGGGCGTCGTTGCCGCCGAGCAGCGGGTCCACCGTGTAGTAATCGTCGGTGTGATAGCGGTGGTTGGCCCCGCTGAGGAAGATCGGATTCAGATAGAGCGCGGTGATTCCCAACTCGGTCAGGTAGTCGAGGTGTTCAGCGATCCCGATTAGATCGCCCCCTTGGAAGGCGTGTCCCGTCGGCTCCGCTCCCCACTCCTGGAGACCGGCCGGCTTGAAAACCCGATCCGACCTGGCGAAGCGATCGGGGAAGATCTGATAGAAGACTGCGTCTTTGACCCACGCCGGGGCCCGATTGAGTGCTGCCATCGGCGCATGCTACCGGGGCTAGTTGCTGTCCCTGCGATTGCGGAAGTAGGCATCGGGCTGGGCAGCCATGCTGATCGTGGGAGGAATGGCATCCCATCCCGGCGGAGTCATGGAACTGAGGTCTTCCGCCGCCATCTTCTCACTGTTGTTCGGATCTGTCAGTGAGGCGGGGTCGTCACGGCGCCTTCGCTTTGTGAGTTGACCGAGAAACAGCAGCGCACACGTGAGCGACGCAGCGGCACCGATCATCCACTCCATCATTCCTCCTGCCAACTATTAGTTGAATCGCATCTCCAGCAGGTCCTGCATACCTGCCCAGTAGTGTTTGTCGATCTTCAGCGTCCCGTCATCGTCCATCACTACGTAGGTAGCGATCCCAGTGAGTTGGCTGTTGGCAGGCGCATCGGTCCAGGTCTCCTCCACCGAGACGACCCAAGCTCCATCACCAATCACGATGGGGGTCCCGGAGAGCTCGATCCTCCAGTCGACTCGTTCGCTCTCGGTTTCAAACGCGTTGCGAATTGCCACCAGCCGCCTATCAAGATTCACTGTGAGGCTCACCTTTTCGGGGTTGGCGATATCCCGTCCGGCTGCATAAATGACTTCCTTGAGCAGATAGTCATTGGTGACCAATGCCTCGAGCGCTTCGCCGTCCTCGGCCTCCCACGCTGCGAGATAGTCGTTGATGAGGGCCTCGACATCTCCGGGCATAGAAGCCTCGTTGGTCGGGCCGAACGCGATCCACGCTCCGAGGGCAACAACCAGAGCTGCCATCGCCACCAATGCAATCGGTAGGTACTTCGAGCTTGCTGATCCCTGCATTTCCCCTGACGCCATCGTCGTCTCCTCCAGTCGCCGATGTCCGTTCCAACGATGGTGGGGAAGTCGCAACGATCGCGCAATGTGGCCCGAATGCGGGTAGCGCTATTCGTCTTGTTACCCACCGGTGTCCACGGTCAACGTATCACTACCTACCGGGTCCTTCCAGGAGATTCGGCCACAGCTGAGCGACCGGGACCTACGTCCTCTGCGGCGGACTCCCGAACTCAGTGCGCCCCACCCCGGCTGTAGTCAACGGTGACCATACGATCCGGCTGGAACTCGATAGAGACCAGGCCAAACTCATCTCTCATCTGTCCGGCGAAAGACCGTGAGCCCTCTTCGGGATAGAGACGGCTGAGGATTGCGACGCGCCGCTCGAAGTCGGTGTCAACAATCTCAGCGGTGCCGTACGCGATGACGATCTTGAACGGGTCCTCGCGCCGCTCGATCAACAAGGTTGCTCGCGGATCGCGCTGCAGGTTGGCAACCCGCCGGGCCCCGACCTGGGTGCCGAGATGGAACACGCCCTCTTCGTAGAGAAACAGGATCGGCGCGCTGTGGATCGTGCCGTCGGCGTTGTGAGTGGAGAGGACGGCGATCGCTTCCTCCTGCAGGAACCCTTCGATTGCTCCATCGTTTTCCATCGGTGGCATCTGTGGCATAGAGCCGACTCCTTCTTGCCTAGCTGCGGCGAGGCTACAGATCTGCGCTAGGGCATGTCGCGTCGGCGGGCTTACCCATCCGCAAGGGCTCGTGTACGGTTGAAGCAGAGTTCGAGGAGGCGCAGTGGACGTATCCGGACGGGAGTTGATCGAGCGGTTCGGCGAGTTGATGGCAGCCGGCGATACGGCGGGCTTGGCTCACATGTACGCACCCGATGCCAAGATCGTGCTCTTCTACGACATTGCGTCAGGGCACGCTGAGGTCGAGGAACTACTGGCGGGATCCCTGCGGACGCACGGGAGATACGACGTCATATCGATCGACCAATATCAACATGCCGGCGATGTCGTCATGTGGGACGCCACTGTGATCACCGAGACCGGGCCCCTGCAGACAACCCACGTTGTTGTACTAGACGATGACGGTCTGATTCGTCGACACGTACCTGGCATCCGCGGCTACTGGGGCATGTAGCACTCAGCTCTCGCGGAGGAAGTCCTCGATCTGGGCAGCGATGTCATCTCCGCTGGCCAGGCGTCCCTCCTCGGCCAGCATTTCGAGCTTCTCGATGTGTGCCCGGCTCTCCGGCCGGTCGGCGATTGCCTCGTTGATCTTCTCGGCCTGCTCGTTGCGGGCCGCTACGACGTCTGAGAGATCGAGGTTCAGATCCAGCCGTAGAGCTATTCGCTGCAGTAGTGCCAGGCTTCCAGCGTGGTATTCCTCGTTGACATAGTGAGGGATCTGCGCCCAATAGCCGAGGGTACCCATGCCGCGGCGAACGGCGGCATCGGCCACGACGTTGACGGCGGCGCCGGGTACATCGAGATCGTCGTCGAGAGCAACGTCGTCACCGCCCACCAACGCATCGGTTGATGCAGTCATCATCACGGGTGGGGGATAGGTGTGGGGCACCGCCGCAGGGATGGCGCCGATCGTGATGATGAGCTCTGCCCCAAACCTCTCCATGAGGTCGGCGGTCGCCTCGGCGAATTCTCGCCACCGGAAGTCGGGCTCCGAGCCGACCATGACCAGGAGGTCGCGCTCCGGCAGTGGGCAATGGTGGATGGCTACGGATGGCCAATCCACCTCGGTCATCCGGCCTCCGCGGAACCGGACTACGGGACGGTTCGCCCGGTAGTCGAAGATCGAGTCTCCGTCGAACCGAACGATTTCCTCGCTACCGCTCGCCAGGAACTCAGCCGCCGCGGTACCTGCTGTGCCGGCGTCGACCCACCCGGAGAGAGCGAGGATCAGCGCCGGATCTCGCATCTCTGGTTCGTTCAGGACGTTGTACAGCTCACTCATGGGTGCCTAGAGACTAGACCCGGCTGGCAACTCGCTGCCTGTGTCCGGGACTGCGTATACGACGACGTTGCTGTCGTAGCGGCTGATGTTGCTGTTGAACGCCCCGCCACAGGTGATCAGGGTCAGTACCGATGGGCCTTCCCGAGAGAAGATGACATCAAGGGGAAGCTCGTCCTTCTCGTAAGTCACCCGCGCCACAACACGAAATTGGGTTTCCGACCCGTCCTCGTAGAGCACCGACATTCGATCGCCTTCTTCCAGGGTCTGCAGGTCGTAGAAGACCCCTGGCCCTGAGCTGGCGAGGTCGACGTGGGCAGCGAGAACGGCTGAGCCGGCTTCGCCGGGCTTGGGTCCAAATCGATACCAGCCGACCTCGGTGACATTGTCTGGGACGTCCATCTCGCCGGTGCGTTGATTGACCCCGTACGAGCCTATTGGCGCATCTACTTCGAGTTCGTCGATGCGCAGCCCGATCGGGACGGAGATGGGCTCGGGCTCCGGCTGGGTGGGTGGCTCCTCCTCGCCAGCTTGACCGTCGGGATCGGGTGCCGGAAGGGTCGTCGGCGGAGCAGTTGTCGCCGCGATCGGGTTCTCGACGGTTGTCGACGGCCGCAACGCATCCTCGACGGCCGCAACGTCGCCGCTGCTTCTGTTCTCATTGAGCAGCGCCAGCACCGCCACGACGACCAGAGCGATACCTAGCCCGATGGCGCCGATTCCGATGATCCTTCGCATGACTTCTCCAACGAAAACGAGGGGCCCTCCATTCCTGGAGAGCCCCCCGAATCTAGTTTGTGTTTGAGGCTGTTAGCCCTGCTCGCGGCGAGCGACCAGTGCGGTGCCGCCTGCGAAGGCAACCAGGCCAGCTGCGATCATGGCGATCGGCAGAGCGTTGTTGGTGCCAGCGAGGCCGGCGGTGCCGGTGGGCACGCCCTCAGGAGCGGACTGGAGGCCGGTGATCGTGTTGGCGACGACCGTGAACGAGCCGCCGGCGACCGAACCGATCGCATAAGCGATGGTGTTGGTGCCCTCGACGAGGTTCAGATCAGCATCAAAGGCAACGGTGCTGGCATCGCCGGCAGCGGTGATCTTGATGTTGTAGGTGTCGGCCGGAACATCGGTGTCGGCGCCGACGCCGTTGGTCACGCCTTCCCAAACCGCGCCATCGTTGGCGAGGATGTCCACTGCGCCGAAGTCGGCGAGGTGACGGGCGGTGATGCGGGCGTTGCCGGCATCGGTCGCGCTGTTGTTCTCAACGAACACGCCCAGGGTCGGTGCTCCACCCTCTTGCAGGTAGGCAGCGATCGTGGCATATGCGCCACCGGGGAGGTCGGTCGAGCCAGCGAGCGCCGGGTCGGACGAGCTCGGGTCGGCATCTGCCGGGTAGACCTCGAGGTCATAGGTGCCGGCAGGCAGGGTGAGCGGGCCAGCGACGGTACCGAACTCGAAGTCCTCGAGTGTCAGCGCGCCATTGACGTAAACGTCGACAGTGAGATCCGGCACACCGTGGACGACCACGACCTGACCCTCTGACGACTGAGCGGATGCGGTTGCCGGCACCAGAGCCAGCAGCATTGCCCCGAAGAGCACGATTAGCTTGCGCATGGGAGTTTCTCCTTTCATCCCCGATGCGCAAACGTTTGGCCTTTTGCCATACACGCAGTCCGGGGTCTCCCTCGTCTTACGCTCTCTGTTCGGAGCCGCGGCGAGACCGGATGAGAATATGGACTAAAAGTGAGCGGGGCTTGGGGAGGGTCCTACGAGGCCGCAATAGAACTAGTGCTTCCGCTCCGCTCTTCCGGCCTCTGACCTACGAATCGCTCTACGTCGGCTCGATAGGGGTAGTTAGCTACTAAGGCAAATGACCAGTAGGCAGGCGCGAGGGGCTGATAAGGGCGCTCCGGCTCTCTGCACGGACTACTAGTCGCCGAGTGCCCGGTTGAGGAATGCGGCCATTTGGGCTCTGGTGACGGGTTGGTTGGGGCAGTAGCGGGTGTTGAGTGGCGGGTTGCAGCCTTTGGTGATGCCGGCTTCGGCTAGTGCCTCGATGTTGGACTCGAAGATGGAGCCGTCATCGTCGCTGAAGGTGTCTTTGTCGGGGTTGTCCAGGTTGAGGGCCCGATCCAAGAACGCAGCCATCTCCCCTCTAGTTACCGGCTGGTTGGGGCAGTAGCGGGTGTTGAACGGCGGGTTGCAGCCTTTGGTGATACCGGCTTCGGCTAGCGCCTCGATGTTGGACTCGAATATCGAGCCGTCATCGTCGCTGAAGGTGTCTTTGTCGGGGTTGTCCAGGTTGAGGGCCCGATCCAAGAACGCAGCCATCTCCCCTCTGGTGACCGGCTGGTCGGGGCAGTACCGGTCGTTCAGTGGCGGGTTACAACCCTTGGTGATCCCCTCACCCGCCAACCACTCCACATCACCAAAGAACGTATGACCCTCCGGCACATCAATGAACCGCGAGCCAACCCCGGCGATCGTCGGCCCGTACTCTGGCAGAGCGAAGCCGTACTCGAAGGCTCCCATGTCGGGCGCGCCGACGATGGTGACATCATCGTTGAGGTTGTCGAGCGGAATGCCTCCATTGATTGCAACTGAACCAGAAGCGGGGCGCAGATCAGCCGTGCCGGGGGCGACCACGACGTCCCAGTTCGCTGGTAGCCCGGCGCCTACCAACTCGAGGATGCCGATCTCGACGCCGTGGTCCTCGACACCTGCGGGCAGATCGGCGATGCGGTCGTAGCGAACGTTGTCCCACTTGAACCATGGCCCGCCGGACCCGATTTCCCGGGTAGTACCCCAGGCGTTGTAGTCGAAGTCGCGGAACCCTTCGTCGGCAACGGTGGTGAACTCAAACGCATACCGCGTCCCTATGAAGACGTTGTTGCGGAATGTGGCGTTGCGCCACATGGCCCCGTTGTCGCCGTGCCCATCTCCGACCTTGACCCCGGTGTTGTGAGCAACGACAAACCCGGTGGTGTCGTTGTGCATCTTGATGGGCACGCTTTGCAGGTTGAAGAACTCATTGCGGAAGATGTAGGCCGGCCCACCGGCGATGGGCTGCACGCTCACTCCCATCCGAGCGTTGGTGACCCGGTTCCGCCACACCCGCACGTTCGACTGGTTGTAATCGATCTCGATTCCGTCGTCGACGCAGAAGGCAGCGTCGTTTCCATATACGTCGTTACCGAAGGAATCGCCGGTGCTCGGTTGGATCGAGATGCAATCGCCGAAGTAGCGGACGGTGTTGTGGCACACCACATTGCCGGTGCCGCGCAAATCGATGCCGCGTTCGCTGGGGATACCGGCTTGCGGCCACTCGGTGCGGCCGGTGATCACGTTGTTGCAGACTTCCTGACGGGCTTCCACGGCGTTGCCGCGACGGTTGTACACGCCGAAGTCGACATCACGAATGGAGTTGGCCTGGATCGAGATGTCCTGGGTGTTCTGAGCGTCGATGCCCCAATGCCCGTTCTGAATCGTGAGTTCCGAGATCACGATATGGGAGGTGGTCCGGTCGTAGTTACCGACGGTCACCACCCCGCGGTCGGTGTTGCCCCCGTCGACTACCGCATGGCCCGACCCGAGGAAGGCGATCGGGAAGTTCTCGCTGCCTGAGTTCATGATCTGGAACGGCTCGTACGTTCCGGCGGTGACGATGAAGGTGTCACCCGGCTGGGCCATGTCGGCGGCAGTCTGGAGCCCTCGGATCGGGTCCGCGATGGTCCCGGTTCCACTTCCAGAGCCTGGGGCGACATAGATCGTGCGCAGCGGAGCGGGAACCAACCCCCGGGTCAACGCGGCCGTCGTTGTCCGGGTCTCGCCACCGCCGTCGGGGTCGGTGATCGTAGCCCGTAGCTCATAGGTAGTGCCGTGCTCGAGGAACATGGCGCTGGCAGCCCAGTAGTTGAGCCCGAGCGGCGACCCATTGACGATGATCGTCGGATATGCCCGAACCGGCATGGCCGCCGGCAACCAGGTGCTCGAGCCCGACTCCCGGAACTCCAGCGTCATCGAGCTGTCGAGGTCGTTGTCGCCGGATATCGACCAGCGAACACCGATGTGCTCGGGACCGGGATCGATGCGGAGGTCGCCTGCCACAACCGCGTCGCCCGGAGCCGCCGCGGCGTCGGTCGGGGCGATGGCAACGAGGGCGGCGAAGCAGGCAACCGCAATGAACGCGTTCCGTCGATGGCCGGTGACTCTCTGCAGCATCGAGCCCGAGGCTAATAGGGGCGGGTGGCTAAACAAGGCTCGTTGGCAAGGTTTCTACAGGAAGCGAGATTCTGCGCCGATGAGATGGGGTTGGGATAAACGTGTCCCGGAGTGGCACTGCATGAGTATCGAGCCGAGGTGGCAATCGCGTCGGGGGGCTTCTTTGCTCCTGCGCGTCCTCGTATTCATCGTGCCGCTGATCTTTGGTGTTGCGGTCGCCACTCTCATCGCCAGGGCGCTTCCCGGCTACGACAGCCTCATCGGCGGGCTCGCCTGGTGGACGACCGTGCTGGCATCGTCATTCGTTGCGGTGGCCCTGGCCGACCGCGTGGCCAGCAAGTTCCTACCTCTGGCGGCACTGCTCGACATGTCGCTCGTCTTCCCCGGCACCGCTCCCTCGCGGGTCAAGGTGGCAATGCGGACGTGGACTACCGCACAGCTGCAGGCCCGTATCCGCGAAGCTCGGGAGAGGGGTATCGACGACGATCCGACTCGGGCCGGCGAAACCGTCCTCGTCCTCGTAGCCGCGCTCAACGCACACGACCACGTGACTCGCGGCCATGCGGAGCGAACCCGCGCCTACACCGACGTCCTTGCTGAGGAGCTTGGCGTGCCCGCCGGGGATCGAGAGAAGCTGCGGTGGGTCGCTCTGCTCCACGATGTGGGCAAGCTACGCATCGCTGAGTCGATTCTCAACAAGGACGGCGCACTCAACGAGGCTGAGTGGCAAGAGGTGCACAAGCATCCAGAACTCGGCGATCACCTCGTCGCTCCGATCAAGGAGTTTCTGGAGCCTTGGGGCGACACCGTGTTGCACCATCACGAGCGATGGGATGGAACCGGCTACCCCCAGGGCCTGTTTGGTGAGGAGATCAACTACGGAGCCCGGATTGTCGCAGTAGCCGATGCGTACGACGCGATGACGGCGCGACGGTCGTATCAGCCGGCCAGAAGCGCCCGGGATGCGCTCCGCGAGCTCAGCACTCATGCGGGAACCCAGTTCGATCCAGTGGTGGTGCGGGCCTTCCTCGGCATCTCGGCAAGCCGGATCCGCTGGTTGATGGGTCCGCTGGCAATGCTCACCCAGCTACCGCTCGCTGCCGGGCTGCAGCGTGTCGCCGAGTGGGCCGGAACCGCAACTGCGGGCGCTGCTGTAATGGTCGCTGCCGTAGCAACTGGCGTCGTTGCTCCGTCGAGCGTCGCGCCGCCGGTGGCGCAGGCTCTTCCGGCTGCCGTCACGACAACGACTGCTCCAGCTACCACTTCGACCGTTCCCGATGACTCGGTCCCAACTTCGTCGCTCTCTCCGCCGACGACCGCCTCGGCTGCGGTCTCTACAACGACCACCAGCACCACAACGTCCACCTCGACGACACCCCCGGCGACCACCACCTCGACGACGGTCACCACAGCTGTCGTCACGACTACCGCCCCACCGCCTGCCACGACCACCACCATGGTCCCGCCCCGCACGACTACGACTACCACCACCACGACGCCGAGTACGACAACGACCACATCGACCACGACCACAACCACCACGGCCCCGCCTCCCACAACAACCACAACCACCACGACGCCGACCACGACCACAACAACGACGACTACGACCCAACCACCGGCCAATCTGCCTCCTACTGCCGCTAGCGATGCGGCGTCGGGCTTCTCCTTCTGGCCGATCTGGATTTGGGTCTTGAGCAACGACAGCGATCCCGACGGGGATTCCATCGTGCTCGAGTCGTGTTCGACCAGTAGCCAGGGGGTGGAAGTGCAGATGAGATGGGGTCAGGCGTGTGTTTACAACAACTGGGATCCCGACTGGTCCACGCCGGACACCTTCACCTACGTCATCTCCGACGGAAACGGGGGCACTGCTACCGGTACCGTCACCGTCACTCCTGGATAGTCGTCACGCAGTGGCCGATCGCCCGATGCGGCAGCGCCCATTCCACCCCGTTGCGGTCGATCACCAGCCAGTGATCGTCCGTTGACGCGTCTATGACCCCGGTTAGGTCGAACCCCCGACCTACCAGGCGCACCGGCAACTGGTCGACCTCGGCGACTCCGAGGTAGGCACGGAACGAACTAACGCTTCGCTCGCCGGTCGTTCCGTCGAATGCACCGCGCTGATCGCACCGGGCGAAGTTGATCGCAGAGGTGCTTGCGGCGACCTCGAGATCCTTGCTGCGCAGCACCAGGAGGTCGTTGACCGCGGCCACCAATTGGCCCTCGAACTGGTGCGCGCCGACGCCAATGGTGACTTGATCACCCCGACTCATCCACTCGAAACACAGGTCGACGAGGGTGCGACGTCGTTTGCGGAGTTGCTCGGTGTCGCTTTCGGCGACGGCTTCCTCTTCAATCAACTCGCGGCGGCTGCGTCGGGCGACGCCCTCCAAGTCGGGATGATCCGACCACCACGTACTCATCGGCTAGCTGTCGGCCGGCTCTTCTGCGGATTCCTCTTCGTGCACCGGGAAACCCTTGAGCCACTCCAAGACCTCGTCACGGAAGAACCGGAAGGGGCGGCCACCGGGAATCCGGTAGCAAGGAATGGTGCCTTCGCGCGCCATGCGACGCACCACCTGCACGTTCATCCCGAGTAGCTCGGCCACCATTGCGGTGTCTAGAACCGGCGGGTAGTCAGATGTTTGAGCCATTGCGTGCTCCTCTCGGGAACTCTCCCGATTGTACCCGGCCCGCGACGGAGGTAAAGGGTGATTAGTGATATCAACAGATGTTTAACAACTAGTCCGCCACGGAGACCAGTTCGATTTCGAACGTCAGAGCCAGCCCGGCGAAGCGGTGATTGGTGTCGATCGTGACCGAGGTGACGTCAATCGCAGTGACCCTCCCGAACGTCGACCCGTCGATCAGGACTTCATCACCGATGGCGACATCCTCAGGCGCTTCCTCAATGGGAACCCGGAATATCTTCTCGGAGTCGACGGAGCCGTAGGCATCCTCCGGAGGGATGCGGACCGTCTTGATCTCGCCGACTGTCATGCCCCGCACCGCCTCGTCGAACCCGGTGATGACCTGATCGGACCCGACCTCGAATTCGAGCGGCTCCCGACCGCGAGACGACTCAAATTCGGTTCCGTCGTCCAAAGTACCCGTGTAGTGAACACTGACCGTGTCGCCAACGGCAACGCCCCCGTCATTGCCGCAGCCGGTAGCTGCAATTGCAATCAAGACAATCAAAGCGATATAGCGCTTTATAGCATCTCCAGACATCCTGGAACCATGATAGAAGCGGAGGGGAACGGGAAATCCTGGCGCTCAAGATCTGGCGGCCATTTGCCGAAAGCTAAGGAGAAGGAAACACCGTTATCGGAGAGCGCATGTCAGGCGATGCCGACGATCGCAAAGACGAGGATCTGCTCAACCAGATCGACGAGCTGAAAGCTCGGATGGACCGGCTGATGTCGGGGGGAACCTCGACGTCCAATTCGGCCCTGCTAACCGATGCCCCGCGCGCCTCCGCA
>JASJDZ010000077.1 GCA_030065575.1 Acidimicrobiia bacterium
ACACGGCCGCCTATCTGGCACGGATCAATGCGGCGTTCCGGAATGCACTGGGGAACGCACGCCACTCCGGCGACCTTGGTCCCAAAACGGACGTCGATGAGTTGGCTGCTTTCTTCACGACTGCTCTCGTCGGCGTCGCCGCAAGCATCCGGGCCGAGGCCTCCCCCGCCCAGCTCCATGCGACTAGCGGAGTCATAGCAACGGTCCTCGGTTGCGCCAGCGCTGATTGAGGTAGGTCTCTAGAGCCGGGCGGACGTCGCCAACACTGAGAACGCAACTGCGTACACCGCGGCCAGCAGGAACGTCAGTGCAAGGAACGTGACCAACGGGCCGAGTGGTGCTCCCCCGAAGTCGACGAGGCCCAACACAGAGATGTTCGAGCCGAGAAATAGCATCAGCAGACCGATCGTCGCAGCTAGGCGAAGGTAGTCCCGCCACCCCCGACCGAGGGCAATTCCCATCGCCACGGTTGCCAACACGATGAAGGTCACCGTCATCGGCAGCGCCCGGGCGATCAGATCATCGACCGGCCCGCCTCGCGCCATGACCGCCGCCACTGTCGTCACGGACTCAAACACGACAATCGACGCAACCCCGAGCGCGGCAAACACAGCAAGGTGCGCTGCGTTGTAGCCGAGCCAAGTGCGCAACGAGTATCCGTCGAAGAGTCTCTCGTAGCTCCAAGCGAGGCTCCATCCGCAGAGCCCGCCAGCCCCAAGCATGATGGGCAGCGGCGCCCAGATGTTGCTGATCGTCAGGTGGTGTACAACCGTGAAGACCACAGTCGCCATCGCACCGGCGGCAGCACCCCGTCGGCCGAAACCGGCGGGGATATCCGTTGCTGAGGCCTGGACGCCACGGTTGGCCGTGACAGTCATGCGCTGCGCTGCTCGCTCGGTGCGTCGGCAAGCCAGCCGACAGTCTGCTTGGCGATCGCAGCCGGGTCATCGAGCCAGGGCAGATGCCCGAAGCCGGGAATCATCACGAGCTGCGCATTTGGCATGCGACCCACCACCCCGCGGGCGACATCCTCGCCACCAAAACCATCGTCCTCCCCCCAGAGGAACACTGTTGGTGTCTCAACACCGGCAAGCACCGAATCCGGGATGGAGTCGGCCGGATCGAAACCGCGCCACGTGACCATCCGGCTGATCATCCCGCCGTCGTGTTCCATGGTGTCCGTATAGCGCTGCATGGCGAGATACCAGTCGTCGAACAGTTCCCCAAAGCCGCCCGCGTCCAGCGTGACACCGTGGCCGATCTGGCGGAGGATGGCGTCATTCGCCTTCTGGTTGGGGGGCAATTTGCTGACCAGCCATCGCAGCGGCGCAATGCCCATCACCCGCATGAACGGAGGAGTCGCGCTGCCCGGAGCGAGAGCGGGTGCCGCCATCTGCACCATCCTCCGAACGAACTGGGGTTCGGATGCAGCCGAGCGCAGGGCGAGCATGCCGCCAAAAGACGAGGCAACAATGTGGGCCGACTCGAGTCCGAGAGCGGTGAGCACATCTCCCACGAATCGATCGCCAAACTCAGGCAGGTTCTCTCTGGTGATCAGATACGGCTCGCTCAGCCCGGTGCCCGGTCGATCGACGATCAGGCAGCGGTACCCAGAGAGATGCCGAACAAGTGGAGCCCAGGTAGAGCCGGTGTTGGGGCCGCCGTGGATGAAGAGAACAGGTTCACCTTCTCCAACCTCCTGGACCCGCACCCGCACGCCTAACCGGGGAAGATCGACGTACGTTTCCGTAGGAGAGAGACCGACCGAGTCCCAAAGTTCCTTCTCAGCTTCTCGATACTTGACTTCGTTCATGGTCCTTCTCCTCAACCAGTGATGGTCAGCGTGCCTGTCATGTTCTGATGCCCGGGTACGTCGCAGATGATCTGATAGGTGCCCGGCGCCGCATCGATATCGACGCGACTCGACTTGAGCCCAGGTACCTCGACATCGATACCAAGCTCGGGAATGGTGAATGTGTGGCGGACACCGTCCTTGTTCTCGATCCAGATACCAGTCGCCGATGAGTCGATGACGATGTCCTCCGGAGCCCACATGATCTGCTGCGCCGTCACCTTCACATCGCCCGCCTGAGCGACTGCGGAGTCTGTGTTGGCCGCAGCGGCCACCGAGCCGACTGAGCCGGCGAGAAACACAGCGACTGCAGCCAACGCCAGTGGCCGGATCATCCGCGCAGGTCGACGGAGGAAAGCGGCTACCCCGGCCACGAGGACAAGCGCCGCGCCAACCGTCGACAGCAGTTGCAGGATGAACGCTGGCGCCGACTCCGGGTTGGCCAGGTCGTCAATGATGATGGGCAGGTTCCCAAGCCAGGCGGCCGCAGCAAATACCGCTGCGCCCAGCCCCACCCTGCGTCGCTCTCCGTTGAGGAACGGGATGAAGGCAAGGAACACAAGACCGATCACGAGAACCGGGGGGATCACCGTTCGCGCAGTGATCTGAAGGGCGAAAGCGAAGACCACCATGACGATGGCGCCGATGCGTGCCAGCCCGAGCCACGCAGGAACGGTTGAGTGTTCTGACGCTCGATCGGTGGGTCGTTCCAGGGTCGTTGTAGCCATTTCCTCTCCCTCTTCACTCGACTACGAGAACAAGGTATGGCTTGTCGTGGCAGGTCGGAACGGTGCCCGCTGCACTTCTCGGGTGAGGACCGCCACACAGTTCGGGCGACTAGAAGTGAGGCTGGCCTCAATGGACACGAGACCGGTTCGCCTTGCACAATGGCGCCCGTGAGACGCCTCTACTGGATCATCGCCATTGCCGCCGCAGCTGCTCTCGTGGTCGCTGTTGCGTTGTCGATTGCCACCCGGCCGCTTCCTCTGTCCGCAATCCAGTATCTGTTCACGGTCCCGATTCCCTTCACCGCAGCGGGAATCTTCCTGCTCTGGCGCCACCCGGACAATCGGTCGTCGCAACTCCTCGTGCTCGGTACGGCAGGCACGATGGCCTTTGCCGCGCTGCTCGAGCGAATCATCAAGAACCGCTCCGCCGACGTGGGCTTCGAGACCTGGATGTCGTGGTCGCTGCTGATCGAGGCTCTGGTGATGGCTGCAGGATTGGCCTGCCTCGCCCTGCTCATCGGGCTATTTCCGGATGGCCGTCCGGCAACGACCGGCGAACGACGCTTCGCCCGGCTGATGTGGTGGCTGCCGCTACCGCTCGCCGTTGCGCTGCTGGCAAACGAGACCGTGGTCGTCGAACCCATCACGTACGGCAATCTTCCTCCATTCGAGAACCCGATCCATATCGAGGCCCTGAGCGCCCTCGGTCCCGCCACCCAGTCGATGCGCTCGCTTCTCGGTGTGTCCATCGTGGTGGCCGTCGTGATCCTCATGCTCCGGTTGCGGCGTAGTGACGACACTGTTCGTCGTCAGATCCGCTGGGTCGTCCTGGGATCGACGGCAGCGCTGCTATTCGGCATGGCGCCGTTCATCGTTGCGCCACTCCTCGACACCGACTGGTTTCAGCATGGTGAGTTGCTGCTCAGCTTGGGGTCCTTTGCCCTTGTTCTGATACCGCTGTCGATGGTTCTCGCCATCGAGCAGCCGAAGTGGCTAGATACCGATGCCTTCATCAGCAAGTCGCTGACCTACGGGGCTCTCTCAATGGGGATCTTTCTGATCTATGGCGCGATTGCGGCCGGGCTGGGTCTTGCTGCGGGCACCCAACTGCCGCTCGAGGTCGCCATCGTCGTCACCGCAGTGATGGCATTCGCCTTCCAGCCGGCTCGAGCCCGGCTGCAGCGAATCGCCGATCGGTGGGTTTTTGGTGACCGCCCCTCCCCGATCGAGGCGATCGCAGAGTTGGATCGCTCGATCGCCGACGCCGGAGGAGACCTCAGCCGCCACCTGGCGGAGACCGTGCAGCGAGCCGCCCGGCTTCGTTGGGCGATGGTGACCATCGCGTCGGGGCAATCGTTCGTTGCCGGCGATGGAGTGGGTGACCCCGTCTTCACCGCAGAGATAGCGAGAGACGATGAGGCTTTTGGTGTGGTCAGCTGCGGCCCGAAACTGGACGGCCAGTTCAAGGCGCCGGACGAGGAGCTCATCAAGGCACTTGCCGGGCAAACGGCGCTCGTTCTGTCCAATGCCAGACTGGCCGCTCGCATCGTCCAAGCCCAGGAAGCAGAGCGGAGGCGCCTGGAGCGCAATATCCACGACGGGGCGCAGCAGGAGCTTGTTGCCCTGGTAGCCAAGCTCGGCCTCGCCCGGGCCCGGGTCAAAGCGGGCGGCGTCGACGAGAACACCTTCATCGAACTGCAGCGCGACGCCGGCAACATACTGAGGGACTTGCGGGACCTTGCCCAGGGGATCCACCCCAGCGTTCTGACTGATGGTGGGCTCGTCGAGGCGGTGGAGGACCGCTGTTCCCGACTTCCGATCGACGTCGAGGTCAAGGCATCTCCCGGCCTCCGGTCGCTTCGCTTCAACGACGACGTTGAAGGTGCCGCCTACTTCTTCGTCACCGAAGGCCTGACCAACGTGCTCAAACATGCGGATGCGACCGAAGCCCGGGTAGAGATCCGCATCGCCGACGACCTGCAGGTGCTCGTCGCAGACAACGGAACCGGATTCGAGCCTGATAAGGCTGCATGGAACGGTCTTGCCGGGCTCACTGATAGGTTCGCTGCCCTTTCGGGCGATGTGTCCATTGCAGCAGGAGACGGATCCGGGACTGTGTTGCGGGGCCGGATCCCGATCGGGGCTCAGCCATGATCCGCGTCATCATCGCCGACGACCACTACCTCGTCAGAGAGGGAACCCGCCAGCTTCTCGAGGCCTCCGGTGAGGTGGAGGTACTCACTACCGTTGAGGACGGAGTTCAACTACGCGATGCCGTCGACCGGATGCAGCCCGACGCCGTGCTTGTCGACATCCGAATGCCGCCTTCCCATCAGATGGAGGGCATCGAGGCCGCCCACGACATTCGCTCCAAACATCCCGGCACCGGGATAGTGGTCCTTTCCCAGCACGCGAACTCGCTGTACGCGTTCGAGCTGTTCAAGGACGGCACCGACGGGCTGGCGTACTTGCTCAAGGACCGGGTCGGGGATCTAGACGAGTTGCTGCGGGCGCTTGGAGAGGTTGTTGG
>JASJDZ010000047.1 GCA_030065575.1 Acidimicrobiia bacterium
CCGCGCAGGCGGCACAGCAACGCTACGGAACAGTCGTCGAACAGGTGTGATCACGGATCCAGCCGAACCGCCGCTCGCCAGACAACCGTGAGTGGTCGCGCCACCGAGCGGAAAGTGCCGATCTCGGACACTCGGCAGAATGTGCGTTCGAGCAACGTATTTGGTGATCGGCTCGGTCAGTCGGCCTCATCGCGATCGAGGTCGAGGGCCGCTGACATCTCGCCGCCGCCACGGGGAGGCCGTCGCGGCTCACGCACCCCTGCCTGTTCCGGCCCTCTCCCAGGAGGGCGATGAAATCGCGATCTGCGCTCCCGTGAGAACCGGATCAACCCGGTGCCAGCCATAGCGACCAGCAGAGCTCCCACCGCGACCAACATACCCGTCCCAAGACCGCCACCCGCAATGAGGGAAGCGCCACCGCCGATACCGATGATCGTTGCTGCGGCGATGACATACGGCAGACGCGGCTGACTCCTGAGTGGCTCCAGACAGGCCACCATGAGGTGCTTCCAGCTTCCCACTCTGTACGCCCACACACGGTTCCACCGGGCCTTCCGCTCGAAGGCGCGCCTGCGGCGCTGAAGCTCCCTGTGCTTGGTGTCGGTCATCTATTACCTCGCCCGACAAGCATGCCATATCCACCGCACTCGTAGGTGCCGATCTGGCTCAGTCTCGGGGTTCGATGCGATGGTTCCACCCGGCGCAACAGCCCGATACCTCAACGGTCCGAATCGAGAAGCTGTCCTGCGTCAGAATCGTCGTTGACTCGCCGACGAAGGTGATGGTGAACTGTGGCATCGGTGGTGTCGTTTCCGACGCTTCAATCTCTTTGATGGTGAGAATCTGCTGATGGTTGGGGACGTCGGTGTAGGTGCGGCATGGATTGTCACCGACGCAGATTTCGACGTCCATCGGGAATGGGTCCGGCACTAGTCGATCGATGTCAGCCAGCGGCATGTAGGTCTCACCGGGTTGCGAGCAGTCACAGGCCTCGCATCCGCTGGATAGAACCGCCAGCGCCGACAGCAATACAACAATCAAGCACGTCGAGCGGCGCGTTCTCATGCTTCCCCTTGGCTACCGGGTTCGGTGACGCAATTATCCGCCATCGGCTACCGAATCCCAATTCCAGGAATCAGGCGACCCTTCGGGAGTGTCATCCCCGACGCTGCAGCGTCGAGAGCAAAGCGGACCGCCCATATCCCTCACATTCGGAGCGACCCCGAGCGCCCTAACTCGTCCGATAACCGGCACTCGGCGTTAGCTATCCGTTATCTGGGAACAGCGTTGGGTGGCCGAGCAGGTAGGCCGTGGCAGTGCTTGTACTTGAGCCCGGACCCGCACGGACAACGATCATTACGTCCGACCTTCGGCGGGGTGTCGCGCTGGCGGCGAAGCGACTTCGAAGCATCTTCTACCCGTACCTCCCTGGTTTCGAGTTCATCCTCCCACTGCCGAAGACGCTCACTCCAAGCCCGCTGCCTCTCCCCGACCGCCTTGACATTGCGTTCTCGAACTGTGAGTTCAGCCTCACGGGCAGCCAACTGCTCGGCAGCGCGAATCGTCAGCACTGCTGCACTCCCGTCACCGGCCTCGTCGACAACGCTGGCCAGTTCACAGTTGATGAGTACGGCGATCGCCTCCCCCATGGTCAGCCCGAGCGCTTCGCAGTAGCGTCGCCACGTTGACCATGCTGCGGCCGACACGGGGACCTTCACCATCTGTGGACCGGCGTCATGGCTCAACTCCGAGAAAAGCCGCCGGTCGATGTTCGCCAATCTGCCACGATCCAATTCCATCACCACCACCTCCCGGTCAACCAGTTGACCAACCGCAACTTGTTGCAGGTGCGTGTGGTGTTGAGATGGGTATAGCGCGAATCGCGGTCGCGATCTCAGATGCGCTCTGGGGTAGGTCCTGGGCTACAAGCTGCCGGTCGCACATGGGATTCCTCCTCTGGAGATTGCCTACGTGGCTCATCCTGGGGAAGGATCCTCTCACCAGAGTCTCGGTCTGGCCTGGATCGCTCTGCGCGCAGCGGCCTGTCCTCATCCACGGCGCCGCCGAGACGCTCACGGCGGCGGTGTCACCTATCTCTCCGGAACACTGTCACGGATGCTGCCGGGACATCCGGACGCCTACCACGCCGACCAGCCAACGCCACCGGGAGAGCTGATGAGACTCTGATCAGAGGGTTGCTGAGACTCTGGTGAGACTCTGATCAGAGGCTCAGACCCGACAATGTGCCCTGCTTGCACCTGAAACGCAGTCGGAAGCAAGGGCTCGGGGAAAAAGACGTGGCGCACATCCGCAAGACCGGTGCCGGCACCTGGCAGGCTCGCTACCGAGCACCCGACGGGCGGGAGCGGGCGCGCAACTTCGCCCGGAGGGTCGACGCCGAGACCTTCCTCGCCACCGTTGAGACCGACATACTGCGCGGAGAGTGGACCGATCCGCGACGCTCCCGGATCACGTTCGGTGAGTGGAACGCCACAGTCCAGGAGGCACGGGTCAACCTGGCCGCCTCGACCCGCGACAGCGACGGATCGGTCATCCGTAGCCTCATCCTGCCCACCTTCGAACACGCCGCCATCTCGTCGATCGAACCGGGGCACATCCGTGCCTGGGTCGCCGATCTCGTCGCCGCCGACTACTCCCCCTCCACCATCCGCCGCGCCTACACCCTCCTCCAGCTCGCACTCGACCTGGCCGTCGAAGACGGCCGACTCACCAGATCACCATGTCGCCGCATCGCTCTTCCTCGAATCGAACAATCAGAGAAACGCTTCCTCACCATCGAAGAAGTCGAGGAGCTTGCCGCCACCATCCGACCCCGATACCGCGCCCTCGTCCTCACCGGCGCCTACACCGGACTACGACCCGGCGAGCTCGCCGCCCTACGCACCGATCGCCTCGATCTACTACGCCGCCAACTCCGCGTTGAAGAACCACTCAAAACGCCAGCCGCCCGCCGCACTATCAGCTTCCCGCCATTCCTCGCCGAAGAACTGGGCGCACACCTGACAGCCCATCCGGGCCGAAACGACCTTGTCTTCACCGCACCCCAGGGCGGCCGACTACGGCTCGAGCTGTTCCGCAGCCGCATCTGGTACCCAGCAGTACGCGACTCGGTCGGAGAACCCATGCGACCACATGACCTCCGTCACACCCACGTCGCCCTCCTCATCGCCGCCGGTGAGGACCCCTACGTCATCTCCAGACGCCTCGGCCACGCCTCCATACGGACAACCTACGACGTCTACGGGCACCTCTTCGAAGGCCGAGACCAAGAGACCGCAGCCGCCCTCGAAGCCGCCCGGGCACAGTCTCTCGCGGACTCTCCGCGGACTCGCAGAAGATTGGGATCCATGTCGCTCGGCCTCTAAACCACGGAATCCCCCGCAAATGCAGGGGATTCTGGTTGTGGAGCTGAGGGGATTTGAACCCCTGACTTCTTGCATGCCATGCAAGCGCTCTGCCGAACTGAGCTACAGCCCCAAGAAGCGGTTGTGGATTGTATCAGGCTTCAGCCGATGCGGGTTCGTAGGCAATTCGCGTGGCATCCGCCCACAGCCGCTCCAGCTGGTAGTAGTCCCGGGTCTCCTGGTCGAAGACGTGTATCACCAGGTCGCCGTAGTCGAGCAGCACCCACCGCGAGTACTCCCGACCTTCACGTCGCAGTGGTTGCCGACCCGTCTCGTTCTTCAGCTTCTCCTCGACTTCATCGCACAGGGTGCGTACGTGTCGGTTCGAAGTCCCCGACGCGATGACGAACACATCGGTCACTACGAGGAGTTCCGAAATGTCGAGCAGCGTGATATCTAGGCCCTTCTTGTCATCGACGGCCGCTGCGGCAAGCAGACCGGCTTCGATGGCTTCAGATGTCGCGCTGATAACTCAAACCCTTCGGTAGATGTTGGGCAATGATAGAGCAGCGTGGCACCCCAGCCGTCATGTCCGGCTATAGACGCCGTTCTGCTCGACGTAGCGCCACACCGCGTCGGGTACGAGGAAACGGATGCTGCGGCCGGCGCTCGCCTGACGCCGCAACATGGTCCCGCTGAGCTGGACTTCGGGCGTGTCCAGCCACACAAACCGGCCGCCATGCAAGGCGCGGTCGACCTCGTTCGGCTCGACTCCCGGCCGGGGAATCACGGCAATCAAGGCACGTCGCAATACCTCGTCGGCTTCTTGCCAGGTCGGGATACCACGGGCCGCATCGGCTCCAAGCACGAGGACGAGTTCTTCGCTGTCCGGGAAGCTTCGCAACGTATCAACGGTGTACGTCCATCCTTCACGCCGGATCTCACGATCATCCGCCTCGAAGTATCGAACCCCTTCGACTGCCAGCAGAGTCATCTGCCAGCGATCCTCTGCCGAGGTCACCTCTTGGCTGGCCTTCTGCCACGGCGCCCCTGCCGGGATGTAAGTGACGATGTCGAGGTTCAGGTCGCGATACGCCGCCTCTCCAGCGAAGAGGTGGGCCAGGTGGGGTGGATCGAACGTACCGCCGAGGATGCCGCGTCGCACGCCGCGAAGCATAGGCGCCCAGCCCGTAGCTGGCTGGCACCGGCACCAGGCGGAGGCCGAGGTGTGGGGCTGCGAAGCATCCCAGCCATGCTTCCGGATCGTGATAGCGATCTCCCACCCGAACCGAGAAATGCACCGCCTCCAGGGCGTGATCCTCACCCGATCTCCCAACAACGTCCAGCCGTGCGACCTGTTCCCCGGCGACTACATCCACCTCATCGAGGTACGAATATGAGGTGCGCAGTCCCCCACCGTGGGAGACAGTCACTGAGAGCATCCCGGCGACAATCCCCGCAAAGGTGACTTGGCCGCTATCGGCCGCCCGGACGGCGGTCCCGCGCACAGCCGCAATGTCAATCCCCCAGTGACCGGCGTAGCGCCCAATCGGGGCGTAATCACGCACCACCGCTCCCGACACCGGCATGGTCAGACCGGCGCAGTGGCGAGGTAGAACGAGGCTCGAAACGGCAACGGCTAGAGCGACGAGGGCAATGTGTATGAGGAACGCCTTTCAGCCACCGCCAGCACACACCGTAGGTCACGGAACCGTCTGAAGGAATACGTTCGATCGAAGCCGTCGGCTAGGCCGGACTGGCCTCCGTGAGGCGCGGGCCGGCGAGGTCGATTGCGAGCGACCGCAGCTCGTCGTTGCGGAATGGCTTCACGAGAGCTGCGTCGGCACCCAACCGCTTCGCCTCGCTGTTGGCATCTTCGTAGCCGGAGAGAATCATCACCTTGGCTGAAGCAGTCTCTTCCGATGCTCGCAGCGCCTCGAGGACCTCCCATCCCGTCATATCGGGCAAACCGATGTCGAGGATCACCAGATCGGGCTGGAAGCTCGATGCTTTCTCGAGTGCCTCAGTACCGTTGGCTGCGGCTGCCACCTCAAAGCCGGCCGGCCGCAGACACATCTCAATGAGGCGCCGCAGCACCTCGGAGTCGTCAACTATGAGTGCTCGTTGTGTTGACATTTCTATTCCATACCACGTATTCACTGTTCCCCTCAGAACGGTTCCTTGCATTGGATGTCGGCTGGGGGCCTAACTAGTTAAGGACACCAGAAGCCAGTTTTCTGGAGGGCCGGTGTTGGGGCAGCGCTATCTGCTCGACAAACCGCTCCAGCTGCCGGAGGGTTCTCACCTCATCCACCGAGTCGCACCAGCAGGCGTACTTCCGCATCACGGAATCCCCCGTGTCCCAGAATCGGCGAGCCTCGGGATTGAGCCAGAAGACCGACCTGGCCTGCGCCGCGATATCTGCGAACACCTCCGCTCCGTCTTCCCGGTAGTTGGTGCGGGCATCTCCGGTCACCAGCACTGTTGTCTGTGGTGTGACCACATCCCCGTGCTGCTCGGCAAAGTCGCGAAACACCGCGCCGTAGTCGGAGTGTCCGTCACCAGCGACTACTCGTGTTTCGCTGGAAAGGCGAGCCATGCTCTCGGAGAAGTCCGTACCGGTTCCAAACAATCCGGTCACCTCGTCGACAGCGTCGACGAATGCGAAGGCCCGCACTCGAGAAAACTGATGACTTATCGCATAAGTGAGCTGCATCGTGAAGCGGGCAAAGGTCGCCATTGATCCCGAGACATCGCACAGCAGAACCAGGTCTGGTTTGGACAGCCGGGGACGTCGAAACTGCGGCTCGATGAGCGCCCCGCCGTGCGCAAGCGACCGGCGGATGGTCCGGCGCAGATCGAGCCTGCCGTGCCTACCCCGGCGGCGGCGTTGCGCCAGCCGCGTTGCCAGCTTGCGTGCCAACGGGACCACGGCCGCTTCCACCCGTTCCAATTCCAACCGAGTGGCGTGCATCAGATCCAGGTCCTCGACAAGCGGCTCCCGGAGCGTACGGGCCACGGGTTCGGGTCCACGGTCGGCGACCAGCCGTTCGATGATCTCCCGCCTGATCTCAGCTTGCAGGCGCTCCAGCAGAGCCGCGACGTCATCACGATCGAGCAGCGCGTCGAGCCCGGACAGCTCCTCGCCCGCCGCTAGGGCTTCCTCGATACCTTCGAGCCGTTGCATGACCCGGTACAAGTAGTAGCGCCCGCCCACAGGACGACCCTTTTGAAAGCCTGACAGTCGCGACACTGCCCGGCGCACCGCAGCTTCGAGTCCTGCGGTGTCGCCGCTGCGCAGAGCCCCCGCGAGCTGTGCAATCAGGTCGTCGACTCCCGACTCGGCGCCTTGCGGAGGCGTGTCGTCATGTTCGGCCCGTTCCTCAGCGGGAGCGGCGTTGCCGAAGAAGACATCGAATGCAACATCGAATGGCGCCCGATGACGGGGCAGTTTGATCAGAGTCGCTGCGAGCGCTTCCCGGACACCTTCACGATCGGCAATGTCGATCACACGGAGAGCTTCCGCCGCATCCAAGGCCTCAGCGGTGGAAACCGGCAATCCGACGGCTCGCAGCTCACCGATGAAGGAGCCCAGACTCTTGATCACGGTTCGAGCAACTCGCGTGAAGCTTTGTCGATATCCGACTGATACTTGAGCAGCACCTCGAGAGTGCCCACCGTGATCTTCGCATCGACATCCTCGACACCAAGGGCGAGGAGGGTGCGGGCCCAATCCAGCGACTCGCTGACCGACGGGGCTTTGCGCACCGCAAGCTGCCGGATCGATCGCACGGTCTTGGCGATCTTGGTGGCCATGGCGTCGGGTAGGTCGGGGACCTTCGCGAGAAGTATGCGCTGCTCCCGCTCGACGCTCGGGTAGTCAATGTGCAGGAACAGGCAACGTCGCTTCAGCGCCTCCGAAAGCTCACGGGTGTTGTTGGAGGTCAGCACGACAATCGGACGGTCTTTGGCTGTGACGGTTCCCAGTTCGGGGATCGTCACCTGGAACGCGTCGAGGACCTCCAGCAGCAACGCCTCAGTTTCCATCTCGACCCGATCCACCTCGTCGATCAGCAACACCACGGCTGATTCCGCGCGGATCGCTTCGAGGAGGGGACGCTCCAGGAGAAACTCCTCGGTGAAGATGTCACCCTCGATCTCGTGCCAAGCCTTCCCCTCATCACTCTGCAGACGCAGGAGCTGCTTGTGATAGTTCCACTCGTAGAGAGCCTTGGCTTCGTCGAGACCCTCGTAGCACTGCAGGCGCACAAGACGCCTCCCGGTGGCTTGGGCGAGCGCCAGCGCCAGCGATGTCTTGCCGACCCCTGCCGGCCCCTCGGCGAGTATCGGCTTCTCGAGCTTGTCGGCCAAGAAGACGACCTGAGCAATCCGGGGGTCCGTCAAGTAGCCGGAACGTTGCAGCGACTCTGCGACGTCGTCGGTCGAACTCCAGTTGCTCATCGCCGCAGGCTGGGATCGCTTTGGGTTGCCCGGGTGCGGATGGTGTAGACGGAGTCGCCGGCAAGCACGCCGCCGCGGGCGAACAGGCGGCCACCCTGCCAATTGGAGAGCCCCAACTCAGGCTTGGCGAGAGCGTATTGCCCGTCGATCCATCTGGTGAAGCCGTTGCCGACGAAGGGCGAGTCGATCGTCGCCCAGAAGGACTCGTGCTCGTCTGTGGACTCGGAGATCAAGCTGGCGCCAAAGCGGGGACTCTGCTCATTGAACAGATGTACTGCCGTCGCTTGGTCCGGCACGATCGTGAGCGTGACCTCCGGACTGTCTTCCCACTCCCATTCGTGTCCCAGCCGATGGTCGGCGATTGGCTGCGCCCGCGGTTCGAGAACGTTCCCTTCAGCGCGCCCGATCTCGACTTTTTCGAACCACTCAGCGGGGATGTACGGCTCGGTTGCGGGGGTCACGTGCAGTTTGGCGTTGGCTCCGAGGTTCTTCCCGGCACTGTCGAGGGCTTCGAGGAACACCGGCACGAGCTCGTGGGCACGTGATTCAACGATGCAGCAGGTATTCAGTGTGTTGCATACCTTGCGATCAAGCGAGTTCTCGACCGCTTGGGCGAACTTCCAACCGTCGGCGGATTCTCCGGCCACGATCCAGGCGCCCCCCGTCCCGTGCAGGCTGACCGGGATGCCGGCTTGCCGAGCGACCGCACCGAGTTGGGCTACGGCGGCACCGGAGCCGCGCGCCACGGCCAGCGAGAGTCGCGGGTCGCTGAAGAGTGCCCAACCTGCGGCCCGGGACGCACTGTCTACGAGAGAGACCACGCCGTCGGGAAGGCCTGCGGCGGAGGTTGCCGGGCGGAGCGCATGCTCCACGATCGCCCGGGCAGTTCCCAATGCGTCAGAACCAATGCGGAAGACCACCGCATTTCCGGAGCGCAGCACGCCGGTCGCATCGGCGAAGACATTGGGCCGTCCCTCGAAGATGAACCCGACCACACCCAAGCCGGCCCGCACCAACTCGACCTGCCAGCCGGCATGGTCGACTGCATCCACGGTCAAGTTCCGGGTCGACTGAGCCGTCTCCCAAATCTGGAGACCCGCAACCATGTCGGCCCGCATCTTGGCCGATAGGACCAGTCGCGTTGTCGAGCGACCCCGGGCCTTTGCCTTTGCCACGTCTTCCGCGTTGGCGGCTGCGATGGGGGCGAACACGTTGGCGTCATCCAGCCGGGTGGCAAACGCCCGGTAGAACTCGCTTATCTGCTCGTCCGAGACGGCGCCCAGCCGGCCGAAGGCCTCGACCGCGGCGTCTACTGCCGCGGTTGCGGTCTGATGAGCCTCGGCAGGAACGTGCAGGAGATCTCCGCTCGACTGCACCACCACCAGTTGGTCTCCCGGTTCGAAGGCGGCCGCCAGCTCTTCGCTCACATGGGCGAGCTTGTCTCCCCCGTATGGAATCGGCATGCCTGCTTCGAGTCGTGTCAGTTGCTCACTCATGACCTGCACGGTAGCTGGTGCGGTCCCGCGACGACGCCGGGGTGTACTGTGCCCGCATGGCGGAGGAGTTCTATACGCACGGCAACGACTCGGTTGTGGTTTCTGCTCATGCCAAACGAACCGCCGCAGAGGCGGCTGCGTTTGTTCTTCCGCAAATCGAAGCGGGTATGCGGGTGCTCGACCTGGGGTGTGGACCGGGGTCGATAACGGTTGGGCTGGCCGAACACGTCGGCCCGGGGGGAAGTGTCGTAGGGGTCGACAACAGCCCCGAGCGAATCGAGCTAGCCCAGGAGGCCGGTGCGGGTGTCCCAGCTCTCGAGTTCACAGTTGCGTCGGTCTACGAGCTGCCGTTCCCCGATGATTCGTTCGATGTCGCCTACAGCCACCAGGTCATGCAACATCTTGCCGACCCGGTTGCCGCTTTGCTCGAGGCGAAGAGGGTGCTCCGGCCTGGTGGACTGATTGCGGTACGCGATGCCGACTACGGAACCATGACTCATTACCCCAGCCATCCGGAACTCGATGAATGGTTGGATGCCTATCACCGTGTCGCCCGGGCGAACGGAGGCGAACCGGATGCGGGTCGGCGACTGCTCGAGTGGGTCGGCGAGGCCGGCTTCACAGACTCGGTGGCGACAGCGTCAGTCTGGTCGTATGCGACGCTGCAAGCCCGGCGCGAGTGGGCAAACCTGTGGGCGGACAGGATCAAGACGCCACACTTCAGCGAGCGAGCCGGTGAGCTCGGCGTGGCCGATGCGGAGTCACTGGCATCCATGGCCGCTGGCTGGAGACGGTGGGCCGAAGAGCGGGATGGCTGGTTCGGATTCATCCACGGCGAGGTCGTCGCTAATAAGCCGGCCGGGGCTTGAGCGGCGTCTTCCCGGTGGTTGTGGCACAGCAGAGCAGCCGAGTGCCACGCTCGGCTGTTTGAGTTGGCTGGTGGCGCCTCATCGGGTCTCGGGCGGTTAGGGTGCTCGGGCTTTGGCTGGTTGTCCGGTGGTGGTGTAGTGGTGGCCGAAGGGTGAGGTGAAGAGGTAGTCGCCTCCGGCTACGGGTTTGTAGGTCCACCCGAAGCGATGCTTTATGACGTGGTGGTGGCGGCACATCGGTCCCAGATCACAGCTGCAGGTGATGCGGGCTTCGATCCAGGGGATGCGATGGTCGATATCGCAGTCGACCGACGGCATACGACAGCCCGGATGAATGCAGGTGGGGTGTAGTAGCTCGGCTTGGCGGCGTTGTGATGCGGTGGGGCGGCGTCGGGTGATGCCACCGTCGATGGGTTGTTTGGTGTCGGGGTCGATCAGCAGCCAACGCCGCTCGACGTTCTCTTGGTGTTCGGCGACTTGCCGAGCCACATCTGCAATGACCGGCCCGAACCCGTTGAGATCCGCTGATTCGTCGGATAAACCCGCAAACGTCTCCGCGCTGCCACGGATGTCAAGGTTCCCAAAACCAGCCCGAGTGGCTTTCTTACCCTGGTAGCGGCGGCGCAGCAGATCCAGATAGATATCTGCCCGGAGTTGATCCATCGTCCGGTCATCACCCAAGTTCTTCAGCTTGATCGCCTCCTTATGGATCCAACGGCTCACCGAAGCCGCGACATGGGGAGGAAGGTCCAAGCCGAGGAGATCCGCCGTACCAGAGCAAGTCGGACGGAGCTCGAGGCGACGATCCGCAACCGACCGCTCATAGCGACGTCGTGCCGCTTCCGGGTCAGCGTCGATACACAACCTCGCAACACGAACCCTTAGCTGCCCTGTGGTCAGGTTTGACGCCTCGGGCAAGAGTTTCTCGATCACAGCCTGGGCGATTGCGTCAGATACGTGCAACGTTGCATCCACCAGCACCCGGGCCCGCCCCCTGTCGATCCGACCCAACAACAAAGCATCAAACACCCCAGGGCGATACCGCAACAACTCCACAGAGAACCCGGTCTCCGACTCCGCCGACCGGCGGGTCAAACAAAGCGCAGCACCAACCTCAGCCGCAGCCCCCTTCTGAGCATCACCCCAATCGAACGACCCCTCCCGGCACCCTTGCTGATAACGCTCAGCGACTCGGTTGATCGTCCAGGCACGACCCGCCTGATAATGCGACACCTGCCGATCCTGCGCCTGCAGCACCCGGATCAGATCATGATCAGACAACCGATCCCAATCCAACGACGCCAACACCCGACCCAACTCAGCACCCGGCGGGATCTCCTCTAGATTCACAGGAACCATCGTACCGAACATACGTTCGATGATATCGAGGGATAACGACAGAAACTAGACCCCTCGTTCCGATCGGTGCCAGGTAAGTTCTCCGAGGGTGCGGTGCAGCTAAGCGGCCATCGTTCCTCTCCAAGGCTGCGCTCTGTCAGGCCCTCGTTTGGATCTGTGAACAGCTGCTGGCAGCTGCGCGTCGCTGATGTCGAATCCTTGCCCAACTGTGAATCTTGCCGTGTAGGTTCGTGCCAGGGAGAGGAGGGCACATGGCCCAGTTGATAGGGATTCGATCGCGTCTTGGCATTGTTGGTGCTGTTTTAGGGGTGTTGGTATCGACGTTTGCGTTCTCATCGGCTTCGGCGGACGCAGTTGAGCCGGGGTCTAGCGGAGAGATAGAGGTCACAGCGTCCGCGATTGAGGGCACGGTGAGGCGTGTTGAGTTCACCCGCTACGACTGCCAATTCGCCGGGTTGGCTGACGAGATCTTGTACACCTTGGCCGACGGGG
Source organism: Acidimicrobiia bacterium (assembly GCA_030065575.1). Lineage (GTDB taxonomy): Bacteria > Actinomycetota > Acidimicrobiia > Spongiisociales > UBA5794 > JAAETI01. The sequence continues at coordinate 12,043 of JASJDZ010000047.1, forward strand.
GAGTTGGCGCAGCTGAGTTCGATGTCTCTTGTTTCATTGTGCTACCTACCGATTCGCGTCGTTGGGATGGAAGGTTTGTGGTTGAGCCACTTGATCTGTTTACGGTCTTCCCGCCCGATGCCGAGGCTGTTCGTAACTTGTACCTGACTGACGAGGTTGTGCTCGCTAGGGGCTACAAACGCTCGGGATACGCGTCGATCAGTTACGCAGGAGCGATACCGAGCGACTTCATTGATCAGCGGTTTGATATCGATAGCAATGGAGACGGGTTCCCCGACCTGCCTGCGGCGGCTGTGGAGATCCTGGCCGATTTCGCCGGGGCGCTCCGAACCGGTGGCAACTCGGGCCTGATCGGGGCAGGCACTGACTACGGAACAGTCAAGTCCGTCACCGGCGTGGGTTACTCGAATTCGGGGAGCGCTCTAAGGGGGGTAATGGCCTTTGCAGCCCGGCATGGTGTTACGGCCTTTGACGCAACGATGCCTATGGCTGCTCCCTCAACACTGCTGCCGGATGCGGATGGTGTTACTGCTCCAGCTGTTACCGGGCCCCAGGATTTCGGCACCGAACGCGCACTGTTTGTGAACTCCGAAAGCGATGTCCTCCCGAACGGGTCCTTTGACGTATTCGGAGTGGTGCCCGCCCTGTCAACACTGTCGTTGAGGGTGGAAGCCGATGATGTGAGGCGCTTCGTGTACGAAGTGGCGGGTGCGGCCCATATCGATCCGATCAACCAAGCCGACCTGGTAGCGATCGGTTCATTCCCACCAGGGACATTTGCCAACTCGAATACCCTCGAATGGTCCAGCGTCATTCGTGCGGTGTACATCCAGATGACTCAATGGGTCGCCTTCGGACGACATCCAAAGGCAAGCGTGCTCTACGATTCCGCCCCCGACCCAACTGCGGCTGACCCAGCGTATCCAGGGCACCCGAGTGTCGTCAGTGCCACGGTGGATCGTGATTCCAATCTGAACACGCTTGGTGGCATAAGACTGCCGGACGTAGAACTAGGTGTCGGTACGTTTCGCGGTGTAGGCCCACCGATCACGTTTGCGGGCGACCCGCTAGCCGAGGTCTTCCTCTGGCTCGCAGGCAGCACAGAGGATCTGTCTTGTGTTCCTCTGGCGGACGGCTCACTGCGCTTCAAGAACAACCGCGACTACGTCAGAAAGGTTGCCGGAGTAGCTGGACGTCTCGTAGCTGATCGCTTCCTACTGCTATCCGATGCCGCCGAACTCGTCCGAGAAGCAAGAGATAGCGGCATCGGAAACTGCAACTAGACGGTCCCCGACTATTGGGCAACTTCGAGGTTAACTAGACCGATAGCCGAGGTGGCGAGCTTGTCGATGCAGGTCTCGTAGTCTGTCGGCGGGTGTCTCGACAAGGCCGACTTCGTTTCCGGCAGGATCGACAAAGGTGGTGAGGAGACCAGGATGTGACTTGCTCCGGAGACGGGACCGACCGTCCTCGGCATCACCGCCTTTCCACCTGCGGCTTCGATGCGTGAAGCTCCTCTTCCCGATCCGTGCGCTTGGCGCTACCCCAATGCCCGGTGAAGGAACGCAGCCACCTGCCCCCTCGTCTGTGCTGTCTCAGCCGCGTGGGTGGAGGTGGAGAACGGGAAGAACAGGGCGAGGTCGCGCAGCCGGCGACGTTTCCGTCCTGAGCCTCGGCCAGTGCCCGTGTCAGATACGACCAGTTCTCTTCCCAGATGAGACCGAAGAACATCGCGTCCATAGCGTGCACCAGACCCACCTCGGTGTCATCCACCATGAGCGGTTCGGCGTCGAGTCGCTCCATCAGCTCGTCGAAAGCAATGAACGGGTCACCGTCGTTGTGGAACGCAGAGACGCTGTCGGCAGCGCACTGTTCCAGCACAAGGGTCAGCGCCCGCTCGCTTGCCTCGGCCCTCGCCACTATGAAGTCGTCCAAGGAGGCGCTGAGGTCGAACGCCGAGTCGAGGACCATGGCCCTTACCCGCTCGGGGAACAAGGTGGCGTAGGTCGACCCGATAAGACGACAACGCAGACGCAAGCTCAACACGGAACGGCACTTCCAACCTCACGCCACTGGCGGGTTTCGAGAAGAGGCGCTGAAGGTGTGCTGACCTCGCCGCAATCCGATGTGCTGACGCGTTCGATCGGGATGCAGAATTCCTGGATCGCAGGAGGAGCGCGGTCGACTAGGGCGAGTCGTCGGCGTCGAACGCTCGGAGGATGCAGAACTCGTTTCCCTCAGGGTCAGCCATGACGACCCAACTCACTGCCTCACTCTGGCCCACGTCGACCCGACGAGCTCCAAGCGCCTCGGCTCTGGCAACTTCCTGCGCCTGATCAGAGGGGCGCAGGTCGATGTGGAGTCGGTTCTTGACCTGCTTCGCCTCCGGAACTCGGAGGAACAGGATGTCCGGCGACACGCCATCCTCTCGTGATCCCTCCGGTGGTTCAAGCGCAACCTCGTCGGGTTGTTCAAACGTGATGCGCCAGCCAAGTAGCTCAGCCCACCATTTCGCCAGAGGAACGGGATCAACGCTGTCGATGATCGTGCACTGCCACCGCAAGCTCATCGCGCCAACCTACCACCAGCGGTGGGCGCAGCTACATCAATGCCTCTCCCCGACCACGACCGTTATCCCATCTTGACAGTATGTTGTCATTTTGGTAATATGTTGTCATTAGCCAAAGGAGAGGCAATGACCGAAGAAACCATCCACGTCGCCATCTACGACACATGGGCGGATTGGGAGGCAGGATACGCCCTCGCCCATCTGGGGTCCGGCGACTGGCAGCCGGACGGGCGAAGCTATCGCATCGTGACAGTGGCTGAGTCGCTCGATCCGGTAACGACCAAGGGCGGAATCTCGCTAACGCCTGACATCACCATCAGCGAGCTCGATCCCGGCGAGAGCGCCATGCTCATCCTGCCCGGCGCGGACAGCTGGCTCACGGGCTCCAACATGTCGTTTGTCGAAACCGCAAGGGAGTTTCTCGACGCCGGAGTTCCAGTGGCGGCCATCTGCGGCGCCACCATCGGTCTTGCCCGTGGTGGCCTTCTGAACGACATCGACCACACGTCGAACGCGCCGCAGATTCTCGAGTCTCCGGCGTACACCGGCCACGACCGCTACCGAAACGAGTTGGCCGTTCGCGACGGCAATTTGGTCACTGCCAGTGCGACTGCACCGGTCGAGTTCGCCCGAGCGATCTTCGATGCGCTCGAGTTCTATCCTGAGCCGACCAGCGCCAACTGGTATCTCTTCTACGGAAGGCAGGATGAGGCGGGGTTCTTTGGCCTCATGGCAGGTATGGCGCATGCCGAATGAGTCCCAGCTCGGCGGCGAGTTCACTCTGGCGATCTTCAAGCTCAATGGTCAGTTGTTGGCCGCGGGGGAGAAACTCGCTGAACCCGCAGGCATCACCGTTGCGTGGTGGCAAGTGCTAGGGGCTGTCCTGCGGCAGCCCCTGACCGCGTCCGGGATCGCCCGTCAGATGGGAATCACCAGGCAGGCAGTGCAGCGGATCGCCAATCGCCTCATCGCCGAGGGCCTGCTCCAAGCATCACCCAACCCGGCGCATAAGAGATCCCCGTTGCTGGCACCAACGACGGATGGACGTCTGGCCATCGAACGTATCGGGCCGGGGCAAGCTGCCTTCTCGAAACGCCTGATCAAATCGTTCGGTCGCGCAGAGTTTGCGGCTCTCATCTCGGAACTCGAGCGGATGTCGGCCACCGTGGATGCGGTCGGTCCATAGGAGACATCGCCGATGGTCGACATCGAGGTCGTCGAACCGCCGTATGGCTGCCTCTTGGGCAAATAGGGTGCTGGCCTTTCCCGGATCAGGCAATCCTTCCACGGCGCACTCCCGGAGCTCTCTCGACCTGGCCGGGCACATAGCTACCATCATTGACGCGACCTTGCCCGAGGGTTTCCTCCGAACAGCAGTCGCCGACTCAAGGAGGCTCTGGACAAGGCCGGCCGCGAGCCGATGAGACCGAGGGGACCCTTGTCCCCGAGGAATAAGGAGGAATCGTGACCAACGATGTCGCTCTCCGGCGTCGGGTGGCGCGGGTGATCGGCTTCATTCTTCTCGGCTTTCTGATCTCGAGGGCGATCTATCCCATCGTCTGGCGTTTGCAATGGCAGCCGGCGATCGATGCACTCCGATGGTTCAACAAGAAGGTCCAGAATCCGGTGACACTGAGGGTGGCCGGAAAGAAGAATCGGGACCTGGCAGCGCTCCATCACACGGGTCGCCGGTCTGGAAGAGAGTACGTCGTGCCGGTGTTGGTGCAACGAACCGGGCAGTCGTTCCTCATCCCGCTGTCCTACGGCACCAAAGTCGACTGGTTGCGCAACGTCCTGGCATCCGGCGGCTGCGCCATCGACCACGACAGTGTGCGCTACGACACGGTCGCCCCAGCGATCGTGTCGATGCCGGAAGCTGCGCCGGACCTGACCTCGCGACGGATGAGGGTGTTCGGACTGTTGGGCATCGAGTCGTTTCTCCGGTTGGACATCAGCCACAGCGAGATGCCTGCCGAGCAAGCGACGTGACCGAGGTTGCGGCCAATAAGGCACAGTCGTCATTGCCGGACCCGGACGAGAGCGGGACGATCGAAATCAGACAACTCGGGGCAGACAATATCGAGCTGATTCGAGAGATCGATCGCTCCGAGCACATCGACACGCAATACACCGTCAAGGGCGGTCGGCTCCATAGCGAGCGTGTTGGGTTCGATGTCCCGCAGTGGGATAGCGAGGGCCACGGGCACCACAGCTCCGCACGTCGGATCACTGAATTCCGGCCGATTGTCGAGAGCGGCGCGGCCCTGCTCGGTGCGTTCATCGACGATCTGCTCGCAGGCATAGCCATTGTGGACCCATCGTTCGACGGAAGTACCGCGTGGTTCGCCTTCCTCCATGTGAGTCGGGCCTACCGGCGCCGGGGCGTTGCCTCGGCGCTGTGGGCCGCCGGCCAAGAGATCGCAACCAGCGCCGACGCAACATCGATGTACGTATCGGCAACGCCGAGCGGTTCAGCCGTCGGGTTCTACCTCAGCCGCGGCTGCCGGCTCGCGGAACCTCCGCACCCGGCACTCTTCTCCAAGGAACCTGAAGACATACACTTGGTATGCCCCGTCACTAGTTGAGGAAGTCGCCCAGGCTGAGACCGGTGTCCACTCCGTCGCGCACTACCCGGTCGCCGAGCGGCTCGGGCAGTTCCACGGTCACAGGTTGCTCGGGATTGCCCTGACAGTCCTGAGCACCCCCCAGCGGCTCCACCCCAAACACGATCAGGACTTCCTCGTCGGTCAAGAGCACTTCTGGCCCGATCAGGCGATCCCCCATCGGTTGGCCGCTGGCGCAGTTGCGCTCGGTCGCCAGCACATCGATCGACGTGGTTTCAATCCCCAAAGGACCACCGTCCGGATCGACCCGCCAGGTGACAACGCCCAGGCCGTCTGGCAGCTGGATCTGCAGCGGGCAAGGGCCCCCAGCCGAAGCACCGGCCCATCGCCACTTCATTCCATCGAGTTCTAGCTCTATGAAGGCGATCCCACTGTTCTCTGTGTCACGAGCGACGACAAGCGCCTCCGTCTCGGTGACATGCAGCAACCGCCAGCCTTCCTGAGGCCAATACTGACCTTCCGCGTCGCTGAGGAATTCATCCATCGCCTCACGGATACCGGGCGGATCGGTATCCAACGGATCGAAGTCCGCATTGCCTGCCTGGTATTTCAGATAGTCGAGCGCCGCCGCCGGGAACGACGGGCCTGATGGGCATCTCAGCCAGACGTCACCGGGCAACGTCCCTTCAGCGCCCGGTACGACGATGACGACATCCTCGCCCCTTTCCGACAGCATCGGATTGAGCACCACCGCGTCGAGCGAAACAGGGTCGTTGAGGCGCACCTCGAACCCGTGGGTAGTCAGGATGTCGGTGCATTCCAGGCCCGGCGGCGAGATGTAGTCGCCGACCGAGATTCCCAGCTCGAGCTCGGGTGGCGGTTGAACAACCGCAATGCGAAGCTCCGGCCGGCATCCGCCACCATTGACGGCGATGTGCAGCAGCTGCTCGGTTGAGTCATCGAGCAGGACGGCGACGGGACCGCCGTTGCGGATCGGTCCATCCGGCAGAGCCGCGCTCATCTCCCGCCACTCGAGGCTGGCGATGGCATCGAAGGGATCGTCTGCCAGGAACGGGCCGTAGCCGGCTTCGCCCGACCCGATTGCCGGTGCCGGCGCGCCGCCGGCCCCATCGATGGACTCTCCGCATGCGGCTGCCAGCAGCGCAAGCCCCAGCAGAAGTACAACGATCCGACTTCGCATGTCTCCACCCCTTTGCGCAGGACGATGGTACGACGCCGCACGGACGGTCTGGGGTTCCTCCTACCCGCCCGCCATGCGGCGGAGCACCATGTGGAGGATGCCGCCGTTGCGGAGATAGTCGATCTCGACCGGGGTATCGGCCCGGCACTGAGCCATGAACTCAACGGTCGAACCGTCCGCCTTTGCAGCCGTGACCCGCACCAGCTGACGGGGCTGGAGATCGTTATCGATGTCGATCGAGAACGTCTCGGTGCCGTCGAGGCCGAGGGTGTCGGCGTTCTCCCCCTCCTGGAAAGTCAACGGCAACACACCCATCATCACCAGGTTGGAGCGATGGATGCGCTCGTAACTGGCGGCGATGACTGCCTTGACTCCAAGTTCGAAGGTGCCCTTGGCCGCCCAGTCGCGCGAGCTGCCCATGCCGTAATCGGTCCCAGCCAAGACAACTAGAGGGACCCCGGCCGCCTTGTAGTTGAGCGACGCCTCGTAGACCGTCTTCACTTCGCCGTCGGTGAAATCGGTGGTGAAGCCGCCCTCGGTACCTGGGGCGATCTGGTTGCGGATTCGGACATTGGCGAACGTGCCCCGCGTCATCACCCGGTCGTTGCCACGCCGCGACCCGTAGCTGTTGAACATCCGCTGCTCGACCCCGTTCTCGATCAGGTATCTCCCTGCGGGTGTGTCCGGGCCAATGGCACCGGCCGGGCTGATGTGATCAGTGGTGATCGAGTCACCCAGCTTCAAGAGGACCCTCGCCCCCTCGATTGGAGCGAGCGGCTCAATCTCGGCGGTGAGGCCCTTGAAGAACGGCGGCTCCTGGACATATGTGCTGTCCGGATCCCAGCTGAACAGGTCCTCGTAGCTAGTGGGGACTGCCTGCCACTCCTGTGAGCCCTGGAACACCGAGCCGTACTCGTGAACGAATTGGTCGCTGGTCACGTTCCGGCTGACGATCTCGTCGATCTCAGCCTGGCTTGGCCAGATGTCGGAGAGAAAGACATCCTTGCCCGCAGCATCCTGACCGATCGGCTCGCTGGTCAGGTCGATGTCGACAGTCCCGGCGATGGCGTACGCCACCACCAGCGGCGGCGACGCCAGGTAATTGCCCCGCACGTCCTGCGAGATGCGACCCTCGAAGTTGCGGTTGCCGGAGAGCACCGAGGTGACCACGAGATCGTTTTCGTTGATGGCGGCGCTGATCGGTTCGGGCAGCGGGCCCGAGTTGCCGATGCAAGTTGTGCATCCATAGCCCACCAGGTAGAAGCCGAGCGCCTCCAAGTCATCCATCAGGCCGGCCTTGTTGAGGTAGTCGGTGACAACCTTGGAGCCGGGGGCCAGCGAAGTCTTAACCCATGGCTTGCGACCGAGACCCCGCGCCCGTGCTTTGCGGGCAACCAGGCCGGCACCAACCATCACGTCGGGGTTGGACGTGTTGGTGCAGCTGGTGATGGCGGCAATGACGACATCGGCATCTTCCAGTTCGAACGACTCACCGTCGTATTCGACCGGCACCGGCGCCGCAGCCGTCGCACCCTCCTTGCGGAGAGTGTCGACGTCGCTCGCCCACTGGGTCTTCATGTCGTCGAGATCGATACGGTCCTGGGGGCGCTTCGGACCCGACAGCGAAGCAGTCACGGTGGACATGTCCAGCTCGAGGTTGGAGCTGTAGACAACCTCACGGGCATCATCGCGCCACAGACCCTGCATTCGGCAGTACTCCTCGACGGTCTCGATGAGCTGCTCATCACGGCCCGACAGGCGCAAGTAGGTCGTGGTCTGCTCGTCGACGGGGAAGAACCCCATTGTCGCCCCGTACTCGGGTGCCATGTTGGCGATGGTTGCCCGGTTGGCCAGGGGCATCTCGGCGAGGCCGGGACCGTGGAACTCGACGAATTTGCCGACCACCCCGTGCTCGCGCAGCATCTCAACGACTCGAAGCACGAGGTCGGTGGCGGTGACCCCGTCCTGGAGCTTGCCGGTGAGCTTGAAGCCAACCACCTCGGGAAGCAGCATGTAGATCGGTTGACCGACCATGGCGGCCTCGGCCTCGATCCCGCCGACACCCCAGCCGAGCACACCAAGACCATTGATCATCGTCGTGTGGGAATCGGTGCCTACCAGCGAATCCGGGTAGAGGTCGCCACCGCCGTCCCACACGACTTTGGCCAGGTACTCCAGATTGACCTGGTGGACGATGCCGGTTGCCGGCGGCACAACCCGGAAGTTGCGGAATGCCGATTGGCCCCACTTGAGGAACTCGTAGCGCTCGTGGTTGCGTTCGAACTCGCGCTCGCTGTTGATCTGCAGGGCCATACCCGAGTTGAACGCGTCGACCTGCACGGAGTGATCGATGACCAGGTCAACCGGAATGAGCGGATTGACTTTCTGGGCGTCGAACTCGACGCCGGTCATCCTTGCGATGGCAGCGCGCATGGCCGCAAGGTCGACGACCGCAGGCACCCCGGTGAAGTCCTGCAAGACCACCCGGGCCGGCTTGAAGGCGATCTCGGTCTCTTCGACCTTTGTCGCGTCGTACTGGGCGAGCGCCCTCACGTCCTCATCAGTGACGGTCTCGCCGTCATGTTCCCGGAGAGCAGCTTCCAGGAGCACCTTGATGGAGTACGGCAGGCTGTCGATGTCGCCCATGTCCTTGAGCTTGTCGAGGCGGTAAACGGAGCGGAAACCGACGGGCGTGTCAATGGTCTCCTTGGCGCCGAAAGGATCTTTGCTGCTCATGGGGTGTCCTCTCCTGGTGAATCTCTAAGTCCGGCCAGGATACAGACGCGATCCGCCCCACACTGCCCTCCCAATTGCGGGAGGACAGGGGCTGATTGCATCAGCCTCAGACACACATCCCGTCTTCGGTCACTCCCCGACCGCAGAAGGCTGTCGCTTCGACGCTCTTCAGGCTGAAGCCCTCGCCGCCCTCAGTGGGCTGACCAAAGATGTGGAGCCGCCAGCCGAGCTGGGCATCGTCCAGCAAACCGACCACGTCGAAAGTGACCTCGCCGAGATCGCCGACCGTCGGCGGGATGACCATCTCGGCGCGGAAGCCACCCTCATCGACCCGGAACGACTCGGCGATCATCGTGCCCAGATCGAGCATCGTCTCGGCCTCCGGAATGCCGCCCATCTGAGCAACAACCCAGGAGGTGAGGTCATCGACACCGCCGAGATAGCCGATGAAGCGTGAGTTGACCCAGCCCGTGACACCGTCCACGGTGACCTCGTTCCAGATCGAGCTCTCCAGCAAGCGATGCCGGCCGGTGGCGACCAGGTCATCGGCAAGCGGGTCGAGACCTAGCAGCGGCTCGTAGCCGACGCCGGGACCATCACGCAGGTTGAGAACGTCGTCGTAACGCACGCCAACCACAGCAACCACATCACCTTCCGCCGGCCCGATATCAAAGGCCTCGCCGGGCAAACTGGTGCTTGTCGGCGGCAAGGTCGTTGTCGTCGGCGGTTCCTCATCGCCGCCGGGGAGCAGCGTTACCGGATAACGGATCTCGTTGACGCGGGACCCATCGAGCGCGGCCTCTTCGTAGACGACGATCTCGCCGGCCGTTTCCTCCGGCACGAAGAACGGAGCTGCGACCGAGAAGTCACCCCAACAGCCGGTCCCACAGGTAGCGGTCGTGAAACCGGCATTGATCACGTTGCCCGACTCGTTGACGATCTCAAACTGGACGGTTGCCTCGAACGCGTTGGCCATCCCGCTGATTGTCACGGGGCTACTCACCGTCGCGCCGATGGCCGGCGTGTCGAGGAAGACGAGAGGCAGGATGTCGACATAATCCATGCGGGTCTGCGGGCCGTCGAGCACTATCCCCTCGCCGGAGAACACATCGACGACTTCGCCTTCGATCAGGAAGAGAACCGAGTCAATGCCATCGAATTGCGTTGCGGTGAACACCACCTGGGCGAGCCGCGTGATCATCAGCATGCTGCCGCCTCCGGCCTCGAACTCTGCGGGAAGATCGACCTGGAGGACGTTCCCATCAAGCGACCCTCTCCATTCGCCGGACAACTCGGGGATTGCGGATCGATAAGCGCCGAACGTCGGGCCTTGATTGAAGAGCGCGTCCAGAGCAATATCCCAGGTAGCGACAGCAGCGTCAGTCCCCGGCTCGGACGGAATCTCGACTTCTAGCTGCACCGGCACCAACGCCGGATCGTCGAGATTGGTTGTCAACGCCTCTGAGAAGACGTAGATGCTGAACTCCGCCACTGTGGGAACCCCGGGGGCAGTCGTTGTCCCCGGCGCAACGGTTGTCGTCGGCTCGTCCGCCAACGTCGTGGTAGTCGTGTCCGGCGCGGCAATGGTCGTGGCCGGATCTGTTGGCTCTTCACCGCCCCGGAACAAGAGCAGCGGTAGACCGACCAGCAGCACTGCGGCAACGGCGGTTGCAGCCCACACCAGCATCGGGGGACGTTGTTTCTTCTCGGGAACAGTCATCGGAGCAACCTCCTCCGGGAATGGGGGCGCATCCGGCGCCATTGCCATCAGCCGGTAAGTCAGTTCCCGAACGCGGGGGTCGTGATCACTCATCGAGGAACTCCCTGAGTCGTGAGCGTGCCCGAGCAAGATGCCGCTTCACCGATCCCTCAGAGATCTTGAGGCGATGCGCCACCTCGGCGGCACTGAGGTCTTCCCAATAGGTGAGGACGACCGCAGCGCGCTGCTGCACGCTCAACCGATCGACCGCAGCAAGCACGTCGACATCGACCTCATATGGCCAATTGAAAGCGGGAGATGCAGCTTTCATCTCCCGCAATCGTCGACGCAGCGTGCTGCGATGGTGCGAACGGGCATGGTTGAGGACCGACCGATAGAGATAGGCCCGGTGATTCCGGACCTCGGGCCATTCCCTGGCTCGGAAGGACCGCAAGCACGCGTCCGTCACCACATCCTGGGCGTCGAACGGGCCGACGAGGCCGGTGGCAAAGCGCACCAGGTCGTCGGCGTACTTGCGATAGATCTCTTCGTCAGTCATTACACCCATATGACGCCACCGATGACGTTCCTGGGTGACACGCTATTGCGGATGTGTCCGAGGGGGAAGGATGGTTGCGAACCTGGGGTAACCTCGGACGCCATGCCAGACCAGGACCACAGCCGCAAATCGACCGTCACCACGTGGGTGATCCTCGCCAGCGTCTTCGTCGCTGCGGTAATGGTGACGGTATTCATCGGCACTCGCGACGACGGGGAGTCCAACGAGTTTCCCGATCTCGGAGATATCGCAGAGAGCGACCCCAACCTTCCCGCAAACGCAGAGCCGGCGCCGACCTTTGCGGTGGAGACATTGGACGGGAAGGGATTCGACCTTGCCCGACACCTCGCCGAAGACGGCCGCCCCGTGGTGCTGAACCTATGGGCGTCGTGGTGCCCGCCGTGCCGCGCGGAGATGCCGGCAATCAACACCTCGTCGCAGCGTCACCCGGAGATCAAGTTCGTCGGCGTTGCGGTGAAGGACACGGCGGAGGAAGCGCGGGCGTTCGCCGATGAGATCGGCATCGAATACACAATCGGCTTTGACGACGGTTCGGTCGACGACGCATATCCGGTGCTCGGGTTGCCGGCGACGTTCTACATCGATGGCAATGGCATCCTCGTCAAGACCCATGTTGGCCCCGTCACCATCGACTCACTGGACGATGACATCGCCCAACTGTTTGGAAGTTGAGGTTCGGGTCATGAGGGCGGAGTCTGCAGAGCAGACTCCAACCTGTCCGTTAACTCCGGACAGGCCCTGTCCGACAGCGCCGGACAGGCGCTAACGTCGCTCACATGCTGTGGCTGTTCGCCGTTCTCGCTGTTTCGGTGGGTGTCTCCCTGCTCCGTGGCGGGAAGCTATCCAATATCGCAGAAATCTATGCGCGTGGGTGGTGGCTGCTCTTCGTCGGGCTCGGTATGCAGACGGCGGCCAACTTCGTCAACAACGACCAGCGGGAGATCGCCGTGTGGTTGGTCTTGCTCTCCTACATCCCGCTGCTGATGGTCATCCTTCTCAACCAACGCCTGCCCGGAATGTGGATAGCCGGCGTGGGCATCCTGATGAACTTCACCGTGATCGCTCTCAACAACGGAATGCCGGTCCTACCTGAGGCATTCGAACTGGCCGGCGGCAACATCGACAACCTCACTCTCGATGCCAAGCACGTCATCCTCGATGGCAGTTCCCGGCTCCCCTTCCTGGCCGACATCATCCCTATGCCGGGGTCGGTGATCTCCATGGGCGATGTCCTGCTGGCGGTGGGCCTCGGTGTGTTTGTCGAAGACCAGCTACAGCAGCCGCTGCGTCTGTTCCGCCATCGGGTTCAGGGGCTGCCGGGCTCGGCGGCTGATGAGCGAGGGGCCTGAAACTCTCCCCGGAACTCGAGCACCCGGCGCAACGAACTGGTAACGACAGGATCAAACTCGTAGGCAGAGCCGCGATGTAGCTGCTCGAGGGCATCGATCGGTCGCAAACCCATCTCGTGGACCGCCTGGTCGTAGGCACTGACAACCTTGACGATCTTCGACGTGATCGAAACCGAGTGATCCTTCTCCTGGCCGGGAATGCGGTACGGAAGACACTGGTCGCCAACAATCTTGGAAACCTCATCGAGATGAGGAGCTTCGGCGATGATCTGCGATCCCCATCGGGCAATATCCATGTCGGTGAAGCCGGCGCGGAGGATCGCCGGCTCATTGAGGGTGATCCGGCCGATGTCGTGCATGTATCCGGCGTATTCGAGATCCTGGACCTCGTCGGGATGCAGACCCATCTCCCGGCCTATGTCGGAGGCAAGGTGCCCCGTACGCACGGCATGCCCGCGCGGTGCCAGGCCGGCAACCTCTGGAATCTGTGACAAGGCCTGAATCGTCTGCCCGTACGTCCGCTTGGTTCCGTCGTAGCGGGCCAGCGCCTGGTGGGTGAATGAGTACGGAACGGCGGCAACGAGGATGGCCGTCCATCCCAGGATGCTGTACGCGACGCCAACCATGGTCCCGCTCAGCAACAGAACCGTGATCGCCGACCAGTCCTCGAGACCCATCAGCCAGAGGTATCGCACCGAGAGATCGGCCCGCTCCAAGCCGATCAGCGAACGCGAGACCGCCCGCAGCATGTGATACGCCACCCCGGCGATGATGACGCACACCAACGCCACGTAGCCCTCGCGGGGGGCGACTGCGTTGAAGTCGAACCCGGGGACCCCGAACAGCGCGGCGACTATCTGGTAGACGCCGCCGAAGCCGATTACCGCAATCACCTCGGCGAGGTACTCGGAGTTGAGGGTGTTCACCTCGACGGGACGGAAGATCAGATAGAGGATCCACGCCACCGTCAGTGCGACGACGTAGATCGCGGCGGCCGTTGCGGAGTCCGATACCGCAATGGGAACGGCAGCAGCGGCCGCGATCCCGAGATAGACCCTGTTGCCGCTCATCGCCGGCACCCGCAGCAGCATCGTCCCGGCCATGAGAGCGGAGCCGACGATCACGCGCTGCAGGTCATCGCGAGTGAAGTAGACGAGTGCAGCCGACATGGCGGTGAGGATGACGAACATCGACATGGCTAGTCGATAGAGGCGCGCCCTAGCCACAGTTTCCCCCCACTTTGTTCGCCGCTATGTCGGCTTCGCCCACGGTGTACTCCAGGTGTGCTTGTCAACACGCCCGCCCCAGCGACCCAATTTGGATCGTCCACCCAAGGCTCGACCGTTGTCGGCATCGGCAAGGTTATCCACAGGCAGGCGATCCGGCAAGGAATCGATCTAGCCGCCGCCGCAAAGCTAGGGTGCCGGTAGCGAAGCGAAGAGCATGAGGAGGGCCACCTACCGTGTTCGACAACGAGGAGTTCGAAGAGACAATCGCGCAATTGGATGCTGTTGAAGCGGCCCGCGTTGTCCGTAAGGGAGGCAAGATCGTCGAGCTACATGTGCTCGCCGCCCCCTCCAAATCACCCAAGCAAGTGTCGCGGGACATCCAGTCCCTCGCCATGGCTCGCTACGGCGTGAACATCGACCGGCGGGTCATCTCAGTGGTGCAGCTTGCCGCCGACAACATCAAGCACCGCACCCTGCAGCGCCCGGCGCTGATGCGCATCCGGGAGAAGACCGACAACACCCGGACCACCCTCACCGTCACCCTGGCGTGGCAGAGCGGAGAGCACGTCGGCTCGGCATCCGGTCCCGACGCCGCGTCGGCAAGGCTTCGGCTGGTTGGCGAGGCCACACTGCAAGCCGTCGAGTCGATCTTCTCCGACTCACCGCCTCTAGCGCTGGACTCAATCGGCACCGCCGGCGTCGGCATGCGCACTGCGCTGATCGCAGTGATCGTATATGCCGGCAAGCAGGGTGAGGAGCTCGTGGTTGGATCGGCTCTATCGACGGGCGACCCCGATGAGGCTGCGGTGAAGGCAGTGCTCGACGCGCTCAACCGCCGTCTTCCCGCTATCGCGTCGTGAATCTGCCGCTCCGGCTCGACGGGGCCACTCTCGATGCTTCGGGGCCCGGCGTTGCCGTGACCCCGCACTACCTCGCCACCGATGCCGCCATTGCGGTGCTCGCCGGCGGGGGCAATGCGGTCGATGCGGCCATTGCCGCCAACGCCACCCTCGGCGTGGTAGCTCCAGAGACCTGCGGGATCGGTGGCGACCTCTTCGCCCTGGTCCACACTCCGGGTGATGCGGCCCCGACGGCGCTCAACGCATCGGGCCGGGCCGGTCAAGGCGCAATGGCGGCAGCGTTGCGCGACCAGGGGATGGCGGAGATCCCGATCGACAGTTCATTCGCGGTGACTGTTCCCGGCTGCGTTGACGGTTGGGCCGCACTGAGCTCGCGCTACGGGTCGATGCCCCTCGCTGCGGTATTGACCCCGGCTATCAATCACGCCCGCGACGGGTTTGCCGCCAGCCCCGAACTGAGCCATGCACTGCTCCGCTACGCCGCTGCACTCCAGCCACAGCAGGCGGCGGATGGTCTCTACCCCAACGGGGAGGCTCCGCAAGTAGGCGCCGAAGTTCACCGGCCACAACTCGCCGAGACGATGGCCGGAATCGGCCGCCACGGGCGCACGTTCTTCTACACCGGGGACGTGGCCGATGCGATCATCGCGGCGACCGACGGAACGCTCGCTGCGAGCGATCTCCAACGCAACCAGGCTGAGTGGGTCAACCCGATTTCGCTCGAGGTCATGGGCTGGACAGGCTGGACGATCCCACCCAACTCCCAGGGGTACTTGATGCTGGCTGCCGCCTGGCTCTTCGAGCGTCTCAACCCTCCCCGCGACCCGCAGCATCCCGATTATGTCCACGCCGCTGTGGAGGCCTACCGGGCGGTTGCATGGGAACGCGATGACATGGTTGCCGACCCTACTCACTCACCGAGAGTCGACCTGCTCGACACAGCGCGGCTCGAGGCCCGGCTAGCGCAGGTCTCGCCGACCCGTCGCACAGACTGGCCCGTATCCCGACCCGCCCCCGGCGGCACCGCCTACCTCGCCGTCCGCGATTCGGATGGCATGGGCGTGTCGTTGATCCAATCCAACTTCCACGGCATCGGGTCACGCATTGGCGCAGGCAACGCCGGATTCCTTCTCCACGATCGGGGTTCCGGCTTCACGCTGCAACCCGGCCACCCCAATGAACTGGCACCCGGCAAGCGGCCGCTCCACACCCTGGCGCCGACCCTGTGGACGGAAGGGGATCAACTCCGCATGCTGCTGGGAACCCGGGGCGGCGATTTCCAACCGCAGACCCTCTTGCAGATGCTGTCACACACGCGCTGGGCAGGGCTCAATGGTCGCCAAGCCCATCTGCAGCCGCGCTGGGCAACGTTGGAGTGGCGCGAGAACGATCACAGCGTTGCCGTCGAACCTCATCTCGACGCCGGAACGGTCGACCAGCTACGCAGCCGCGGCCACGAAGTTCGGTCGACCGGGCAATGGATGGCGGGATGGGGTCCGGTCTCGATCATCACGATCGATGGGGAGAATGCCGTCGGGGCCGCCGACCCGCGGGTAGCTGCCACGGCAGCTAGGTCGACGTAAACAGGCTCTCGTCCGGTGGTGGCGACGGCTTGCGCTGTGCGGCCTTGCGGTTGGCCCGGCGCTTACTCCAAGCCAGGAGGATCGCAAGGACCAGGAACACGACAACGATGGCAACACCCCACCAAACCCCGTAGTTACCGCGCGGGAATTGATCGCGAATCGAGATCCGCCATCTTCGCTCCAATTCGGCCCAGGTTGCCTGGTCGATCTCCCTCAGCACTCCGGTCCCTTCCTCCGAGACCGCAAAGTCGATGAACACCCCCAACTGCGAGCCAACGAACTGGGGGTCGAAGAAGAACGGATCTGGTTTTGTCTCGCCAACCCAGGGGAGGGCATCTTCGACTGTTCGTTCCTCGGGATTCGGATCATCGAGGAACAGGGTCACAACCAGCTCGCTGCGGTAACGATCCAGCCGCTCCGTCTCTCGAGCTAGATACCAATGAGCGATGGTCGAACCGAGCGGATCCGGATAGCCGTCGTCGCGTCCGAGTTCGGTGGCAAGGTGCCAGAGCGCTATCTGGGGCAGGCCAAAGGCGATCGCGTCTTCGACGTTCCGGATCTCAACAGCGGACAGCACGAGCACCTTCTCGGCTGCAAACACCCCAACGTGAAGACGTTGCCCGGGGGCGACAAACTCGCTGAACGCCGGTGCCTGCTCTGGAGTTGCCAGGCAGACTGCAGTCCCCTCGAGAAAACCCATTTCGGTCTGCACCAAGCCGGCAACGTCGGCGACGTTGGCGGCGAAGCGTTCCGCCATGGCAGGCGTCATCCCTGTAGTGGCGACCGTCGCCGGGCCATCCGATGGCTGAGACTGCCAGGCGACATTGGGGAAGAGCGCGGCACAACGTTCCTCGTCGGCTACGCCCGGAGTGGGGAACAGAACCGTAAGCAGCGCGACAAGCACCAGCAGCGCAGATCGTCTCACACGACAACTCTACCCCTGGGTAGCCTGCCAGTTCCCGGGAGATACGGCTTGCCCAATCCCGGATGTTGCATCTAGCCTGGCATCGGCGTGCGCTGCGCCCGGTCAGTTGACCGACCTCGGAAGCGGAGTACTTCGTGCGGCCTCGTTTTCAGATTCTGCCCATCGGATCACTAATCGTGATGCTTATTGCCGCGCTCGGTTTTGCTGCAGTTTCGGCGCGCGAGTCGGCGCCCGATCCGGAGCCCGCTACGTCCGCCGAGCTGCCCGCAGAGCTGTCGGCCCGGGTCGCTGCCGCCGGGTTCGCCTCCAGCTTCGTCACGGTTGAGCCCGAGCCGCCCGTTGTTACTGCTGCAATCGAGGCGTCGCCGGCCCCAAGGGCGGAGCCGGACTCGAGCCGGAGCGGAGCCGAGGCAACTACCACCACTGCCCCGCCCACCACGACGACCACGACGGCTCCCCCGCCCACCACGACGACCACGACGGCGCCGCCACCAACCACCACGACCACCACCACAACGACAACGGTGCCGCCGACCACAACGACAACGGTGCCGCCGACGACAACAACAACGGCGCCGCCGACAACCACTACGCAGCCGCCGACAACAACCACCACAACCCCGCCGGTGGAGGGAGGGCCGCGCGACGTCGAGGAGTGGCGATCTCTCGTCGGCCAGTACTTCCCCGAGGAACGTATCGATGAGGCGCTCCGGGTCATTCGCTGCGAAAGCCTCGGCGACCCGCTCGCCTACAACCCGAGCTCGGGAGCTTCCGGACTGTTCCAGTTCATCCCCGGAACCTGGGGATGGGCTTCCCCAAACGCGGGCTTTGCCGGCGCATCGCCATTCGATCCAGAGGCGAACGTGGCAACAGCCGCCTGGCTCGTCCAAGCCTCAATCGATCAGGGCAAGGATCCATGGCTTCATTGGACGTGTAAGCCCTGAAATAGGTCCATGGCCGCACTGCCTCCCGGCCTAGAATCGGCGTGTGTTGAAGAAACTCATGCAATTGGCCGGACTCGTGATACTGGCTGCGACCATCGTGTGGCTAACTCGCGAGCACCTGCTTCCCACTCCCGAAGTTGGCGACGAGCCTCGCCCCCCGTACCGGGCGACTCCACCGCCGCAACCCGATGACCTCACCGAAGTCAAAGGAATCGGCCCCGTCTATGCGTCGCGTCTGAACGGAGCGGGGGTCATGACCTTCGCCGGCCTCGCCGAATCCGACGCCGCTGCTACCGCAGCTGCTATCGATGTGCCTGCGGAGGCCGTGGCGGACTGGATCGAGCAGGCCAAGGCCAAGCTGAACTGAACAAGATGAGCCAAAGCGCCTATCAGGTGAGCCCGCGCGAGCTGGGCACGTTGCTTCCCGACCAGCCCTCATATCGTGTCGATCAGCTACGCGAGTGGCTCTACGAGCATCCGGTACTTGACCCCGCGGACATGACCAACCTCCCGGGCGACGTCCGCAACACCTTGCGCCTCTGGCCATTTGCAGCCGAGATCGAGCAGTCTGCCGACGGTGGCCGCACCCGGAAGTGGCTGTTCCGTGCCCCCGACGGGGCATCGATCGAGTCGGTTCTGATGGGCTACGAACGTCGAACCACGCTCTGTATCTCGTCTCAAGCGGGGTGCGCCATGGCCTGCACCTTCTGCGCCACCGGCCAATTCGGGTTTGAGCGCCACCTCGACGCCGGGGAGATCGTTGCCCAGGTGGCCTATGCGAACGCGGCCCTTCGTAGCCGGCCCATCGCCGGGTCACCAGCCCGAGTCACAAACGTCGTCTTCATGGGGATGGGTGAACCTCTGGCGAACTACACCAACCTGCGCGAGTCCCTGCACAGGATGATCGAAGTAATCGACCTTGCCGCCAGGTCGGTCACCGTATCCACGGTTGGGGTGATTCCGGGCATCAGGCGCCTGGCCGATGAGCCTTGGCAGATCGGGCTGGCCATCAGCCTGCACGCGGCAGACGACGAGCTGCGCAACACCCTCATCCCCCTCAACACGCGTTATCCCCTCGCCGAATTGGTTGAAGCAGCCCGGTACTTCTTCAACAGGACGGGGCGACGGGTATCGATCGAGTGGACGCTGATGGACGGCGTCAACGACACGGCTGACCAGGCGGAGAAGCTGGCCTCGATCGCCCAGCAATTGCGTGCGCATGTCAACGTCATTGCGATGAACCCCACGCCGCTGACCGCCCAACAGGCTCCGGGCCGACTCGCCATCGACGACTTCATGAAGGAACTGTCGCGACATGGGGCCAACGCGACCTATCGTGAGACCAGGGGCCAGGAAATCGATGCAGCGTGTGGACAGCTGCGGATTCGTGGCCTCACCGAGGAAGGAGAGACATGAAACTCGAGCCAGGCGACAATGCCCCGGGCTTCTCGCTGCCCGATGACGAGGGAAAGGTGCGGTCGGCTGAGGATTTTGCCGGGAAGCGGCTCGTCGTCTATTTCTACCCGAAGGCGTTCACCCCTGGGTGTACGGGAGAGTCCTGTGACTTCAGGGACAACCACGAGCGGTTCGCTGCCGCCGGCTATCAGATCCTCGGCGTGAGCCCTGATCCTGTGGATCGCCTAGCGAAGTTTCGTGACGAGTACGAGCTGCCCTTTCCGCTATTGAGCGATGCAAACCACGCAATGGCAGAGGCTTTTGGCGCGTGGGGAATCAAGAAGAACTACGGCCGGGAGTACGAAGGGATCATTCGCTCCACCTTTGTCATCGACGCCGACGGATTGGTCGAACACGCCTGGTACAACGTGCGCGCCAAGGAGCACGTCGCCCGGGTGAGCGCCAATGTCCTCGGTGGCGACGCAGAGGGGGCCTAACTCGCTTCGACCAGTGCGGTGATCCTGCCTTCCGCAACCGAATACGACCGATCCAGACGAAGAGGGGAAACATCTTGAAGCCAGTTCGCAAGGCCATCTTTCCGGTCGCCGGTCTCGGTACGCGGTTCCTGCCCGCAACCAAGACCATTCCCAAGGAAATGCTGCCGATCGTCGACAAGCCGCTCATCGAGTACGCGGTGGACGAGGCACGCGCTGCCGGCATCGAGGAGTTCATCTTCGTGACCAGTCGCGGCAAGAGCGCTATCGAGGATCATTTCGACAGCAACCCAGAACTCGAGCTGACTCTTCAAGGGCGGGGCAAGGAAGCGGAGCTTGCTGCAGTGAACGCAACGCAGCTCGAACCAGGCCAGATCACCGCAGTGCGCCAAATGGCGCCGCTCGGGCTCGGCCACGCTGTCTGGTGTGCGCGCAACCTCATTGGAGATGAGCCCTTTGCCGTCCTGCTCGCCGACGACTTGATCATGTCCGATCGGCCGACGCTGGTCGAAATGGTCGAGGCCTATGAGGAGCACGGAGGAAGCGTCGTCTCGCTCATGGAGGTTCCTCGAGAGCAAACATCCCGCTACGGCGTCGTGGATCCCGGTGTCATCAACGGCCACCTCGTCGAGATACGCGGGCTCGTCGAGAAGCCCGATCCCGCCGCCGCACCATCCAATCTCGCCATCGTTGGTCGTTACATCCTTCAGCCTGAGGTCATGACCTACCTGGGTCGTGGCGAGACCGGGGCCGGAAACGAGATCCAACTGACGGACTCGATGCTCGAACTAGTGGGACAGAGCCCGTTCCACGGCCTCATCCTGAATGGGAGGCGATTTGATTGCGGATCAAAGGTGGGATTCCTGGAGGCCGGCATCGGGTTCGGCCTGCGGCGAGCTGACATCCGCGATGATCTTCGTATCTCCATCACCGAGCTACTGTCGAACAGCGGCGACTAAGGCTGCGAACGGTATCCTCGGTCATCGATCTTCATATTCAATGACCACACAAAAGGACAATCATGGGAAAACTGCATGACCTCCATGCCGCAGGCCAGTCGGTATGGCTCGACTTCATCCGT
>JASJDZ010000048.1 GCA_030065575.1 Acidimicrobiia bacterium
GCCCCCTCCCGGTCTGATCCCTCACTCCGTTCAGTCCCAGCCCCGCCCTCCCCCAAGGGGAGGGCAGAGGAAGCTCAAGACAACCCTTCCGTCGCAGGAGGGTCAACCAGCACTTCCCCCTTCAGGGGGGAAGTGGCCGAGCGAAGCGAGGTCGATGGGGGTGACAACGGCCCCCTCCCGGTCTGATCCCTCACTCCGTTCAGTCCCAGCCCCGCCCTCCCCCAAGGGGAGGGCAGCTAGGTTCAAATCACCTTCCTCATGCAGAAAGCGGACCCAGACGGGTCCGCTCATCTGCATACGCGGAGAGGGAGGGATTTGAACCCTCGAGGGAGCTTTAACCCCCTACTCGCTTAGCAGGCGAGCGCCTTCGACCGCTCGGCCACCTCTCCAGGTAGGCAGAGGTTATCAGGTCCACACCAGGGCGGTTCGGTCGCAAGCCAACATGAACACTTGAGGAAATCGGGCAAAACCGGGACCAGAACCGGCTCAGTAGGTGTTTACTGAGAGACTCCAAAGGAGCACCATGGAATTCGACAAGATCAAACTCCGCGAGCGGCTCACTCCGCTTCAGTACAACGTCACCCAGGAAGCGGGCACCGAGCGGGCATTCACCGGTGAGTTCTGGGACACCAAGGACCCCGGCATGTATCACTGCGTCGTCTGCGATGCGCCGCTGTTCTCGAGCGACACAAAGTATGACTCCGGCTCCGGCTGGCCGAGCTTCTGGGAGGCAGTAGACCCGGACGCGGTAGTCCGCACCGAGGACCGCAGCTTCGGCATGGTCCGCATCGAGGCAACCTGCGCCCAATGCGGTGCCCATCTGGGTCACATCTTCCCCGACGGTCCGCGACCGACCGGGGAGCGCTTCTGCATGAACTCGGCCTCGATGCGGCTGGAGCCCGAAGAGGCCTAAGCCCGCTCGGACCAGACCTATCGATCAGGCCGCTCGGGCCGACAGGTCGTGCATGGCAGTTGCCGAGCCCGTGACACGCGCGCCGAATCGTTCGGCTCATCGGACGCGCTCCCCCGCATCTGGCCGATCGGGACTGCCCTACCTATACGAGCGCATCCGTCTTCGCGGCGCCCCAATTGCCGTAGCCATCACCTTGACAGTGGGCACGCTCACAGGTTGGCCCAACGGACCGTGGGTGCCCGTTAGTTGCACCGTGATCATGATCCATGCGTTCTATCTCCACAGGACCGGAGCGGAGCCAGGATCGGTGACGCTGCTCGTTGACGGAACCGCGGTCGGGGTTGCCACACTGACGATGGGGATTCCGGTCGTGACGGCAACGGGCATGTGCTTCGTCGCCGTAGTGGCCTCAGTGCTCACATCGGGCCGCCGGGCAATAGTTGTCGCCGTCTATACCTCGGTCTGGATCGGTTTGTCGTTCCTGGTTGCGTACGGCGGCCTCAAGACTCCCTACGAACCGGAGTCGAAGGTGGTCATCGAACTGGTCGCTGTCATCTTCTTCACAATCACGGTCTCAGTAGTCGTAGCTGCAGTGATGATCCAACTGCAGAGAACCGACACGATGAGATCCGAAGCGGCCGCAGCTCTTGCTTCGAGCAACGAGCAACTCGGGGAGATGATCGCGGCCAAGGACAGGTTCGTCGCATCCATATCTCATGAGTTGCGAACTCCATTGACCGCAGTCATCGGGCTCGCCCAGGAACTGAGCGGCCCGGCAAATGGCTTCTCTGAGGAAGATCTGCACGAGTTTCACCAGATGATCGCCGGCGAGGCCGAGGAGGTTGCCCGAATCGTTGAGGACTTGCTGGTAGCGGCGCGCGCCGACGTCGGCAAGGTGAAGGTCTTCCCGCAGCGTGTTGATCTGGTGTCGCTGGCCACCGAGGCCTGGCGGGCAACATCCGGCGTGATCGACCCTCGGATCGCGACGATCGGCGATACACACGCTCACGGGGATCCTGTCCGAATCAAGCAGATCATCCGCAACCTCCTGGTGAACGCTGACCGCTACGGCGGTGACGAAGTCCGTATCTCAGTCGGCCACCAAGGCACCACCTCGTTTGTCGATGTCATGGACAACGGGCCGGGCGTCGCCTCGGCGAGCCTCGAACGAATCTTCGACCCCTATGAGAGTGCCCACGAGCCCCGGGAGGAAGTGCACTCGATTGGGCTTGGACTCTCGGTGTCACGCACCCTTGCCCGCTTGATGGGCGGCGACCTGACCTACGGCCGCCGGAGCGGTTGGACGGTGTTCTCGCTCACCTTACCCGCCGGCGACTGACCGCGGCATCCGCCATCGTTGTCGGCGTCGTACACCTGATGCATGGCGACCACCGTTCACGACGACATCCAGGACGAGGTCAAAGACCTCTTCACCGGCGACAGGACACTGGGCGACTCGTTCGCTCCCCCGCTGCTGTTCGTCGGCGCAAACGCGCTCTGGGGGCTCGGGACAGCGGCCACGGTTGCCATAGTTGCCGGCGTCCTGGTTGCCGCCTGGCGAGTGCGCCGCGGCCAGAAGGGCATCTATGCCCTGGCTGGAATCGCCGGTGTCGCCTTTGCCGCTTTCCTCGCCCTCCGCTCGGGTCGCGCCGAAACCTACTTCCTTCCCGGCATCGTTTCCGGTGCCCTCTACGCCGGCGGCACCCTGCTGTCCATCCTCGTCAAGCGTCCGCTGTCCGGCTGGACTAGTTGGCTCTATCGCGGTTGGCCCCGGGAGTGGTTCTGGCGTGATGACGTGCGGCCCGCCTACAGCCACGTCTCCTGGTACTGGTTCTGGTACTTCGCCATCCGCGGCGGCGTCTCGGCCTGGCTGTTCGCTGTTGGGCAAGTCGAGCTGCTTGCGATCTGGAAGTCGATCACGTCGTGGCCGACAATCATTCCCCTGTTCTACCTCACGTACCGCATCGGCGTGAAGAAGCGCAATGCGCTCAACGGCCCGAACGTCGACGAGTATCTGGCGGGAGCCGAGGCGCCGTTCGTTGGAGGACAGAGGCGCTTCTAGGCGCCGTCCACATACTCGGACTCGAAACCCCGGGAACCTGTGTCTTCCCAGAGGCGTCATAACGGAGTACAACGTCAATCAGAGGTGAGCACGATGCGCAGCCTTATCGCCATACTGGCGTTTGCCCTGCTGGTAGCTGCATGTGGATCTGCCGAGGACGCCACATCCACCAGCACCGGAGCGACCGACACAACGACCACGATCCCAGACAATCCGACGGGAACAACGATGCCCTTCCAAACAGGTGAGCTCGTACGGCTAGATGTGCCGAGAGCGACGCCGCAACCGACTGATGATCAATATGCCGCGGTGGTACGCGGCGACATCGAGCTGGGCCTGGACCTCCTTCGCTCGGTTGCGGGCGAGGACAACACAATGCTCTCGCCCTACTCGATCGCCACGGCACTGAGCATGTTGTATCCGGGCGCCCGGGGGGAGACGGCGGAGGAAGTCGCCGCGGTACTGAACCTCGAGGTCTCTGATGAGACTCTCCACGCGGTGCGCAATGCCATCGACCTTGCACTATTGGCCGAGCCGCCACCGCAGAGCAGCGATGACGAGCGCGTGCCGTTCGCAATCCGCCCGGCCAACTCGTCCTGGGGTCAGGGCGGGTATCCCTTCATCGAGGAGTATCTGCAGATACTGGCCGAGCAATATGGAGCCGGACTGCGTCTGCTGGACTTCGCTGGAGATCCGGAGGGATCACGAGAGATCATCAACGCCTGGGTCGAGGACGTTACCGAGGATCGCATCAAGGATCTGATCCCGGCTGGGGTCATCAGCGGCCTGACGAGGATGGTGTTGGTGAATGCCATTTGGTTCAAGGCCAACTGGGCGGAGCAATTCGACTCAGCACTCACCACCGACGATCCATTCACCCTCGCGTCCGGAGAGAGCGTCACCGTGCCGACGATGCACGGCAACGTCCCAGCGGGGTACGCGGTGAACGACAAGTTCGAGGCAGTCCGGCTGCGGTATGCCGGTGATGCCGCGATGGTGGTGGCTGTTCCGCGCAGCGGGTCGCTCACCGAGCTGGTTGCCGGGCTAACGGCCGACGATCTCGATATCGACTGGGATTCGTACGACGTCGAGGTGAGCTTGCCCTTGTTCGAGTTCGAAGCGGAGATCGCGTTGAAGGACGCGTTGATCGAGCTCGGAATGGTGAAGGCCTTCAATGAGCCGTTCGGGCCCGACGGAGCCGATCTCACTGGAATCACAGAGCTCAGAGAGCTCTTCGTCAGCGATGCCCTGCACAAGACCTTCATTGCAGTGGATGAGTCGGGGACGGAAGCTGCAGCCGCCACGGCTCTCATCATGAGCCTGACCTCGGCTCCGCAGCCGGCGACGTTCACAGCAGATCAGCCGTTCCTGTTCTGGATCGAGCACAGCTCGACGGGCGAGATGCTCTTCCTGGGCCAGGTGACGGACCCTCGCTAGCGACATCCTGAGCGACTGCGCCGGTCTGGTGGTCAAGCCGGCCGACGTCCACATAGTCCAGCTGGATCGAAGTGGTTGTGTATCCGGCAATCCAGCCGACAGAGCATTCGACGTACCCAGCAATAGGAATCAACCATGGATTCAAGAGAACTCAGAATCCTGAAAGAGATTGAGGCAATTGCCCATGAGGAAGACGCAGCATTCGCAGAGCGCATCGCCAGCGGGCCCAAACTCTCGGGCCGGTACAAGCTGGGGCTAGCCCTCGGCGTAGCGGCGGGCATCACGCTTCTCTTGTCATTCTCCGCCGGCATTGCGTTCGGCCTGCTTGGATACCTCGTCCTGGTTGCAGTCGGTACCGACCTATTGCGTCACCGTGCGATCAAGCCGATCGAGGAGTCCCCACTCGAGGTCTTCCACCGCATGACGGCGGGACTGTTCCGCAACACATCTCCCTCAGTCGAGCCCAGCCTCGACCTCGACTAGCTCCGACTGTCTCCGGCGGTTCGTGCTGTCACCTCTGGTGCAGAGTCGGGTTCTTCGACGAATCCGTCCATCGGACCATCTGGGTGATCTGAGGCCGACGCAACTCTGGCGAGCGCAAAGGCGAACAGAAGTACAGCTAGGTATGCAATAGCGCCGATGACCCAAATGCTCACTTCGGCCTCCCGGCTGGGTGATCGGCATGCGGGCGCCACACCTGTAGCTGTGGTTCGTCATGCACTCCCCCTACCCCCGCCTGCGGTGCCTTCGGCACTCCCCCCTACCCCCGCCTGCGGCGGCGGTACCTTCCCCCCACTTCGTGGGGGGACTGATATTGCGGTACCTTCGCCCCACTTCGTGGGGGGACTGACAGTGCTGGCAGAGAGAGTGGGATTCGAGCCTTCTCCGCTTTCGCCACGACAGGACAAATCGGCCATCCGGGTTGGTCGAGAGCAAGCCGGTCGGCAGAGATGAAAGACTGATCCCGCGACTGGAGCGAGAGAACCCCGGCATGGTTGCCGGGGTTCAGAGCGGAGGGAGTGGGATTCGAACCCACGGAGGTATTACCTCAACGGTTTTCAAGACCGTCGCCTTCGTCCGCTCGGCCATCCCTCCAGTGATCTGCAATCCCCCCCACCCCAGCGACTCCGTCGCTGCGGTACCTTCCCCCCGCTCTGCGGGGGGACTGACAGTGCTGGCAGAGAGAGCGGAGTTCGGACCTTCTGCGCGATCTCAAGATCACGGCTAAAGACCAGAACACCACCTCTCACCGCGGAGAGAGTGGGATTCGAACCCACGGAACCCCAAATAGGATTCAACGGTTTTCGAGACCGTCGCCTTCGTCCGCTCGGCCATCTCTCCATGGGGGCGATTGAGTCGCCAACCGGCGGGATTGTAACCAGTCCCGCCATTCTCTCATCGGCGAGAGGCAAAGAACTCTTCAAGCAATTGCCGAGATTCGTCCTCACACACGCCCGCCACCACATCGCACCGATGGTTTAGTCGCTCATCCTGCGGGATGTTGTAGAGACTCCAGACGCCCCCTGCCTTCGGATCGGATGCGGCATACACGATCCGTTCCACCCGGGCCAGCACAGCCGCCATCGCACACATCGGGCACGGTTCGAGAGTGACAACAAGAGTGTGACCGGTCAGCCGCCAGTCACCCTCGGCCTGCGACGCAGCAGCGAGCACGAGCATCTCAGCGTGAGCGGTTGCGTCACCCTTCTGCTCGCGGCGGTTGTGATCGGCAGCCACCACGGCACCGTCTGGGTCCAACAGAACTGCCCCGATCGGAACATCATCGTGATCAAGAGCGCGCCGAGCCTCGGCCAAGGCTTGGGACATGGGAAGTGTGTAATCCATAAGCTCGAATCTCGAACGCGATCCCCCCATCGAGGGAGGATCGGTTCAGACGCGGAGGGAGAGGGATTTGAACCCTGTCCCCTCCTACTCGACAAAGAGCATACCGGCCCACACCACAACTCCCACCCATGCCCGCAGGCAGAAAGACTGATCAAATCCCCAAAGCAAAGAAGCCCAGCTGATGCTGGGCTTCTGCCGCGGAGGGAGAGGGATTTGAACCCTCGAAGCGGTTACCCACTTACGCGCTTTCCAGGCGCGCGCACTAGGCCAGACTGTGCGATCCCTCCTGGGGTATGTGAAGTTAGCAGCCTGAGCGAACGACAGATCAGTTGGACGCGCAACTGGTTACCATTGCGGCTTGCCGTGCTAGGTGGGGCACTAGGGGTGCCCTGAACCCGAAACCCTCTCATGCGGGACTGAATCCCCGCCTGAGGGTGGACTGTCGGTGGGTCTAGCACCGGGATGAGTTGATGTTGAAGGCTGGGTCCTACGCGGCGGGGCGCCGTGAACCGGGTCAGGTCCGGAAGGAAGCAGCCCTAAGCGGTTCGCACCCGGGTGCCGTAGGGCAGCCTGGCTGGAGTCAATCACCCGGCTTGCGCCACTGGCATGCCATTCGAAGGCGGGTGCACGGCTAACCGACTGGCATGACATGCCCAGTCGGATAGCTTCAGGTTTCGATGACATCGAAACCTGGGCTCCGTTTTGTGTGCAACACAAACTCGGGCAGGGGCAGGACCCAGGCAGTGGCCGAGGAATGAGCATGGAGTTCTGTGCAACAGAACTCCGGATTGGCTGGGATGCGTTCGATCCCACGAGACTCGGACCCACCACACCCCCGCAGCTTCCGGGCAAATCCGTAGACTCAGAAGCGCAACCGACGACGGGGGTTCCCATGGCACGGCGGACGCTTCTGCTACTTCTCGTTGGGGTGCTGAGCATCGCCGGCATCGCACCACTCGCGGCCAGCCATGACTTCACCGACGTTCCGGACAATCACGTGTTCCACACTGACATAGCCTGGATCGCCGTCGCGGGAATCACCAAGGGCTGCAACCCCGCAGAGGGCAACACCAAGTACTGCCCAAACGATCTTGTGACTCGGGGACAGATGGCCGCCTTCCTGGACCGTGGCCTCGATCTCCCTGCCACCAGCACGGACTACTTCGAAGACGACAACGGCAACATCTTCGAGGCCTCCATCAATAGGCTCGCGGCGGCCGGCGTCACCAAGGGTTGCAACCCCACAGAAGGCAACACCAAGTACTGCCCTCACGACTACGTCACCCGAGGTCAGATGGCGGCATTCCTCGTGCGGGCACTCTTCCCCGGTACCTCCGGCCCGCTCGGTATCTTCGAGGACACCGGAGGCTCGATATTCGAGAGCGCCATTGGAACGATGGCGATCCGGGGAATCACCAAAGGCTGCAACCCTCCCCTGAACACTCGTTTCTGCCCCAACGACCACGTGACCCGCGGGCAGATGGCTGCCTTTCTCAATCGGGCGCTGAACAAGCCACCGCCACCCGTTACCGATCTGGTGGCAACCCTGAGTGGAGGCAGCGGCGAGATCGATGTCTCCTGGACTGAGAGCCCCCACGATGACGTTGTCAGCTACAAGGTTTGGTACAGCTTCGAGCCCGGCGCCACCAAGACGCTACTCACAGATGTCTACTTCGGTCCCTCCGCCCGGCCACCGGATCGCATCTTCATCACGGACTTCCCGCGCTCGCTCACGAGCGGCAAGGACTGCTATCAGGTGAGCGCAGTCGACGCCGGCGGCTTGGAGGGAGGTAGATCCAAGGAAGCGTGTTTTGACTCGACCCCGGGACCACCCAGCCAGGTGACGGGTGTGATGGCAACGACTGCCGGCGGCTCCGGCGAGATTGCCGTCTACTGGAACGAAGTCCCCGAACTCGATGTCAATGACTACAACGTCTGGTACAGCGAGCTACCCGGCGGTACGGAGACCCTGCTCGCTGATCCGTACTTCGGCCCGGAGCCAACGACGGGGAACCGGTGGTACATCATCGACTGGCCACGATCACTGACGGTCGGCAGAGACTGCTACCAAATCAGTGCCGTTGACCTCAGCGGCAACGAGGGATCTCGCTCAGCCGAGGCGTGCTTCATGCCCTGAACGACTCTGGCGTATCGAACGGCGAAATAGCGCCGCGATCTACGCCAGACGCGTTCAGACCTTCTCCAGGACCACGCCGTATACAAACCCGAGTGGGCCCATGCGCCAGAGGCTCACCCGGCGCAGTGGAGTTGCGGCGAACATCTGCTCGGGTGGGGGCAGCTTGTCTAGCGACCTGTTGAGGTAGACGTACTCGTCTCGAGCGCCCGCCAACGTGCCCACCACGGGCAACACGATCGATGAACCGGTGCGGTGGATCGCGGCAGCGACCCGATTGCGGGGACGGCTCAGACCGACCACACCGAGCCTGCCACCGGGCCGCAGCACACGGGCTACCTCCTCGAGCGTTCCTTCGACCGAGTCGAGGTTGCGGAACACGTACGCCGAGAACACGGCATCAAAGGAATGCTCTGTGAAGGGGAGACCCTCCCCAATGGCAACCACGCGGCGACCGGCAGAGTTGAGGCCGAGCATCTCCGGGGAAGGATCCAGAGCGACAACACTTCGTCCCCCGAATACCGGGTTGGCAGCTCCCGTGCCGCCACCGAGATCGAGCAATCGCCCTTCCGGCAGCATGTCGATAACGCGTTGTCGCCAGGCCTGGTCACGGCCAAGCGACAGGATGCGGTTGATCCGGTCGTACTTCGCAGCAATGTCGGTGAAGACCGACCCGTTGCTCACGTCAGCCGATCGTGTCGAAGCCGACGTACGGACGCAACGCCTCGGGAACCACAATCGAGCCATCAGGCTGCTGGTAGTTCTCAACGATGGAGATGAGCCAGCGACCCATGGCAATGGCGGTGCCGTTGAGGGTGTAGACGAGTTGATTGCCTTCGTCGCCCCGGAACCGAATCTTCAGTCGGCGAGACTGGAAGTCTGTCGTGTTCGAAGTCGACGTGATCTCGCGGTAGCGCCCCTGGCCGGGGAACCAAGCTTCGATGTCGTACTTCTTGGCAGCCGAGGATCCCAAGTCACCGGCGGCGATGTTCATAACGCGGTACGGGATGCCGAGGCCCTGCACCAGCTCCTCCTCGCGGGCAAGCAGGAAGTCGTGCTCGTCCTGGGCGGTGTCGGGATGGACGAACGCGAACATCTCCACCTTGTCGAACTGATGGACGCGGAAGATCCCGCGCGTGTCCTTTCCGTAGGTTCCCGACTCACGGCGGAAGCACGTGGAGAAGCCCGCATATCGGAGCGGGAGGCTGTCCTGATCGAGGATTTCGTCAGCGTGCATAGCCGCCAGCGACACCTCTGATGTACCTACCAGGTAGAGATCGTCGGCAGGCAGCGAATAGACCTGATCAGCATCGCCCGGGAAGAACCCGGTGCCGTAGAGGGCATGATCTCGCACCAGCACCGGCGGAACCACCGGGGTGAAGCCGTGGGGCTCGAGCCTGTCGAGGGCGTAGTTGACGAGCGCAAACTCGAGTCGAACCAGCGGCCCGAGTAGGAAACCGAACCGGCTGCCCGACACCTTGGCCGCCCGCTCTATGTCGAGGAAGCCGTGCTTCTCTCCCAACTCCACGTGGTCGAGGAAGTCGCCCTCGCCGGGCTCACCCCAGACGCGGAGGGTCTCGGCATCCTCCTCCTCGGTACCGTCAGCGGCGGTCTCGTCGACCAGGTTGGGTAGCGCCACCCAGATCTCATTGAATTCGGCATCCGATGCATCGGCAGCGGCCAGGGCTTCCTTGTACGCAGTGGACAACTCTCCAGCACGAGCAATTGCCGCTTGCCTCTCATCCCCCTGCAGCTTCGAGACGGACTTGCCGACGTTCTTCTGTTCGGCCCGGATCTCCTCTGCGCGCATGCGCTCAACGCGACGGCGCTCATCAAGAGCAACCAGAGAGGTGACATCCAAATCGATGCCGCGACGACGGAGTGATTCTTCCAGAGTGGATGGCTCGGTACGGAGGATTCGTGGATCAATCATGACCCTCGCAGGTTACCCCCGCGCCCTGGCCACCGCTTCGTTCTCCTCGGGCGACAGTTCCTCTATCCCCACGAAGTTGTGTACTTCCTTGGTGAACACCCGCATGTCGTGTCGACCGACCAGGATCGAGATGACAACCCCATCCCCCAGCGAGCTCAGGAGCGCAATGGAGCGCGACAAGTTCCCGGCAATATCACCAAATGCGTCGTAATTGACAACGCCGCTGTGCACGATGGCGTGAGGGAGTAGATGCTCGATCGATGTCAGCCGAGGCTCCATGGCCGCGGTGACGGCATCGAGTCTCCCCAGCTCGTTGTCCAGGCCGCGCAGGATGTCGTAGATATTCTCATCGGCCGGCATCGAATCCAGCCGACGGCGCAAACCATTGAGCTGCACCGCAACAACGATCGCCCCGAGCAGAGCCACTGCAGCGACAACCATGGCGATCTCGATCATTCGGCGTTCCTCTCAAAGACGAGATTGAAGGTGTTGTCGTCGGTCAGGTCACCATCTCCGTCGACGGTAGCTGTTGCGGTGAGCGAGTACACCTCGCCCGGAGCGGCTTCGAGGTTTTCAAACACCCTGATCTCCGACTTGCCCGGCTCTATCGAAGGTATCAGCTGGCCAAGTGGAGTGAAGGTGTCGCTGGAACCCACCTTCTGCAGGGTGACAAGGATGGTGACGTTCTCGACGATGACATTGCCCGTGTTGCTGACCGTCACCTCGAGCGCAAGCGTATCCGACGCAGGAATTGTCCAGATGCCACCCGCTCCCTCGCTGACCGGGGCCGGAACTGTCTGTGCCGTCAGGGCCACATCGACCAACTCCGCAAGGCCTCCCTGGAGCCGGAGACGGTCGGCGACGATCTCGTAGTTGTAGAGGGCCCGATAGCGACCCGAGGTGTAGGCGACCTCCGGCAGAGGCGTCACAACAAGTTCCGGATCGAGCTCGTCAACGGCGACAAGCGCACCGGCGTAGGCCCGGTCTCCCACTCGCAGGAACTCAAAAGCCTGCTGCAGTGCCTGGTCGGCGGATTCGTCGCCAGGTTCCGCATCGAGGATGGCGATGATCGAAGCCTGCAAGGTTTCCAGACCATCTGCCCAAGAACCCGAAGCGACTGCCATGAAACCGGCCACTTCAGCTACCGGTCTGGTGACAACCTGTTCGTCGAGTCGGGTTGCAGCGTCACGCGCATCTTCGGCGAAGGTCTCGAGACGCAGCTCCAAAGCAGGCCGATCCTCCTGGCCGAGTCCCTGCAGCAAGGAGGCGAGCTGCTCTGAGATGTCGCTGTGCAGCAACGCCGTTTCCTCAGCAACAGCAAGGTAATCAATGCTCTCCCTGCGCTCGGTGCGGTAGCGAACGGCGAGCACAAGGATCCCGATGATGATGGCAGCGATGACGACGATGACGGTGTTGCGACGTCGCCGCGACCGCCGCGGTGGTGCGAAGTCGGAAAATGCCATGTACTCAGGGCCTAGCTGGACAGATGGCGGAGCTCCCTGCCGCTAGGTCGGCACAGCCCGCTTTGTGATCAGGTGGGCCGGTTGCGCTGCAACTCGAAACCCAAATTGCGAAGCAGATCTTCGACAAGTGGGCGAGGAGGGACTTGAACCCTCACGAGTGTTACCTCACAGGAACCTGAATCCTGCGCGTCTGCCAATTCCGCCACTCGCCCGTGGGGGACAGGATGGTATCACCTCTCAGAAGGTGATGGTCTGAGAACCTCAGGCGGGAACAGGTTCGCTGCAGGTACCATCCGCACATGGCTGCTCCACTGCAACTTGGTGTCATCGGTGTCGGACGGATGGGAGCGGTTCATGCCCGGACCATCTCCCCTTCGCCGTTGGTCGATGTGGTCGCGGTTGCCGACACCGATACTGCCGCTGCGGCAGCCGTTGCCGGAGAGATCGGCGCGTCCCCGTGCGGTTCCACAGACCACCTTCTCGACATCGACGGGATCGACGCTTGGCTGATCGCGACCCCCACCAGCACCCATCCTGCGCTGGTTCGAGAGGCGCTTGCTGCCGGCCTACACGTCCTTTGCGAAAAGCCCCTATCGCTGGACCTCGCAGATAGCTCCTCGCTTGGAGCAGAGGCAAGCCAGGCCGGGCGCATTCTGCAGATCGGCTTCTGGCGTCGTTTCTCTCCCCCCTGGGCAACAGCCAAGCGCCTCATCGACTCCGGCGCTATCGGTCGTCCGCTGATGGTGCGCTTATCGCAGTGGGATGCCGACCCGCCGCCGGCGAGTTTCTGTGACCCAAAAGCGAGCGGTGGCCTCGCCATCGACTGCGGAGTGCATGAGTTCGATCTCGCCGAGTGGATAACCGGTCGGGAGGTAGAACGGGTTACTTCGTTCACTCTTCCCCTTGTCGATCAGTCTCTCGCCGAAGTAGGCGACGTCGACAACCTGGTGGCCGTCCTGGAAATGGGTGACGGGGTGGTGGCGACTGTGGACTTGAGTCGCAACTGCCGGTATGACGACGATGTGCGCACCGAGATTCTCGGAGAGCAAGGTGCCATCTTTGTCGACCTATTGCCGACCGGACGCACCCGCCTGGCTACATCTTCGGGGATTGAGGTCGTGGCGGGCTCGGAGACCGATGACGCATTTGGCGTCGGAATTCGGACGCAAGCTGAGGCATTCGCTCGGGCTGTGGCCGGTGAGGACATTGACATTCCGTTGGCCGTGGCCAGCACTCGGGCCGTCGCCACCGGGCTGGCCATCCAGCAGGCAGCTGCCACCGGTCCTGTCGTTCTGTAGCCACCCCTCCCCGAACGAGCCTCCTGCTCGTTCGACCCTCCCCCAAGGGGAGGGTTGACTGGAGTCCCCGAACGAGCCTCCTGCGTCTCCGGCACCCCCCGAGTTCCATTGCATGGAACTCGAAGGCCATTGCATGGCCCCCCCACTTCGTGGGGGGACTGACATTCGGTACCTTCCGCCCACCGAGGCAGAGTTGCATTGCATGCAACTCGAAGCTCGCCGCAGGCGAGGCGGGGACTGACACTGACTACTTAGACTCCATCTACGTGACCACCGTTGCCCCGCTCCGCATTCGCCGTTTCCGGACTCTATGGCTGGCGTCGATCTTCTCGAACATAGGGTCGTTTCTCCAAGCGGTAGCGGCGTCCTGGCTGATGCTGGAGTTGACCGACTCGGCAACGTGGGTAGGCCTCATGGCGGCATCGGCGACCCTGCCACTGCTGTTTCTCTCTCTAGCCGCCGGTGCCGTTGCCGACATGTTCGATCGCCGGTGGGTGCTCGTTATCGCTCAGATAACCATGGGTGCATCGGCTGCGGCGATGGCAATACTCACCATGATCGACCGCATTACTCCGGGAACCCTGCTCGCCCTCGGTCTCTTGCTCGGCACCGGACTTGCGTTCAACCTGCCCGCCTGGCAGGCGACGGTGCCCGACCTGGTCCCGCGCGGAATGGTGGCCAGCGCCGTCGCCCTCAACTCGGTTGCGTTCAACGTCGCCCGCGCCGTCGGGCCGGCGCTGGGCGGAATCATCATCGTGGTTGCCGGTCCGGAGCTCGCGTTCGGGTTGAACTCCCTGTCCTACCTCGGAGTAATCGTTGTCTTGATCGCGCTGGCGAGGGTCATGCCGACGCCGGACCGCGAAGAGACGTCGATGGTGAACGCCATTGCACTGGGGGTTCGGTTTGCCCGCTTCACCCCGGCCTTCCGGCGGTTGCTGAACCTCGCCGCCCTGTTTGCCGCCACATCGGCCGTGGTGCAGGCGATCCTCCCGAATCGCACAGACGAATTGGGAGGCGGGGCCGCTGAGTACGGCGTCCTACTCGGGGCGATGGGCCTCGGTGCTCTCGGTGGGGCCTTCAGCCGCCGTCGGATGTCGGAGCGACTAGGTGGGTACACGCTCCCCGTCTCGATCGGACTGTTCAGCATCACGACGGTGGCGGTCGGTCTCAGCCCCGGTATGCCCTGGGCGATTGCATCACTGTTGGCAGCAGGCTTCGCCTGGGTATGGACCCTTGCCACCCTCAATGCAACGGCGCAACTCATGTCACCGGAGTGGGTTCGGGGACGAGCAATGAGCCTCTACACGCTGTCCTTCGTCGGCGTCCTTCCGCTGGGCTCGATTCTTGCCGGATGGGTTGCCGACCGAATTGGCGCCGACGGTGCCTACACCCTGCTCGGGATCATTGGCATCGCCGTTGGTTTCATCGTCGCTCCGGCCTTGCGGATCCCTTCGCTAGGAGACATCGAGACCCCGGAGTACGAGGAGAACCGCGCTCAGCCCGATCATGTCGTCACGGTGGGTGGGCCGGTGATGATCACAACGACCTGGAATGTGGATCATCGCCGCCTCGACGAGTTCCTCGAGGTGATGCAGGAAGTACGGCTGGTCCGCCTCCGCACGGGCGCCTACCGCTGGCGGCTCTATCGCGACGCAAGCAACCCACACCGTCTCAGCGAGTTGTTCCTCACCGTTTCCTGGGAGGAGCACCTCGCCCAGCACCGCCGTATCGACGATGCCAGCGCAGCCGTGCTGCTCCGGGCCCGCGCCCTAGACATCGATCAGAGCCCCCGAACCACACACCGCATCGCTGTAGATGTCGAGGATCCGGAGAACTGGGCGGAACTCGTTGCAGCCCATGCCGAATATCACAAGCATGACGGATCCGTACCGCTCGACGGCGAGTAGCCACGGTTGCTTCGTACAATCAGCCGTGTGGGTATCGCACGCAACCTGGAGAAGCGCCTAGAGCGGCTGGCCGACGGCCTGTCCGCAACCCTGTTCCGCGGTCGTATGCATCCGGTCGATCTAGCCAATCGTCTCGTCAGACAGGCGGACCTGATGGTGGTCGAAACCGCGACCGGGCCAACCATCCCCAATGCATTCTCTGTAGCGGTCAACCCTGACGACCTGGCACCCGACCTCGACCCCCGCCGGATCGAGATGGAGCTGAGCCACACCCTGGACGCGACCGCAACCGATCGTGGCTGGGGGATCGGCGGCCCCATCTCAGTGCGGATCACTACGGACAAGTCGGTGGGTCGCGGCTCGATCCGTTGCGAGGCCAGACCGGTTCCCGCAGACCTGCCCGTGTGGGGCAAGCTGTCGGAGCATCGCGGAGAGCGCGACTTCGCCCTGTCGGACAACCGCGTCGTCATCGGCAGGTCGAGCGATGCCGACGTCACGCTCGACGAACCGGAGGTGTCCCGACACCATGCCGTCGTATTCCGTGAGGGAGGACGGCTGTGGATCGCCGACCTCGGGTCGTCCAACGGCACTGCAGTCAACGGCTATCAACTAGGCCCGGAACCGCTCGAGGTGGGTCCGAACGATATGCTTTCATTCGGCGCTGCAACATTTGCGCTTCGGATCGGATAGGAGCGACATGCCGGCACTTTTTCTCAATGCGCTCAAACTGATCTTCCTCGCTCTGATCTACCTGTTCCTTTGGCAGATCGGCCGGTCGATTGGTGCCCACATCGGCCCGTCGCAGTCGGTGCGCAAGTCGAAGAAGGGCGGGGAGCTCGTGGTGGTCCGCTCGGACACGGCCGCCGGACAGCGATTCCCTATCGGCGCCCCAGCGGTACTCGGGCGTAGCGAGGATGCCGACATCTACATCGACGATGCCTACGCCTCAGAGTTCCACGTCCGCATCGGTATCCAGGATGATGCAGTTGTGCTCAACGATCTTGGCTCGACAAACGGCACGTACGTGAACGGGCGGCGAGTCACCGTGCCCACGTCACTGCAGAAGGGCGATGCGGTCCAAATCGGCAAGACCATCCTCGAGGTCAGGTAACCGCGTCCTCGCCCTCAGGTTCCGAGGACAGGAGAGTCAAGGTGAAGCGACTGGTTGTGCCAACCCGCTCGTACTCGAGTTGGCCACCCATCGCCTCGGCCAGATAGCGGGAGACGGTCAATCCGAGGCCTATGGAGCCCGGCTTGCCCTCCGAGAGATGGGACCGTCCATAGGCCTGGAAGACCATGTCGCGGTCCTGCTCGGGGATTCCCGGGCCGTCGTCGGTCACTACCACCGCCACCACTCCATCGACGGGTCCGGCGGTGACACTCACATCGTCACCTCCGTAGCGAGCCGCATTGGACAGAAGATTGCGGACAATCTGCCGAAGACGCAACGGATCCGCCCATGCCTTCACCGGGCGGAGCTCGACCGTAACCTGCTGCTCCGGCCGTTCCTCCGGTAAGGACACCGACAGATCGCTCAGCTCCGTCGAGACATCGACCAGGGCCGGAGCCACGGTCAGGTGACCGGCTTCGGCTCGTGTGATCACAAGGATGTCTTCCACGATTCCAGCCACCTCGGTGCTCTGCGCGGCGATGACGCCGGCGAACTGGCTGAGCTCGTCGGGACTGAACTGCCCCACTTTGTCCTGCATCTCCGAGGCGAACCCGACCACAGCAGTGAGTGGCGTTCTCAGCTCATGGCTGATCGACGCAATGAACTCAAGCCGGGACTGCTCCAACTCCTGCAGCCGCTTGTTGCGGGCGGCTAGCTCGTCGTGGAGGCGGGCTCGGGCCAGTACGGACGCGATGTGCCCTGCGATCAGCTGGATCATCGTTGCGTGGTGTTCGGAGTATCCGTTGTAGCGGGCGGTATTGAAGAAGAGGAAGCCCTGGACCTCATCGTCGACTACGAGCGGGCAGCTCAGGGATGACTTCATGCCTTCGCTCACGAGCAGGCTGACCGGATGGTCCTCCGGTCGGTTCTCGGCATACGCAGGCATGTCGTTGCTGAGCGCGGTGACCTTGTAGCGAGGATCGCTGGCGACATGCACCGATCTCTTGTACTGGAACCCAAGCGGGATGAGGCGCGACGGGTAAGTCGCCCGGAACCACTCCGTAGTGAGCACATACCCTGTGTCATCGATGGTGGAGTACTCCATGCGACTGAATGGGAGGATCGCCTGCAGTTCGTCGTAGAGGGAATCGAGAATCTCACTGACCTTCCAGCCAGAGGAGAATGCATCCGTGATCCGGAGCAGCATCGATAGGTCGTCGGGTCGCATAGTGGGCCCGGCACGCGGCGATTTACCCGACCCTGTCTGGTCGGGCAAAGCGTTCCACGATCGTGCCTCTGATGTCATCAGAAAGCCTCAAGCTCTTCCGCCCGCAACTCAGTTACTGTCGGCAAATACGGAGAATCCTTGAGAGCAAGGGAGCGACTGGCTGCCGGCGATCGAGTGCCGCCGTATGCTTACGGGACTCGGCACAACTCCGGTTTGGCGATATCTTGAAGCGACACAAGTGACCAGAGAGCTAATGAGATACACCTGGGCAAGCGCAACACACGTTGGATTGGTGCGCACCGGCAACGAGGACTCGGTGCGCCCGGTCACGGATGGCTCCGCAACCGGACCGGTGGTGATCGCGGTCGCCGACGGAATGGGCGGCGCCGTGGCCGGCGAGGTTGCCTCGCGCATCGCAATCGAGGCTGCAGTTGCGGACGAGCCGACAGCGGAACTAACGCCGGGAGACCGGGTCCGGCTCGGCAATGACGCAGTCATTCAGGCAGTAGCCGATGACTACACGCTGTCCGGGATGGGGACGACACTCACCCTGGGGCTATTCGACGAGGGCGGCATAGCAAGGATCGCCCACATCGGCGACAGTCGTCTCTACATGCTCCGGGAGGGTGAACTGCAACAGCTCACCAGAGATCACACCCTGGTCGCAGATCTGGTGGCGATGGGTCAAATCACGGCCGAACAGGCCGAAACGCATCCCCGACGCAACCTTGTGACGCGGGTCATCGGAACCAGCGAGGTCGACGTCGACGAGTTCGACGTAGTCCTGCAACACGGAGATCGGCTGGTGCTGTGCTCCGATGGTCTCAACTCGATGTTGCGCGACGGGGAGATCGCTCGCTTGCTCGCTGAGGCCTCGTCTCCATCCGAGGCAGCCTGGGAGCTGATCGAAGCTGCCAACGCCGCCGGCGGCACCGACAACACGACCGTCGCGGTGGTGGACGTCTCCTCGTGACACGCAACGCCGAGGCAGCGCTGCTCGCCGCCGCTTCCGTGGTCGCGGCTATGGGTGTTGCCTTGGTCAACTTTGCCACCGGAAGCGGATTCGACGCTCAGGTGGCACTGACCTTCCTCGTCTTTGCGGCCAGCTTCGGATCTGTCCACATGGCGCTGCGGCGTTGGGCTCCCGAAGGCAACCCGTATCTCTTCCCGATTGCGGCTTTCCTCACTGCGATCGGCTTCACCGAGATCTACCGGCTCGATCCGGAGTTGGCTTCGGTGCAACGCTGGTCGATGCTCCTCGCCGGAGCTGTCACCACTGCGGTCCTGCTGCTTCTGCGCGACGAGGGGGTCGTCATGCTGCGTCGCTACCGGTATCTGTTCCTCGCCGGTGCGGTGCTCCTGCTCTTGCTTCCGCTGTTGCCAGAGACATGGCCGCTATACGGAGCCGAAGTCAACGGATCCCGTCTCTGGGTTCGGCTCCGATTGCCCGTGGGGGACCGGGCTCTCAGTTTCCAACCCGGCGAGGTAGCCAAAGTGCTGCTGGTGGTCTTCCTCGCCTCCTACCTTGCAGACCGCCATGTGGCAATGGCTACCACCGGGCGGCATCTCGGGCCAATCCGGCTTCCCGAACCGCGGCAGCTCGGCCCGATCCTCATTGCAGCCGGAGCCAGCTTTGCGGTCCTCGTATACCAACGTGACCTCGGTGCATCACTTCTGCTCTTTGCGCTCTTCATCACGATGGTCTTCGTCGCGACGGGACGCGCCGCATACCTGGTCACCGGCATGGGCCTGGTTGCCGTTGGCGGCATCTTTGCGTATCAACAGTTTGATCATGTGCAGCGCCGGGTGTTTGCCTGGCTCCATCCGTTCGACGACTTCGCAGACGCCGGGTATCAGGTCATCCAGGGCCTGTTCGCCATGGGAAGCGGATCGTTGACCGGCAGTGGGCTTGGTCTCGGCCGACCCGACCTCATTCCGGCGGCTTCGACCGACTTCATCTTTGCCTCGGTTGCCGA
Organism: Acidimicrobiia bacterium; assembly: GCA_030065575.1. GTDB lineage: Bacteria > Actinomycetota > Acidimicrobiia > Spongiisociales > UBA5794 > JAAETI01. Next base: position 19,308 of record JASJDZ010000048.1, read on the forward strand.
GGAGATGGGTTTTGCGGGTTCGATTGCGGTTCTCGCTGCGTTTGCGCTGCTGGCCGCGGCAGGCTTTGGAATCGCCATCAGATCCCGGGATGTATTCCGCAAGTTCCTCGCGTTCGGCCTGACCATCGTGATCGCGGTCCAGGCAATCCTGATTCTCGCCGGGGTACTACGGCTGTTCCCGGTGACCGGGATCACCTTGCCGTTCATGTCCTACGGTGGATCGTCGCTGCTCGCCAACATGGTGCTGATCGCGCTGCTGGTGCGTGCCTCGCATGGGGAGCGCACATGAACCGCCCGATTCGTATGGTGGCCGGCGCAGTATTCGTCGCCTTCGGCGTACTCGTCGGGGCGGTTACCTACCACCAGGTCATCGCCGGCCCCGACTACCGAGACGACCCACGCAACGTTCGGGTCGCCACTAGCCAAAGTGGACGAGAACGGGGAACCATCATCACCGCCGATGGCGTTGTGGTAGCCGAATCGACGGCCGATCCGGCTGATCCCCTCGTCTTCCGCCGCACCTATCCGGAGGGCTCCTTGTACGGGCATACCGTTGGCTACACCACCTTCCTGTTTGGCAGTCAGGGAATCGAGTCGAGCTTCAGCGACGACCTGGTTTCCTACCGGGACGCAACGATTTCTGGCGTGCTGCAGGCCATCCTTGGCGGCGATGTTCGCCCTCGCGGGTTGCGACTCACCATCGAGCATCAACTCCAGGAGGTCGCCGCTGAGGCCCTCGGCGACCAGCGCGGCGCCGTCGTCGCTCTCGATCCAACGACGGGAGCGATTCTGGCCATGGTCTCGACCCCGGGATTTGACCCAAACACCCTCACCGGCCCCGGAGCGGCGGAGGCCGGGCAGAACCTCGAGTCCAGCCCGGCGGAACCTCTCCTGAACCGGGCTACCGCTGCGTCGTATGCCCCCGGGTCGACCTTCAAGATCATCACGACTGCGGCTGCGCTCGAGGCGGGCATTGCCTCGGCGGGAACGCCGTTCCCGAACCCGGTTGAGCTGGAACTACCCGGTTCTACCGCCACCATCAGCAACTTCAACGGGCAAGCCTGCGGCACCGGCAGTGAAGTGTCCCTTGCGACCGCGTTCAGTTTCTCCTGCAACACCATCTTTGGCATGCTCGGCATGGAGGTCGGCGCCGAACGGTTGGTGGGCACGGCCGAGTCCTTCGGATTCAACGCCGAGGTTCCACTAGAGATCCGGTCGATCGAATCCAGCATCCCGCCGGCCAGCTCGTTCGAGTTCGACGTGCCCGGGCTTGCACAGTCCGCCATCGGCCAGCGCGACGTTCTGGCTACCCCACTGCAGATGGCCCTGGCGGCAGCCGCAGTCGCCAACCAGGGCGAAATCATGGTTCCCTACTTAGTGGCTGAAGTGTTCAACTCCGAAGGAATTGTCGAAGAGGCAACCGAGCCCGTGGTCTGGCAGCGGGCGACCGGTCCTGCAGCCGCCGCTTCCCTGGCCGGGCTGATGGAGGGTGTGGTCACGTCGGGCACCGGGCGACGCGCCTCTGTGCCGGGCATCCGGATCGCAGGCAAGACCGGCACCGCCGAGGTGCCGGACAGCGCTCCCCACGCCTGGTTCGTTGGCTTCGGCCCGGTTGGTGCCACTGCGGAGGACCCCCAGATCGCCATTGCGGTCCTGGTGGAATCAGGCGGGGATGCCGGCGAGGCCGCTACAGGAGGTACCGTCGCTGCGCCGATAGCTCAGGTTGTGTTCGCCGAGTTCTTCGGGATTGGACAGGAGTGAACTGTGTCAGTAGCCCCCAGCATCGTTACCATCTCCCATCGTGACTGAGAACCGCGTGCTCAAAGGCCGCTACCGCATTACCGGACATCTCGCCCGCGGGGGCATGGGAGATGTGTTTGCCGCCGAGGATGTTTCCCTCGGAAGGCGGGTCGCGGTCAAGATCCTGCACCCGCAGTTCGCCCGGGATGAAGCCTTTGTCTCTCGGTTCAAGCGCGAGGCCCAGAATGCCGCCGGGCTCAACCATCCCAACATTGTCAGCATCTATGACTTCGGTAGCCACGAGGACACCTACTTCATGGTGATGGAGTTGATCCAGGGGCGGACTCTGCGGGATATCCGCCGGACCGAGGGGATGCTGCTACCGCGGCGTGCCGCCGAGATCGCAGCCGAGACTGCAGCGGCGCTGACTGTCGCCCACCAAGCCGGCGTGTACCACCGCGACATCAAGCCGGGCAACATCATGCTGACCCCGGACGGGACGGTCAAGGTCACCGACTTCGGCATCGCCCGGGCCCTCGACGACTCCGAAGAGCTCACCCGCACCGGCGCCGTTATCGGGACCGCCACCTACTTCAGCCCCGAGCAGGCCCAGGGTCTGCCCGCCGATGCCCGATCGGATATCTACTCGCTCGGCGTCGTCCTCTACGAGCTGTTGTGCGGTCAAGCCCCGTTCACCGGAGAGAGCCCGGTTGCTGTGGCCTACCAGCACGTGGCCGAGTTCGCCGAGCCGCCGAGCGGCATCAACCCCGACGTTCCCGCCGGTCTCGAAGCTGTTGTCGAGCGTGCCATGGAGAAGGACCCCGACCACCGTTACCAGACCGCAGAGGAGCTGCGCGCCGACCTCCTCCGCTATTTGCGCGGCGAGACCACCGTTGCTCATCAGTTGACTATCGAACAGGAAGCTATCGCTGCTGCCGCAGCCGCCCAGCCCGCCGCCGCAGCTCCCCCGCAGGAGCCAACCGCACAGACACGTCTGATGAACAGCCCGGCTCCTCCGCCGACGGCTACTCCGGACCAGACCGCACGACACGTTGCTCAGTACCCGGAGAAGGACCGCAGCCAAACCAGTTATCTGCTCGCCATCGGTGGCTTGATTCTGTTGCTGCTGGTAGGGAGCATCATGCTTTGGCAGCTGCTCTCCGGACCGGATGAAGTCGCAGGACCGGAACCTATCCCCGTACCCAACCTGACCGGGATGACACTTGCGGATGCCCAGGACGCCCTACTCGATGCGAACCTGCGCCCTTCCTTCCGCTACCAGCCCAGTCTCGAGGTGGCTAGCGGGATTGTCATCACTTCTGAACCCGAGCCCGGGACCGAACTGCCCGAGGGCGAGAAGGTCACGCTGGTCATCTCGGCGGGGCCGGAGGAGTTCCCAATCCCGAATGTGGTCAACCTCGACGTCGAGGCTGCCCGCACCCAACTCACGGAAGCCGGATTCCAGGTCGGGGCGGAAACACTGCAGGACAGCCAGGACTTTGAGGAAGGGGTCGTTATCGGCCAGTCGCTGCCCGCGGGCACCGAGTCTCCCCCAGGGACCATCGTGGATCTGGTGGTTTCTAGCGGCCCGCGCTTTCTCACCATGCCCGATCTGGAGGGGATGGCGGGCACAACCGCCCAGGAGGAGCTGACCAGGATGGGCTTCACCGACATCGTGGTCGAGCAGGAATTCTCTAATGACATCCTGGAGGACTTCGTCATCAGGAGCGAGCCCGGGGCCTCGGCAGTAGCGGACCGCGACACAACCGTCACCATCTTCGTCTCCAAGGGCAAAGAAGCCTTCCCCCTGCCTGAGTTCGTCGGCAGGTCGGTGCCAGAGGCGAACGCGCTGGCGGCCGAACGCGGCCTGATTCTCGTTGTCGATGCTGAGACAGTCGACGTGACGCTGGCGAGCGGTCTCGTCGGGCTCATCGCCGCTCAAACGCCGTCGCCCGGATCTGAGGTCGTCGACGGTGACGAGATCCGTGTGCGCCTGGGTGTTCTGGTGCAGGTGGAGGTGCCCGACCTAACCGGCCTGACCGAGGAGGATGCGCGTGCCGCCTTGCTCCAATTGGGTCTCACTCTCAATGTCGTCGGCACCGTAGAGGTACCGCCCGACTCCGGGCTCGAGGACCGCGTTGCGGCGCAGGATCCCGAAGGCGGCACGACGGTCGACGACGGCTCAGTCGTAACGGTTGACCTCGGCATAGTCACGCCCGAGGAAGAACCACCACCCGATGATGGGGACGGTTCCTGACTGCGTCTACTGAGTCCCGACTCGACCTAAGACACATTGTCTGGTACAATGGACACTATGTCCATTACCAGTACTACAATCATCCAAGCAAAACACCTCCGGAAGTCGTACGGAGACGTCGCAGCGGTACGAGATCTGAGCTTCACGGTGAAAGCCGGGCAGGTTGTCGGCCTGCTCGGCCCGAACGGTGCAGGCAAGACCACCCTCGTCAACATGCTCTCCACTTTGCTCTCGATCGACGGTGGCTCGGCGTCGGTAGCCGGCTACGACGTCGCAACCCAGCCTGATGCAGTCCGGCAGCTGATCGGCCTGGCAGGCCAGTCGGCGGCCATAGACGAGAAGTTGACCGCGCGGGAGAATCTCGAACTGTTCGGGAGGCTCTACAAGATTCCGCGAGTCGAGCGACAGCAGCGGATCGAGCAACTCATCGAGCGATTCGACATGACCGAGTTCGCCGATCGTGTCGCCGAGACGTATTCCGGAGGGCAACGACGGCGCCTTGACGTGGTGGCTGCCCTCGTCTCCAACCCTCCGGCCCTGTTCCTCGATGAACCGACCACGGGGCTCGACCCGCGCAGTAGGGCTGAACTGTGGGCAGCGGTCGAGCAGCTTGCGTCCCGGGGGACCGCCATCGTGCTCACGACCCAGTATCTCGACGAGGCTGATCGCTTGGCCGACGAGATCCTCATCATCGATCGAGGATCGGTGATCGCATCTGGGACCCCGGAATCGCTGAAACGCAACCTCGAGCGAGACGTGCTCGAGATCCACGTCGGTATCGAAGACCTAGATGCAGCCTGCGGGTTGATTGGAGAGGTCCCTGGGCTAGCAGTGGATCGGGACGCCGGGAGCATCGGGATTCCCGTTGGCGAGGAAGTAGACAGGAGCCTCGACATGCTGCGACAGCTTCAGGACGGCGGCATCTCGATATTGGATTTCCAGCTCCGTCGACCAACTCTCGACGACGTGTTCATGAGCCTGACGGGCTCGCCCGCCACACCGGAGGAGGTGTCGGCATGACTACGCAGAACGTAACCGATCGATCCGTTCTCACCGAACTAACGATCCCGGCTCGAATCAGGCGAGCAGCAGTGGACACCAACACGGTGCTGTGGCGAGACACGATCCGTACCCTTCGCCAGCCCGACTTGCTGGCGTTCTCGGTGGTCATGGGCGTCTTCTTTCTCGTCCTCTTCAATTACGTCTTCGGTGGGTCGATCGGCGCGGGCGCAGGAATCGACTACCTCGGCTTCCTCGTCCCCGGGGTTCTGGTAATCACTGCGCTCCAGGGAGCTCAGCAGACCAGTCTCGGCTTTGCGTCCGACCTGACGGAAGGAGTCACCAATAGGTTCCGCTCCCTGCCAATGAGCCAGTTCGCCGTGATAGCCGGTCGCACTATCGCCGACGCCGTCCGTAACATCGTGGGGCTCATCCTGGTTGGCCTGCTCGCCCTGATCATGGGCTATCGATTTGCCTCAGTAGGTGGCGCCGTAGCCGCAATCGCACTTGCTACCGGGATCGGATACGGGTTCTCCTGGTTGGGTGCAGCAATCGCAGCGAAGGTCCGCCAACCCGACATGGTCGGCATGTTGTCGATGTTCTGGCTGTTCCCTCTGATGCTCGCCAGTACGGCGTTCGCTCCGGTCGAGACGATGCCGGGATGGCTCCAACCATTCGTCCGGTACCAGCCGATCTCGGTTGCAGCCGACGCGGTGCGGGGACTGGCCAACGGCATGCCGGCCGGAAGCGACGTCCTGCTGTGTCTGGCCTGGACTGCAGTCCTGTTGGTGGTCTTCGGACCAATGTCGGTTCGGCTCTATGGGGCGGAGTCGCAATGACCGACGCCCCCTCGACTACGGACCGGATAATCCACGCTGCATTGAGCCTGATTGCCAGCGACGGGCTGGGCGCGGTCACGATGCGTCGGATCGCAGAGACGGCCGGTGTCGCCCGCCAGACGCTGTACAACCACTATCCCGATGTCGACAGCATCGTCGTCGCCGCTGTGGAGCGGCACGATGAGGAGAGCATTCGATTGCTTGAATCGACATTGGCGGTTGTCGATCGGCCCGCCGAGAAGGTAGAGCAGTTGGTTCGCCACTTCGTTGCGGTTGGAGCACATACCCACCACTCTCAGGGAATCGAACACGGGTTGTCGGCCGAAGCCAGACAGAGGCTCGGTGCCTACGAGAGGGCTGTCGAGCACTGGATTCGTCAGATTCTGCAGGAGGGTCAGTCGACGGGCGCGTTCCACAGCGATCTCGAGATGGAGGTTGATGTGGATCTGATTCGACGGATGCTCGAGGGCCTTTCGGAACAGACCAGCCGGTCGCCGGACGAGTCGGCGGCGATCGCAAGAGCCGGAACCCGCACGATCCTTGCGTCTATAGGCGCGAGCTGACGGGCGCTGGCAGGCGGCGTTCGCATCGCCCCCCTACCCCCGACCTTCGGTCGGCGGTACTTTCCCCCCGCTACGCGGGGGGACTGACATTGCGGTACCTTCCCCCCACTGCGTGGGGGGACTGACAAGGACCCCCACAGGCCGATGTTTGCCGAAGGCAAACTCGAACCTCGCCGCAGGCGAGGCGGGGACTGACAGGGCAGAGCTACTCGATGATGTGCGGTGACACCAACGCCTGCAGCTCCTCGTGGAGGAGACCGTTGGAGAATATGGCACCCCTGATAGCCCGGTCGTAACGCTGCTCACGTCCGTAGAGGTCGGTTGCCTTGCCCCCCGCCTCCTTGACCAGGAGCGCACCGGCCGCGGCATCCCACGGAGTGGTCTTGGTGAAGATGGCACCGTCGAACATGCCGGAGGCAACCTGAATGACCTCGTAGACCATCGAGTTGTGGTGCAGCTGCTGCACCCCCGCCCGCTCCAGGTCGTAGTAAATGGCGGCGCCCCAGGCCGCATTGCCCCTGCTTCGACCTGATACGTTCATGATGCTCCCGCGCAGTCCTGCCCTATCGGACACGACCAACTCGTCGTCGTTGACGAAAGCCCCGCCGCCCAGCGTGGCCGAGTAGGTGCGCCGCAGGTACGGGTCCTCGACTACCGCAACAACGGGCTGGCCATCGTCACAAAGGGCCAGAGAGAACACATTGGTTGGGATCCCGAGCGTGTAGGGAAGGGTCCCGTCGATCGGATCACAAACCCACTGGAATCGAGATTCCGACTTGACCAAGGACGCCTCTTCACCAATCACGCCATGCTCCGGATACTGAGCAGCAACACGCTCGACGACCATCTGGTTTATCGCTTCGTCGGCAACCGTGACCGGTGTGTCATCGTCCTTCCAATCGGCAGGAACGCCGATGTCGAAGTACTCAAGCATGATTTGGCCGGCAGAGGCGGCTAGTTCGAGGGCTGTCTCCAGGTAGTCGCTCACGGGATGGACCTCAGTCGGCCAGGAAGTTGGCAAGAAGATCCTTGCCGGCGGTGGTCATGATGCTCTCCGGGTGGAACTGCACACCGGTGACCGGCAGCGACCGATGACGGATGCCCTGGACGACACCGTCCTCGCTGTGAGCAACCGCCAGGAGCGCCGGAGGGAGTTCGACGGTGGCCAGCGAGTGATACCGGGTTGCCTCGAAAGGATTGGGTAGGTCGCGGAAGACCCCAAGACCATCGTGCGTGATAGGCGAGACCTTCCCATGACGGGGCTCTGGAGCGAGCTCCACCACTCCCCCAAAGGCAACTGCAATTGCCTGGTGGCCTAAACAAACCCCCAGCGTCGGGATCTCAGTGCCCAGAGTCTGCAGATACTCGATGGAATAGCCGGCATCTTCGGGACGACCCGGTCCGGGTGAGATCAAGAGACGATCGTATCCGTGTGTCGCCGCCTCATCGGGGGTGAGCACGTCGTTGCGCACGACGATCGGCTCCGCTCCCAGCTCGCCCAGGTACTGCACGAGGTTGAAGGTGAACGAGTCGTAGTTGTCGATTACCAGCACCCTCATCCGACGGTGCCTCCCTGGTCGATTATCACTTTGCCCAGCCAATCGTAGAAAAAGCTGAGCGCGACCAGGAAGACGGCAACAAGGATGGCCGCCTGGACGATGCGAGCCCAGAGCGGTCCGGGGAGCAGTCGCCATATACGCGTGATCATGACATCACCTCGATCGCCTCAGCGTTCGGTCCAAACACCAACTCGGCAAACACCACATAGCGCTCGCGAGCCGAGAACTTCGGGTGACATGTGGTCAGCGTCAGCCATGCACCCTCGCGCGGATCGGCCACCCAGGTATCGGTCGGCTTCACAATCCGAAAGTCACGAACCTCGTAGACGTGGGTTCCGAGGGCAGTATCCACCTCGATGCGGTCTCCGGGGTCGAGAGCGTCGAGCTCGTGGAATGGCTGACCGAAGGTGGTGCGGTGGCCGCTGATCACTGAGTTGCCCGGCTGGCCGGGAAGCGCAGTGTCGGGCATATGACCTGCACCGTTGCGCAGATCACGGGTCCGAACGCCGTGAACCACATTCCAACCATCCTGCAGACGCTCGATCTTCGGGATACGAATCAGGGCGAAGGCGGTCCCCAGTTCGGGCGCGGACTCGACCTTGAGTATCAATGGGCGTGCCTGTTGACCTTCGTCAGGCGTTTCCTCGGGATCGGTCACAACGATTGGCTCGTTCGGATTGTCGGGATTGGCTACCACAACAACTTCGCTGATCTCCGTTTCCTCCCATTGCTCCTCGCGCTCCACGGTGAGCTCCGACTGCGCCTGCTGTGCGAACCAGGTGGTTACGAACAGTTGGTGGACTACAAAGCCAAGGGTGAGGACGCCCAGGTAGATGAACGTCCATCCCGCATTGTGAAGGATGCGCATCCCCAGCGTGTCGCCGGGATCGGCGGACCGAGCGCTACTGCCGCCAATTGCGCTGTCAATGTCGTTCATCTGAGTCCTCGAGCGGGCCGGGGGGCCCGCATTGGAGAGTATCGGTTTCTGGACGCTAGCCTTTACGGCCATGCCTGTATCGAAGAAGCGCAAGAAAGTAGCCAATCGCCGCCCCACACCGCCCAAGCGGGTCGATCCCGTGGCGGAGAAGGGACCATCGCCGACGTGGTACGTAGCGACGATGTTCACTCTGATGGGTCTCGGGACTGTGATAATCCTGGCCAATTACATCAACCTGTTGCCGGGCAGTCCTGATAACACCTGGCTGCTGGTTGGTTTGGCCGGCATCGCCGGCGGCTTCGCAATGACGCTCAACTACCGCTGACCCAAACCCCCTGTTAGTTACACGCGTGTAGTTATCCACGCGATTCTCCACAGGTGGGGACAAGTCGCGAAAGCTAGACGTTGATGCGGAATACCGGATGGCGAGAGGCCTCTGCCTCGAACTTGTCGACGGAATCGTCCTTGTCCGCATCAAAGAACGAGCGCACCACGGACACGTCGTTCACGTATTGCTTGAGGACAGGAGCGGCAGTGGCTGCGTCGACCTCGGTAACCGAGATCTCCTCTACCTCGCTACCGATCAACAGTTCGGCGACACCCGAATCCCGTAGGTTGTGTACCCAACCGACGGCGCCGTACGGGGCAACCAGGTAGCGAAGCCCATCGCGCCGAGCGAGGGTGACCGGTGTCGTCCGTTCCAGGCCAGATTTCCTACCGAGCGTGGTGAGGAGAACCGTGTCCCCCATCTCCTTCCCGCTGCGCAGCCTTCTGGCCACTATCCGGTTGACCATCCGACGAACGAAGCCCAGCCTGTACTCCTTGGCCATGATGCTGCCTCTCTCTGCCTCATTCCAGCGTAGCTACGGGACTTCAACCATGTCTTCCCGGCAGTGCCGCGGCGCTTCGGGATCCGCTTCTTGTGCGTGCGTGATCGTCAGCCTCATGCCACAGACAATGCAGCGGTAGTCGACGGCGACCTCCTTCACCTCGTCCGGGTCCGGGTCATCTGGTTGCGGGACGAGGAGCAGACGCACCACCCAAAGAGTCGTCGCAATGATCGCAACACCAATGGCAATCGCGATGATGATGTCCACGCCGGATTCCTCAGTTCGATGCGTCCTGCTGGGGAGTGTAGGTATCGGCTAAGCCACCGATCTTCAGCCCTGCACCAACTCCAGGATGGTTGCGTTGGCCATGCCGCCGCCTTCACACATGGTCTGCAGACCGTAGCGGGCTCCGCGACGCTCCATCTCGTGGAGCAATGTTGTCATCAGCTTCGCTCCAGAAGCGCCGAGGGGATGGCCGAGGGCAATGGCTCCGCCATTGACGTTCGTCTTCGCCCAGTCCGCCCCGGTGTCTCGCAGCCAAGCGGCGATTACGGTGCCGAAAGCCTCGTTGACCTCGAAGAGACCAATGTCGTCGATGGTGAGAGCGGCGTTGGCGAGCACCTTCGCAGTGGCGGGGATGGGCCCGGTGAGCATGGTGATCGGATCGACACCAACTACGGCGAAGGCCTTGAACCCGGCTCGCGGGGCGAGCCCTAGCTCATCCGCTTTCTCCTCGCTCATCACGAGCACTGCCGCCGCGCCGTCGGTGATCTGCGACGAATTGCCGGCGGTGACGATGCCGTCCTCCTGGAAGACCGGCTTGAGGGCCGCAAGCGCTTCGAGGCTTGTTTCCGGTCGAATTCCCTCATCCCGGGTCATCGTCTCGAAGGTGTTGATCTCGGTCTTGTACTCAATCGGGACGATCTCACGATCGAACCGGCCCTCGTTGGCAGCCCGCTGTGCGCGCTGATGCGAGTCGAAAGCAATCCGGTCGACTTCCTCGCGGGTGATCCCCCACTGCTCGGCGATCATCTCGGCGGAGATGCCCTGGGGGACCAGGCCATGGTCGTAGCGCGCGTTCATCGCAGGCCCAAAGGGCAGCCCGGGGCCCTCCCGCATGGTGATTCCCATTGGGACCCGGGTCATCGACTCGACACCGGCCGCAATGACGATGTCGTTGGTGCCGGACATGATCGCCTGTGCAGCGAAGTGGACCGCCTGCTGGCTCGACCCACACTGGCGATCGATGGTCACGGCCGGAACAGACTCAGGGAATCCAGCGGCAAGAACGGCGTTGCGCCCGACGTTGAGGCCCTGCTCGCCGGTCTGAGAGACGCATCCCATGATGACGTCGTCAACCAGCGCCGGGTCGAGGCTGTTGCGGCTGACGAGCTCTCGGAGCACCACCGCGGCGAGGTCGACAGGGTGCCAGTCCTTGAGCTTCCCTCCGCGCTTGCCGCCGGGGGTGCGGACGGCGTCGACAATCACTGCATTCACCATGGATATCCCTCCGATGAGCCGCCAACATACACGACGCCCCCCAATCCGTTTTGGCGTATCCCTGTTTCACATACGGCACCCAGATACGCCAAAACCAAGGATGACCGGCTCTCTTTCGTTTTGGCGTATCCCTGTTTCACATGTGGTACCCAGATACGCCAAAACGGGTCGGGATTCCCTTGCTGCGTGACTGCATCTACAATGCGGGACCCGTTCTGGGGACGTAGCTCAGTCTGGCAGAGCACCTGGTTTGCAACCAGGGGGTCGTCGGTTCGAATCCGATCGTCTCCACAGCCCACAAACGACCGGTCCTGAAGGCTCGTCGTCTTGGAGGGGCTCCGCTGGGTGGTGGTACAATCTGCGACCCAATTGGGCCCATAGCTCAGCTCGGTTAGAGCGCATCCCTGATAAGGATGAGGTCGCTGGTTCAAATCCAGCTGGGCCCACAAAGGAGACCGTCCTATCCGGCCGGTCTCCTTCCGCGTTAAGGTCCCCTCACTCCACACCCTCGTTCCCTACGCACCAATGTCAACAGGCCGCCGCCAGGCTCCGATCTGACGTGACCGACCGCAAGGGGGCGAGGGTTCAAATCCAGCTGGGCCCACAAAACGGACTCGATCACCAGATCGAGTCCGTTTCTGCGTTACGCGAACGTTGGCGCGTCTAGCTGGACGCCATGATCTCGAGATACTCGGCCATCAACTCCTCGTGCTCGGGAATAGCCGACGGAAGGGTGACAAAGGCGTCACAGCATGGCGGCTCATAGAGCGCCGGGTATCGGTCCGGGTAGGTCTCGGCAATCCATTCCTCGTAGGCGACCATGGCGAAATACCGGGCATCGCTGGCCGGCGCCGCAAGCGTCTCGAGGCGATCTCGGTCAACAACCTCGTGATCAACGAGCTTCCCCGCATCAAACGTCAGCAGAACCTCTTCCTCGGGTGGTTCGATGCCGCCAAGCCCGTAGAAAGCGTCCGTCGCCGAACCCACGCACCGTGCAGTCTCCTCCGAAACGGTCTCACACTCGTAGCTGGCGATGGTACCCATGGCGCCGTTGAGAGCGATCTCGAACTGCACCCAGTCGGCGAATGCCACAACTCCGTCACCGTCGAAGTCATCGAGCCACACCCAGTCGACGGGGTTGAACGCCGGGAAATCGGCGCTCAGGAAGCTGCGCCACACTTCGGGATCGGAGTCTGGGCCGTATCGGGCCGCCCACAGGGCCAACGCGTATTCGTGAGGCTGCGGCTCCGGCATTGCAGTCGTCGGAGGTGCCGTCGTCACGGAAGCCGGCGGGACGGTTATATCTCCACCTCCGCCAGCCACATCATCAGCTCTCTCGGCCCCCACACTTGCGATGACAGCGGCAGCACCAACAATCAGAACAAACACAGCGATAGCGACCACGGGCCCGCGGCGCCACCAAGGGGTGATAGTTGTCGTTTGCATCCCTTCATTCCTCTCCCAGATCGTGTCGAAGAGAACGGAGTACCGCGGATCAGGACCGTGCTCCTCGTACGTTGGAGCCGGGTCCGCTTCCGCAAGGCGTCGCATCACCAGATCGGTCTTGCTCACCGCTCACCTCCTTCACTAACGGGTCGAGGGATTGCTGCTGTTTGGGGTTCCTGTTCTTCGATTTGAAGCAGCCGTGCCAGCCGATCGCGGGCACGACCCAATCTCATCGAGGCTGCGTGAGGACGAATGCCGAGCACCTGGCCAATAGCGGCAGGTTTCAGACCCTCCCAAGCAGCCAGGCGCAGGATCTCTTGATCGCTCGGCCGCAATCCGCCCAACGCGTCGAGAACCTCTTGGTCTTCGATGCGGCGGATCACCTGGGTTGCGGTGTCCTCGCCACCAGGTGAGGCGAGCTGAACTCTGCTGCGCAGGCGCTGCGCCCGCCGCGCCGTGCGTTGCTGGTTGCGAACCACGTTCCTCGCTACGCCGTAGAGCCACAGCAGGGTTTCGTCGCCACCGGGCATTCGATCGACGCGACGCCAGGCAACGAGGAATACCTCGGCGGTTGCGTCGTCCACATCGGGTCGAGGAAGACGGCGTTGGCAATAGCGTCGGATCGCCGCCACGTGACGGTCGTAGGCCCCGCGGAACTCAGCGTCGGTCGATAGCGATCTCTCCACCATCACCTCTTCCTCCCAAACGTACATGTCCGGGCTGCAGGTTTTGGCACAGGTGTGCCAGAAACGCAGAAGCGGACATGAGAGAAGTGAGTCCCAGAAGAGACTCAACGGGATTGCTGCAGTTGGGGGCCGCTACACAGCGGCCCCCAAGTCTGTTCTTGCGGATCTGGGCGTACATATGTGCGCTGGTGTCCGCAAGAACGGTTTGGGCGGCAGTGCTGGCTCTATCCTCCCCGCAGATGAGCGACCTCCCCGACTACGTGGTGAAGAACCGGGCCCACTGGGATGCCCAGGCC
>JASJDZ010000078.1 GCA_030065575.1 Acidimicrobiia bacterium
TGCTGCGCCAGCAATCGGGTCCAAGAAGAAGTCACCTTGTACCCACCCATCGAGCCCGACCGAGGCGTGTAGGTGCCTGCGGTTCCACTTCTCCTCATGAGAGTCTTTGCTCAGGTGGTCGTCGGCCAGGGAAGCCCAACGGCGCATCAGCAAGGCGAAGTCACCCACTGGAAGGCGTTTGGCTTGCTCGACCAACACCCCGGCATGAGTCTCCAATAGCGGTTCCCGGTCTTTCGACATCACCCTGCCAATAGCCTCAACATGAGGCGTGGTGACCTCACCATCCGCCAACGCCTCCGAGATCTCATCATGCCGGTCGACCAGACGCGAGTTCTTGACCAGCCGCCCTGCCTCCGCCTCCGACATCGGCGTGCGATAGCTGAGCCATGACCGGGGCGAGAGAGACCCGTCGGCTTCCCACGCCCGGTTCCGATCCCACGACCCGACCAGCCTCAGCACCTCGGCGTCGAAACGCTCCTTGACCTCGAGCAACTCGACCAACTGCTCCGACAAGGCGTGCCCAGTCCAGGACGAACGGTCCTCAGCTGCCAACACAGCGGTAGCCATCCGGATCTGCAACACCGGATCACCACTGTCAATTGGGCTGCTGGTTGGTTCGGTCAACATGAACACAAAATATCAAAAGGCAGTGACAAGAAACGTTCAACAACTAGATGAGGAAGTCCTGATCTGGGCCATCGCGGGGGCCCTTGCCGTAGCCGTGATGATCCTGCTGGCCGGCAGTCCGTGGGAGCGGCTTTAGATTCACACCCGCGTCCTTGCCCCCCTAGAGTCGCAAATCGAACAACGGGAGTTTGCTGATGGCCTCAGATAGCAGCCAGGCAATCGAAATCCGAAAGCTTGGCACCGACGGCATCGAGCTCATCCGTGAGATCGATCGTTCCGAGCACATCGACACGCTCTACACCGTCAAGGAGAGCGGGCTCCTCGCCGAGTCGGTCGATTTCGATGTCCCCCCGTGGGATAGCGAAGGCCACGGTGACCACAGCTCGGCGCGACGGATCACCGAATTCAGACCGATCGTGGACGGCGGCGCGACGCTGCTGGGTGCATTTGTGGACGATGTCCTCGCAGGTATCGCCATCGTTGATCAGTCCTTCGAAGACGGAATCGCCTGGTTTGCCTTTCTCCACGTGAGCCGCGGCTTTCGGCGCAGGGGCGTTGCCTCGGCTCTATGGGTAGCCGGCGTAGAGGTCGCAGCCAGCGCCGGTGCGAATGCCGTGTACGTATCGGCGACGCCCAGCGGGTCGGCCGTTGGCTTCTACACCAGCCGCGGATGCAAGCTTGCGGAGGAACCGCACCCCGCGCTCTTCGCCAAGGAGCCCGAGGACATTCACCTGATCTGCCCTCTCCCCTAGCCACAACCGGCTGAACCGCGCCCGGCGGGCGTGGGGGAACGCACCAATGGCACAACACTCTCGCACGCTGCGCTACCCCACAACACGATCTGGTCGCCAACCAGAGGGCGGAGCAACAGCGCCGCGTCGCCGACCGATGAGCCAGACGACCAGGATCATCAGGATCGGATAGACAATCGTGAGGCTTCCGAAGATGACGGCGCCGGCAGAATCGCTCAGCTCCGGCTCGAGGAGCAGCTCGATGAAGACGTTGATGCAGTAATGGGAAGCTATCGCCGGCATCACGCTGCCAGTCTTGACCACGGCATAGCCCCAGCCGACGGAGACAGCTGCCGCCAGGATCATCTCCATGATCACCTGATCGAAGTCGCGCAGGAGCAGGTTGCTGATGTGAAACAGCCCGAAGAACAGCGAGCTGATAGCAACTGCAACCCATCGGTGGAAGCGCTGCTGAAGATTGGAAAGCATGAGACCCCGGAAGGCCAACTCCTCCCAGAGACCGGGCACCAGCGCCAGGATGAGGATGAACCAACGGGAGTCCTCGAGTACAAACTCGAAGTCGCCGCGCAGCACGTCTAGTCGGGCGGCGAGGCCACCGATCAGAGCCGCCAGGATGATCACGGATGCGGCCGACGCCCATAGCGTGAAGCTAGGAGTCGGACCGCTGGTCAGACGGAGCCGGCGAAGGTAGCTGCGCAACCAGGGCCGGGATCGCACGTATCCGAAGAGCCAGGGCAACAGCACCAGTAGCGCCGTCGCTCCGAGCACCATGCGAAACCCGAAGTCAATGAAGCGCACCGATACGTTCCAGCCCACCAGCTCGGCTATGCGCTCCTGGAAGTCGACCATGTGGGTCAGCTGCAACGCCACCCCGGTCAGGGCAGCAATGACGACTGATCCCGCAATCGGATGCCTACCCAGCCACGAGATCTCATCCTCGATTCGCCCGGTATCGATCAGGGTCGGAGTCATGATGCTCACCCCCAATCGTATGTCAGATCCAGATACAGCTCCAGACCCAAGATCACTCAATCCGAAGGGTTGACGACGATCTTCAACTCGGAGCGAGCCAGCAACCGCGCAAACGCCTCCGGCCCCGCGCTGATCGGGAAGCGCGCGGTGATCAATCCGTCCAGCCTCACCTTGCCGCGCTCCACGAGGTCGATACCCCGATGCATGTGATGAGCCTTCATCCTGCGGGACATGACAATGGTGAGGCCTCGCTCCCGGGCCAGGGCTGCGGGGAAGGACGTGCGGTCGTTCGGTGGGATTCCAACCACAACAACACGTCCCCCGGTGCGCACGGTGCGCATGGCAGTTTCAACCGCTGCATCTTCGCCCGAAGCGTCGAAGGCCACATCCACCGGGCCCCAATCGTCCACTCCCTCCGGCTGACCGCCCATCTCCGTGGACCGCGCCTCGTCGGCACCCGAAGCCAGCGCGGCCGCCAGGCGATTTGGCAACGGATCTGAGGCCTGGATGTGCCCGGCACCGACGGCACGCAATACCCGAATGAGAAAGAGCCCGATGGGCCCGCATCCATACACCCCGGCTGTCATTCCGGACTGGAAATGGCTCAGATCGATGGCGTGGATAGCAATCCCCAAAGGCTCGAGGAGCGCTACATCATCTCCCTGGATAGTGTCCGGCGCCGGAATCAGCAGGTGTCCCGGCCAGGCTATGTATGTGGAAAGCCCGCCGGGGACCGGGAAATGGCCACAGAAGTCAACCTGCTGACACAGATTGCCGTGCCCGGAATTGCAGTCCGCGCATTGCCCGCAGGGGTGAGCAGGCTCGACGATGACGCGTTCCCCAGCACGCGCTCCGGACGCGATGACCCCACCCATCTCGTGCCCCAGCACAAAAGGCTCCCGAACCCGATCCTCACCGATTGCGCCTTCCTCGAACCAGTGCAGATCCGAACCGCACAGACCGACCGCAGTCATGCGAACAAGTTCCTCGCCGGACAGTGGGACCGGGTCGGGCTCGGTGTGGAGCCGGATGTCACCGGCGCCGTGGAGCCGAAGTACGTCCATGCCGCTCACGATAGTGGTGGGTCTCTCAGTTCCCGATGGCGGAACCTCGAATCGCGCCGCATCGTTGTAGGTTTGGGACGAGGAGACACCTGATGCGACGCACGGCTCTTGCTGCCATCGGTATCGCCTTGGTGCTTGGCGCATGCTCACCGGCTGATACGGCTGTTCCATCCACCGAGGCCACTACCACCACGGTCGACGAAACCCCGACAACCGCTGCTGCCACCACCACAACCGTCGGAACCACGACGGCAGCTACGCCCACCACGACCGTTGCGCCTCAGACAACGACCACCAGCACGACGACTGCGCCGACGAGCACAACCCTTCCCGGTGTGTGGTGGCTCGCCGACGACCTCTTCTGCCGTGACCTGAACGCCCTCGGCTACCCCTACCCGGAAGCCGCTCTGTACTGGTCGGTGTTCGAAACTCCCGATCGCATGGACGCGGATCGCAACGGAATCCCCTGCGAAACGGTGTACCCGCAAGCCGATGTGGTGGATTTCTGGGGCGACCCGGCCGACCCCGGCGTAGTGGCCATCGCAGAAGTCGCCGCATGGATCCAGGGTTGGTACGACGCCGATTTCACCAGGAGTAACCCGCCTGAAGATGTCCTTGGGCCATCGCAGATCCAATGCCCCGACCACGGGCCGGTCGACCCCGGCGATGTGTTTGTCTGCGAGGGTGTCCCCCAGGCCAAGCACCCCGATCTTGACACCTTCAGTCTCCACGTCCTCGTGCTGGATGCTTCCGGTACGGCAGCCTGGTCGGCGGGAACGGATGGGTGGGACAACACTGCAGCGCTGCGGTACGCCTACTGGCTATACCCCAAGGGCCTTTCCTGCGACGATCTGGTCGAACGAAACGCTCCCATCGGCCTGTTTAGCGGTGACAGCAGACCGCCAGATGATGCGTTCTTCTACGCGATGGTCTACTGGTCGCTCGAGGGCAGGCCGAGCTACATGGACCCCGACGGCAATGGCATTCCCTGCGAGGAACTGACCAGCTCCGAGAATGTCGCAACGATTCTCCAGGGCGGCCCGGTTCCGCTGTACACCCGGAACTGATGGCGGTTACAGGACCCGCTCGTGGATCCGCTTCGAGATCACCTGCGATGACTCCCCCGGCTCCATCGTCACCCCGTAGAGGATGTCGGCAGCTTCCATCGTCTGCTGTTGGTGCGTGATGATGACGACCTGAGCGCTTTCCCGCAGGGTGGCCACCAACCGAAGGAAGCGGCGCAGATTGGCGTCGTCGAGCGCTGCCTCAACCTCGTCCAGCACGTAGAACGGTGACGGCCGAGCTCTGAATACAGCAAACAGGAAGGCCAGCGCAGCCAGTGACTTCTCGCCTCCGGACAGCAGGCTCAGCTTGCCCACTTTCTTGCCCAGTGGTTGCGCCTCGATCTCAACGCCCGTCTCGAGCAGACGATCCGGCTCCGTCAGCGTCAGCCGGCCCCTACCCCCGGGGAACACGAGAGCGAAGTTCTCCTCATAGAGAGCTGCGATCTCCTCGAAGGCCTTGTGGAAGAGCGATGCCATCTCGGCATCGAGTGCCTTGATCACCTTGCGCAACTCCGCTCGGGACTCCTCGAGGTCGGCGAGTTGGCTCTCGAGCAGCTCGACATTGGCAGCCAGTTCCTCGTACTCCTGGGCAGCCAGCGGGTTGATGAGACCCATGCGACGCAGTTGGGCCTCGAGCGTCAGCAGCCGCTCTTCCGGCCGGGTGCCTTCCTCGAGTTCGGGCTCCGGCGCAGCCAGGGCGACCTCCTCGGAAACGTCGGCGTCGCGACGCAATCCCTCAGCGACGGCTTCTTCCCTAACGGCAACCTCGGCCAACTCGATCGATAGAGCCG
>JASJDZ010000046.1 GCA_030065575.1 Acidimicrobiia bacterium
GCTTGCCGATGGCACTTCGCTCGTGACCGAGAACGTCTACGCGGCCCGATTCCGCTACATAGGCGAGTTGAACCGGATGGGTGCCGACGTTCACGCCGACGGCCAACACGTGGTGGTGCGCGGCGTCGAACGGTTGTCGGGTTGCGAAGTCGATGGGTGCGATATCCGGGCAGCCGCGGCGCTGACAATTGCCGGATTATCTGCCGAGGGGGAGACGATCATCCGCGAGGCCGAGCACATCGATCGGGGATACGATCGGTTTGTGGACGTGCTTGCCTCGCTTGGCGCGGACATCGACCGTTAGGAGCCGAGTATCGCCGTCTGGCTTCTCCCGTTGCTCGTCGTGGCCCAATTGGCCACACCGGCCTCGCCCGTTGTCTCCCAACCGGTCCCGGAGGTGTCGCTGACCCCGTCCCCCGGAACCACACTTGCGCTGGGCCGGGGGGCGTACGAGGGCACGCTCGACATCTCTGCTCACTATGCGGGTCTTGCCGCGGTGGAGCAGACAACGATCGATCGTTATCTGCTCGGCATTACTGAGGTGCCTTCCTCGTGGCCCGATGAGTCGCTGGCGGCCCAGGCCGTTGCAGCCCGGACCTACCTGGCCTGGACCTTGTTCCGGGGTCGGTCGATCAATGGCAATCGCTACGACTACGACATCTGCGCCTCTCAGTACTGCCAGGTCTACCGCGGTCCCGGTGGGGCGGCGGAGCCCTGGGCCTCGGCATTAGCGAAGACTTCTGAGGAGGTCTTGTTCTATGAGGACAGGCCGGCCCAGGCGCTGTATTCGTCGAGCGCCGGGCGGCGTACGCGTTCGGTTCAGGACATCTGGGGCGGATCCGGCGTCCCGTACCTGGAGGCCGTCGATTCTCCCGAGTCTGACTACACGCCGTATCGAAGATGGGAGCTCGAGGTCACCGCCGATCAATTCCGACGCGTGTTCGCTCGCGGGGGATACAGCTTCGGAGACCGGATCAGCAATGTGAGCCTGCGCAGTCCGGGAGAAGGAAATGGGCGCGAGTATGTCGCGGTGCAGACAGAGTTGGGAGTCACTTCGATCCCGGCAACACGCTTCCGGGCCGTATTTAACGTCTACGGCCCCGACCTCTACCCCGGCTTGATGCCGGCAGCCCGGCCGACGGGTGGGCGCTGGCCGCAAACGGTGCTCTCCTACAGCTTCGCCGTGAGCTACGCGCCACCGCAGCCGTCGCCTCATCCCATGCTTCCCCCGAGCGACAGCGGTAGCAGTGGGAACCTCACCGTTGTGGGCGAAGGCTGGGGCCACGGCGTCGGTATGAGCCAATGGGGAGCGATGGCCATGGCCTCATCCGGGGCGAGCTACGAGGAGATTCTCGACCTCTACTACGGTCTCGAGCCGCAGAGCGGCGCAGGGTCGCTGCCCGAGACCGTTCGTGTCGGCCTGCTGGTGGAACAACCCGCAATAACGGTCTCGGCCGATGGGCCATTTGTGCTCTCTGCTCCCGGCTTCGATTCGGTGGAGCTACCGGCCGGCGAGTGGGTGTTCCGGCGATCCGGCGAGGGGCTGCGGATCGTCGGTCCTGGAGGGTCGGGCTACGATTCGCCGCTGTTCCGCCCACTGCGCTGGCAACCCCTATGACCGCGCTTGCTCCCCGACTCCAATCCACACTCCTCGAGATCGTCGATCTGCTCGAAACTGCCGGTATCCACTATTACGTCGGTGGCAGTGTGATGCTCGCTCTGCTCGGATTCGACCTCGAGCCAGAGGACATCGACTTCATCGTGGACGGCTCGTCCCGGTCGCAGGTCGAGTCGTTCTTTGAGGAGGCGGCAAAGGAACCAACCGGGGACCCCTGGCGGTCAGGCTGGCTGCTTCGCACGAGATGGAAGGGCCAACAGATCGATGTCATGGGCGATCTCGCACTGCAAATCGATGGTTCACTAGCTCGATTTCCGCTCGTTGCGGAACAGCGCTCACGGGTCGGTGATGCCGTTGTTCCTCTCGGTTCACTCCGGCATTGGTACCACCTCTATCGGGTTCACAAACCGGCCCGGGCGGAGATGATTGCTCAGGTACTCGGAGATGATGAGATCACGCGTGGCGCCGCGGAGTTGGGAATCGGCGATTCGTTTTCCCCTACACTGATAGTGCGAATTGGGAATGAATGAGCCCCCGATGTGATTGAAGACGACATGAGTACCGAGCAGCAGAGTTCCATCATCGAGGTAGCATCGCCCACCGATAGGGTCTTCGACGAGCCCGGGTCCGAGGAGATCGATCTCGACCTGCTCAATGAGACCCTCGAGTACATCCGCCCTGCGCTGCAGGCCGACGGCGGTGACCTCGTGCTGCTCGGCACCGAAGGCGGCAAAGTCACCCTGCAGCTGGTCGGCGCGTGCGGTGGATGTCCGCTCTCGACGATGACCCTCACCGCCGGTATCGAACGAATCGTCACGGATCGTGTTCCCGGCGTCACCGAGGTCGTCGCAGTCTGAAACAGCTATCAGGCTGAGGTCCGCCCCCGAGAGTCGGCCGGTCGGCACCGCTAGTCTCTGCGGCGATGGCCCGCATCTCTGATCCCGCGCTGCTCATCCCAGCTGCCCGCACTGGAGACCGCCGCGCCCTGGCCCGTCTCATCACCATTGTGGAGAACGGTGATGCCGCGGCGACGACTGCGCTGGAGCAGGTCTTTCCGTTTGGCGGCACGGCATGGACGACCGGACTCACCGGGGCTCCCGGTGCGGGGAAGTCGACCCTCACTGATCGGCTGATCGACAAGGTGCGAAGAACCGGTGACGAAGTTGCCGTCGTCGCCGTCGATCCGTCCAGCCCATTCAGCGGTGGAGCTGTCCTGGGTGATCGGGTGCGAATGCAAGATCATATTGACGACGGCGGGGTCTACATCAGGTCGATGGCGAGCAGGGGCCATCTCGGGGGCATCGCTGCCGCCACCCCGCGCGTGATCGCCTTGCTCGATGGGATTGGTTTCCCGGAGGTGATGATTGAAACGGTTGGAGTCGGTCAAGCCGAGGTAGAGGTCGCAGGGAGCGCCGACACAACTCTGGTCGTGGTCAATCCGGGATGGGGGGATAGTGTGCAAGCGGCGAAAGCCGGGCTGCTGGAGATTGGCGACGTCTTTGTGGTCAACAAGGCCGACCGGCCCGGTGTTGCGGAGACGGTCCGCGACCTCACCCAAATGCTCGAGTTGGGAGGGGTCCAGGAGTGGGAGCCGCCGATAATCCCTGCAGTTGCCACAACGGGAGAGGGAACGGACGCGATATGGAATGCCGTCACCGAGCATCGTGCCTACCTAGAGAGCACGGGGTCTCTCGCCGCTACCCGGGAGAATCGTCTCGTTGCCGAGATGGAAGCCGCTCTGCTGGCAGCGCTTCGCACGCGGGTCCATTCAGTAGTTCCCGAACCGGATTGGGATGAGCTGACTGCTCGAGTGCGATGCCGGGAGCTCGACCCGTGGACTGCGGCAGCGCGACTTCTGCAGGCACTGGGGGTACCCTCCGAGTAGAACCGAGGAGGATCCTATGAGTCTTGTCGAATACGAGGTCACCGGTGCCGTGGCCAGGATCATGCTGAACCGGCCGCCGGTCAACGCACTCAACCGCGAACTGATTGCCGATGTCGACTCGGCGATTGCAGAAGCGGAGGATCCGGCGATCCGGGCGGTGGTGATCCACGGCAGCAAGCACTTTGCCGCCGGCGCCGACATCACCCGGTTTGTCGAGGTCTTCGAGAGCGATGACGCCGATCCGCAGGTCTCAGATCTCGGTGCGCTCGTGCTCCGTTTCGAGTCGCTGCAGAAACCGACCATCGCCGCCATCTCGGGATATGCGCTCGGTGGTGGCCTGGAGCTGGCAATGGGCGCCGATTTCCGGTATCTCGCCTCCGACGCACAGGTCGGTCAGCCCGAGATCAAGCTGGGGATCATCCCGGGTGCCGGCGGTACCCAGCGGCTGCCCCGAATCGTCGGGTTCCGGGTGGCGAAGCAGCTCAACTTCTCCGGGAGGCACATATCTGCTCAGGAAGCCCTGGAGATCCGCCTGGCGGACAAGGTCGTCGAGCCGGATGACCTTCTTCCCACGGCATTGGAGGACGCCACGGAATGGGCGAAGGGCCCGACTCGAGCGTACTGGGCGATCAAGAAGGCGATGGGTGAGGGCAACGGTCTCCATGTCGAAGCTGCACTCAGCGTGGAGCGGGAAGCTTTCGAGGAGGTCTTCACGACGGAGGACGCCAGGAGGGGCGTGCTCGCTTTCGTGAACAAGGAGCAGGCCGACTTCATCGGGCAGTGAGGTAGCCTCGCCGGGTGGAAGAAAGCAAGTTTGGCTACTGGCTTCGGCGGGTTGCGGCCGCAGTGGTGATCGGGCTGCTGCTGGCCCTCTTCATCGGAGCCATGCAGGGGTCGTCGGTGATTGCCACGGACCTGTTGACCCCGACGCCTCGCGACCCCGGGCCGGAGTATGAGATAGGGCTGGTGGGTGCCGGCAGGATCGTCCTGCCGCGCACCGAGGTCACCGAGCAGGACGGAATCTGGGGAGTCAGCAACGGCGAAGGCGCCTACGGCCAGATGGCCGCAGTGATAACCAAGGATGCAGAAACCGTCGAGCGCTCGTTCCGGACTCTCGCCGGCCGGTTCATCGCGGGTGAGACGGTCACGCTCGATGGTTATGCGGTCGGATCGGACCCGATGGAGGCCTATGCCATCGAATTTGATGAGAAGCGGGTGCCGGGTGAACTTGGGGTGAATCCCGCGTGGTTGGTGCCGGGCGAGTCGGACACTTGGGTCATCCTGATCCACGGGGAGGGGCTGGACGAGAGAGCCCAGGCATTGCGCATCCTTCCCGTACTGCAGGATGCCGGATTCCCTGCCCTATTCGTCACCTACCGCAATGACTCCGCGGCTCCTGATGACGGCGGCCATTATCGGTGGGGCCTCTCGGAGTGGAGGGATGTCGAGGCCGCGATCGAGTGGGCCCGTGGCCAGGGCGCTGAGGACTTCTTCCTATACGGGTTTGGCATGGGGGCGACGATTGCGATCACCCATCTCCACGAATCGGATTCCACCGGCGACGTCCGGGGCGCGGTACTGGACTCGCCGGTTCTCGACGTCGGTGCGGTTGTCGACGGTGTTGCAGAGGAACGGGGGATTCCGGGACTCGTCGTCGGCGCGGCCAAGGCTGTGGCCAGAGTTCGCTTCGGTCTCGAGTGGTCTCGGCTCAACCAGATCGAGCGGATCGACCAGTTCAACGTGCCGATTCTCCTGCTCCAGGGAACCGAAGACGACGTAGCCCCTGTGGCGACAGCCGATGAGTTTGCCGCCGGGTTGCCCGATCTGGTCTCTTACGAGCGGTTTGACGGCGCGATCCGCACCGAGCTGTGGAACGTCGACCCGGAGCGATACAACACGGCGGTGGCGCAATTCCTCATCGGGTTGGCGGGGGAGGACTTCTAGGCGGTGCCGAGTTGTTCAAAGGTTTCCGCCTAGGGTGCCCGCATGTCGCAGCTCTACTTCGCGTTTGGAAGCAACATGTCGTCGGCGACGCTTCGGGAACGGGGCGTCGCTGCCGAGATGGCAGGGCCTGCGCTGCTGAGAGACCATCGTCTCGCCTTCACCCTCCCGTCCATCCGATGGACCGGACGCGCCGCCGACGTTCTTCCGGCACCGGGCCAAGAGGTATGGGGAGTGCTCTGGAACCTATCGGATTCCAACGCACTGGATCCGTTCGAACGCCGCTACCACCGGGTGGAGTTTACGGTTGAGCAGAACGGAAACGGACACGCTGGTCCTGCCCGGCGCGCACTTGGCTACATCGTCAGGCCCGAACTGCGAGCGCCCGACGAGGCGCCGCCCGCACCGGCGTACCTGCGCAGGATGGTCGAGGGGGCGACCGAAGCCGGACTGCCGCATGCCTACGTCGACTTCCTTCGTAGCTGCGGCCCTGCATAGTTGCATGCGAACAGCTGGAGGAGGCTCTCGGAATCAATTGCGATCGGGCGCATTCAGGTCACCTCGTCAGGTTCGAACGCCCGGAGAATGCAGAACTCGTTCCCCTCAGGATCCGCCATGACTACCCAGGACACTGTGTCGGACTGGCCGACATCGACCCTGCGGGCGCCCAGTGTTTCCGCTCTTGCGACTTCCACGGACTGGTCAGCCGGGCGCAAGTCGATGTGGATGCGGTTCTTGCCCTGCTTTGGCTCCGGAACCCTCAGAAACAGCAGGTCGGGTGACACACCATCCTCTGGCGAACCCTCCGGCGGTTCGAGCACGACCTCGTCAGCGTCCTCGTAGGTGATACGCCAACCGAGCAGCTCCGCCCACCATCTCGCCAGTGGGACGGGATCGACACTGTCGATATTCATGCACTGCCACCGCAAGCCCATGTCGCAAACCTACCACCACTGGTAGCCTCGCCGAATGCCTGCGCCTTCACGCGATCGACCCCAGATGCCACCCGGGTACGGCGTCCCCGATACCGAAGATGGTGCTCTCGAATGGGCAGCCGTCGCAGCACGGCTGGAAGCGGCCCTGCACTTCTGGATGGCGACAACACGGCCGGACGGGTCGCCCCATGTCGTCCCTCGCTGGGGGGTGTGGTTGGACGAGCGCTTCTGGTACGACGGATCGCCGGACACGATCCACGTCAAGAATCTCAATGCCAATCCGAAGTGTGTCCTCCATCTGGAGGACGGAGGCGAAGCGGTGATTGTCGAAGGTGTTTCCGAGGCCGCCGATCCACCCGGCTTGCAGCTGGGCGCCCGTCTGGCAGCTGTGATGTCGGCCAAATACGGCGAGCTTGGCTACGCCCCGGCGGCGGACGCCTGGGAGGGAACCGAAGCCGGCGGACTGCGTGTGTTCACCCCGGTGAAAGCAATGGCGTGGTTCGAGTTCCCGACCGATGTGACCCGGTTCCGGTTCTGATGATCCGTGAGTACAGCGTCGCCGACGTCGAGGCGATTATCGATGTCTGGTACCGGGCCTCGGTTGAAGCTCACTCGTTCTTGCCTGACGAGTTCTTCGCCGCCGAGGGGAAGCTGCTGCAGGACCGTTGGCTGCCAGAGGCGGAGACAAACGTTTGCGTGGTGAATGGAGCGATCGTGGGGTTTCTCTCCCTCGTCGGGAACGAAGTCGGCGGCCTGTTTGTTGATCCTGATCACCAGCGACGCGGCATCGGGAGTGCCTTGATGGACGGTGCTCGGGATGTGCGTCCGTTCCTCGAATTGAGCGTCTTCGAGGAGAACCGTAACGGTCTTGCCTTCTACACGGCCTACGGGTTCGAGATCGTTGCGAGACGAACCAACGAGGAAACCGGCCGCCCCGAGCTGCGGCTTCGCCTCAATCCGGCTTGATCACCGTTCGCAGCGTATCGCCGAAGCTCTCCAGATCGTCCATGGCTGCATTGACCGCGTCTACGTCGAGAGGTATGACCTGCTGGACGACCCTACTGACATCGAACCTGCCCTCCGCAGCGAGATCGAGCAGTTCGACGATCTCTCCCGCGGTGTGATCCGACGTCCCGATCAGCTCCGACTCACCGCTCACTAGGTCCGTGTACGGGCCTACCGGGAACGTATCGGGGGTGAGGCCGACGGCGACCGCGCGACCCAGCGGAGCCAGCGAGTCCAGGCAATGACGCATCACTCCGGCCGAGCCGACCAGGTCGAGCGTGACATCGCAACCCCCGTTGGCCTGCAGGGCGGCGACCGCATCGCCGTTTGCGTCGATAGGTATCGCCCCGAGGGCTGCTGCGGCGGCGAGCTTGGTCGGATTGATGTCTACAGCAAAGACCCGGTCCGCACCCTCGATGAGAGCGAGTTGAATCGCCGACATCCCGAGACCACCCGCTCCGAACACCGCTACCGACTCTCCTGGAGAGAGCCTGCCCTTGCGCAACGCGTGGAGCGATGTCGCCGATGAGCACATCATCACGGCGGCCTGGTCGAGCGGAACGGAGTCCGGCACCGGTATGACGTTGCGGGCGGGGATTACGATCCGATCCGCATAGCCCCCGTCGCGGCCGTTCCCAATCATCTTGCCGTCTGCGCAGAACATGCCGAGATCGCTGGTGCAGTGGGCGCACGACCCACAGCCCACCTGGTAGTGAACGCACACTCGATCACCCGTGGAGAGCCCGGCGACTTCGGCACCCACCTCGGCAACCACGCCGGCAACCTCGTGTCCCAGCGTTAAGGGCAGTGGCCCGACCTGGGGGAATCCGGCCCGATAGTGCACATCAGATCTGCAGATTCCGGCTGCCTTCACGGCGACGGCAACGTCAACGGGACCGAGCTCGGGGGCAGCTACCTCGCGGAGTTCGAGGGGTTTGCCGGGATTGACTAGCTGCAGCGCTCTCATTCTTCTTCCGTGGGTCGGCGTCTGCGACGCTACCAGGCGCCAAGTGCCGCACTCTCGCCGGGCGGGCCGGTGGAGTTCGATTCCATCGAACTCCAAGCTGATTTCATCAGCCGGGGACTGACTGTGTGTTCGCGTGAACCCTCAGCGGTGCCGTCTGCGAAACTGGCCTTCTCATGCTCTACCTCGATCACGCCGCAACCACCGAAGTGCGACAGGAGACCCGGGCCGCAATGGCGCCATTCCTGGGCGATCTCTTTGGTAACCCGTCGGGGATTCATGCCACATCACGGCAGGCCAAGAACGCCCTCGAGACTGCCCGGGAACAGGCGGCTGAGCTCATCGGAGCGGCGCACCCTCTCGAGATCGTCTTCACCGGCGGCGGAACCGAAGCTGACAACCTCGCTGTTGTTGGCTCGGCGCTGGCAGGAGGCAGCCGCCGCGCTGTGGTCACAACCGCCGTCGAGCACGAAGCCGTGCTGGAATCGGCCGCCTTCCTCGAGACGCTCGGATGTCGAGTCGACCGCGTGGGTGTCGACCGTCAAGGGCAGCTGGACATCGGCGATCTTGCCGGACGGGTGCGGGACGACACGGCGGTTGTCTCGGTGATGGCTGCCAACAACGAAACCGGGGTGCAGTTCCCGCTTGCCGAGATCGCCGCCGCAGTCAAGCGGGTCTCGCCGACGACTCTGTTTCACACTGATGCCGTGCAGTCATTCATCTCGGAGGAGATCACCGTGTCGTCTACGGGCGCCGACATGATCTCGCTGGCCGCCCATAAGTTTGGTGGGCCAAAGGGTGTCGGCCTGCTCTACGTACCCCGTGAGGTCGAGTTGGAGCCGGTGATCCACGGCGGTGGTCAGGAACTTGGCCGGCGATCCGGCACCCACAACGTCGCCGGGATCGTCGGCATGGTGGCGGCCATGGCGGCAACCGTGGCCGATCGCGGGGCCATGAGGAAACGGGTAGCCAAGATTCGCGATCTGTTCGAGGCCTCGCTGCGGGCAGCTGTTCCCACCGTGGCCATCACTGCGACCGACGCCCCGCGTCTGGTTCAGCACAGCCACTTCCGGGTTCCCGGAGTCACCGCCGAGACGCTGCTCATCCGTCTCGATCAAGCCGGGATCGGCGCTGCAGCGGGCTCGGCGTGCAGCAGCGGCGCCATCGAGGTGTCGCACGTCCTTGCCGCAATGGGCATGGACGAAGCTGCGGCCAACGAGTGCGTCAGGGTCAGCTTCGGCTGGTCGAGCGGAACCGATGACGGCCGGGAGGCGGCCGAGCGGATCGCAACAGTCGTGAGGGAGCTGCGGTGAGGGCGCTGGTTGCCATGTCCGGCGGTGTCGACAGTTCTGTCGCTGCTGCTCTGATGCTGGAGCAGGGATACGAGGTAGTTGGGGTGACCCTGAAGCAGTGGGAGGGCGTCGACGGGCAAATGCCGTTGGCCGGTTGTTGCACCGTCTCCGACTCTGAAGACGCCCGTCGGGTCGCTGCCCAGCTCGACATCCCGTACTACGTGCTCGACTACGTCGACGAGTTCACGGAGAAGGTCGTGGATCACTTCGGTGCGATGTATGCCGCCGGCAGGACTCCCAATCCGTGCGTCGAGTGCAACCGGAGAGTCCGCTTCAGCGTTCTGCTCGAACGGACGGCAGCACTGGGCTGCGATGTGCTGGTGACCGGCCACCACGCCCGCATCCGGCACGACAACGATGGCTACCACCTGATCAGGGCCGTCGATGGCACCAAAGACCAGTCATATGTCCTGCACATGCTCGGCCAGGATGAACTGGCCCGCGTTCGCCTGCCGATCGGGGAGATGCCGAAGACGAAGGTCCGGGAACGGGCGGCGGCGATGGGACTGCGTACCGCAGCCAAACCCGATAGCCAGGATCTGTGCTTCATCGGCGAGGGCTCGTACCGGGACTTCATCCGGGCGCGTTTCCCCGCAGCCGCCCGACCGGGGCCGCTGGTGATGAGCGACGGCACGGTCCTCACCGAGCACGACGGCACGATCGACTTCACGATTGGCCAGCGCAAGGGCCTCGGCGTTGCCCTGGGGGAGAGGCGCTATGTGGTTGACATCGACGCGGCGACTGCAACCGTGACCCTCGGCACCAAGGAGGAGCTGCTGGCAGCCGGTTGTGTCGTCGACGAGATCTCCTTTGTCTCCGGGCACCCTCCCCCCTCGCCAGATGTCGATGTCAAGATCCGCTATCGGTCTCCTGCGGTGCCCGCCCGGATCGAGGCTGCCTCCGGCGGGAAGTGGCAGGTCCTCTTTGCCGAGCCGCAAGCTGCGGTCGCTCCTGGCCAGTCTGCGGTCCTCTATTCCGGCGATGAGGTGCTCGGTGGCGGTGTCATCAGCGAGTCGGTGCGGTGAGCTTGATCATCACCGGAGTGGGCAGTCTGCCCCACGACAACTGCGCCGATGCTACGGACTTCGTTACCCGTTCTGCCGACGTTCCCTACCTGCCGCAGCTTCCCAATCGGCATGAACAAGAGTCGATGTTGTTGCAGTGGGGCGACGGCATTGCCGGCGCCGGTTCGGACGGTACGCTCTTGCGATCCGGGGCTGAGCCCGGCGACCGGTCTGAAGCCTTCCTCGGTGCCGCCGCCATGCTGGACCGGATCGACGGGCCGATTGTGAAGACACAGGCAACCGGTCCGGTAACGCTGGCCGCCGCTCTGCGTGCCGGAGGGGTTGATGCTCCCGACCTGATGGATGTCGTGAATGCGGAACTGCGATCCCGCATCTCCGACCATCTCGAATGGATCCGGTCGGAGTCCAACGCCTCGGAAGTGGTCCTGGTCCTCGATGAACCGACACTGGCCGTAGTCGGCGAGAATCCTCTTCCCTCTGCTGCCCGCCGGTCTCTGGCTGCTCTTGTCGCAGGAATTGACGCTTCGGTCGGTATCCACTGCTGCGGCGACACCGACTGGGGAGGGTTGGCCGAGATCGGGTTCGATTGGCTGTCCTGGGACGTTGGGGCGCTCGGCGCCGGCTTCATCCGCGGAGTTGATCACATTGCGGCGGCACTCGGTGCTGGTGCTCGCGTCATGTGGGGGATAGTGCCGACGACAAAAGGGCCGCTCCCGCAACCGCATGTCCTAGTGGGCAGGTACGGTACGGCTGTGGCCAATCTGGTAGTCGCCGGCGCTCCGCTGGCGAAGCTGAAGAGTGAGGCCTGGTTCACGCCGGCGTGCGGACTGAGCGGTCTCTCGGTCGGTGACGCCGAGGCGGTCGTGAGTCTGCTGGCGGAAGTAGTGGGAGAGGTCGAGAGTGGCTGGTGACCTAGAAGCCAAAGTAGATGAGCTGCGGACAGCGCTGCATCGGGCGAATCATCGCTACTACGTGCTCGACGACCCTGAGATCTCCGATATCGAGTACGACGAGCTGATGCGTCAGCTGCTCGCCATTGAAGCCGATCATCCGGAGCTGGTCGTTGCCGATTCGCCAACGCAGCGAGTCGGGGCGCCGGTTAGCGAGGCCTTTGCTCCGGTTACTCACCTCCAGCGGATGTTCTCGCTCGACAACGTCGAATCCGAGGAGGAGCTCGAGGCCTGGCAGGCCCGTCTCGCTCGCGTACTGGGCAGCGACCCAACGAGCTACGTGTGCGAGCTGAAGATCGACGGGCTCGCAGTATCCATCACCTATGAGAACGGCCGCCTCACCAGAGCCGCCACCCGCGGCGACGGCACGGTCGGTGAGGACATCACTGCCAACGTACGCACAATCGATTCTGTGCCCCTCAGGCTGCAGGGCAGCCCCCCGGAGCTAATTGAGGTGCGCGGCGAGATCTACATGCCGGTGAGCGCCTTCGACGAGCTCAATGCCCGCCAGGCCGAGTTGGGGGAGCGGCCCTATGTGAATCCCCGCAACACGGCAGCAGGGTCGGTACGGCAAAAAGATCCCGCCAAGACGGCGGAGCGGGCCTTATCGATCTGGCTGTACCAGATGGGTCAGGTGACCGGAGGCCCTGCTTTCGCCAGTCACTGGGACTCGCTCCAGTGGCTCGCCGAACTGGGGTTGCGAGTCAACCCGGCCAGCCGGCGCATCGATACGCTCGCCGGCGTCGAGGCCTTTGTCGCCGACGCCATGGAGAACCGGCACGCCAATGACTACGAGATCGACGGGGTAGTGGTCAAAGTCGATTCGCTGGATGAGCAAATCAAGTTGGGCTACACGGCCAAGAGCCCTCGTTGGGCGGTCGCCTACAAGCTTCCGCCCGAAGAGAAGACGACGACGCTCGAGGAGATCCGTATCAATGTCGGCCGTACCGGCGCCGTCACCCCGTATGCGGTCCTAGACCCGGTGTTCGTCGGCGGCGTCACTGTGACCAACGCCACGCTCCACAACGAAGGCGAGCTGCATCGCAAAGATCTGCGCCCGGGGGACACGGTGATCGTGCGGCGGGCAGGTGACGTGATACCGGAGGTTGTTGCACCGGTCCTCAGCATGCGGCCTGACGGCCTACCTGAGTGGCACATGCCGAGCAACTGCCCCTTCTGCGCCAACTCGATCGTGCTTCCGGATGGTCAGGCGAAGGCTAAGTGCACCGGAGGGTTCAGCTGTCCCAGCCGACTGCGCGAGTACCTGTTCCACTTTGCCTCCCGCGGAGCGATGGACATCGAGGGGCTCGGCTACAAGACCGTTGATCTGCTGCTCACTGAAGGAATCGTCTCCGACCCTGCCGACATCTTCACGCTCGACCGTGAGGTGCTGCTCGGCTTCGAGGGCTGGGGTGAGATCTCGGTCAACAATCTGTTGACGGCGATCGCAGGGTCGAAGGACCAGCCTCTGGGCAGACTGCTCACCGCACTCGGTATCGACCATGTTGGCGGCACTGTGGCGCGCTCTCTCGCCGCCAAGTTCCGATCGCTGCCGGCGCTGATGCGGGCAAGCGAGGAGCAGATCACAGCGATCGAGGGCATTGGGCCGGAGATAGCACGATCGGTGTCCGACTGGTCGGCTGACCCCGACAACATCCAGCTGGTGCAGCGTCTCGGCGATGCGGGGGTGCGGCTGGAGGACCCCGAGCCGGAGGAGGTGGGAGAGGAGGCCAGCCTGCTCTCCGGACTCACCTTCGTAGTAACGGGAACACTCGAGCGCTTCTCGCGCAGCGAGGCGAAGGCTGCCTTGGAATCCCGCGGAGCGAAGGTCACCGGATCAGTTTCCGGCCGCACTTCCGCGCTCATCGCGGGCGCCTCGGCCGGTTCAAAGCTGGCTAAGGCCGAGTCGTTGGGAATCCACATCCTCGACGAGGAAGGCCTGGCGAGTCTGCTTGCGGACGGGCCGTCCATCCTCGAGTAGTCATCCACTTCTCCGTCCGCTCCTGAATTAGTACTAAATACCCGAGAGGGTTCAGTACTTACAGGAGATCAATCCAATGAAATTCCGACTCATCGCACTCATGGCGATCCTCGCCCTGGTAGTAGCGGCTTGCAGTAGCTCAGATGAAGAGGCTGCTGAGACCACCACAGTCCCGCCCACGACCGAAGCTATGGCTGAGGAAATGACCGAGGACACCATCGTTGATGTCGCCATCGCCGGCGAGTTCAACACTCTCGTTGCCGCCGTCCAGGCTGCCGGTCTCGTCGAGACCCTGCAGGGTGAGGGCCCGTTCACGGTCTTCGCACCGACCGATGAAGCGTTTGCCGCTCTTCCTGAGGGCACGCTCGAGAGCCTTCTCGAGGACCCCGAGGCGCTCGCTGAGATCCTGACCTACCACGTCGTCAGCGGCGAGGTGCTCGCAGCCGACGTCGTCGGTCTCGACGCAGCCACCACCGTTCAGGGTTCCGACATCAGCATCGAGGTTGTCGACGGCGGTGTCGTGCTCAACGGTAGCTCGAACGTCGTCGCCACTGACGTCCTGGCCTCCAACGGCGTTGTCCACGTCATCGACGCGGTGATCCTGCCCCCGGCCAGCTAATTGCCTCCCCGAATACGGTGACCCTCTCCCACCGTATCGTGCCCATCGGGTACGGAAGCCCCCGGCTCAGCCCGGGGGCTTCTCGCGTCTTATTGCACGCGGAAGCTCCAGATCCACTCGCCGGGGTCGGGCAGACCGCTGATTCGATCCCACCTGACCCACACAGTGTGAATGCCCGGGGTCCACTCCGGGATGATGGTCGTCGCCCCGGGGCGCCAGGTGAACTTGCCGGTCTCCTCAGTGGCGTTGATCTCGCTGCTGGGGATCGCCACCCCGTCGACAACGAGATCGATCGAGTAGTTGACGGGAAGATCAATCTCGATACCGATCTGTCGAAGCACCGATGCCCCGTCGGGTGGTGAATAGCCCTCGAGGATCGCCGGCGGGGTCGACTCCTTGCCCGATGGAGCGAGCGCGACGGCGCCGATGGCGACGGCCGCTAGCGCCAGGCCAAGCAGAGTGAAGATGATTCGATAGCGGTTCACGAGGAGATCATAAGTTGCAGGTTTCGCTATCGGTTACCGTAGCCGGATGCGTTTGAACCCCGTTCTCGAGCATCTCGGCAGCTATCCCATAGCGATTGTCCACGAGAGGGTGCGTTCGATGCGCCTGTCCGGCCGAACT
Organism: Acidimicrobiia bacterium; assembly: GCA_030065575.1. Classification (GTDB taxonomy): domain Bacteria; phylum Actinomycetota; class Acidimicrobiia; order Spongiisociales; family UBA5794; genus JAAETI01. Next base: position 14,900 of record JASJDZ010000046.1, read on the forward strand.
GTGATCGACTTCTCGATCGGTGATCCGCGGGAACCGACGCCCGAGTTCATTCCCGAAGCGCTGCGTGCTGCTGTTCCCGAGGTTTCGCAGTATCCGACGACGGTCGGTTTGGGCGAGTTGAGGGGCGCCATCGCCGGCTACCTGAGACGACGCTTCTCGGTGGAAGTTGATCCCGATACTCAGGTGATCCCAACTTCGGGCTCAAAGGAGGCGGTGTTCAACAGTCCGCTTGCCTTCATCGATCGGGACCGCCGTGATCTGGTCGCCTACGGAACCCCCGGATACCCGGTGTACGAGCGGGGAGCTCTCTTTGCCGGTGCGGTAGCCCACCCGGTGACCCTTCATGACGACTTTGTGCTTCGGGCCGCGGAGATCCCCGACGAAGTCTGGTCCCAATCACGGATCGTGTGGATCTGCACACCGCACAACCCCACCGGCGCCGTGACCGACCGGGCCGACCTCGGTGATCTGCTGGCTGCAGCCCGGGCCAGCGAGACACTGCTGTTGTCTGACGAGTGTTACGCCGACCTGTACGAGCCCGGTGCTTTCCCGCAAGGGCCGCCGTCGCTGCTGCAAGTCACCGGCGGAGAGACCGAGGGGGCTCTGGTCTTTCTGTCGCTGTCCAAGAGATCGGGGATGACCGGTTACCGGTCGGGTGCGATTGTCGGCGATGCCGAGGCGATTGCCTCGCTGAAACGGCTCCGCACCACGACGGGGACTGCTTCACCCGAGTTCGTGCAGGCAGCTGCGATCGCGGCCTGGTCTGACGACGATCACGTGAGGGAGCGGCGAGAGACCTTTGCCCTCAAGCGAAGCATCCTCCGGGGAGCCTTTGCTGAGCTGGGGATCGATGTCGTTGCATCACAGGCGGGTCTCTACATGTGGGTGAAGGTCGATGACGACATGGCGACAACGGACAGACTTCTGGAAGCAGGGGTCGTGGTTTCCCCCGGCCGATTCTTCGGAACCGGGGGGGAGGGTTATCTGCGCCTTGCGCTGGTGCCTACCCTGGATGAATGCGAGCAAGCGGTGGAGGTATTGGTCAAGTGTCTGAGCTGACGGACTATCGAGAGCGGATTCGAGCGGCGTATGCCGATCTGAGTCGGCTCGAAGAAGCCAAGGACGCCATCGCAGCGACCATTGCCGCGCTCGATCGGGGTGAGATCCGGGTCGCCGAGAAGCGCGACGGAGAGTGGCAGGTGAACCTCTGGGTCAAGGAGGCGATCATGCTGTACTTCCGTGTGGCTGAATTGGAGACCACGCACAGCGGTCCGTTCGAATACCACGACAAGATCCCAACCAAGCAGGATCTGGCTGCCGCCGGGATCCGTGTTGTTCCCCCCGGCACTGTTCGCTACGGGGCATTCTGTGAGCCGGGAGTTGTTGTCATGCCGGGATACATCAACATAGGTGCCTATGTCGGGTCCGGCACGATGGTCGACACCTGGGCGACCGTTGGCTCGTGTGCTCAGGTTGGCAGAGAGGTGCACCTCAGCGGCGGAGTCGGCATCGGCGGCGTGCTCGAGCCGCCCGGGGCACGTCCGGTGATCATTGAAGACGGAGTCTTCATCGGCAGTCGCTCGATCGTTGTCGAGGGGACTGTGGTTGAGGAGGGGGCAGTGCTCGGAGCCAACACAACGATCACATCGTCGACTCCGATCATCGACATCACGGGTGAGGAGCCTGTCGAGTATCGCGGGCTCGTTCCGGCTCGGTCGGTTGTCGTTCCCGGCACGAGGCCGAAGGAGTTTCCCTCCGGCTCTTACGATCTACAGTGCGCCCTCATCATCGGGAGGCGCTCGGAGTCCACCGATAAGAAGACTTCGCTCAATGAAGCCCTCCGCGTATTCGAGGTACCCGTATGACAGCCATCCATGACACGCTCGCCGACATCGTTGCGGTTCACTCGGTGACCGGCAACGAAGGACGATTGTGTACCGCAGTCGCACAGCGCCTGCTCAAGGTTTGGACGATGCAGGGCGTAACGCGCATCGGCAACGCTCTAGTCGTCGGGCAGCAGACGGGTCGCCCCCTCATCACTCTCTTTGGCCATCTCGACACCGTTCCCGTCCAGGACAACGGGGACCCGGTGATCAAGGATGGCCGCATGTACGGCCTGGGAACCGTCGATATGAAGTCCGGGCTGGCGATCATGATCCATCTTCTCGAGGACGACGCAGTGCGCAGCGGGCCCTACGACGTCGTCGGCGTCTTCTACGACAAAGAGGAAGGCCCGATGGCCGACAACGGTCTCGAGGTCGTTCTCGACACTGCCCCCTGGCTGGTCGATAGCGAGTTCGCCATCGTCCTGGAACCGACCAACCTCGGTGTAGAGCTCGGCTGCAATGGGGCGATGAACGCCGACGTGTTCTTCGAGGGCAAGGCGGCGCACAGTGCCCGTCCCTGGCTCGGCGAAAACGCAGTAACCAAGGCCGGTTCCTGGCTAGCCGAGATGCACGAACGCGAACCGGAGCTTGTCGAGATCGACGGGCTCGAGTACCGAGAGGTCTTCTCGGTAACCGCCGCCGAGGGAGGCATCGCCAACAACGTCCTGCCGGCGAGTATGCGGATCAACCTGAACTACCGGTTCCCACCGATCTACTCACTCGACGAGGCCGAAGACAGGCTGCGGCAGGTGGCGACCGAAGCCGACTACGTCGTTGTCAAAGATCGCGCCCCGGCGGGGAAGGTAGTGGAGAACAACCCGCACCTCGATCGACTCCTCGCGTTGTCCGGTGCAGAGAGATCGTCCAAGCAGGGTTGGACGGATGTCGCCCGCCTGACCGAACGGGGAATCCCGGCGATCAACTACGGGCCCGGTGATCCCGGGCTTGCCCATCAACAAGCCGAATCTGTGCCTCTAATCAACGTCGATCGTGGGTTCGAGGTGCTGCGCGAGTTCCTGATTGACGGACAGGAGGATTCATCCGCGGAACTAGCTGAGCTCCTCGCCGACGACTGAGGCCTACGGGTTGGTGGCCTGGGCCGTCCAGCGCAGTGTTCCGGAGGCGCTCGTGTCGACGCCATCATCGGTGTCAACGACAACGGCCATGCGACGGGACGTGCTCGGCAGGATGGTGACGCTTCCGATCTGATCGGTGACGGTTCCACCGAGAATCGACATCATTGCCTGCCAGTCACCGCTCACCCCGGGAATCCCGGAGGGTGAGCCGTTGGCGGCCAGGTACAGCGTTATGTCGACGTCGTCCCAGAACAGTCCGGTGACAACCGCCGGATCAACCGCCAGACCGTCCGCAGGATCGTTCTCCGAGACGAACGTGACCTCGATCTCCGTTGGGCAGTCGTTGTTGAACAGCACGGCGCTGGTGTAGATCAGCCGATCGCCGGCGAAGCCGCTCACCGACATGGTCTCCTGAATCAGCTGCACCGTTCCGGATGTGTCCTGAATCGTGGCTCCGCCGTTGAATGTCAGGAAGCCCGATGTGCTGGCATCGTCGGCACCCGCGGTCTTGGTGAAGCAGGCGCCATCGACGGTTACGTCGGCGCGCATGAAGTTCTGTGTGATGATGGCAGCAGAGGCGGGGACTGCGATCATCATCATCGCAATCAGGATCCCTGCCCAGCGGCGGGTCATCGTCCAGGAGTTGGTCATCGGCTTTCCTCCTCAGCATCAACGCGCATGCGTCGGCCGCTAAGCGCATTATCGGTACCGGATCTCGATTGCTTGAGTGCTGTGATCAACAACACCAGGCCCAGAACAAGCAGGAACCCTGCGAGCCAGGCCCAATCCCACCTGAGAACCTCCGGCCATATCCAGTGGCGGAGCGCCTCCAGTAGGAACGTTTCGGCGGCGATCGCGAGCCCAACCCCGCGACCCCAAATGGTTTGGCGATCCCACCCCGTCTGCAGCACCGGCCGTATGAGCAGCACCAGACCGGCTGTGACCATGGCGATGGTGGAGAAGGTGACGATCGTTGTGAAGGTGTCGGGATCGGCGATGATCCCGAAGTAGGGCAGGAACCCAAGGAAGAACTGAATGGTGATGGTGGCCCCGGTCAGGTTGGCTATCAGCAGAACAGCGGCGATCTTGGTGAGGAGCACCGTCAATGCTGCGGAGAAGGCAGCAAAGACCAGCCGCTCGTAGGTTTCTTCGCGCCGGGTCGGGCCCAGCGTTGGGGCCAGCTCTATTTCGTCGAGTGGCAGCGGAGGGAACTCCTCGGGGAACAGCTCACGGTCGCTCATGGTGCGGTCACCGTCACCGCGAAGTCGGTTTCGGAGAAGATCGAGCCCTCGCCTGCGTAGTCGAGCTGCCAGGAGAAACGCAGGGTGGTAACGCCCGTACCAACAGCCGAGTGGTCCAGAACAACGGAATGAGGACGATCGTTCTGGAAGACGAGGGGCGAGTCGACGGGCTGCGTGATCGATTGTTGCACGCTGTTGATACCCAATCCCTCGTTGACGAATCGCACCGTTTCCTCGACAAGATTGCCCAGGTTCGATCCGACACGATAGACAGCAGTTGCCTCACTGCCGGTGATCGTTGCGTTGCTGGTCTTGACCCGGAGCAGATGCGTTGTTGTCACCGTTGGATCGGCAGTGGTTGCCACTGCGAGGGTGGGCAGCGAGCCCAGGGAGCGATTGAGCAGCGCTAGGTGCGCGTCGACCGCGACAGAGTCGAGGCGCGGGGAGGCTGTCGCCGGATTGGATGTGGCCAGCTCGGCCCGGACACGGAGCAATTGATCGCCGTCATGTGCAAAATCGAGCACTGAGGGAAGGGTCGCAATCGTGAAGTGGGTGCCGTCTGTCCCGTCCGGGCCAACGAAACCGATCGGCGTTCCGGCTGCTGCCGTCGCCACTTGGAGCCGCAGAGTTGTGCCGGCGGGGACGTCCCCAATGATGCGCAGGTTGCCGAACACGGCTGTTCCGGCCTCGGTGTCGACCGTTGCGCTCTCCCAAGTGCCGGATGATTCGAGAATGCCCTCATCGCCCCCTGCAGTGACCACCGGCTCGGGCCATGTGTACTGCCGGCCTTGCTTCATTCCGAGCAGGCTCAGTTCATCATCGTTGGCGAGAGTCTCGAAGTAGGAGCTGAAGACGGCCCCGTCATCGCTGGCAATGCGGGTGCCGGTCGCCGTGACGCTGAGGTCGGCAGCGTCTGCCGCCCATGCAACGTCGGGGCCGCCGCTACAGATAACCGGCCGGTCGGGTCCGCCCGGCGGGGACACCGTGATCGAGACGTCGGCTGATGCCGCAGTGGGGCACGCGAAGGCGATGTACTGCGAATCGGCGGGTATCCAGTATTCGGCGCCCAACTCAGCAACGGGAACCACAGTCACCGATTCGTTGCCGTCGCCATCGTCTTGCGAGATCACCCCGACCGGTTCCGTGCTGGTCAGCCAGAGTCCGTCGGCGGGCCCGCCTCCCTGCCCGGCACCGCCGCCGAGGGTCGATATGTCACCGCGGTCACCGGTGATCGTGCTGGCAGCGCCATCGGATCCGGCCACGGCGACCGAGGTTGCGTCCGTCCCGTAGCCGACGAGGGCACTCGTCGACCTGACCGCATAGAACGAACCCGCGGTTGCCGGATAGACGGGCATGAAGTCGCCACCCACGTCGCTGCGGTGCGTGACCAGCACCGGCAGATCGGATTCGATCAGCGCTGCACTACCTGCACTGATGTCATCTGCGGTGTGGGTGTACGGAGTGCCGGCCGTCACGGTGAAGGTGGCAACTACCGTGCCACCGTCCGAGAGCGTCACAGCGGCGTCGCCGAACGGCGCAACGAACGAGAAGGCTTGCCCGTCGCGATTGATTGGTGCCGCAAAGCTGGTACCTGCGAACGAGATGGGCACCAGCGGGCCGACACCGTCGCCGATGCCTGCGCTGCTGATCGGGCCGACAACGGAGAGCACCGAGCCGGGGGAGTTGCCTGCCGCGTCGAAGGTGGTGAGGTCCCCTGCGGAGGTCAGGGTGACTGCGGGCCCCCCGTCCCGGCTGACCTCGTTGCCGTCGATGTAGGTGACGACATTGATCGGAGTGGTCCCGGCGGAATATGCGTCGGCAACCGTGTAGTAGACCGGCTGCGGTGACGAGTAGGTGAACACCGCGGCTTCAGTGTGGTTGGCCGGGCTGGTCGCGGTACCGAGTGAGTAGCCGTAGTAGAGGCACACAGAGCCGCTGGCGCCGGCGATGATCTCGTCGACCTGTACCCAGATGGTGTCCGGCTCGGTGTCGTCGGGCCACAGCGGCAACGACGTCACGCCGTCGGCTGCAATGGCTCGCAGATCACCGAGATCGGACTGCAGAAACCCTTCGCCGGTCAACTGATCGACAGGAAACGGCAGCCGGAGCTGGTACTCGGCGACTGTGTTGGCACCAACGGCCGTATGGTCGATCGAGAAGCACCGCCGGTTGGTCCAATCTGTGTCCCACCAGTTGATCGAGCCGTCGGGTTCCGCGACACCACTGGGACCGATTCTGTCGAGCAATACCGCCCCGGGGATCGATGATCCTTCCGTAGCCGAGTAGGTGCCGGCATCGAAGTCACCCGGGTCGGTCCAGGTTGCAGGTGAACCCGACGTGTAGTCGTAGAGCGAAACCAGGCCGGGGTCGAAGTCGAAACTCGAGGCTGCGAATGACTGCGTGATGACGGCCGCGCCACCGAGGGTTGGTTGGATCGAGAACAGCGCAAAACAGAGCCCGAGCACTGCGGCCCGGCGCAGCACGCCCGCCTTTCTCCACCCTGTCTGAACCTTCATCCAACGCGCTTTGTCAGTCCCGAAGCCCCCTCCGGGATTGGTCCTCAGACGTTAGTCCGGTTTGAGTCAGGCGGCATAGGACGGGCAGCGCGCTGCTCGGGAGTAACCTCGACCCATGCCCGTTGAGATTGACATAGCCAAAGTAGCCAAATTGGCCCGCCTCGCTCTCTCCCCCGAGAAGCTCGAGGAGTACGGCGCCCAGCTGGTTGACATACTCGAACATGCCGAGCGCGTTGGGGGCCTACCCACCGAGGGCGTTCCGCCCACGTCGCATCCCCTTCCGATGACAAACGCATTCCGCGCCGATGAGGTTCGTCCCTCGCTCGACCGTGACGAAGTCCTCGAGCAAGCCCCGCAAAGCGAAGGCCCCTACTTCAGGGTTCCGCGCATCCTGGGGGAAACATGACCGACCTCGCTGATCTTTCGATCGCCGAAGCGGGTGCGGGGCTCCGGCGTGGCGACTTCTCCTCGGTGGAGCTGACCGATGCCGCCCTCACCAGGGCCGGTGTCACCGAGTCGCACCTGCATGCATACCTGACCCTCGACCAACATGGGGCGCGCGCTGCTGCCACCGCAGCCGATCAGGCTTTGGCCGCGGGAGAGGACCACGGCCCGCTGCACGGGATTCCCCTTGCCGTCAAGGACAACATGGTCACTCGGGGCATGGAGACAACTGCGGGCTCGAAGATCCTCTCGGGTTACGTGCCGCCCTACAACGCCACGGTGGTGGATCGGCTCAGCGCCAAGAGGGCTGTGATTCTCGGCAAGACCAATCTCGACGAGTTCGCCATGGGGTCTTCAACGGAGAACTCGGCTTACGGACCGACGCGCAACCCCTGGGACACCGACCGGGTTCCCGGTGGATCGTCGGGGGGTTCGGCCGCCGCTGTGTCAGTCGGATCGGCGCTTGGTGCTCTGGGCAGCGATACCGGTGGATCAATACGGCAGCCGGCCGCCATGTGTGGCCTGGTTGGCGTGAAGCCCACCTACGGCGTGGTGAGTCGGTACGGCCTGATTGCCTTTGCCTCCTCTCTCGACCAGATCGGCCCCTTTGCCCGCAGCGTCGGTGATGCTGCCTCGCTATTGGAAGCGGTGGCCGGCTACGACCCGCGGGATGCCACCAGCTACCGCGGGGACACTCCGGAGATCTCGACGCTTCTCGACTCCGGGGTGGCCGGAATGCGGATTGGCGTTCTGGCCGAGTTGTCGGGTGACGGCATCGATCCCCAGATCCAGGACGCATGCCGGAGGATGTACGACGCATTGGCTGATGCCGGAGCGGAGCTCAAGGAGGTCTCCTTACCGGCAACTGAATACGCGCTTTCGGCCTACTACCTGATTGCCCCGGCCGAAGCGTCGGCGAACCTTGCTCGATTCGATGGCGTCCGCTACGGCCTCCGCGTGGACGGGGAAACCACCGAGGAGATGATGGCGGCGTCGCGAGCCGAAGGATTTGGACCGGAAGTCGCTCGACGCATCTTGCTCGGCACCTACGCGCTTTCCGCCGGCTACTACGACGCCTTCTACGGGCAGGCGCAGAAGGTGCGAACGCTGCTTCGCAACGAGTTCGCCGCCACGTATGAGGAGGTCGATGTGATCGTCTCACCCACCAGCCCAACCACCGCCTTTGCGATTGGTGAGAAGACGGCAGACCCGCTGAGCATGTACTTCGCAGATGTCTGCACGATCGCCAGCAACCTGGCCGGTGATCCGTCGGGCTCCGTTCCGGTCGGGCTCGACGCCGAGGGCCTGCCGATCGGGTTCCAGATCATGGCCCCCGCCCTACATGAGGCCCAGCTGTTCCGGCTGGCAGCTGAGGTGGAGCGGCTCGCCCGCTTCGACGCCAGACCTGCTCTGGCGACTTCGGAGGTGAAGCCCGCATGACCAACTGGGAAGCTGTAATTGGGATCGAAACGCATGTCGAGCTGCAGACTCGCTCGAAGATGTTCTGCGGTTGCGAGGTGAACTTCAGCGCCGACCCCAATACGACCGTCTGTCCAGTCTGTTTGGCGCTTCCGGGCGCTTTGCCGGTTCCCAACGAGGAAGCCATCGAAGGAATCCTGAAGATTGGAGCCGCCCTCGACTGCGAGTTGGTTGAGAGCTCCTTGTTCCACCGCAAGAACTACTTCTACCCGGATCTCCCGAAGAACTACCAGATCTCGCAGTACGACGTACCGCTGTGTGTCGACGGTCACATCGATATCGACGTCGATGGCGAGGAAGCTCGGGTCGGCATCACCCGCGTGCACATGGAAGAGGACACCGGCAAGAGCTTGCACGGGAGCGATACCGGCCGCATTCACGACGCCGACCACTCGTTGCTGGATTTCAATCGCTCCGGTGTGCCACTGGTCGAGATCGTCAGTGAGCCCGATATCCGCTCGCCGGAGCAGGCTCGGGCTTACGCCGCTGAGCTACAGCGCGTGGTGCGGGCGCTGGGTGTGTCTGACGTGCGTCTCGAAGAAGGCAGCGTCCGGTTCGACGCAAACATCTCCGTTCGGCCGGCCGGTCAGGCGGAGTTCGGTACCCGAACTGAGGTCAAGAACATGAACTCGTTGCGCTCACTGCAGCGGGCGATTGCATACGAGATCCAACGCCAGATTGGAGTGATTGAAGGCAACGGGGAAATCGTCCAGGAGACCCGGCACTGGAACGAGGACTCGGGAGCGACTTCTTCGATGCGCTCGAAGGAGGAATCCGAGGACTACCGGTACTTCCAGGAGCCGGATCTCGTCCCTCTGCATGTCGACGGCGAGTGGCGGGACCGCGTCTTCGCCGGTCTCCCCGAGTTGCCGTCGGCCCGCCGGAAGCGGATTGTTGCGGCTGGCGTCGAACCTCAGGCGGCCGCCACATTGGTCGAGGCGGGTGACCTCGCCGACCTATTCGACCACGCAGTGTCCCTCGGTGCCGACCGCAAGCAGATCGCCAACTGGCTCACGGGCGAAGTGGTTGCTCACCTTCGTCGCAACGAGGTCGCACTTGCCGACACGGGGCTCAGCGCTGCTCATCTCAATGAGCTGGGTTCTCTCGTCGGAGAAGGTGCTCTGTCGAGTACCGCCGCCAAGGAAGTCCTCGGTCATGTCCTGTCGGGGGAAGGGTCGCCCCGAGAGGTCGCAGCAGCTCGCGATCTGACTCAGATATCAGACCAAACAGCTCTGGATGCCGAGGTGGACGCTGTTCTCGCCGCCAACCCGGATGTGGTGGAGCGCCTTCGCAGTGGGGACATGAAACCCATTGGGTTTGTTGTTGGCCAGGTCATGAAGGCCACTCGAGGCAAGGCTGACCCGAAACTGGTTTCTGAGCTCGTGCGGAGCAAGACGCAAGGGGACTAGACGTCGATGGGGCAACGCCATTTCGTCTACGCAGTAGCGGAAAGGGTGATACCGATCGATCCCGCCCGCGTTTGGTCGTTGCTCGGGGATCCTTCGCGGCTGGGTGAGTGGGCTGGCGTCCGCCTGGTGGGCTACATGGGCACGGAGCTTCCCCGCCCGGGTCACAGCGTGTTCGTGCGACGGAAGCTGCTGAGACGCCGGTCGAAACGGGTCGAAATCGAGTCCTGGGTAGCAGGGGAGCGCATTGTCTGCCTGGTTCATGGCCAACCGGAGCCGGTGCGGTTCGAAATGGTCATCAATCCCGAGGTTGGGCACGACACCATCGGAACGCGAGTTCGATTGGTGCAGCGGTTCGCCACTTTGGGCGTGCTGGCATTTCCGGCACGTTGGTGGGTGGAACGCCAGCTCGAGCGGAAGATGAGCAGAATCGGGAGAGCGGCGAAACCATGAACGGGGTCATATTCGACTTTGACGGCGTTCTCGGCGACAGCGAGCCCCTGTCCTGGGCTGCCTGGATCGCTGTGCTTGGGTCACACGGGATCGAGGTGACGGAAGAGGACATCGCGGCCTGTACCGGAACCACGAGCAGCTTCACACATGCTCACTTCGCCAAGCAGGCCCCGTTGCCCGACTATCCCGATGTGCTGGCTGCTGTTGACAGGCATCGCCAATCGGCATACCCAACTGAGCTGCGAGCCTTCCCCGATGCGGCCAACGCTGTGCAGGCCCTGGCGATGGTCGGCGTGCCGCTTGGCGTTGCGTCCTCCAGTTCCCGGATGAACCTTGACATCAAACTCGACGTCCTCGGCCTCGGACGCTACTTCGACGTGACAGTCGCCGGAGACGAGGTCGCTCGAGGCAAGCCCGAACCCGACATCTACCTCGAAGTGATCGCACAACTGGGGATCGATCCGGGAAGGTCGGTCGCAGTCGAGGACACCGGTATCGGTGCCGATGCTGCCGCCGCAGCCGGTCTCAGGACCGTGATAGTGAAGCGGATGGATCTTCCCACCGGTCTTCATCCTGTTGTCTCCGAGGTAGACCCCGACATGCTGCTTCTCTGGCTGGGTCGTCTCTAGACCCAGGCTTCGTTTTTCTATCCCCGGGTTATGCTGCCCGACATGAATACGACCCAGTACTTGCCGCTGGCCCAGGTCGAGATCGAGGACCTACCACCGGAGGTAGTCGAAGAGCTGCCAACGGACGTTGTCGACCAGATCAAGGACGGCCTGCTCGACAAGATCCCCGAGGATGTCGTAGCGGAACTACCGCAGTCGATCCAGGACAAGATTCCCGAGGGACTGCTCGAGGCAGCCGCATCGAACCCGGCATTCACCAGGGTCTTGCTGGTCATCGGAGTTCTGGCGGTGATCGGGTTCGTCTTTGGCGTCATCAGAAGCGCAGTGAAGTGGATGCTCTATAGCGCGATCGTCGGCGTCGCTGCCTGGTATTTCTTCTTCCAGCAATGACGGCGTGCCGCAAAGCGGCACGCTGACTCAGAGCAAGCCGGTGAGCATCCAGCCGACGGCCAGCCCGTAGAGCCCGGCAACCACATCATCGGCGGTGATTCCGATCGCACCGGGAAGGCGTTCCGCCTGCGGTACTCCCGGGAGAACCTTGAAGATGTCCCCGAGGCGGGCAACAACGAGCGCCGCCAGCCACGGGATCCCGGTGAGGCCGATCAGCGCCACCAATGTTCCAGCGACTTCATCGATCACCACCCAATTGGGATCGGAGTGGCCTTCGGCAAAGGGCGCCGCTGCCCACAAAGAAAGGCCGATTGCCGCCGCAGCGACTATCAGGTCCGCCCACCAGGGCGCGCTCCACATCGCCAGCCCTATCAGCGCTGCAAGAGCTGCCCCGAACGTGCCCGCTCCGTTGTCGCCTTTCCAGAGTCGGCGGGGAATGAATCCCGTTCCGAATCCCGCCGCCACAATCCTCCGCATTCGGCGAGGCTACCCGGTTGCGCGCTGTGTGTCCCAAACCCATATAGGATTCCGTGATGAGGTCAACCGTATCCGGCGATGCATTTGGCGCTGCCTTGTTGGATGCCGCCGCGGGGGGCGCTGGCACCCACTTCATCGAGCGCGACGATGGGCTCATCGAGGCAATGAATGCGTCCACCTACTTCGCCAAGCAGTTTCACTGGTCCGAGGCTGAGGCACGGGCGATCAAGGGCCTCTCCGGCCGGGTGCTCGACATTGGCGCCGGAGCGGGTCGACACTCCCTCGTCTTGCAGAATCGGGGGTGCGACGTAGTCGCCCTCGACGTGTCACCTGGAGCGGTGCAGGTGTGTCAACAGCGGGGCGTGAACCACACCTTTCTCGGAACGGTGTTCGATCTCCTCGAAACTGATGTAGAGCCGTTCGATGCCCTGATCCTCATGGGCAACAATCTGGCGCTGCTCCAATCACCGGCCAAGGCCCCGGGTATGTTCGACGCAATGCGCGGCCTGCTGCGTCCCGGTGGCGTCGTCGTCGGTACCTGTCTCGATCCCTACTCAACCGACGATCCCGACCACCTTGCCTACCACGAATCCAATCGCGCCGCGGGTCGCCCGCCCGGCCAGATCCGGATGAGGTTCAGGCACAGGCGAGTCGCTACCGAATGGTTCAGCATCTTGTTTCTCTCACCGGACGAGCTCGCCGAGCTGGCCTCCCGATCTGGTTGGGAGATCATCGACTTGACGCGGCCCGATCCCGAATACCTGGCGGTGTTGCGGCCGGTCTGACGATTTCGTCGTCAAGCGCGGTTCCACCATGATTGAGTCGAGTCGATCAGCCGGGGGCATCGAGATGCAGGTATCGGAAGAACTCATTGCACAGCTGCCCGCACCGGTGCAGCGAAGCCTGCGCTGGAGTGGCGTGATTGGATCGACTGTTCCCGCAGGAGCTGTCGTTCACCAGTCTGGCCGGATCCGCAGTTCGGACACCAGCAGGTGGCTTCGGTTCAGCTCGCGGGAAACCTACGAGATTGCCCGGCCCGGCTTCGAGTGGCGAGCCTCGCTCAAGATCGGCCCGATCACCGCAGGGACGGCAACCGACTCATTTCGCAACGACGAAGGGCGCATGCATGTCAAGTTGCTCGGGATGTTCAACATCGTCGACGCTGCCGGCCCGGCAATAGACCAGGGCTCGCTTCTTCGCTGGCTCAACGAGACGATGTGGTTCCCTGCTGTCTGGGCGACCGACCTGATCGGTTGGGAGTCCGTAGACGATCACACCGCTCTCGGCTCTGTATGCGCCGGTGACCTCACTGTGCAGGCCGAATTCTGCTTCGATGACGAGGGCCGGTTCGTCGATTTCCACGCCGACCGCCATCGCGACATGGGAGACGGCCGATCAGAATTAACCCGATGGTCGACGCCGATTCGTGAGTACGCTCAGCTCGGCGGGTTGAACCTCCCGGCCGGTGGGGAAGCCGTTTGGCATCTCGCCGAAGGGGACTTCGAGTACATACAGATCCGAGCCTCACGCGTGGAATACACAATGACGTCGTGATCCCGAGATCGTGAACCGGCCGGATAGAGTGGCCCGGTTCGACACGAGAGGTTCTTCATGCGTCCCGACCAACTAGGTGCTTTTGCCGTCCCATCTGATCCGCGTCTGCACCCCGACGGCGAGAGAATCGTGTTCGTCGTCACGCGGATGGATCTCGAGGACGACAAGTACGTGCGACGCCTCTGGCTGTGGGATGGCAGCCACGCCCGTCCGCTCACCTCCGGCGCGGCAGACAGCTCGCCGCGATGGTCGCCGGACGGTGAAACGCTGGCATTCATACGCAAGGCCGATGGTGATGACGCCAAGCCGCAGTTGGCCCTTCTCGACATGTCTGGGGGCGAGGCCGAGATCGTCTCGGATTTCCCGCTCGGTTCGCTCGAGATCGAGTGGTCGCCCGACGGCAGCAAGATCGCCGTGGTTGCGGCCGAGTGGATCCCGGAACTGGCCGACGTCGAGCCCGACGAACGGAAACGACGCCCGCGTCGGGTGACCCGCTTCCCCTATCGCTTCGACAGCCTGGGATGGGTGGGAGAGCGACGGACCCACGTTCACCTCTTCAATGTCGCCGACCGTACCGCGACCCAACTCACCGAGGGTGACTATAACGAGTCGAACATCGCCTGGCATCCCTCCGGGGACACCGTCGCCTTCACCTCTGCCCGCCACGAGCGGCGCGGCCTGGATGCCGGCTCGCAGATCTGGACCCTGCCGGTGTCGGGCGGCGAATTGACCGCCCGCACCGAGGTTGGTCTCTGGGGCAGGGCTAGCTACGACAGAGCGGGCAACCTGTACGCAGTCGGGATCCCCGACATCTGGGGACACCCCGACGTGGCCCCGCTGTACCGGATCGAAGCCGACAATTCTCTGGTGAATCTCACCGGTCATCTGGACCGCAACATCTTGCCTCTTGCGCCGACGATTCTGCCGGCCGGCCCGCAATGGCTGGAGGACGGCGGCGCCGTCTTCACCGTTGAGGACTCCGGATCGGTCAAGGTCGTGACCATGGCGGCAGACGGCGCGTGCTCGGACGTCATCGTTGGCAGGCGGGCGGTTACCGGAGCCAGCCCGAATGATGACGCTTCCCGTATTGCGTTCGTCGCAACCGCACCGACCGAACCCGGTGAACTGTTCCTGTATGAGGACGGGGAGGAGCGGCAGCTCACCAACCTCAACGACGGCTTTGTCGACTCCACCGATCTCGTAGAACCAGAGGGCTTCGTCATCGAGCATGACGGGGTCGAGATTGAAGGGTGGGTCTACCTGCCGCCCGGTGAGGACAAGGTCCCGGTTCTGTTCAACATCCACGGTGGGCCGGCGTCGGCGTATGGGAACTGGTTCTTCGATGAGTTTCAGGTGTATGCCGCCGCCGGCTACGCGGTGGTGGCCACCAATCCGCGCGGCTCGCATGGCTACGGCAGCGAGCACGTACGCGCGATTGTGGGAACCTGGCACCGGGACGATTCGCCCGACATGATCGACTTGCTGGCAACGGTCGATGCGGCGGCAGCCCGCTTCCCTCGACTCGACCTCGATCGGGTTGGGGTCATGGGCGGTTCGTACGGCGGCTATGCGACGGTCCGCGTGCTGGCACACGACTCCCGTTTCAAGTCAGCGGTGGCCGAAAGGGGGCTGTTCAGCTTCCTTTCCTTCGCCGGGACGTCCGACATCGGTCCGTGGTTCTCGCGGATGTATCTCCAAGACGGCCTCGATGACCTGGAGACCGTTGCGCTGGCGAGCCCGCTGTCGGTGGCCGACCGGATCCAGACGCCAACTCTGATACTGCACTCCGAGGGTGACTATCGCTGCCCGATCGAGCAAGCAGAGCAGCTGTTCGTCAAGCTGCAGCTAGAAGGTGTTGCCAGCGAACTGGTTCGTTTTCCCGCCGACGAAGGCCATGAGCTCTCTCGCAGCGGCACCCCGAAGCACCGGTTGGAGCGCTTTGAGATCATTCTCGACTGGCACGACCGCTACCTCCAGTGAGAGTCAGCCTGCCCGGGTCGACCAGGCCGGGTTCGGGTGTGGCAAGATAGGTTCATGGAACCCACCAAGTACATCTGGTTTGACGGCGAAATGGTCCCCTGGGCCGACGCCAACGTTCACGTGCTTTCGCACGCGCTTCACTACGGCACGGGTGTCTTCGAGGGCATCAGGGCCTACGAGACACCGGAGGGAACCGAGGTATTCCGGCTGACGGAGCACATGACTCGCCTGCACCACTCGGCCAAGGCTTACAACATGAAGCTGGAATGGTCCGTAGCGGAGCTGGTGGAAGCGGCCAAGGAGACGCTGCGCGTCAACGGTCTCGAGTCGGGCTACGTCCGTCCCATCACGTTCCTCGAACTTGGAGCACTTGGGCTCAATCCGAGCGGAGCCAAAGTCAGGACCGCCATCATCACCTGGCGCTGGGGCGCCTATCTCGGCGAAGAAGGTGTGCGCAACGGAATCCGAGTTCGGGTGTCTTCGTGGCGCCGGTTCCCGAACACGGCATTCCCCAACGCCAAGGCGACCGGAACGTACATCAACAGCATCCTCGCCAAGATGGAGGCAGTAGAGGCCGGCTACGACGAGGCCGTAATGCTCAACCAGGACGGCGTGATCAGCGAAGGCAGCGGTGAGAACCTGTTCCTTGTCCGCAACGGCGTCGTTTACACGCCGCCCATTGCGGTTGGTTGTCTAGATGGGCTCACCCGACACGCGGTCATGACCCTTCTGGCAGAGGAGGGCTACGAGATCGTCGAGAAGGTACTGGACCGCTCCGACCTCTACTACGGGGACGAGGTGTTCTTCACCGGTACTGCGGCGGAGGTGACTCCGGTGCGTGAGATCGACGATCGCCTCGTCGGCGACGGCAAACCCGGCCCGGTTACCCGGCTGGCGCAAGGTCTCTATGCCGACCTCGTCTCCGGGAAGCTGGATAAGCACCGCGACTGGCTCGAGTTCATCTAGATCGAGGCGATCTGCATCGGCCGGGTCGATGCACAAGTACCATTTGCCCGCGCACCGGGAGGATCACGTGGGACAGCAGCCGAACATCGAACTGGAGATCGCCGACCTACCGCGCCCGAGCCCGAAGCCGGATCCCGCCCGAGCTTGGACACCGGGGCGACCGGGCGAGTTGGGTGGGCCTGAGGACGCCCAGTTCGGCGCCGGCTTTGGCACCGTCGGTCCCGACTCAGGTTATGCACTGTCCCTGGTCAAGGCCCGGGAGCTCGAACTGGCCGACGGTGAGCGCCGTGCCAATACCGATATTGCCCTGGCGGCCGTCGCATCGGCTCGGGCTGCGCGGTTCGGGCGGGCTCCGATGGGCAAGGACGTTGATCTGGCGATTGCGCTTCTCGGTCTCGACCCGGCGGCCCCGGAGGCAACCCGCCGGGACATGGGGGAGTTGCGGAAGCGCTGGTTTGCCGCGGTTGCGCATCATCCGGGTCGCCTTCACGGATTCATCGCCTCTCTCGACCCGGGCGTCCTAGCTCTGACCGCCGAGGATGTCCTAACCCGTACCGCCGAGGGCAAGACCCTCATCAATCACTGACGGAGAATCAACATGAAGATCGTCCGGGTCGACTCCAGCGTCGACGACATCACCTACGGTGCGGTTGAACCTGAAGGCATCCGGCTTCATCTGGGCAGTCCATTTGTTGCCTGGGAACCCACCGAAACGGTGGTCGGGTGGGACCAGGCGCGTCTGCTGGCTCCGGTGATCCCCACCAAGGTGGTCGCCATCGGCAAGAACTACGTGGACCATGCTGCCGAGTTCGACAGCGCAGTGCCCGAGGAGCCGCTGATCTTTCTCAAGCCTCCCACGTCGGTGATCGGCCCATTGCAAGCGATCGCGCTGCCAAACGAGAGCGACAATGTGCATCATGAAGCCGAACTCGCCATCGTCGTGGGCAAGGTTGCTCGTGATGTGCGAATCGAGGACGCCGGCTCGTACATCCTCGGTTATACCGCGGCCAATGACGTCACTGCACGTGACCTGCAGCGCTCCGATGGTCAGTGGGCCCGGGCCAAGGGCTTCGACACTTTCTGTCCACTCGGGCCCGCGATCGACACAGATCTCGATCCGCTCGAGGGGTTACAGGTCACATGCCGGGTCAATGGCGAGCTACGTCAGTCGGGATCGACCGCCGACCTGGTGTTCGGGGTTTCCGAGTTGCTTTCGTACGTGAGTCATGTGATGACATTGCTCCCGGGTGATGTGATCCTCACCGGCACGCCGGCCGGCGTAGGGCCGATCGTTCCCGGAGACAAGGTGGAGGTCGAGATCGAAGGCATCGGAGTTCTCATGAACACTGTCGTGGCAAGAAAGGGTGGGGGAGAATGACCGTGCGAGTTCGTTTCGCCCCGTCCCCGACCGGCTACCTCCATGTCGGCGGCGGCCGCACCGCCCTCTACAACTACCTGTTTGCTCGGGGTCAGGGGGGCACGTTCATCCTGCGAAGTGACGATACCGATGAGGCGAGGAGCACAGAGGAGTT
This sequence comes from Acidimicrobiia bacterium, assembly GCA_030065575.1. GTDB lineage: Bacteria > Actinomycetota > Acidimicrobiia > Spongiisociales > UBA5794 > JAAETI01. Next base: position 32,929 of record JASJDZ010000046.1, read on the forward strand.
TCGCGCCGACATCCTCGATGGCCTGAGGTGGCTCGGGCTCGAATGGGATGAAGGGATCGAAGCCGGTGGCCCGATGGAGTCGTACCGCCAGAGCGAACGGCTTCGTCGGTACCAAGATGTCGCTGCCCAGCTCGTCGCATCAGGCCGGGCCTACTACAGCTTCGCCACCCCCGATCAGCTCGATGAGTTCCGCAAAGAGGCACAAGCCGAAGGGCGGTCGCCCGCCTACGACGGACGATTCGAGCCCGATCCCGCCGAGGCGGCGGCCAGGGTGGCAGCCGGCGAGCCCGCGACTGTGCGCTTTGCCGTTCCCCGCCCCGGCGAGACGTCATTTGAGGATGTCGTCCGGGGCACGGTCACCTTCGATCACGTGCAGGTCGATGACTTCGTGATCCTGCGTTCCAACGGCACGCCCACCTATCACCTCGCTAGCACGGTGGATGACGTGGACTTCGGTATCACCCATGTGGTGCGAGGCGAGGATCTGCTCTCGTCAACCCCGAAGCACATACTGCTCACCGAGGCGATGGAGGCCGAGCGCGCCACCTACGCTCATCTTTCGCTCCTGATGGGGCCCGATGGCAAGAAGCTGTCCAAGCGCCACGGTCACACTGCGATCAAGGCGTACCGCGAGGAGGGATATCTTCCGGAGGCAGTGCTGAACTACCTGGCCCTGCTCGGCTGGTCGCCCGGTGATGACGATACGTTGATCGCCGTGGACGGCATGATCGATCGTTTCGACTTGAGCACGGTCTCGAAGAATCCGGCCATCTTCGATACCGACAAACTGCAATGGATGAACGGCGTCTACATCAGGGAGATGCCGAGTGAGGCGTTCGTCGTGGCTGTGCAGCCGGGAGTTGAGGAGCACCTGGGGCGTTCGCTCGACGATGAAGAGGTGGCCACCCTCGCTGAGATTGCTCCGCTCGTACAGGAGCGCACCAAGCTGCTCACCGAAGTGCCGCCACAAGTTGCCTTCCTGTTCGCCGACATTGAGTACGACGAGAATTCATGGGACAAGGTCATGACCAAGGAAGGCGCCGCGGCAGCTGTCGCCGGTGCTGCCGAGTGGCTCAGCGACGTGGATTATTGGAGCATCGAGGCGGTCGAGACTGCGCTTCGGGCGATGCTCGAGGAACTGGAGATGTCGGCGCGTAAAGGCTTCCAGCCGCTGCGGGTTGCGATCTCCGGCTCATCGGTCAGCCCGCCGTTGTTCGAGTCGATTGCAGCGCTGGGTCGAGAAGAGTCTGTCGCACGACTGGGCAGAGCCTTGGAGCTCATGACCTGACGTCGCCAGGTTGCCGGCCGATGCAAACGGCGCCTGTCCCACGTGACAGGTTGAGTTGCATGAAATGCAACTTGCGGTATCGAAGGTGGGTCGCCGAGGCCTCTCCGGGTTGCCATTCTTTGCGGTTGTCCCTAACCTTCCGGCGCTCCTTTCGGGGGTGGTGTAATTGGCAACACAGCAGGTTCTGGTCCTGTAATTGGGGGTTCAAGTCCTCCCCCCCGAGCGACAAGCCGAGCCGATACGGCTCGGCCGTCCTGGCCCCGTCGTCTAGCGGCCTAGGACGCCGCCCTCTCAAGGCGGTAACGCCGGTTCAAATCCGGTCGGGGCTACAACGCTGGAAACCCTTGCGC
>JASJDZ010000019.1 GCA_030065575.1 Acidimicrobiia bacterium
CAACGGCCAGTACCTGGTCGACGGTCTGCCCGCAGGTGAGTACTTCGTCGAGATCGACGAGACAACCATCCCGGCCGATCTCGGTACCGCCCCGCCGGTGACCGTGTCACTGCCGGGTGGTGGCAGCGATCTGACGGCCGACTTCCCGCTGGTCGGGAACCGCCCGCCGGTTGCGGTTGACGATGAGGATGTCACCGATGAGGACACGCCGGTTGTCATCACCGTGCTCGACGATGACAGCGACCCGGACGGCCACAGCTTTGCGATCAGCACGACGACCGACCCGACCAACGGCTCGATCGTGGTGAACCCGGATGGGACCATCACCTACACGCCGAACCCCGGCTTCGTTGGTGTGGACACCTTCACGTACACGATCTGCGAGTTGGATGGTGTGGTCGGCGGCATTCCGGCAACGGGGCTGTGCGACACCGCAACGGTCACGGTGACCATCGTCGAGGTCAATGAGCCACCGGGGCCCGAGGCTTCATTCCAGTCGGTCGTAGTCGGCGATCCGTTGAGTCCGATGCCGGTCTTCGATCCCGATGGCGGCCCGGTAACGGTCACCTACATCAGCGGCGAGCTGCCCCCGGGGATCACCCTGAATCCGGAGGGCACCTTCAACGGTGTGACCGAAGAGATCGGGACCTATCAGGTCGTTGTCGAGGTCTGCGATGACGACGATCCGCAGATCTGCATCATCCACACCCACACCATTGCAGTAACTCCGCTGACGCTGCCCGGCCCGGGCGACGACCCGGATCCGGACGATCCGCCCGACACGCTTCCATTCACCGGCGCCAACTTTGGTGACCTGTTGCTGGCCGCGCTGATGATGCTGACGGCGGGCGCAACCATGGTTCTGTACTCCAGGCGACGCACCTGGTCAGTCCCCCCACGCAGTGGGGGGAAGGTACCGCAGCGGCGGAGGCCGCTGGGGTAGGGGGGTGATGCAAACACCGTCTATCCCGCCGGGATAGGACGAGTTCGATGACATCGAACTCGGGGCAACAACCCAAGTTCCGGCCACAGAGGCCCTCGGGATCCCAGCCCGGGGGCCTCTGGTCTACTCCAGATACCTGTTTGCTAGCGCATCTTGCCGGTTCGAGGGGCGTGGGAGTGCTCGATAACGCGCGGCGTGGTGGGTGATCTCGGGCGGGTGTGTGACGTTGACCCTCTTCCTGTCGTGCATGCAGTCCTGTATGCTGATTGGTATGCAGAGTACGAGTGTTCGAATTGATCAAGCCACCCACCAGGAACTCAAACGACTAGCTGATCGGCTAGGCACCACGGTCGGGGAGACTGTTGCCCTGGCGGTCCGGCGTCTACGCCAGGACCGGATCGGCGAAGAGCTCACGGCCACCTTGAGCCGTAACGAAGTTGATTGGCTCGATGCTGAACTCGGGTGATGTGATACAACTCGATCTAGGGGTGCCCGAAGGCCGAGAGGCTGGTTTTCGTCATCGCGCCGTAGTTATCACTGCTCAACGGATCTTGGATGCACAGCCGAACGTGATCCAGGTTGTGCCGTTGACCAGCACAGTGCGCGGCTTCGCTGCGGAGGTCACCATCGAGCCCGACGACGTCAACGGACTGCGAAACCAGTCTGCGGCCCAGTGCCAACACATCAGAGCAGTGTCGACGATGCGAGTCGATCAGGTGACCGGAAACATCGGTGCTGCAGCAGTCAGCCAGATCCGCGACACGCTTGGTCTCATCCTCGACGTCCCCGGTTAGCCGCACCACCGATCCACAATTCTGCTGCAAGAACGATTATTCCGCCGAGTGCTCGGGATCGAAGCCTCTTTGTGTCAAGTGGTTGTTTTTGGGCGCGTGGGGTCTGGCCGGTTGTCCGGCCTGGGTGTAGGTTTGGGGGTGGCCCGGGGTGGCTGAGCTGAAGAGCCGGTGATCAGGATGCGAGGCCGGCCACGCTAGCTTTTGGAGTCGTTCCTGGGTGCCCCCCGGGCCCTAGCTTGTTGCCCGTTGTTGGTCGGTGATGAGTCGCTGGAAGACGGCATCGGAGATGCGTCGTTTCAATGCCCGGAGGGCTTCCTTTTTGGTTTTGCCTTCAGCGACTTTCTTGTCGAAGTACCGGCGTCCGGGGGTGTCGAAGCGGATCTGGGTGACCGCGGCCATGTGGATGGCGTGGTTTAGTTTCCTGTTTCCTCGCAGCGATAGCCGATGCCGGGTTTTGCCTCCGGATGAGTATTCGATGGGGGCGGTGCCGTTGTAGGCGGCGTAGTGATTTGGGGAAGGGAACCGTGCTGCGTCACCGGTGTATCCGACTAGGAACGCAGCCAGCACCGGCCCGACCCCAAAGACATCGGTCACCGTGGTGTTGGAGGTGGTTACTGCCCGTTTGATCAGTGTCTTGTTGGCGTCGATGTCTCGGTCGAGGCGGCGGATGTCAGCAAGATGTGTCCGGGCACTGGCACGTCGCTGCTCGCCGACATAGTCCAAGGTGCGCATGTTGCGAAGCAGCTGGCTGGCTCGGTTTGCCGACAAACGGGGCGGGATTCCGCCTGGGCGGAGCTGCACCAGCACCGAATGCAACCGACATACCGCCTGGGTCCGTAGCGAGGTGAGCTCGAGATGGCGTTTCGCCAACATCCGCAGCACCTGGACATGGTCCTCGCGCCGAACCCGGGCCAGACCGGGTTGACGCAAAGCGGCGATTGCTACCGAACGGGCATCATTCGGGTCGTTCTTGTCTGACTTGCCCGATGACAGCACCCGAATCCGTGAGGCCAGCACCGGGGGCACATCTATCACTTCCTCGTCGCGGGCCACCAGCTGTTGTGACAGCAGATAACCAAGACCGCCAGCAGCCTCGACCGCCCAGATACGTCCGTTGCCGTTGAGTTTGTGAGCCCAGTCCATCAGCCGAGCTGTCTGATACCGATCAGCGGAGACCGTCAACTCACCTAGCACCGTTTCGGATTCGTCGATCGCCACCGCGGTGTGCGTTGCCTTGTGTGGGTCGATTCCAATAGTTGTGACCATCAGCAAACCTCCTCTTTTGAGGTCACACAGAGGGCCGTAGTGGGCACTCCTGATCACAACGAATTGCCTCTGGCGTTCGCCTCTTTCGAGCCACACCACAGCCAGGATCCCGACGGGCCGACAGGTCGTTCACAAGACGCCACGATCGACGCCAGGCACACCGAGAGCCAAACCCGCCGGGACCCCTAACGCTACGGAACAAACACGTCCCATAACACCCCCACATCATCAATCAGGCACGTCGAGGATCGGTCGGTCGGATCGGCCTTGACCACGGAACGCAGTGTGCAGCCGACGCGCTCCTGGATGCTCGCGTGTGCGAAACTGTTTGGATGTTCCGAGGAGTGTTGATCAGGGAGAGCCTGGTTGGGGATTCGTCCCTTGACAGGTTGGATGTCGTCGACACCAAGGTTGTCGACATCTCATCGCCGGCCGCCGGTCAACCGGCCAAATGGACGGTCCACACCTTCGAGACCGATGACGATCAAGCCGCCGCGTGCGCGCAGGCCCTCGCTGATGACCTCGCCGCTGGCCCATGGTACGTGGACTTCAACAACGGAGACCGCAGCTACGTCGTGTTCTCACAGCGCGTCTTCACCTACGTACGAGGAGACGCGGCAACCCTGCGCGCTGCTCAGGCGCACGCTCGAGAGCAGGGGATTCCCGAGTCTCAGATCGACTGGGCCGTACCGAGCTAACAGAATTGTCACGGCGAGCAACGAGAGAGCGGAGCGAATCCGGCGCTTCAGAGGCCCACGCAGCCGAGCATCGCCGGCCAAGTGACTACGCCGATCACCAAATCGGGATCCATAACGATCACATCGGACAGTGTCCGAGAACGGCGCTTATTCGCTCGGTGAGTCGAATGCACGGTTGTACCAATCCGTCGACGGGTGTCTTCCATCACTCAGATTTTCGTATTACGATATTGAGATGTGGAGATCTACCACACAGCCCATAAGCACGGCATCAGCGACGTCGATATCCTGCACGCCCTGGACAACGCCATCACCGTTGTTGACCTCGAACCCGACGCGGACCCCGCCAAGGTCCTGGCCATCGGACCGGACCGCGCCGGGAACCTTCTGGAGATCATCTTGCTCGAACTCCCCAATGACGCTCAGCTGGTGATTCACGCCATGCAGCTTCGACCCGCTTTCTACGATTTGCTCCCGTTCCCCGGGGAGGACACACCATGAGTGACAAAAAGACGCGCCGCACTGCCAGCGGCCGCAGCCTCAGCGATGATGACCTAGAGCGTCTCGCGGTTGAGGTCGAAGAGACTGCATACGACGTTGAGGAACTCAAGACTCGTCGCCGCGGTCGCCCGCCGATGGGGTCGGGACCGGCAGATGTGGTTCCTGTTCGCATCGACCCGGAGTTGAAGGCGGCCATCGAGGCTCGAGCCGAGGCCGACCACACATCCACCAGCGAGATCATCCGCGAAGCAATCCGCCGTTTCCTCGAGGTGGCCTGACCTTGGCCAGCGCAGGTCAATCGTTCTCTCGCAAGAACGGGAGACGTGCGCCGATCGGCGCTGCAGTCAGTCCTATCCCAGCTGGGCTCCGCTGAGAACCCCTGCTCCCATCGAGCCGGTGAGCGTGACCGGTTCGGATGACCATTTGGTTGTGGCCAGCTCGGATTCTTCGGGTGCTTCCTCCAGATCGAGGGCCGGAGCGCGGAAACTAGTGGCAGGTTTGCGACCGTCCGCCGCAGCCAGCGATCGATAGTCGCGGGCCGCCACCAATCGGAATATCATCGCGGGATGTCAACAGGCACCCCGGCCGCAAGACCCCGAGTGGACGCCAAGCGCCTGCTCGTGCTCGGTCTGGTGCTTGGCTTCTTGCTGATCCCGCTGCTGCCACGGATCGCGCTTGACACTTGGTTTGCGGATGCAGTGGTACGGCTCACCGACACCGCGAGCCGGGCTCAGCTGACGCCAATAGCAATCGCGGCGGTAGCCATATTGGTGGCGCGCCGCGGGCTCGCGACGCAAAGGCGGGTGCGGGAAGCGGCAGCGATGGCATTGGTGATGGTCGTCGCGCTAGCCGGCAACGGCCAACTCAACGAGCAGGTGGTCAAGCCGGCCATTGCCATCGAGCGACCCAACATTGTGACGCTGGCCGAGACGGGAGTGCTGGGCTCGGACTTCCCCGACGCTGAGACGTTGTATGCCGTCGGCGACAAGGAGGCCCGGCGAGGCGTTCTGCGAGAACGTCTGACCGAGGAATCGACCCCACAACTGTCTTCGCTGGTCCGGGCCCACTGGGTCCACGAGACCGGCTACTCCTTCCCCTCGGGACACACGACTGCGGCAGTCACCTTCGCCGCCCTGCTTGCTGCCATCGGCTCGTCCTGGCTCTCCGGCTGGCGACGCGTTGCAACCCTCTACGTGATACCGGTTTGGGCGCTCGCCATCGCAGCAAGCCGCACGCTGCTTGAGGTCCATACAGCTTGGGACGTCATCGCCGGAGCGATCGCAGGCCTTGTCTGGGGCTGGTTGGCGTACGTCGTCGCCGCGCGGATCGCCGGCGTTCACAACGCCGCTGCCTAGGTGAACCCCCCGACACAACTAACCCGCAGCTTTCTCTTGCCCACCTCGCCTGGGGGGGAATGACGGCAGTCAGCGACTTCGGAATTCGGCGACGGCTTGGTTGATGGTGGCGAAGGTCCTGATTGCTCCGTCGGGCGCCACGAGGCCGGCGCGTTGGAGTCGGTCGATTGTGTCATGGTTAGCCCGGGCGATGCCGACGACGTGGATCCCGAGGCTCGGAAGCTCGGCCAGGAGTTCCTCCAACATCGCCACTGCGGTGGTGTCGACGGAGCCGATCCCGTCGAAATCGAAGATGATCCATTCCTCCTCTCCCGGATTGATGTCCAAAGCTTGCTCGACCCGTTCGCGGAACCACTCGGCGTTGGCGAAGAACAGAGGCGCATCAAAGCGGTACACCATTAGTCCCGGCAGTGGACGGGCAGTGGGAAAGTCGTCAACCGCTACCCAACCATCGAGTTCCGAGGCGCCACCGAGCACGGCATCGCTGGGACGGGCAATGCGCCACAGCGCAACCGCGGCGGACAACGCAACGGCGATGAGAACCCCGGTGAGCACATCGAAGATCATGACCCCGAGCGCCGCAGCGATCGCCAAGAGGAACTCGGCCCGGCTCAATCGCCACAGCTCCCGGAATCCGGAGACGTCGATGATGGCGATGGCGGCCGCCAGGATGACTGCCCCGAGGGCGGCCTGCGGGAAGTTGGCGAGGACCGGTCGTAGGAACAGGAGTGTGGCGGTCACGAAGACGGCGGCCACGATGCTGGTCAATTGGGTATGGGTTCCGATTGATGCCGGCACAAATGAGCGGCTAGCGCTCGAAGAGATCGGGAATCCTTGGGAAATCCCGCTCATCAGATTGCTCGCTCCGAGGGCAAGAAGCTCTTGGTTTGAGTCGATGCGGTAGCCTCGCTCGGCGCTGATCGATCTTGCCGTCAGCACGTTGTCGGAGTAGCCGACTACCGCGATACCGAGTGCGGCTGGGATCAACGCCACCATGTCGCTCCCCGCAATACCAGGTAGCCCGAGTGCCGGTAGACCGGCGGGGATGTCGCCGACTACAGCAATTCCGTGTTCGGCCAGGGAGAACAACGCGGTCACGCCTGTTGCCAGTGCCACAGCGATCAACGCCCCGGGCACCGCAGGCCAGCGCCGCAGCGCCAGGATCAGCGCCAGAGAGGCCGCACCCATCGCGATGGTGGCAGGATCGATGGCGTCCAACATTGAGAGCATCTCGGCGAAACGGCTGAAGAAGCCGTCCTCTTGGATTGGGATGCCGGTCACCTTGGCGATCTGGCTGCTGATCAAGGTAAGGCCGATTCCGGTGATGTAGCCGACGAGGACGGGCCTCGAGAGCAGGTCGGCGAGAAAGCCCAGGCGGAATAGTCCGGCCACCAAACACACGGCTGCCACGACTAGGGCGAGCGCCGCCATGAGCGCTGCGTATCGGATCGGATCTCCAGCGGCCATGCCCCCCACCGCGGTGGCGGCCAGGATCGCCGTCCCCGGCTCAGGACCGACACCGAGGTGCCGCGAACTTCCGAAGATGGCATAAGCGAAGAGAGCGAGTAGGACAGCGTAGAAGCCCGCCTCCGGAGGCATGCCGGCCAGCTCGGCATACGCCATCGACTGCGGGATCAACATCGCACCCACGGTCAACCCGCCGAGAAGGTCGGGCCTGAGCCAGGAGCGCTCGTAGCGGCGGAGCTGGTCCAGCCCGGGAGCGAACCGCTTCACATCGATGCCTCCCCGTTGGTTCATGCTTGGCTCCGCTGAGCCCTTGTCCACACGATCCCCCCATCTCTCGAGGCTTGCGAGGTCGGCCCAGCTGACGATCGTACAGTCATCCAGTCCGCAGACGAGTGCATCCAGGGGCGGCTCGGCTGGGTGAAGTTCTCGTCAAGCGATCGACTCGCCCACGTGGCGATGCGGGGTCCAGTCGCTGAGGACATGGAACACCCCGGGGGGTAGTGAGGGAGGGTGATGCCCAACCCCCCTTCTGGACTGGACGATTCAGCTACGGAGAAGACCGAAGAGGAAGACAGAACGATGACTGACCGAGGACGGCAGAGCACATTGGTTTCGCAGACGGGTTCAGGGCTGGTGGCTCGCTACCCACTCGCCTTCTTCTACGCGCTGGCCCTCCTCTTCTCAGCTGTCATCGTCGGGGTTCTTCTGGTCGTTGGTCTGGCGAAGGAGCTGTTTGTTCTTGGCACATTCGGACCTGGGATCGCGGCGGTGATCACCGTTGGAGTGCTGGACGGCCGCTCGCAGGCGTGGCGGTTTGTCAAGGGTTCCTTGAACCCGAAGTTCGGTCTCGGTTGGTGGGCCATCGCAATACTGTTGCCGTTGGTGGTAACGGTCCTCGCTCTTGTGCTGGCAACAACCACCGGCGGCCCGTCGCTGAACTCGGAGTTGTGGTCGGGCCTTGCCGCAGCCGTCCCTCTGTTGCTGATGTTGACGCTGCTCAACGGCATACCCGAGGAGATTGCCTGGCGCGGTTTCATGCTTCCGCTCACCCAGCGCGACCGCAGTGCGTTCATCGCAAGCCTGATTGTGGGTTTCTGGTGGGGGCTCTGGCACGCACCGCTGCTCTTCGTCGAAGGAACCTTCCAAGCAACGCTGGGTGAAGAGCTTGGACTCTGGTTGACCCTCGGCTTCTGGACTCTCTCGACCATGATCTTCTCGATCGGATTCACCTGGCTCTTCAACAGCACCGGCGGGAACTCCCTGGCAGCTTCGGTCCTGCATGGAGCCGTCAATACCTGGATCAGCTGGGCCCTGGTGGACGCCACCTCGTCAGAGTCGATTGCGATGTTTGCTTGGTTCGTGGGTCTGTGGGTTGTGGTCGCAGCATTCCTGCTTCTGACGAAGGGCGCCGACTCCCTCACCAGGTCTGGCCACAGAATTGTGACCTACGTGGACCGATCTGCCGCGGAGAACAGGTAGCCCGGGTTCCCATGAGCTTCATGTGAGCTCGGTCAGATAGACCTCACTAACGCAATTAGGCACAAGACCAGCCGCTGGTGACATGGAACACCCCGGGGGGTTGAGACGGGGGGTGATGCCCAACCCCCCTCCTGTGACAGACAATCCACCCATGGCAACAACCGGAGAGAAGGAGAGACCAGTGACTGATGATCAAAGGGAACGAGCTATTCGGCGGATCCAAGCCAAGCGCGGGTTCTGGAGCCACTTCGTTGTCTATCTCGCCGTGAACGCGCTCTTGGTGCTGATCTGGGCGTTGACCTCGGCCGGGTACTTCTGGCCGGTGTGGCCAATCCTCGGATGGGGCATCGGCGTTGTCGCCCACGCGGTGAGTGTCTACGTAAGGCCTGCTGAGATCAGCGAGGCAAAGATCGATCGCGAGCTCGGTCGGCTCGGGTAGTAGCAGCGCCCGTTTGGGGTGTTGGAGAGAACCTCGCATCACCGAACCTGACAGCAATGGAGGACTGATGGATCTCACAACGGCACGCGAAGGTCAGTTGCGTAGCTTCTTCCGATGGGTCAACCGACGCATGCTTCTGATGTGGCGATTGGGTTTCGGCTCGCACTTCGCGGACCCAACGGTGGGCTACATCATGGTCTTGACCACAACCGGCAGGAAGTCGGGCCAACCTCGTCGGGCTCCGCTCAACTTCGCCCTCGAAGGCAACACCGTCCAGTGTCTCGCGGGATTCGGCGCCACCACCCACTGGCTGCTCAATCTGCAGGCGGATCCTCGGTGTGAGGTGTGGCTACCCGACGGCCGAAGGGTGTCCGGTCACGGCGAAATGGTGACCGATGAAGAACGACGAATCGCACTCGTCCGACAGGTCCTGATTCGCTCTGGCTTTGCCGCCAAGCTCGCTCATCCCGGCCTGGATCTCACCGCAGCGAGCGACGAGCAGATCGCATCCCTCGGGGTGCAGGCTGACCGCCGCTATGAGGTGGTCGAGATCGAGCTTGGCGAAGCCGTGACAGGACCCGGTGGCCCCGGCGACCTCGAGTGGGTCGCGCCGACGGTCGTTCTCGTTGGGCTGGCGGCACTGCTGTCCGCGCTGCTCCTACGCAAGCGGACGAGGTGATCATGATCAGCGTCAGCGGGAGTGAGTGAACACAGAAGGTATTGCTAGTAGGAAGCAGAAGGACTGACCATGAAACGTGACCGCGAGTTCGACATTGTTGTGTGGGGAGCCACGGGTTCGACGGGACGGCGGGTAGCCCACCATATGGCAGCCCGCACCCGAGGCGGCAGTGAGCTGCGCTGGGCCCTGGGCGGGCGAAACCAAGCCAAGGTGGAGAAGGTCCGGTCGGGACTCGGGCCTGAAGCCGCAGAGATTCCGATAGTCATTGCGGATAGCCATGATGCGGCCTCTTTGGAGGCCCTGGCCGCCCGGACGCGCGTGGTGTGTTCAGTGGTCGGGCCGTATGCGATGTTCGGTTCTGAGCTCCTCGGAGCATGTGTCCGCACTGGTACCGATTACTGCGATCTGGCCGCCGAGGCGCACTGGATCCGGATGATGATCGACACCCATCAGGCCGAAGCCGAACAGACCGGTGCCCGCATCGTGCATGCATGCGGCATGGACTCCGTTCCATCAGACCTGGGTGTCCTCTTCCTACAGAGGGCGGCGATAGAGCGGTTCGGTGAGCCATGCCGGCATATCAAGATGGCAATCGACGAGTTCAGCGGTGGCTTCAGCGGCGGGACTGCGGGCTGTCTCATCTACGGAATGGAGCACAGCGGCGACAAATTCATCAGCGAGTGCATGACGCAGCCGTACAGCCTGAACCCGGATGGAATGCGCCACGGACCGGACCAACCAAACAAGATGATGTCGACCGAGGTCGTGTACGACGAGGACCTCGGTGTTTGGACCAAGCCGTTCTTCATGGGGCCGATGAACACCAAGATCGTCCGCCGCAGCCACGCCCTGTTGGGCTACCCGTATGGCGAGGATTTCATGTACGGCCCTGAATCCCACATGGTCGGGAGCGGGCCGGTGGGTTGGCTGAAGGCCAAGGGAGGGGCTCTGAAGTTTGCCGGCCTGATCGTGGCAACGGCGATTCCGCTGACGCGGCCCCTGATGACGAAGCATGTACTGCCCAAGCCGGGTGAAGGCCCCGATGCTGAGACCCGTGAGAATGGGGAGTGGGGTGCTGTCCTGGTAGGGAAGACCGCCGATGGCAGGATCATCAAGGCCCGGCTTCACGGGGAAGGTGACCCCGGCACCGAATCCACCAGCCGGATGATTGCTGAGTCGGCCCTGTGTCTGGCGGAGGACTCAGAGCAGATCCCGGTAGGTGGCGGATCTTGGACCCCGGCGTCGGCATTCGGCGATCTGCTTCTGGACCGCGTCAAGGCACATGCCGGGTTGAGCTTCGAACTCGAACCGTTGCATTCCGTCGAAGCTTCGAGATGAGCTAGTGGGGAGCCGGAGGAAGAGCGACGAATCAGGCGATCCCTCTGCTTTCGAGGTTGTCTCGCAGCTCATCGCGGCCATGGCTGTGCAGGACTTCGAAACGATAAGATCGCTGCATGCTGCGGACTACGTCGTGGATTGGGTCTACGGCGATGCGTTCGAGAACCCGCCCGTGCCCGCAGAGGAAAGCGCCGGGTTCTTCCCGATCTGGCTAGGCGCCTTCGACGAGGCGGACTACGAGGTGAAGCGCACGATCGCCGCTGAGGACGTCGTCGTGACGGAGTGGGTTTTCACCGGTACTCACACCGGCCCGCTGGGTCCACCAGTATTTCCGGAGCAGCTCGATCCCACAGGGAGAACCATTCAGTTCCGGGGCATGACTGTCTATGACGTGAGCGGGGGACTCATCCAGCGCGAGACGATCTACATGGATCTGGCCACACTGCTTGTGGAACTCGGAGCCAGGGTGTGAATCGGCCAAGGCGTCACGACCACATGGGGATGGTTGTGCAGGCAACGCGGGTAGTGAAGCCCGGTATGGACCCGCGTCGTGCCCGCAAGATCATCATCCTGCTGGCAGTTTGCACTGCTCTCCAGATGACCAGCTACGGCATGATCTTCCCGCTCTTCGCCCGGAAGATCGGTGACTTCGGTGACAGCGTGGAGGTCTTGGCGCTCAGTGTGATGGCCTATTCGCTGGCCGCCGTGATCGCTGCTCCGTTCATGGGCTTGCTGGCGGATAGGTTCGGCAGGAGGCCCTTGATCCTCGGCTCATTTGCAGTGTTTGCGGCCGCTTTCGCCGGCTACTACCTGGCGGCGACCTCCCTGGTATTCATCATCGTTCGCGGCGTAGCCGGGGCGCTGACGGCGGGGCTCGGGCCGGCGACGATGGGGCTCGTCGCCGACATCGCACCCCGAGATGAGCGCGCCCGTTGGATCGGCATCATCGGCGGCGGGACGTCGGCGGGCTTCATCGTTGGACCGGTCGTGGGCGGTCTGCTCTACGACAGATGGGGCTACGGCCCGCCCTTCCTTGCATCGATTGGGATTGCTCTGGTCACCCTCCTGGTTGCGTTCCTCGCCATTCCCGAAACCCATACGAGTGAGAAGAGGCGGAGGGCCGTCCTCCACCAGAAGCGAGCCGCACGACTGGTGCCGGAGGAGAAGGGAACATCCGTCTCCTTCATGGCTTCCCTGCCGCATCCGTTGCTGGCCTTTGGCACGTTGCTCTTCGTCAATCTGAGCATGGTCTTCGCCTGGTTCTTCATCGATCCGCAACTGCCGTTCTACGTATTCGACGAACTGGAGTGGTCGACTTCCCAGTTTGGCGCGGTGATCAGTTGTTATGGCTGGGCGACGCTGATCGGGAGCTTGACGCTCAGTCGATCGAGTGACCGCTTTGGGCGAAAGCCAATTCTCATCGTCGGCCTCGCGCTGCATTCGGCTCAGTACGCCGGACTCATGGTTGCGGATGCCTTCTGGGTGATAATCGCCGCCTTCATCATCGCCGGGCTCGGCGAGGCTCTGGTCAACCCGGCACTGAGTGCCGCCTACCTGGACATCACACCGGAAGAGCATCGTTCGCGAGCCATGGGCATCAAGACGGCGGTCGGAAGCTTGGGCAGCCTATTGGCACCTGCGCTGGTCACCATCGTCACGTCGCGTCTCTCGCCGCAAGGCGCATTCTTCATTTCCGCAGCATTGATTCTGATGACTGCGCTGGTGGTGCTCATTCTCCTACGCCTGCCGAAACGAACTGGGGCAGCCCGCGATCCGGCGTGGGAGGCTTCACAGGAACGAGTCATGGCTGCTCAAACCGCCCTGCGCAACCTGACGGTGGGCGCCACGGCGGCGCGCACTTCCAGACGGGCGATCTGATCGTGCTCGGTCAATGCAACACCTCTGTAGCACTATGCAACAGTTTTGTTGTATAGTTGAACCCATGGCAACCACGAGAGTTGATCCCAGGATCGAACACACGCGGCGAGTGGTCCTCGAGGCAGCTGTTGAGGTGATTGCCGATCGGGGCTTCAACGGAGCCACGATTGATGCGATTGCTCAACGATGTGGCGTCGCCCGTTCGACGATCTACCGGCATTGGCCTGAGCGAATGGAGCTTCTACTCGAGGCCGTGACTGCCCGGGTCGGTCCGGTTGATACCCTGGTAACCGGCGATCTGCGGGAGGATCTCGTCTCGCTGGTTCTCCACCTAGGAGACCTGCTCGGCTCGGAACCGATCGGGTCGGTAGCAGCTGCGCTCATCCTCGAGTCCCGCCGGGACCCTGCTCTCGACGCGGTCCGGACACGTTTTGTGACAGAACGTCGTCAAGCGGCCGCCCGGGTCATCGAGGAGGGGGTTGTCAACGGACGAGTGAAGAAGGGAGTGCAGCCGGAGACCCTCGCCGACGATCTCGGAGCTCCCGTCTTCTTCAACGCCCTGATTATGCATTCACCCATCGACCGAAAGTGGGCGGAGGCCCATGTCGATCGATGGCTCGACAGATACGGAGCCAAGTCATGACAAGCCAAGCCCCGGTCCTCACTCGGCGACAACGCTTCATGAAACGGATCATGCACCGGATGATGCCGAAGATGGAGGGCATGCATCAGCGGTATGAGGACGCTGTCGTCGAGATGCCTGGTGCGGTGCTCGCAGGCCCCACGGCCCCGGTAAGGGTCGAGATTCTGCGTGGTGTTGCTGAGGTTCCCGAGGCGTACCGCCCGCCTGGGATTCCTAAGTCGATTCCACAGATGATCGGTTCGGTGCGAGGAATCAAGGCATCCGTAGTCGAGTTGGCCGACAACCCACTCAACCCCCTCACCGAAATCGACTCTGTAGGGCTGGCCGCCCTCGAGTCGTTTGCCAAATCGCAGGGAGCCCTGTCCGTTGGGTATGCGGAGGTCGATCCGAAGTTCGTCTTCAAAGGCAAGGCGGTGCTGCACCCGCATGCAGTGGTCCTCACCATGGAGATGGACAAGAAGAGAATCGACACCGCACCCAGCAAAGCGTGTGGCCTTGCAGTCCACGAGACATACAACCAACTCGGCAAGGTATCAAACGCTGTTGCGCGCTACCTGAGGGATAAGGGCTACTCCGCACACGCCGGTCATCCCCTCAACGGCATGGCCCTCTACCCACCGCTGGCACAGGCCGCCCATCTTGGCTTCAGGGGCATTCATGGTCTAATCATTACTCCGGAGATGGGGCCGACAGTGCGGCTCGCAGCTGTCTTCACGAGTATCGAGAATCTTCCGATTCCCGAGGGGAACAACCCCCACGAGTGGATCGAGGAGTTCTGCGACCACTGCCGCCTCTGTGTCCGCAAGTGCCCGGTCGACGCCATCTACGCGGAGCCCATCCTGCACGAAGATGGGCGCTTCACGTGTGCGGACGACGCCAAATGTCTGCCCTACTTCGGCACTCACGACGGATGCTCTATCTGCGTAGCAGTCTGTCCGTTCAACAAGCTCGGCTACGAGCGGTTGCACGACACCAGCACCAAACACGGCATCAAGCACGCCGCCACAGCCCACAGCTGAGGATCGCGCTGTCGTCAGCAGCCCGTCGCGTCTCGAAGGGCACTGCAGGCCTGAGCCATGCGGACCGGTCCCAACTGAGCAACTCGTCGCCGCAGCGATTCCCGGGGCAAAGTGTGGAGGTTGTCGAAGTTGGCCACGCACTCGGTGGGAACCCCATCGCTTTCGGGTGTCAACTCGAGCTCCGACACAAGTCCTCTGGTGACCCGCGTCAATGCGGCCACGACCACCGATCCGATTCGGTCCGCAACCGGATCCCTGGTCAGGATGAGCACGGGCCGATCGCCACCAGGCGTCGCGGCGAACCAGATTTCACCTCTCTGCATCGGCCCAATCCGACCAGTCTTCGGCCGGACCCCAATCGGCTACCTCTGCGAATGATGCTTCGTCTGAGGTAAGGGGGAGGTCGGTCCATGCTGCAATCTCGTGCTCGGCCTGGAGGCGAACGAGATGGCGATGAAGCGCCTCGCGGAGCAGCTCTGAACGATGGATGCCAAGTCGTTCCGCCCAGTGCTGTGCACCGGCGGCCTCGTCGTCGTCAGCCCTGAAACTCAGCATTGTCATACACTGATTCTAGATCGTATTACACGAGTATCAGCCGGCAATTCCTGCTACCGACCGTGCCAGATCCACGGTGGCCAAGCAAGGGGTGCGCGGCGGCAGCCCGTTTCGGCCGACACAGGGCGCCCAATCCGGCAATCGATCATGTTGACACGATTGCCATCGGTATGTTCAGGCCAGTTGAACATAGGGAGGTTCATCATGGCAACAAGCAAGCGACTGACAGCAGGAGCAATCAGCATCGTCTTGGTGATTGTGTACTCGGTGATCATGATGGCGACCGACGGTGCCGCATCCTGGGCGTGGCTGATCCTGGCCGCAGCCATCGGGTCGCTCGTTGTCGCCGCTCGATCGGAGAAGGTCGCAGTGTCATCGGAGCGGAATCGCGGTGGAGCCGTCCTCGGCACCACCAGGCCGGATCACAGGGGCCCTCGCGAGGGGGTCTCCGGTCTGTCTCGACGCCCCGTTTTGGCGGATCTGAGGCCCATAGGTGGGGGCGGTGTCAGGTGTCCGCAAGAACGGAGTTGGATCGCCCACCCTCGTGATCTGCCACACTGGCGCCCCATGTCAAAAGGCAATTACTCCACAGTCCTCCTTGACTTCGATCACACCTTGCTCGACTCCGACACGTCGGAGATCGAGGCCTACAAGCTGACGCTGCGCAACCAGGGCGTCGCCGACCCGATGCGATACTTCGACACGTACAACCGCATCAACATGGGGCTGTGGGCGGCCGCAGAGCGCGGCGAGATTCTGCCTAAGGACGTGAAGACCACGCGTTTCGAGCTGATGGCTGATGAGCTGGGTTGTGGGTGGGACACCGATCAGATGGCGGAGGACTTCGTAGTTGGGTTTGCCTCCTACGGCGATCTATACCCGGGCGCCATTGAGCTACTCGAAGCGTTGACAGGAAGGGTGTCACTTGCGCTGATCAGCAACGGCCTGAGCGAAGTGCAACGCCCCCGTATCGCCCGGCTCGGAATCGAGCAGTACTTCGACGCCATCGTCATCTCGGCAGAGGTGGGCACGACGAAGCCTGGGAGGAGGATCTTCGACATCACCTTCGACCTGCTCGGCAACCCCCCCAAGGACGCTGCGGTGATAGTGGGGGACCGGCTCGCCTCCGACATCAGAGGTGGCGCCGACTACGGCATCTCCACTTGCTGGTACAACCCCAATGGAAACACGCCCGGGCCCGACGACATCATCACCCACGAGATCAAGTCGCTGGCGGAGGTACTCCCACTAGCGGGCCTGTAGAGCAGCTCCAATCGGTCAGTCAGCCGCAAGGTCGTTGATGAGCTCCGTCACCAACCCGGTCCAGCCGGTCTGGTGTACAGCGCCGAGCCCACGACCGGTATCACCGTCGAAGTACTCATGGAAGTAGACGAGCTCCTGTCTCACCTCCGGGATGTCCTCCCCATCGAATGGATGACGGCCTTGCTCATCGGCCCGGAACAGCCCAACCAAGC
The DNA here is from genome assembly GCA_030065575.1 of Acidimicrobiia bacterium. Taxonomy (GTDB): domain Bacteria; phylum Actinomycetota; class Acidimicrobiia; order Spongiisociales; family UBA5794; genus JAAETI01. Next base: position 16,530 of record JASJDZ010000019.1, read on the forward strand.
GCTTGCGCAGCTCGATGGCCACTTCGTGCAGATTCAGGTCGTTGCCCGAGCCGACCGGGTATTCGACTTTGAAGTCATCACCGAGGTACGTGTAGAACGCTTCTAGCGACTCGATCAGGATGTAGTTCAGTGGGAACCAAACCGGCCCGCGCCAATTGGAGTTGCCGCCGAACAGCCCGGATAGAGACTCGCCGGGCTCGTAGCCGACTCGAGCTGTGTAGCCGTCGACGCTCAGCGAGAACGGATCGTCGCTGTGGTACTTCGAGAGCGAGCGGATCCCGTAGGGAGAGAGGAACTCATCCTCGTCCAGCATGTAGTGAAGCACCTGGCGCAGACGTTCGGGAGTGAGGATGGAAGCTAGATGGCGGCTTCCCTCTCCGGTGTCCTCGATGCTGGCGATGTTGCCGCTCAAGTGCGGCCGTCGCTCGAGGAACCAGTCCATCCGCCTGGCGAATCCGGGCATGCGGTCGATGGTTTCTTGGTCGATGACCGTAACCGCCAGTACGGGGATCAACCCCACCATCGAGCGCAGGCTCACCGGGATCGATCTGCCGTCGGGCAGCCGCAGGACGTCGTAGAAGAACGCGTCATCGGGATCCCAGAGGCAGTGATCGGTTGCACTCATCGCCGTCGCAATCGACAAGAAGTGCTCAAAGAACTTGGTAGCCAAATCCTCATACACCTCGTCGTAGCGGGCGAGTTCGAGCGAGATGGCGAGCATCTCGAGGGTGTAGAAGGCCATCCATGCGGTTCCGTCGGACTGGTCGAGGTGGCCTCCCCCGGGGAGGTCTTCGGACCGGTTGAAGACGCTGACGTTGTCCAGCCCGAGGAAACCGCCTTGGAAGACGTTGTTGTCGTCCTCGTCCTTGCGGTTCACCCACCAGGTGAAGTTGAGTAGAAGCTTGTGGAATACCCGTTTGAGATAGGCAACATCGGGGGTGCCGCTGGCCGCCGCATCGATCTCGTAGACCCGACGGGCACCCCAGGCATGAACTGGAGGATTCACATCGCCAAGCTCCCACTCATATGCCGGGAGCTGCCCGTTGGGATGCATATACCACTCGCGGGTGAACATCTCGATCTGCTCCTTGGCAAAGGATGGGTCGAGGTGCGCTAGCGGAATGCAGTGGAAGGCGAGATCCCAGGCGGCGTACCAGGGGTACTCCCAAGCATCGGGCATCGAGATGATGTCGAAGTTGTTCAGGTGGCGCCAGTCACGGTTCCGGCCCGATCTCCGAGAGTCGGGTGGCTTGATTCCGGCGGGATCACCATCGAGCCACTGCTCGATATCGAAGTAGTAGAGCTGCTTGGTCCAGATCATGCCGGCGTAGGCCTGGCGCTGAATGCGGCGCTCCTCAGTGCTCAGAGCTGCGGGCTGGATCGCGGCATAGAAGTCGTCGGCATCGGCGGCGCATTGGGTCCGAATGACGTCGTGGTCGGCGAACGGCTCGGGGTGCGAGCGGGCTGATAGTCGCAGCCGTATCGACCGGGTCTCGCCTGCCCCGATTGCGAGCTCATGAAGGCTGGCAGATTTGGTGCCGGCGTGTTGCGGGTTTGCCGCCTGCTCCTCGCCGTCGATCAACATACGATGGAACGCATCCTTGACGTGAGGTGCCTCGTTTGGTGTTCCCCACAGCCTCTCGTTGTTGGATTCGTTGTCTGTGAAGACGATGCGGTCCGGTTCGTCCACGTACAGGTGATAGCGGCCCAGCGCGGGATGCTCGGCAACGACCGAGGTGCCGTCTGCGCCGAGGCTCATTGCGGGGCGAGCTGCGACGTCGTCCATCGGACCCGCCGGATAGCCCCACGACCAGGTGTTGCGAAACCAGAGCGTCGGCAGCACGTGGCAAGCAGCCTCCTCCGGGCTGCGATTGGTGACGTCGATAGTGATGGCGATGTCGTCTGGAGCAGCCTTCGAATAGGTGATGTGGACATCGAAGAAGCCGTCATCGAAGGCGGGTGTGTCCTCTAGCTCATACTCTCGCTCGTCGACCGTCCGCCTCCGGTTTCCTTCGACGAGGTCGGCATAGGGGAACTCCCGCAGCGGATACCGGTAGAGGAACTGCAAACGGCTGTGCGATGGGGTTGCGTCGAGGTGGGTGTACACCTCTTTCACATCCTCGCCGTGATTGCCTTCCTTTCCGGTCAGCCCGAAGAGGCGCTCCTTCAGGATCGGATCCCGGCCGTTCCAAAGCGACACTGAGAAGCAGAGGTACTGATTGATATCGCTGATCCCGGCTAAGCCGTCTTCGCTCCACCGGTACACACGGCTGCGGGCGTGGTCGTGCGGGAAGTGACTCCAGGCCGTTCCGTCGGCCGAGTAGTCCTCGCGAACGGTGCCCCAGGACCGGTAGGCAAGGTAGGGACCCCACAGATCCCAGTCTGCGGTGCCCTGGTTGCGTGCGGCGAGGCGCCGGTGCTCGGCAGTGTCCTGTTGCATGTCACCCTTCTGCGGAGTGGCGTGATGCTAATTCGCATGACACCACGTTCCCGGCGGGGACCGAGACGCTTGACTCTCAACCGGGTTGAGACTGCACAATGGTGGTGGCAGCCTGCGGATGAAGTAGAAGGAAGACCGGATGCAGTGGGGATTGATCGGAACAAACGTCGGTATCTATGCCGAACCCGAGCACGCAGTCGCTCTGGCGCAGTCGGCTGAGGCGGCGGGTTTCGATTCCCTCTGGACCTACGACCATGTCGTCATTCCGCAGGGCTATGCGTCCCACTACCCCTACTCGCCAAGCGGTAGGGCGCCTGGTCTGGGCAGGGCGCCGATGCCAGATTCGCTTGTCTGGCTTTCGTACGTCGCGGCGCATACATCCCGGATCCTTCTTGGAACCGGCGTCCTCATCCTGCCGCTGCGCAACCCGCTGGTCCTAGCCAAGCAAGTCGCCTCGCTCGATGTTCTCTCCGGGGGTCGGGTGCGGCTCGGGGTAGGGGTCGGCTGGCTGGAGGAGGAGTTCGACGCGGTCGGTGTCCCGTTCTCGGAGCGTGGCTCGAGAGCGGACGAGAGTATCGAGGTGATGCGAACTCTCTGGGCTTCGGATGACGCTTCTCACAATCCTGGTCGCTGGTCCTTCGAGCAAGCGACGGCTGCACCCCGGCCCGCGAGAGGGGATATCCACATCACCATCGGCGGACATTCCCCGGCTGCCGCAAAACGAGCCGGCCGGCTTGGGGACGGTTGGTTTGCCGCAATCGACGCCGATTCGATCAAGAAGCTCACACTGCCCGGGGCGTTGGAGCGATTCGTCGAGTTGATCGCACTGATGAGGCAAACCGCTGCCGATTGCGGCCGCGATCCGGACGCCCTCGAGGTGACGCTACTCACCGGTCGGGTACCTCCCCAGGAGGCGATAGACCGACTCAAGGCGGAGGGTATCCACCGGTGTGTCCTCATGGTGCCCACCTACTCGCCCGCTGAGATCGAGAAGGCGGTCGACCGTCTGGCGGGTCGGGTCGGCCTGGGCTAGGTAGTCGAGGTCAGCAACCGAGGGCGTACGCAAGTGAACGGCAGACTCGACGCAGAGTAGCCGGACTGACCCCGCCGATCTGCTCTGTCAGTACCGTCTGTGGCACCGTGTGAATGCCGTCACAGTTGACAGCTGACTCTCGATCGACGCCGGCCTCGGTAGGGTCAATAGATACCTCTGCGGCCAGCCCGCGTTGTCTTGTCGTGATCTCAGCAACGGTCACGAGGGCTCGGACATCGATGACCTCGGTCCGGGTCAGGACGAGAACCGGGCGTCGCTTCCGGCCTACCTGAGCCAGCCAGATCTCGCCTCGCTTCACTCCTGCCCCCAAGCTTCTGCATTGCTCCAGAATGGATCGGGTTCCTCGGGATGGCGCTCGTAGGCGGCTCGGTCGGCTGTCGCTAGGGCGTCCCGAACCGCTGCAACAACCCCGGCTCGCGCTGCCGCCGATATGTTCACGCCGAGCTTCCTGGCCTGGGCGGCCAGATCCTCATCGAGCGTGAAGGTGGTTCTGGTCGTAGGCATATCAGGTGATGCTAGCATATTGCGCTATCACCTTCGATCGGAGTCGGGCTGGTCTCGCCTTTGATTGTCCGGATATCGGGATCTCTGTTCAAGAGGACAGTATTCGGCTCGAGCGGCCACCTGTCCGACCCACCGGATAGTGTCAGTAGAACACGACTGAGGATGGGCTGATGAAGGCGGAAGTCAGGCAGTATCAAGAGGAAGCAGTCCAGGTTGAGGCATCGTCGCTAGCACCACCGGTGGTCACATACATCGGCCCCGGCAACGTCTGGCGACTCGAGGAGGCCTACCACTTCCAGGACGGGGAGAACCTGATCACGGTTCCTGAGGGGTTCCGGTTCGACCTTGCTTCGATCCCGCGGATCTTCTGGTTTCTGATCTCACCTTTCGAGCTATCGATCGCAGCACCACTCGTGCACGATTTCCTCTATGCCCATGACGGCGATCCTCCGGCGGGCTCGATCGAGCCACCCCGGGTATACACCCGGAAGGAAGCCGACCAGCTGTTCCGCACCATCATGGAGATCGAGGGCGTGCCCGGCTGGCGGCGCAACCCCGCCTACTGGGCCGTTCGCGGCTTTGGCTGGATCGGGTGGCGTAAGCGGAAGCAAGAGCCTCAGTAGGAGAGTGAGCCCCTGCCGGGGCCGCCGATTCCAGCTCGGATGCAACCCTGAGCCAGGCTCAAGCGTCTACACAGTGAGAGCGATCTACCGTAGGTCGCAATTGTGAAAGAGCACGCGGATATGCCCGGCGTAGTCGAGGCGATCGACACTTTCGAGACCCTCTACCGAACTCACCACGCAGACATGGTTCGGCTGTCGTACCTGATCACCGGATCGACTCATATCGCAGAGGAAGTGGTCCATGACGCCTTCCTTGCCATTCGGGCCCGATGGGATTCGATTCGGATTCCTCCGGCATACCTGCGCAGGACGGTGGTCAACCGAAGCCGCTCGCACCTCCGCCGGTTGCGCGCCGAGCGAGAAGCACCGGTTGATCCACAACCGGTGGTGATTCCCGGAGATTTGGATGAAACCTTGCAGCTCATCCAGCGGCTTCCTGCGAAGCGCCGCACCGCCCTTGTACTGCGCTACTACCTCGACCTATCGATAGACGACATTGCTGAGGCAATGGACATCCGACCCGGCACAGTCAAGTCGCTTTTGCATCGCGGCCGCGAGACACTGAGGAAGCAGTTGTCATGAACGACCATGTGTTGGACAACCAGATCAAGCGGGCTTTGACCCAGGCTGCAGCGGAAGTCCCTGTCCGAGATCGGCTCGCGGAGTTTGCCTCGGTATCGATTCCACCGATACGGCGCCGGCAACCGCTTGCGGCAAGGCCACTGCTTGTCGGAGCTGTCGCTTTCGTGACGGGGCTAGTTCTAGTTGGTGGGGCCCTGGCGATACTCCGGAGCGCCACCGACAATCCCGCCGCAACCTCACCACCGGCAACAGAGGTGCCGATCACCGCGGCTCCGACTACGTCCCTGGCGTCGACCACCACCTCCCCAGTGACGACGACGTCGACCACGACCTCGACCGATGCACCGCGCGGGCCCATCCTGGAGATACGCACCCCCGCTGGGCTACCGGGCGCTCCGCTTGTGATCTGCGGTGATGCCCGCGAGTCGACCACAGTTCGGGTCGTGTTGAGCGATCCACTCTCGGGGGACTCCTGGCCAGACGAGATCGACGAGTTTGTCGAAACCGATGCCTCCGGTCGCTGGTGCTGGCAAGGAATCTTCCCCGACCTACTCCAGATCAACGATCTGTCTCCGACGCCGAACTTCCGGCCTATCGAGGCCGGGACCTATGAGATCCGGCTGGAGAGCTTCGGGAACATCCTCGGCTACGACACCGTGGAGGTCCTGCCCGGATACTCGACCGATGACGGTGCAAGCCAGAGTGCTGCCGACGCCAAGCGCGATGGTGTGGTGGGATCGGTTGCGGAGCTATCGATTGCCGATCGGGTTAGGGCTCTCGTGTGGGCGGATTCTGAGGAAGGGCTATGGGTGCTCTCGCGTACAGACCGCTCCGAGGAAATGGTCCTCGCTGGTGCGTGCGAGCCGGAGGATCCTGGATGCGTGTACGGCCGTGACTATGCCTTCGTGCCCGAGTATGCCGAGTTGTTGCTCATGGACCCGACCGGTGCTGAGATCCTACGGGCATTCCCGATGCCGGGCCTGGTACCGAGTTGGCTTGTTGTTGGCCATGACGCCGTCTATACCGGACGGATCGGGGACGGCGGCCTGCCGGATTCCAGCGTGGTTCGCGTCGTTCGAGAGACCTTCGAATTGGCGGGCATGGTCTTTGCTGCTGAGCTCGACGGACCCAGCCAGGTTGTCACCGCAATCCGGGAAGGCAATTGGCTCGCCGGTTGGTTGGTCTACGAAGGACCGGAGCTGGATCGGTCGGTAGTGACGATGGATGGCAACACTGTTGCGGGGGTGAAGGCGCAGTCATGGATCGGCGAAGTGTGGGTTGATCCAGACGGCATCGACAGCCTGCTCGGCTTCGGCTAGGCCTCTGGTGCCGCAACCCGGTGGCGCCGACGCACGAACAGCAATAGCCCGGTTCCGATCACCAGCGCCAGCAGATGCCACTTCCACAGCATGAAGCGAGCCTGGACGTGATCGAAGGCCGAGGTGCCGAGTACCACGGGCGGACCGAAGCGTTCCACGAGCATCGCCTCCTGCTCGACCGTGAGTGAGCCGTCGGTGCCGGCGAGCGTCTGCACGCTCCGTCCCCAGTCGGGTCGTTCGATCGATTTCTCATCCGCATACCAGTACGAGACTGTTCCCGCTGGTTGCGTCATGTCGCCGCAGTTCGAGTAGGCCCACAACCCAGCATCCATTCCGGTCATCTCCAGGCCGAGGAGGGCCGGTGCCTCGCCCCAGTAGCGAGTGACCCCGGTGACAGCGCGTGGGCCAGAGATCAACAGACGGGGCGAGCGGGCCAGATGCTCGATCTCGTAGACGCCGACCACGGGAGCGGCTCCCTCCCACAGGGCCGTCCCCGGCTCGAGGTCGGCGATGTCGGGTGGTGCAGCCCAGGAGCAGGCCGAGGCCGGAGCACTTCCAGCGAGTGTGGCCAGAATGATCGCCCCAGCCAGCAGTGTGGAGACTCGTGTACGCGTGGCCATGGGCGCCAGCATAGGAACGCCCTGGGCTATGGCCCCGATGGCTCGCCCGCAGGTACCCTCGCAGCCCGGAGGAACCCTTGCATCCTGACGAGTTCAACATCAACGAAGCGCTCGTGCGGCGGCTGCTCGCTGAGCAGTTCCCGCAGTGGGCCGATCTTCCCCTGCGGCGGGTGCAATCCCATCCGTGCGGTGCTGTCGGATTGCGAGCGCTGAGCGTCAGATCACCTCTATCTCGCAGCCGATACCCGGCGCCCGGCTCAGCCGGGAGTCGGCCGTAACCAGCGGACAATGGAGGGCCTCAGCTAAGGAGACGTAGCAAGCGTCATACGGGGTGAGATTGCCCCGCAACTGCCAGGCGCGGGCCAGAAGCGGGGCGGTGGGGAAAACCAGAATGGGCAAACCCATTAACGCATCCACGGCCCTTTGTGTTTGCGCGGCATCGAGCGTCCCAGCCGCTTCGTGTCGTCTGAGAGCCGAGAGGCCTTCGACGCGCACCAGATCTGGTGAGGCCAGATGCGCCCCGCGCAATCTGTGACGGCTGTTATCACCGGTGTCGCCGCCATCGGCAACGGCCGCCACGGCGGCAGAAGCATCAATGACGATCACGTTCAGCCTCTAGATAGCGGAGCGTTTCCTCAGCGCTGAGGTCGCTGAGCTGGCGGCTCTCGATGCGATCGAGGACTTCGTCAAGTGTTGGCGTTTCGGCGATCTCAGTCAGCTTCTCGGCGAGGAACTGCTGCAGCGACTGGCCTGCTCCCGCAGCTTTGGTGACAAGAGCGTCGTGGACCTCGGGCGGGACATTGCGAATCTGTATGTGGGGCATGCATGCATAATACATGCATATCGGATGGGCGATCATGTTGACAGCATGAAGTCCTCAGAATCGGATGTGCAGAGCTCCGAATCCGAGCCCGCTTCGACGCACCCGATAGCATGTGGCCCGGAAGCGTTCCGTGGAATTGCATTGAGAGTCAGAACCGCCCACGATTAGGCCTGTCAATCCAGCGGTCCCGTGCCGATAGGGGGACGGAGCTGCGACCACCTCACCGGATTCGAGGAGATCGACCATGCTTAGAACTCCGCAGCGACCTACCAGCCTGGCCGTACTCACTAGCGGCGGCGACGCAGCCGGGATGAATGCGGCGGTGCGTGCCGTAGTCCGCGCCGGACTCGACGCCAATCTCACCGTCTACACGGTCTACGAAGGTCTCCAGGGGCTCGTTGACGGTGGCGACAGGATCCGGAGGGCCACGTCCGAATCTGTCGGCGGCATTCTTCACCAGGGCGGCACCGTATTGGGTACGGCTCGGAGCGATGACTTCCGCACTCCTGAGGGGCGGCGCAGAGCGGCAAAGAACCTCGTGGAACTAGGTGTTGAAGCACTGGTGGTAATCGGTGGTGACGGAAGCCTCACCGGAGCGAACCTCTTCAAGGAGGAGTGGAAGGATCACCTTGATGGGCTCGTCGCGGCAGGAGAGATAGACAAGGAGATGGCGCAGGCTTCTCGTCGCCTGACTCTCGTTGGCATGGTCGGTTCGATCGACAACGACATGTTCGGGACCGACATGACGATTGGGGCCGACACGGCTCTGCATCGGATCATCGAGGCGCTGGATGCCATTCACAGCACCGCTTCCAGCCATCAGCGAGCTTTTGTCGTCGAGGTGATGGGCCGCAACTGTGGCTACCTGGCCTTGATGAGCGGAATCGCCGCCGGTGCCAACTGGGTATTGATTCCGGAGAATCCTCCCGAGGAGGACGACTGGGAAGAGTCGATGATGAACGCCCTCCGGGCCGGCCGCGCAATCGGTCGGCGGCTCAACACGGTTGTCGTGGCCGAGGGTGCCCAGGACAAGCACGGCAATCCAATCACCGCCGAGTATGTGCGGAGCGTGCTGGCGGACCGGCTCGGCGAGGACACCCGGCTCACCAGCCTGGGGCACGTGCAGCGGGGCGGGGCGCCGAGCGCCTTCGACCGCTACCTGAGCACCGTCCTCGGCTACGCCGCGGTGGAGCAGGTGGTTACATCTCCAGGGGGCGAGGCGCAGCTGATCGGCCTCAAGGAGCACCAGATCATCAGCTCGCCCCTGATGGAGTGCGTAGAGCAGACTCGTGCTGTTGCCGATCGCATCGCGGAGCGGGATTACGAAACAGCAATGGAGATGCGGGGCGGCAGCTTCCGTGACTCCTTCAACATGCTCAAGACCATGGTGCGCGCCCAGCCGCATGATCCGGAGCCCGGCCAGCGAAGGTTGCGGCTCGGCATCATCCATGCTGGGGCACCCGCCCCCGGGATGAACCCGGCGGTGCGGGTTGCGGTGCGGGTCGGAATCGACAAAGGCCACCAGATGTTCGCCATCCGCAATGGCTTCCGCGGATTCGAGGCCGGCGACATCCATGAGATGGACTGGATGAGCGCCAACGGCTGGGCATCGCGTGGCGGCGCCGAGCTCGGGACCAGCCGTCACCAGCCCCGCGGCAGGCACTTCGCTCAGATCGCCGAGAGCATCGAGAAGTTCCAGCTGGACGGGCTGCTGATGATCGGAGGATGGGTCGGCTATCAGATCGCCAGTCAGTTCAAAGAAGAGGCCGAGCAGTATCCGGACCTCAACATCCCCGTCGTGTGCTTCCCGGCGGCAATCAACAACGACCTACCCGGCTCCGAGGTGGCTATCGGAGCGGACACTGCACTGAACAACATCGTGTCCGATGTCGACAAGATCAAGCAGTCGGCGGTCGCCTCTGGCCGTTGCTTTGTTGTCGAGGTGATGGGCCGGGACTGTGGCTATCTGGCGCTCATGAGCGGTCTTGCCACCGGCGCCGAGCGGGTGTATCTGCCCGAGGAGGGGATCTCGCTCGCCGATCTCGAGGCCGATGTCAACAGCCTCAAGATCGGTTTCCGCCTGGGCAAGAGGCTCGGTCTGGTCATCACCAGCGAGAACTCCGATCCGGTCTACGAGAGCGGCTTCATCAAGCAGCTGTTCGAACGCGAAAGCGAAGGCCTGTTCAGTGTGCGGCAATCGATCCTCGGGCACATCCAGCAGGGTGGTGACCCATCGCCGTTCGACCGCATCCAGGCCACCCGCTTTGCATCCAAGTCACTCGAGTACCTGATAGATCAGGCACTGAGCGATGCGCCGCAGAGTGCCTTTATGGGCCTTCAGCACGGGAGGATCGTGTTCACGCCACTGGTCGAGTTCCCCAATCTCATCGAAACCGACGTGCACCGCCCCAAGGACCAGTCGTGGCTGTCGCTGATGCCGCTCGCCAAGGTGATGGGGCGCCCCGGATCCCAGGCGCTGTAGGCGGCGATCCCTCGTTCTTGCGTAGATTCGTCGCCCATGCGACTACGTTTCTACGCATGTTCGGAGGAATCGACGCCGATCCTGAGATGTCACCGTCGAATGGCGCAAATCGCTGGTGGGTGGCTGCGGTAACTGCGGTTGTCGTGCTGATCGTCGGCGCGGGTTCATTCCTGCTCATCGGGCAACTCGGCAGCAGCGACAACTCCGAACTGGGCGACGTTGACGTTCCGATTGAGACAGGGTCCATCGAAGGCCGCTGGGTGCTCGAATCCTGGGAAGACGGTGACGACCGGATCGCCGTTGAGATCGGTCTGAACACGGACGATGAGGTGTGGCTCGAGTTCACTGCCGACTTTGAGGGCGAGCGGGACACATTCATCAGCGCCGACGGCACAGGGACCGCAGGCAGGTTCGAAGGATCCACCGGGTGCAACAAGATCCGGCCGATCAGCTATGAGTATTCGGCCGGGTTCCTGAATCACGGGCAGGTCGTGATCCAGGCGCGGCAGTGCGACCTCAATGCCGCCGAGCAGGCATTGCTGTCCACTCTCAGGAACACGCCTGATGGCATCGAAGTCATTCTGGGTACTAACCGGATGGAGTGGTTCGGCAGCAACCTCGAGGGCAAGTCCTACCCGCTCACCTTCCGCCGCGATGGGTCACCTCCTCCTCCGCCAACTACCGAGGAGCCACTGCCGACGACAACTCTGGCGCCTGAGGAAGGCCTGGCGATGCGGGTGTGGGATGTCGACGGCGTGGAGGTCGTTGCCCCAGGCTTCACAAGTGAACTGCCCGAACAGGCATCCCGGGTGGAGTTTCACACGATGGTGATCGACGAGGGTGACGGGCCTGTGCTTTGTGCCGGAATCGTGATGGATTCGCTACCACCACAGTGCTCCGGCCCGGTGGCGGAAGGCCTCGACATGGATGGGTGGTCGGAAGAAACGAGCGGCGTGCGCTGGGGTCAACGATCTGTCCTGGTGACGTGGCCGCCGCTTGACGGTTTCGTCGCGGTGCTCGACCAATACGAGTACGCGCCGCCGGATCTCGGGTATCCGCCCGAGGCTCTTCCAAGAGAGTGTGAGGGTATCGAGCTCGAAGCAGGGGCCGGACCCGTCAATGACTACGCCCGCTCGCTGGGTAGCGGCAACGGTGGCCTCTACGTGACCGGCGACGGCACGCTCGTCCTGCAGGTTGTCGGTGACCCGGAGCCACATCGGGAGGCCCTTGCCGAGCTTGGTGGAGCTTGTGTTATCGAGGTTGCCCGCCCGCAGTCGGAGCTGCTTGCCATTCAGGAGGCAATCCAGCCGCAGCTTGCCGACCTACCCGAGCTTCTCGGCACGTACTCATCGAGCCCAGGATCCGGCGGTCGTTTGGATCTGTATCTGCCCGTGGTCGATCGGGCGACGGCGCAGGCGATCGCGGCCCTAGTCGATGATCCAACGGCGATCCGGATCATCGGGATGGCTGTCATCCACGGCTGAGGGTGTTGCCATCTTGTTGAGACCTGTTACTGTGCCGCCGGCCGCACCGGGTGGAGGCCAGCGAACATCACGCTTCCCCGGCGATCACACGGCCCGTTTACTTCTCATCCGGTTGGACCGCCTCTTCGGCCGAAGCTCGAACCTCTAGGCGATCGGCGCCGCACGTTCAGCGAGACCGAACAATCCAACTACTTCCCCACGGAGAGAACCCATGACCACGTTCGCCCAACTCGGGCTGCCCGAACCGCTGGTTCGCGCCCTTCGCAACAAAGACATCACCGAACCGTTTCCAGTACAGGAAGCCACCATCCCCGACGCGCTCGCAGGAAGGGACGTCTCCGGCAAGGCGCCCACCGGCTCCGGCAAGACCCTCGCCTTCGGGCTGCCGCTGCTCACTCGTATCGGCAAGGCCAACCGCAACAAACCTCAGGCCCTCATCCTTGCGCCGACTCGCGAACTGGCCGAGCAGATCAAGAAAGAACTGACCGCCCCGGCCAAGGCGGTCAAGCGGTACGTCTTTGCCGTGTACGGCGGTGTCGGCTACGGCCCGCAGCGCCAGGCGCTCCGCCGCGGCGTGGATGTTCTCGTCGCCACCCCCGGCCGTCTCGAGGATCTCATGGAGCAAGGCGACGTGAATCTCAGCCAGGTCAAGATCGTCGTTGTCGACGAGGCCGATCGTATGGCCGACATGGGTTTCCTGCCCTCGGTGCGACGCATACTCGACAAGACGCCAGAAGGGCGGCAGACCCTCCTGTTCTCCGCCACGCTCGACGGCGACATCGCCACCCTGACCCGCAACTATCAGCGGAATCCGGTGCGCCACGACGCCGCCGGGGTCGAACCCGAGACGCTCGATGCCCGCCACCACTTCTGGCTGGTGGATCATCACGATCGGGTCCAGCACACCGCAGATGTTGTCGGCGAAGCCGGGCGGTCGATCGTGTTCACTCGCACCCGGCGGGGTGCCGACCGGCTAGCTCGACAGCTCGGCAAGGCGGGGGTCAAAGCAGTTGCCATGCATGGCGGGCTGTCGCAGAACCAGCGCAACCGGGCGCTGCGCTCATTCTCTGCGCACAAGACCCAGGCACTGGTTGCTACAGATGTTGCCGCGCGTGGGATCCACATCGACGCCGTCGAGTCGGTCATTCACTACGACCCGCCCGCAGATCACAAGGACTACCTGCATCGGTCCGGTCGCACCGCTCGGGCTGGTGCTACCGGGCTTGTCGTGAGTCTCGTCACCGGGAATCAGAAGCGCACCGTCGGGCGCATGAAGAAGGAACTCGATCTGGCGGCACCCACTGCATCGCCCAAGATCGCAGATCTCGAGCACGGCGGATATCGCATCGGGGAGCCGACCCGACCCGGCGATCGACACAATCACAGGCCTGCAGCGCCAAGGCCACATGCCGATAGGAAGTCGGCGCCGGATCGAGGCAAGGAGAACAGTATCTACGTAGCCAACCTGCCGTGGAGCCACACCGATGCCGACCTCGAGGATCTCTTTGCCGGACACGGCAGGGTGCATGCCGCCACCGTCATCGTGGATAGGCGCACCGGCCGTTCCAAGGGCTTTGGCTTTGTCGACATGCCGCAACGAGCGGCACGTCGGGCCATTGCCGCCCTCCACGGCCAACAGGTGAACGGACGCGACCTCACCGTTCGTTTCGCCCAGCCCCGCAAGTACGGGGCGTAGGGGTCTCAACCCCGGCTCGCCATCGGCGAGACAACCGCACGAAGAAAGGAGTGCCGAATGTCGGCACAGAAGAATCAGACAGACCTCAACCACCTCCGCAGGGGAGGCACCTACCTCGCCACCACTCTCTCCGGGACCACCATTGGTGAGTACCTGGGCATGGAAGCCGCATACGGCGAGCGTTCGGTGCTGCTTCGCAACGAGCGAGGAACAGCCTCGATCTACCGCAACGACATCCTGTCCATTGAGCTCGCTGCATAGCCCCCGCGTACCTGCCCGGCAGGTCTGTCGCCACATAAACGTTCCTGAGTAACTAATCGAAGAAAACCCGAAGTAACTACTTATCCGTAGTCCCTTTCGGCCGACAGCACATCAAGTTCGCCAAGGAAGGCACTGATATGCAGTCATGGAAGGCGCTGCTAATTGCAGGGATGCTCATGGGACCCGTCATCGGGTCTACGGCCGCGTTGGCCGATTCCCCCTCCGTTTCCGCCGATGTTGCGGCGATCGTCGACTCCGCCTACGAGGAATGGCACAGCTCTCTCGGAGTCCGGCAGCAGTGTTCCTCCGGCGTCAGCGTCGTCTTCGAGTCCATTGATGGCCGTCGCGGTGAGTACCGCACCAGAACGGGCGAAGTCGTCATCGACCCCAACGACTCGACTGCTGGCATGGGCGCAATCGTCGTCCATGAGCTCGCCCACCACACCTTCCTCGCCTGCGGCGCATTTGCCGACAACGACTTCACCTCAGCCTTCTACGCAGCACAAGACTTGCCGGAGGACCGTGATTGGTTCTACTACGCCGCCGGCTGGGCGGCCACTCCTGCAGAGCACTTCGCCGAAGCCATGGCCGTCACCATTTATGGCTCGGGCGAGGGTGGTATCTCTGTGGGTACGGAGACATCCGCACTGATCTCCAGGTGGCTTGCCGGTGCACCAGCCACGCCTCCGGCACCTTCTCACGATCCCATCCCATACTCGTCCGCGACTGGCCTCCCGGGCGAGGATGGGGTAGTGATGAGCGGCGGGCCTACTGTCGCCAGCTCAGGGCCAACAACGACATCGGAGCCGCCTGCGCTGTACCGCAGCGCTGTCGAGTTGGCTACCCGCACATCGGTGAGTGTGTTCTCTCTCACCCAGGGCCGGGTCTCCGGGCCCATCTAACCGGTGTGACGGTACGGAAAAGGAGCGGGCCGGTGGCAGCCAGTCACCGGCCCCCCTTCTGTCGCCTCACCGTTTTGGCGTACACCAGGCCCGGCGGTTTCAAGGGTTGGTCGCGACGAGTTGGTTTAGTCGTTGTGCTGGGTTTTCCCAGTTGAGTGTTTCTCTTGGTCTGTTGTTGAGTGATCGTGCCATTTCGTCGAGGTCGTTTTGGGAG
>JASJDZ010000045.1 GCA_030065575.1 Acidimicrobiia bacterium
TCTCCATCATCGAGGCCGCGGAGGTCGGCGACACCGTTCTCGGTGACAATGACATCGACGTCGTGTTCGCTGATGTCCTGGTGGGACACCATCGGAACAATGTTCGAGATCGCCCCGCCTTTGGCCGTAGCCGGAATCAGAATCACGGACAGGCCGGCGTTCTGAGCAAAGCTCGCTCCCCCGCCGATGCCGTTCACCACCCGGTTCCCGGCGATATGGCTGGAGTTGACGTTGCCGTAGACATCGATCTCGATACCGGTGTTCAGCGCAACCAGCCCCAGCCGACCAATCACCTCGGCGTTGTTGGTGACATCGCCGTTTCGGATCACCAGGCGATCACGCAGATTCGGCGTCTCGGCCAGGATCTGTTCCACGCGCTCGCTCATACCCAGACCGCCGGTGGAGAGCGCAGCTGCCTTGCCCGTGGCAAGCAACTCCAGCACCGGCTCGGTGATACCTCCGCAGAAGAACTCCAGGTCGGTGAAATCAGATCTCTGGAATGCCTCGGCAATCGAATCAGCAATGCCACCAAAGCCGGTCTGGAAGGGCGGGAGATAGCCCGTCCGCTCCACCTCTCGCTCGAGGAAACCGAAGAGATGGTCGGCGATGCTCCGTGTCACCGCGGTGCCCGATTGCTGCGGGCCAAGCCGTTCCGGCATGTCTGTCTCGACGATGTGTCGGATCTTGCTGCGCTCGATCGGGATGCCGGGACCGCCGATACGTTGATTGGTGCGGACGAGCGGAATCGGCCGGGTATCGGGCGGGGCTGCCGGCACGTAGAAGTCGTGCAGATCGCGCAACACGTCGGGCTGTGCACTGTTGACTTCGACGATGATCTCATCAGCCGCAGCCATCAGGTAGTGGGTCATACCTATCGAGCTGGTGGGAATCAGGTTGCCGTCCTCATCAAAACCAAGCGCTTCGACAACGGCGAGGTCGATCCTGCCGAGACTGCCGCTACGGAGGAGGCGGGGCATCTTGCTCATCTGCTGCTCGACGTAGCGCAGCGAGCCGTCGTTGGCCTGGGCGGCGAGGATGCGGCTGGCCACCATTGGCGAGCGCCGGGCGATCAGCTTCTCGGCGCCGAGTTGCTCATCGAGCCATGGAACGTTGGCGCCGGTGATCAGATTGATCGCTAGGTCCTCCCCCGACCGCTTGCGCTCAACCAGCGCAGCGACAACGGCCTTGGGATACCCGGCCATGGCGTATCCGCTCATGGCAACGGTCATACCGTCACGAACGGAGGCGGCCGCCTCTTCCGCTGTCGAAACGCTATTCCAGTTCAAGGTCGTCTCCGGGCCATTGCGTCAACGAGGGGTGAAACCGGCGAACAGTTCTTCGTCGGTGGGTTGGAAGCTGGGTATCTCGCGGATGACCCACGTGTTGTTCATGTAGTGCTTGAGCGCGACGTTCTCGGAGATGCCGTTACCTCCCCAAGTCCCGCAGCCCAATGAGTGGGTAAAGGGCATCCCGCTGACCCAGCTGCCGCCATTCGTTGCCGCTTGCGGCTGGTTGACGACGACGCGAGTCGTGTACGTCTCTAGAGCAAGCCTCTCTACGTTCTCGGGTGTTGCCGAGAAGATCCCGCAGGAATGTCCGTGGCCCGAGTAGGCGTGGTTCTCGTTGGTGATGCGGATTGCCTCGTCGATGCCGCTGAACTTGTAGACCGTCGTCACCAGACTCATCTTCTCGCCGGCGAAAGGCGATGCCTCCCCGGTCTTGTCCTCTTCCACGAGCAGGAAGGTGGTGTCCTCGGGAACCTCGATACCGGCCAGGTTGGCAATGTTGCTCACCGGCGAGGCCACGATGTGACGGTTGAGGATGTGGTTGGCGGGCCATTCTGGCCAGATTGTCTGTCGAAGCTTGTCCTTCTCCTCCGCATTCAGCAGATGGGCACCAACCTTGCGGAACTCCTCCAGCATGTCCGTGTACACGGATTCGTGGATGACGACTGCGTTGTCACAGGAGCATCCGGCAGCAAGGTCGAATGTCTTGCTGGCCTTGATCTTGGTAGCGGCGTCGGGGAGATCGGCGGTGTCGTCGATGATGATGATGGCGTTGCCCGCGCCAACTCCGAAAGCAGGCGTGCCGGAACTGTGTGCGGCGCGGACCATGGGTTGCCCCCCGGTGGCGATAACGAGATCGCACTGCTTCATCAGCTCGTTGGTCTTCGGGATGGACGGGTTCTCAATGCAGATGAACAGGTCTTCAGGAGCGTCGTACTTCTTCATGACGGCCCGGAGGAGGTTCGTCACCTTCAGCGTGGTGAGCTTGCTCCGGGGATGGGGAGAGAAGATGACCGCGTCCCGGGCCTTGACTACGAAGATGGCCTGCGTCAGCGGATGGAACTCGCCCTGCGTGCTGGGAACCAGCGAGCCGACCACCCCGACCGGCTTGGCGATGCGGACCAACCCCTTCTCGGGGATTTCCTCGACAACCCCGACGCTCTTGGCATGCTTGACGTCGTAGAGGATTCCCCGGCACTTCCCGGCGACCTTGGCGATCTTCGAGGGGATGTCGCCCAAGCGGCATTCGTCGAAGGAGAACTCAGCGATCTCGGCGAGCAGGTCATCGTCTGCTGCGATTTCCCAGGCGACCGCGTGGGCCAGCTCATCTACCTTCTCCTGAGAGAACCCCTCGGCAATCTTCTGCGCCTTGCGTGCTCGACCGATCAACTCGGCAATGTAGGCCGCGTTCTCTGCATCGTTCTGGCTCACGGGAACTTCCTCCAATAACACGATTCATATCCGTCGCTGTCGGATCTCCCGTCCTGGGCAACCGACGGACTCGACACCAACCCTCGTTCCCCCCGATACTACTGCCCAGAATTGGAACGTTCCAACCGTTTCGGTTACCTCCGGGTCGGCGGGCGATCTGCGGGCCCGGGCTAGTGGTTGAGCAGGATTCTCACAGTCTCGGAAACTCTCCGGCTCACTTCTGCCGGCGCCGCACCCACCCGGTGCAAGAGACGTCTCCTGCTGATCGACCGGAGCAGTTCGCACTGGACGTAGCTTGTCTCGTCCAGACCGGTTCCGGGTGTTGCATCGACCTCGACATGGATCGAGAGGCCGCGCCGCTTGGTCGTTAGCGGCGCAACAATGACGAATGGGAATGCGCTGCCGAATGTGTCCGGTGGGCCGAGAACCAGGGCAGGTCGCACGCTCGCCGGCTCGCCGGGATGGGGCTCACCGAAGTCCACGAGCCACAGGTCGTCAGTCGAGGCCATCGCCAACTTCGGTTTGTGCCGCGTCGGACAGGTAGTCCTGCCAGGCGGATTCATCTTGGCGCAGTGTCTCGAGTTCGGCGGCGACCCGGGACGCAAACCGTTGCCTGCGCAGCGCCTCCGTGGCATCCCGAACCGTGTCGATGAGAGAATCGCCCGTTGCGCGACTGAGTTCGACCAGTCGGGCATGAGTTTCGGCGTCCACTCGGATTGTTGTTGACATGTCAACGAGTCTACATTTTGTGTGCATTTTGTCTACAGATGGTAGGTCTCCGAAGGCACACTGATCGATCACCAGCTGTTGTTCAAGAGGGTCGATCGGGTCTATTGGCCCGCAAACACCGGCTCGGGTAGACCCCGAACCCCCGGCTCGAAAGCGAGGATGGCCCCGTGCGGCCCGGGTCCGTCTGCTTCCGGATCGCGGGCCGCAATGCTGGTGATGAACATCGTCCCCAGGTCGGTACCTCCGAATGCGGGCATTGTGGGGCGGAGGACGGGAACCTCGAAGATGCGGTCGACCTTGCCATCCGGCCTTGCCCGCAATACGGCCGATCCCCCGACACACGCGATCCAGTAGCAGCCGGTCTCGTCGACGCAAGCCCCATCGGGCTTGCCCGGGAGGGGTCCGAAATCGAGGAACACCCGCTCGTTGCGCTGCTCACCTGTTTCCACGTCGTAGTCATAGGCCCACACAATTTCGTGAAGGGTGTCGGCCCAGTACATGGTCCTGCCGTCGGGCGAAAAGGCGGAGCCGTTGGCGCAGCCGACTTCGGAGCGCACGGTTGTGAACGTGCCGTCGGGCTCGACGCGGTGCAGGAACGCGTCAAATCTGTTGGCCGATGTTGGGTCGTACATGCCGCCAATCCAGAAGCGACCCGCAGGATCGCAGCGCCCGTCGTTGAGGCGGACGCCGGGTTGCGACTCCTCGAGAGTCACCCAGGGGGAGAGCACACCTGTATCGAGATCGAGCCGGGCCAGTTTGTTCTCGGCACCAACAAGCAGTCGAGACCGCTCCTGGGTGAGCGAAATCGCACCGGGGCGAACGTCGAGCTGCCAGGACCGATCGCCGCGACCGGCAGGATCGTAGGCGTGAATTCCCTTGCCATCGATGTCAACCCAGTAGAGCAATCCCTGCTCGGAGCTCCAGGTCGGGCACTCCCCGAGCTTCGCTCCAACATCGACCACTACATCCATGGAAACCTCCTGGGGCTATTCTCGTCGCGTGATCAGGCACCTCGCAGCACTCGGCCTCGCAATAGTCATCGCGCTGTCGGCCTGCTCTGCCGGAGCACCTGAGCTTCGCCACGATGACTCCGTTCCCGACGACCTGCGCGCCCTTGCCGATGAGACCTGGGAGGACTTCCTCGCCGCGTTCTCCGGGCGCCACGACTGCATCTCCTCACCCACACTGCACGCAGCCTGGGAGCTGGAAACCAGAGCCGAGTACCAACCTGCCACAGCTGTGCTCTCGGTCCGCGTTCCTGGAACACCGGCTACGTTGCGCAGCCAGCTGCTTCACGAGTTCGCCCATCACCTCGAGTTCACTTGCTCAGATCACGAGGAGCTGCGGGCGGCCTTTCTCCTCGCCCAAGGGTTCCCCGCTGAAGCGGAATGGTTGGTCGGCGACTCGTGGGAAACAACACCCTCGGAGCACTACGCCGAGGCGGTAGTCGAGCTCGTCGAGGGCCGTCGCACCCACCAGGGGGGCATATACATCACGGACGACGCCATTGACGTCGTCCGTGTGTGGGGAAAGGGGCCGTAACCGGAAACCCGGTCACGGCCCAGATCGGCTAATTGTTGTCTTTGAGCTCTGCCTCGCGAGAGGCCGCCTCCAGCTCATGCTGCAGAGCTTCGAGGTCGGCACCGCCGGCCATCATCTGCACCAGTTGCTCGAGCGGGAGCTCGGCCTTTGTGTAGTCGCCGTACACCTGCCCGCGGCGCAGAATCACGAAGTGATCTGCAACCGGGTAGGCATGGTGCGGGTTGTGCGTGATGAAGATCACGCCGATGCCGCGGTTCCTTGCCTGCAAGATGTACTTGAGCACGACGCCGGCCTGCTTCACACCGAGCGCCGCAGTGGGCTCGTCGAGGATCAGCACCTTGGCGCCGAAGTAGACGGCACGGGCAATAGCCACCGACTGCCGCTCACCACCGGACAGGGTGCCGACGGTTTGATCGGGATCGCGAATGTCGATCCCCATCTTGGCCATCTCCTCCTTGGTGGTCTGCTTCGCGAACTCCGCGTCGTAGCTCTTGAAGGGGCCCCAACCCCTCGTCGGCTCGGAGCCGAGGAAGAAGTTGCGCCACACCGACATCAGCGGAATCATCGCCAGGTCCTGATAGACCGTCGCGATCCCGAGCTCGAGAGCGTCACGCGGCGAGTTGAAGTTGTACTCCTTGCCGTCGAAGAGATACTGACCCTTCGTCGGCTTGTGCACCCCGGACAGCACCTTGATGAGAGTGGACTTGCCGGCACCGTTGTCACCAAGCAGACAGGTCACCTCACCGGCGCGTACAAACGCCGAGACGTCTTCGAGCGCAATAACGCTGCCGAAGTACTTGGAGACATTTCTGATTTCAAGCAGTGGGGTTCCGTTTCCACTCATCGTTGGGCCGCCTTCTGCCGGACGAAGTTGTTGAAGATCACCGCAACCACCAACACCGTCCCGACGAAGACCTGGAACCAGTCGCCGTCAACACCGGTGATGATGATGCCCTGCTGCACCATGGCGAAGATCAGGGCGCCGAAGAGCGCACCTATGGCTGATCCGTAGCCACCGGTCAGCAGTGTTCCGCCAACCACCACTGCGATGATCGCATCGAACTCCTGTTGGAATCCCCGCAGGGTATCCGCCCCGGTGAACTGAACCGCCTGGATCAAAGCAACCAGGAAGCCTGCGAATGCAGTGGTCATAAACAGGGCGATCTTGACCTTGTTGACCGGCACGCCGACGCTGCGAGCAGCGTTGGCGTCGCCACCGGCGCCAAAGATCCAGTTCCCCTGCTTGGTCCGCAGCAACACCCACGTGGCGAGAGCGGCCATGCCGATCCACCACAGGATCGCCACCCGGAACCTCGCCCCGAAGACCTCGAGCTGGCTGGCGAACAACGTATCCGCCAAGGCAAAGCCTTCTACCTCATCGAGGTTGCCCAACTGGGTCCGATTGGTCCGTAGCCGGGTAAGGGCGATGGTGAGCCCGCGGAAGATGAACAGGGTCGCCAGGGTGATGATGAACGAAGGTAACTTCGTCATTATCACCAGGTATCCGTTGAACCACCCCGTCAGCAACGCGATGACGAGGGCGGCGACCACTGCCGGCCACAACGACCATCCGAAGCCGCCTCCTTCCGTCGGGAAGCTCAAAACCATGATCGTCATGCCGGCGAAGCCGACGATTGAACCGATGGATAGGTCGAATTCTCCACCAATCATCAGCATCGCCACAGCTACAGCCAGGATGCCCAAAGGGGCGGCCCTGTTCAGAATCGCAGCGGTAGTTGCCCAGCTGATGAAGTTGTTGTCAAAGGCGACGATTGCAAAGAAGACCCAGACCAGGACTGCACCGACCACGGCGCCGAGCTCGGGCCGCGAGAGCAGTCTGCTGAGCTGGCTCACCTCCCGGAGTCTCTCGTCGCTTGCCGGTGGCGGTGCCGCCGGTGCCGGCGCCGTATCAGTTGCCACTCACTCCTCCCTCCGTAGGTAGTAGTTGGGGCCCGCCGTAGCGGGCCCCAACTGGCTTCTGGGTTTAGCGGAGACCTTGCTCCGAGTATTGGATAACGTCGCCTGCGACGTCTGCGGTCACGATCTGCGGACCGGTCAACATGACACGGTCAACACTGCCGAGCGGCAGCGCACCCGTCTCCAGGTACTTGGTCAGCAGCACGATCGGCAGGTAGCCCTGCAGGTACTGCGCCTGGTCGATGGCGAACAGCATGTTGCCGTCGACAATGGCCTGGAGAACCTCAGGACCGAGGTCGAACGTTGCCAGCTTGACGGTACCGAGGTTGCCGGACTCCGTCAGAGCGGCCAGGGTCGGGATAGCACCAGTCGGGCCCAGCGTGAGGATGCCCTCAACCGGGTTCGCCTGCAGCGCACCGTTCACTGTCTCCTGGGTGCCGGTCGGGTCGGCGAGGTCGACAGGGATGACGTCGACTTCGACGCCGAGGCCGTCCTCAAAGCCCTGACAGCGATCGTCCAGAGCCGTGTTACCGACCTCCTGGTTGATGCAGATGGCGCTACCAACGCCCTCTGCAGCAAAGCGCTGGCCGGCGATCAGACCCGCTGCATACTCGGTCTGGCCGACGTGAACCAGCACGCCGAGACGTGCAAAGTCGTCGGAACCCGAGTTCATCGAGATGACCGGGATCCCGGCTGCCACTGCAGCCTCGATCGAGTCTGCAAGAGCATCAGCGTCGGGGATCGACACCACGAGCCCATCAGGCTGCGAGGCAACTGCGGCATCAATGATCTGGCTCATCTCGACCATGTCGAACGTGCCTGGCGCCTGGTATTCAACCGTGACACCCATATCGTCGCCAGCCGCTGTGGCACCGTTGGCTGCTACCGACCAGAACGGATCGGAAGCCTGACCGTGTGATACAACAACAAAACGGAACCCGCGCTGGGTTACCGCGTCGCCGCCGTCACCATCACCGCTGTCTGCTGCCGTGGTAGCCGTATCGCCGCCAGCCGTTGTAGTGGTGTCGGCCTCATCATCACCGCCGCAAGCGCCGACGATGAGGGCGAAGGCCAGCAGAAGTACCAGCCATACACTTCTCTTCATTAACTCTTCCTCCTCATATTCCTTCCCACAGCTGTGGGCCTATATGCCGGTGGTGCAAAGCCGCCGGCAAACCTCTCTAGAGCGATGCTAGGTACTCGAAGCTCTTGATTGCATCTTCGACTGGACCCTTGCCAGGAGGTGGATCCTCGTCGAGCACAGCATCCTGCTCGAGCACGTACCAACCGTCGAACCCTGCTTCCTCCAGAGTGCGTACGAAACCGGCGATATCAACAACTCCCTCACCTAGTGGCTTGAAGATACCGTCAATCACCGCCTGACGGAAAGCCAGATCACCGCTGCGGACTCGCTTCGCCATCTCTTCATCAACGTCTTTCAGATGGACGTGGGCGACACGGCCGGCAGCTCTTTCCGCGATTGCGACAGGATCAGCACCACCGAGGTAGAGATGACCGCTGTCGAGACAGAACTCGACGTCGCTCTCGTCGATGAGCCGTTCCACATGGCCCGGAGTTTCGATGGCCATGCCCCAATGCTGGTGCAGGGCAACCTTCAGGCCTTCATTCGCAGCTGCTGAGATCACGCGTGCCAGGTTACCCAAGAAGCTCTGCCATTCGCTCTCAGTCATCTCAATGGAGGTGTCGTAGCCGTCAAGACCGGACGCCGGCCCCAGTACCAGGACAGTCGCTCCACATCCGGCGAGTGTCTTCGATGCGCGGGTTGCATAGGCCAGATCCGCCTCGGCACGATCGGGAATGTGCAGCGCGGCCGGGGCAAACGCCCCCACCAACTCCAGGCCGTACTCGTCGAGCTTTACCTTCAGCTCGCCGGGGTCGACGGGTAGATAACCGTCGGGGCCCAGCTCGGTTGCCTTCAGGCCGATCTCCGCCATCTCGCCGAGCACCCGATCGGCGTCCATCAAATGCCCCCACCCCGGGGAGCCATCGACACCCCAGGTGATCGGTGCTCCGGCAATGCGCGACATCATGTCTGTCATGTCACTTCCTCCAATCGAACAGGCCGCCGCTCGGCACGGGAGATGTTGCAGGCGATTCCGATCCGCTGTGCTTCCCGCGCATCTTCGGGAGTGCAGGGGCTGGACGCCCTCCCCTGCGCCACGTCGATGAACGCATCGATCTCGGCGCGGTACGCAGGGGCAAATCTGTCGAGGAATGTCTTCGGGGTTGGCTCGACTACGGCCACGCCATCCGGCTCCACGGAGCGCAAGGGCAGGCTCGGGGCCAGGCCGACGCTGACGCTATCGCCTACCCCGAACAACTCCATACGCACATCGTGACCAACCGGGCTGTGGCGAATGCCGGACATCAACGCCTGCGTACCTTCGCTGAGGGTGATGATGACGGCACCCGTCTCGATGGGCCGGTCATCGCCGAACTCGTCGGCAGTGGTGAACGCCCCGGTGGCATAGACCTCGACCGCCTCTTGCCCGGTCACGAAACGGAGGATGTCGAAATCGTGGACCTGGGTGTCGACGTAGATGCCGGAGTCTACGTAGCCCGGAGGTGGCGGCTCGTAGTCATGGGTGTTGCCCCTAACGGCATAGAGGTGCCCGAGCGAGCCGTCATCAACGAGCTGCTTGGCGGCTCGGTATCCCGCGTCGAAGCGGCGCTGGAATCCGATCTGGGCGGGCACGCCGCTTGCCCTGACTCTCTCGACCACCTCGTTGGTAGCGGGAAGACCTCCCGCGATCGGCTTCTCGCAGAAGACCGGAATGCCGGCTTCGGCCGCCAGCAACATCAGCGGTGCGTGCACGTCGGTTGCTGCGGCAATCACCATTGCATCGATGTCGCCGACCATGGCCTCTGCATTGGGGACGACCTGTGCGGCTACGTCATCGGCCACCGCCTGGGCGCGATCGAGCAGGGGATCGGTGACATAGAGGTCGGTTACCTCGGGATGCGCTGCGAGCGTCTGGCCGTGGAAGATCCCGATCCGTCCAGCGCCGATCAGACCGATGCGCATCCGACTCCTCTCCGATCTCCCCACGCCGACGACCGCGGCTGTGTGGAACGTTCCAATGCTCCACGCTATACCGCCAGCCGATCTGATGTCAAACGATCCGGGCGCCGTTGACAGCGACGTCCCGCTACGATTAGGTTTCCCCTGTTGGAACGTTCCAAGGAGCTGGCCATGAATCAGTATCTAGTCCCGGCGGGAACTACCGGGGACTCCGGCTCGTCCGTCTTGATCGATCCGGAGAGTGCCGGCTGGACCTACTGCGGTCTCGAGGTGCTCGAAATGCAGCCGGGGGAAAGCCGGCAACTGGCGACCGGTGCCGGCGAGGTCGCCGTTCTCCCCCTGGCCGGCGAGTGCGTGGTCGAGGTCGAGGGCAAACGCTTCGACGTCGACGGTCGTGACAACGTCTTCTCCGGGATAGCCGGCTTCGCCTACGTGCCGTTTCACACTGAGATGCAGGTGACCTCTCCGACGGGCGGCGAGATTGCGGTCTGCTCCGCCGTTGCCACCAGGCGGATTGATCCATATGTGGTCCCGGCCAAGGCCGTGGCAGTGGAAGTGCGCGGTGCAGCTACCGCATCGCGTCAGATCAACAACTTCCTGAATGCGGAGTCGTGGGAGGCAGACAAGCTGATCGCCGTAGAGGTGCTGACGCCGGAGGGCGGCTGGTCGTCATACCCGGCGCACAAACACGACGAGATGTCCGATGTCGAAGTGGAGCTCGAGGAGATCTACTACTTCCGGATCGCCGGGGACCACGGTTCGGGATTCTTCACCTGCTACACGATGGACGGGGACATCGACGAAACCGTCACCGTGCACGATGGGGATACGTTCCTCGTCCCTAGGGGATACCATGGCCCGGCCGCGGCATTCCCGGGGCATCATATGTACTACCTGAACGTGATGGCAGGACCGTCACCCGAGCGCAAGTGGAGCATCTGTAACGACCCGAGACAGGTCCCGGCAATGGAGTCGCTGCTGTCGCTGGGTCCCGATCCGAGATTGCCATTGACAGCAGCCGACTGAGGAGGGCAACCAATGCAAGACCTGACATTCGTTGTAGGCGAGGACCGTGCGGTCGCCGATCTATGGGAAGCGCTTGGAGAAGCAGGCATCCAGATGGAAGCTTCGTGCACGTTCCCGCGACTCGAGGGCCGCATCGTTCACGTTGTCGTGAAGGAAGATGACGCCGACACGGCATACGACGCGCTCCGGGAGCAGGGCTTCATCCCCCTGGACCGCCGCAAGATAATCATCGCCAACATCACCCCGCGTCCGGGAGAACTGGGCCGAATCGCCCGCGCCATTGCCGATCGTGGCGCCAAGCTCTACATCCTCTACATGGCCACCGGCGACCGTGTCGTCGTCGGAGCCAGCGACCTCGACAAGGCCGCGGAAGCATTGGACGTAGTCTCCGGCTAGCTCTCTCCCCCGGCTTCTTGCGTAACTGGCGGCAATATGCCGCCGCTGGTTACGCAAGAACGGAAAAGGGTCGGCGCAGCGTAGGCTCGTGGTGATGGATGTCGCCACGAAGTACTGGCATGAGATTGATGATGGGCGGATCCAATGCGATCTATGCCCGCGGGAATGCAAGCTACGCGAAGGTCAGCGCGGCCTCTGCTACGTGCGCGCCCGTCACGATGATCAGATCGTTCTCACGACGTACGGTCGCTCCAGCGGGTTCTGTGTCGACCCGATCGAGAAGAAGCCGCTGAACCACTTCCTCCCCGGAACGCCGGTCTTCTCCTTCGGAACCGCCGGCTGCAATCTCGCCTGCCGCTTCTGCCAGAACTGGGACATCTCAAAGGCAAAGCAGTTCGACGTCCTGACCGACCAGGCATCTCCGGAATCCATCGTCGCCGCGGCACAACGAACCGGGTGTCGTTCCATCGCCTTCACCTACAACGACCCGATCATCTTCCACGAGTACGCAATTGACACCGCCGCGGCGGCAAGGGCCGCAGGGGTGAAGACAGTGGCGGTGACGGCCGGATATGTGAACGATGCGCCGCGGCGCGAGTTCTACGAGCACATGGACGCCGCCAACGTCGACCTCAAAGCGTTCAACGACGAGTTCTACCACCGCGTTTGCGCAGGCGAACTGGAGACAGTCCTCGACACACTCGAGTACGTTGCCGCGCAGACAGAGGTTTGGCTGGAGATCACCACTCTGTTGATCCCCGGGCACAACGACTCAACAGACGAGATCACCGAGATGTCCCGGTGGATTGTGACCAACCTGGGCCCGGACGTGCCGCATCACTTCTCCGCGTTCCACCCCGACTTCAGAATGCGGGACGTTCCTTCGACCTCTATCGAAGACCTGACACGAGCTCGCGACATCGCCCGGGAGAACGGAGAGCGCTACGTCTACACGGGCAATGTGCACGATCCGGTCGGACAAACCACCTACTGCCACGAGTGCGAGACGCCACTGATCGGCCGCGACTGGTACGAGCTCGGAGTGTGGAGGATCGATAGCGGGGGCAGGTGTCTCCAGTGCGGCGCCACGTGCGCCGGGGTGTTCGAGGACGGGCCTGGCGCTTGGGGATCAAAGCGTCTGCCGATTCGTCTCGGGCGCTAACCCCCGATCGCAAACGCTCCGTACCCGACGACTCGATCGGGCGATCCGGCGGTGTCGGCGGAGTTGCGGAGATCCAGCGTCATCACTTCGTAGCCACGGCTTGCCGCGAGATGCAGGGCGATCTGGATGCCGGTGCGCCCGCACGCCGACTCCCAATCGAGCGAATCGGGATCGATGCGATTGATTGCCTTGGCCGTCGCCGCGTCCAGACGTCGCGCGGTGGCCGCACTGTGATAGTGCGAAAGATCTGAGGAGATCAGCAGCAGCGTCTCATCCGACAGCACGTCACCCAGGAGAGTTGCGGCGGCAGCGGGATCGACGTCTCCGGTTAGCAACGGAACGACTGGTATCCCCGGTAGCACGTGCTGGAGGAACGGAAGCTGGACCTCCAGGGAGTGCTCGCGACTATGAGCTTCCACCGACTCGAGAACGAGCGAACTGGCCAGCAACTCCCCGGCGATCGCCTGATCGACCTCGAGATCGCCAAGCGGAGTAGCCATCGCCGCAACGCCCGGCAGGGCGAGGCCACGAAACCCCACGTAGTGGGAAGGCCCGAGCATGACGACACTGGTGAATGTGCCGCCGAGAAGCAGCTGATAGGCGAACCCGGCAGTCGGCCCGGAGTACCTGTATCCAGCATGCGGGACGATCAGGCCACGCAGCGTGAAATCGAACCCGGGCGGGTCGGCGAAATCAATGTGACCGCTCACCTCGGTGAGTAGCTGCTCACGATCGAGTGGATAGAACATGCCCGCAACCGCGGCAGGTCGAACAGACACAGCAACCTCCTCTCTCCCCACCTCGTCTGGCGTAGATCGCGGCTCAATACCGCCGCTCCGTACGCCAGACTCGTGATGACACCGTACGCCCTCGCCGCTGGCTGTGCCAGGCCCTACTCTGCAAGACGATGAGCAAGGCAGAACACCCCTATGTCGCTCTAGCCCGGGATGCCATCCGCCAGCGACAACGAAGCGGCAAGAGCTTGCCGGTTCCTGCCGAAGAGGGCGATCCGCCACCGACCGGCGTGTTCGTTTCCTTGCATGAACCTGCCCCAGCCGACAAGAGCGAAGGGCCACTGCGCGGTTGCATCGGGAGCATCGAACCGCGGGAGCGAACCTTGCGAACGGAGATTGCCCGATCGGCCGTCGCTGCGGCGTTCTCCGATCCGCGGTTTCCTCCGCTCAGCGCAGGAGAGATCGACCGGCTCGACATCACCGTCTACATCCTCGGCAAGCCGGAGCTCGTCGCAGATGAGTCGGAACTAGACCCCGAGCGCTACGGGGTCATCGTCGAAGGCCGGGGACGACGCGGGCTGCTGCTCCCTGCGATTCCGCGGATCGACTCCGTTGCGACTCAACTAGCGATTGCCCGGCAGAAGGCGGGTCTCGGTTCATCCGAGCCGGCCCGCATCTACCGCTTCACCGCAGACGTCATCACGTGACAGATTTCCACGGAGGTAACGTGCGCCGGTGATAATCGTTATTGCGATCGCCGGATTCTTGATCGGCTTCAGCAAGGCGGGAGTCGGCGGGACGCTGGGACCTTTCGTCACAGTATTGGTTGCCCTAACCGTGCCGGCCGACGATGCCATCGGACTTCTGCTGCCCATGCTGATCATCGCCGACTGGGTGACGATGACGGCGCACTGGCGACAGTGGGTCACCCCGATTGTGCTCCGGCTGCTCGCCGCGGCCACTGTCGGCATCGCATTCGGAAGCACCCTCGTGGGCAGCATCGACGAAGCCAGGCTGCGCAATCTGATTGCGATAGCCATGTTGCTCTTCGTCGCTTACTACCTCGCAACAAAGACACGGATCGCCGCTCAGCTGGCCTTGAAGCACGCCTGGCCCGCAGGGTTGATTTCCGGATTCGTGTCGGCGCTGGCCCATCTCGGCGGTCCGCCGATCTTCGCCTATCTACTCACTACCGATCTCAAGCCACGAAGGTTCGTTGCGACATCGGCTGCTCTCTTCGCCATCATCAACCTGCTCAAGGTGCCCGCATACTTGCTGGCCGGCCTATTTGATGGCGAGCTCATCTCATCTGTCTGGTACGCCTGGTTTGCGATCCCGTTTGGAGTCGTGGCCGGTCGCTCGCTGGTTAGTCGAATGGACCGGGTGGTGTTCGACCGCATCACGACAACGTTGCTCGTCGGCGGTGCCCTGGTGCTGCTGCTCACATAGGGAAGCCGGCCGCCGCTGCCGGCGACCGGCTCCACTGAATCGTGCCTAGTTCCTCTCGAGCTCCACGGCGAATGCCATGAACAACGTCCGCTGCCACGGATCGTTGAAGTTGTTGTCGGCAACGATGATCAACGGGTAGCGCCCGTCGCGCATCCGTGGGCCGAGCACCATGCCCTCCATGTTGTCGAGGGTCACCCCCTCGAACTCGCCCTCTTCCATTCCCAGGACCAGTTCCTTGCTCATCGGCACGTAGCTCACATCGTCAAGATCGGCGACGCCGGAAACGTCGGTCGCCCCAGCGTACGAAGTCTCATACAGCCGGATCGTGTTGCCGATGCCGGACGCAAAGGAGCGCTCCATCGCGAGGAAGGTCCCTTTGTTGTCCAGAGCCTCCATCTCAACGAGACCCATGTCGGCGAACTTGCCCTCGATCTGATACGGGATCGGATCGACCACGTATACAAACTCGCGCTTCGGCTGGGTCCGTCTGTAGAACCATCCCTTGAGCTTGTACTCCAGTACCCGGGAAGGGCTGGCCTCAGTGAACGACGACTTGGGCCCGTCCTGCGCCATCGCATTCTCCGTGGCCGCATACAGATAGCGGTTGTTCGGAGTGACGGTCAGGCTCTCGAACGCCAGGTTGGTGTACACACCCGACGTCTGCGGGTCACCGTCAACCAGGTAGTAGTCAGGCAACGGCAGAGTCAGCCGCTCCCGACCCCACATATTGAATCGCTTGATCCACGGCTGGTTCTCGAGATCTCGCTCGGAGGCGATGAACAGCGACCCCCACCTCACCAACTCGAATCCCTCGGGATCGAGGGTATCGAGGGCGAAGCGATCGCCGTTCCTATCACGTAGATACGTGACGTCGACAAACCGAATGTCTCCGTCGTCAAGCGTCCCGTCACGCAGGTCGATCCTCAGTGTGTAGAAACGGGCGTCGTTGACCTCGCTCTTGTCGTCCGAAAGGGCGTAGTAGGCGCGGCGCCACTTGTCGTACACGATTCCCGAGAGACCTCCCACCTCGGTGCCGTCGTACTGGAAGCCGGTCTCGAACTCGGTAGAGCCGATGAACTCGATGTCCCCCACGCTCACCTGTCCACCGCGACCCGTGGCCGTCGCAGGAGCTGCGGTAGCAACCAGGAGCAGTACGAGGGCCATCAGAAGGAACACGCCGGTGCGTGAGCGAACCTTCATGAGAATCCCCTTCTGTAGGTTCCATTTCGAATCTACAGACTGGGGTTTGTAGGTGAGGGCCGAAGCGGGATTGTTTAGCCGACGGACCGGATAGCGAGCCGTCACTCCCCCGGGTAGACAACTCCCCAGCTGCGCCTGAGCTCATCCATTGCCTGCAAGGTGGCCACAGTTTCGTCCAGAGTCAGCACCGGGCTTTCGATGAGGCCGGCCCCAAGACAGCGGTGGACCTCGTCGATCTCGTGGACGTAGCCAATTCCGCGCGCCGGGATCTCGAGGCGACGCTCCGTCCCTGCCGCATGGATGACGAGGGATTCCGACCGAACAAAGTCGGGCACATCGATCCACCCCTTGCTCCCGATTATGCGAGCTGTTCGTGGCTTGTGCTGGCGCACGCTGCTCGTCAGATGCGCTTGGGCACCGTCTGCAAACGAAAGGGTCAGCTGGTTGGACTCGTCCACGCCGGTCCTGCCTATCTCCGCTTGACCCGACACCGCATCAGGCTGACCCAGCAGCATCGTCGACAGCGAGATGGGGTAGATAGCTAGATCGAGCAACGCCCCGCCACCAAGCTTCGGGCTGTACAGCCGGTGGTCAGGGTCAAAGGGCACGTCTATGCAGAAGTCGGCGCGGATTTCCCCTACCTTGCCGATAACGCCATCTGCGACAACGTCGCGCAGGCGGGCGATCGCCGGCATGAAACGCATCCATATGGCCTCCATCAGGAAGAGGCCATGCTCGCCCGCCAGAGTCGCGCACTCGGCAGCCTGGGCCGCGTTCAGAGTGAGCGGTTTCTCGCAGAGTACGTGCTTGCCCGCGTGCAGAGCACCGATGACGTTCTCGTGGTGGAACGGGTGTGGCGTGGCCACGTAGACAATGTCGACATCCGGGTCCTGGATCAGATCGGCATAGCTCCCGTAGCGCCGGGGGATGTCCCAGGCATCAGCAAACTCATCCGCCGACTCCCGTCGCCGTGACGCCACTGCGAGCAACTCCGCGCCCTCGGCTTGGCTGAGCGCCTTGGCGAGATGAGCGGCGATGTTGCCCGTCGCGATGATGCCCCACCGGTACGGCTGCTCCCTCATCGCAGCTCCCCTTCTTCGCCCGGATCGAGCGGATGGACCCGTTCGACTAGATCCGGATTGGCGTACTGCATGACGAGTCGATCGTCACTCCCTTGGAGGAGCTGCTCCAGATCATGAACCACCATCCGACCGATCTCGTGGAGAGCCGCCGGTATCGCCCCGGCGCGGTGGGCACTGAACACGGCGTTGGGAGCACTACGGATACGGTGCACCGGGTCGAAGGGCTCGGTCGGCCACACATCAATCGCCACCCGGAACCTTCCTTCCAGCACCAGATCAGTCATGGCCTCGAAATCGACGAGGTGAGCCCTGCTCAGCACGATGAGGGTTTGGTGCGGTTGCAGCAACTCCATGAGTTGTGCATCGATCATTTGGTAGTTGTCGGGCGAGGGACTGGCGAGCAGATAGACGAAGTCGCTCACCCGGAACAACTCGGGTAGGTCGGCCGCATCGATGCCGCGAGCTCTCAGTTGTCGAGGATCGAGCCACGGATCAAAGGCAACGAAGCGCACGCCAAATGGCTCGAGGAGGCGTTGTAGCGACAGCGAGAGCCCACCCGCACCAACAAACCCGACTGTCTTGCCCCAAGTAGTCACCGCACCGACTGTGCCGTCGTGCAACCATTTCTCCTCACTGCCTCGGAACGCCCGATCTCCTTCGGCAACAAGTCGTGCAGCAGCGAGGGCGAGAGCCAGCCCCATCTCCGCAACGGCAGGACCGAAAGCGTGGGCACAGCTCCCTACCCGGATGCCACGGTCAAGGCAGGCCCAATAGTTCAGGTCTCGGTGGGCGTGGGATCCGGCCACTTCGAGCACGAAGCGTAGGTTCTCACCAGCGGCAGGGATGGCCGCTCTCCCGTACTTCCATGTGCCAAAGACCACTGCGGTTGCGTCACGGAGGGCAGCCGTCATCTCCTCCATCGGCATGGCTCCATCCCGGCCCCAAACGACATCAGCCAGGTCATGAAGACGTTCACGCGTCGCGTTGTCGAAGACTTCCTCCATCGAGCGGAAGTGCGGGACGACAATGACCCTGGGCTTCATAACCACAGTCTGTCACCGTTGCGTCGGCATTGGCTACTCAGCCCCGCTTGCTCTCCATCCAGGCCAGCAGGTCATCGGGGATGTCGATCCCGTTGCTCTCCGAGTCGTCCCGAATGCCGAGCCGACGCATGCCCGGGATCCGCGTTCCCGGCTGGTCGGTGACGGCGGCGAGCAACTCTTCGAGCCGATCCCCATAGGTCCCCCCGCTGAGTGGGCCGGGGTTGAACCCGAGAATGAACTGACCCACCCGCGGCGGGCCACCCTGGTCGTCGAAGAAGGAACTGGCCTCGTATCCGAAGTGAGCCCCGGTCATCGCTGCCGCCATGATCTCGACTGCGAGCACGAGCGCTGCCCCTTTGGCGTCGCCAAGCGGAACCATCGAGCCACCCATGGCGGCAGCCGCATCGGTAGTCGGGTTGCCGTCGGCATCGAGCGCCCAGCCCTCCGGAATCGGACGACCCTCATCTGCGGCGAGCTTCACCTTGCCTCGGGCCTGTTTCGAAAGCGAGAGGTCAACAACGACGGGTGGCCCCTCGGCCCGCGGAAACCCAAACGCAATCGGATTGGTGCCGAACAGAGGCTTGAACCCACCCCAGGGGGCGATGGCCTTGGGAGAGTTGCCAAAGACAAGACCGACCACACCTCTCTCCGCGAGCCGTTCCACGTGGTGGCCGGCCACACCGAAGTGATGGGAGTTCGTTACTGACGCTCCCGCCACAGGTGTTTCCGCAGTCATCGCAACCAGGGTGTCGATGGCCAGATCGAATGCCGGGAACGCAAACCCGTCCCGAGCGTCAATGCGAACGGCGGAGGGACCGAGCTTCTCCAACCCGGGGACCGCCTCGCCGTTGACCTTGCCCGCGGCGACCTGTGCCGAGTATGCCTTTAGGCGGGCCAGCCCGTGCGAGTTGAGGCCGTCCTTATTGGCACGGACCAAGGCCGTCGCCACAGACCGGGCAGCAGGCTCGGCGGTGCCGACGCTCATCAGCACCTCGGTGGCAAGTTGTTCGAGTTCTGCTGCAGTGCGGATCATGTTTCTCTCACCTCTTGTGTGGGTTCTGCTCATCTTGACGTGCCGCCTCGGCGGCACTCACCCCTCCCGGCTCAGCCCCTCCGGCCCGTCGGGTCTGAGCCCGCCCTCCCCCAAGGGGAGGGCAGACTGTGTTGACCTTCGCCGCCCAACCAGACGAAGTCAGGCGCTCTGGTAGAGCTTGGTGATGATGAACTCGCGGTGGCCGAGGGTTTCGGCTGCCGTGTTCCGACCGTTGGCGGTGCGCACCACCATGTCGATCAGCGCATCACCGGCCTCGTCGAGCACCATCTCACCGCTGAGGAGACCGGACACATCGAGATCGACGTGGTCGGCCATCAGCCGGGCTGTCTTCGGGTTGGCGGTCACCTTGATCACAGGCATGATCGGATGACCGATGATGTTGCCCTGACCCGTGGTGAAGATGTGCAGGGCAAATCCGGCCGCGGCCTGGAGCGTGTTGCACTCAGCCGCCGCCGATGAGGTGTCCATGAAGTACAGACCCGGGCCCTTGGTCGGAGGCTGCGCCGGCTCGAGCACGTCGATGTACCTGACCTCTTTGCCGATCTTCTGGAAGTTGCCAAACGCCTTCTCTTCGATGGTGGTCAGCCCGCCGGCGATATTGCCGGCCGTCGGCTGGCTCTCCGATAGATCACTCGTCTTGTGACGGTTGACCATGTCGTTGTAGCGATTCCACGTATCGAGGAACTTCTGCCGAACCTCGGGGGTAGCGGCACGGTCGGCGCAAACCATCTCGGCGCCGGTCAGCTCAGACGTCTCGCCGAAGCAGAGGTAGTGCCCCTCCTTGTCGAGCTTGTCGAACATGTTGCCGACGGTCGGGTTGGAGGCCAGACCGGAGGTCGTGTCGGACTCGCCACACTTGGTGGCAATCCACAGCTCGCTCAGCGGAACCTCTTCGCGCTGCAGCTCGGTGGCCCACTGCACATACTCCTGAGCTTTGCGGCCGGCAACCTCAGCGATCCGGAGATCGCCATGCTCCTCGATCGAGAAGCCGGCAACAGGCTTGCCGGTCTCGGCGATGCCGTCGACAACCCACTTCGTCCACTTCGGCTCAATTCCGATGACGACCACTGCGGCAACATTGGGGTTGGCCCCGGTGCCGATCAGGGTGTTCATGGTGAGCTCTAGGTCGGCACCAAACTGCAAGCGCCCGTAGGCATGGGGCAAAGCAAGCGTGCCGCAGATGTTGTTGGCCACCTTCTCCGCGCAAGCGTTGGAGATGTCGTCAACCGGCAAGATGATGACGTGATTGCGAATACCGATGCGGCCGTTCTCCCGCCGGTAAGCCTTGATAGTCCTTGTCATTGCCCTACCACTTCTTTGTCTTGACGTTGTGAACATGAACGTGGTGACCGGTGGGGATGGCCTCCACGACCTTGCCAATGTCGTGTCCGTACTTGATCAACGCATCACCTTCGGCAAGGTCGACCATTGCGATCTTGTGTCCGAGGGGAATCGGATCCTTGGATACGATCGATGTGTTCTCGTTGGTGTCCATGATCCAGACGGCCAACTCCTGGCCCGCCTCGATCCCTTCCACAACCGCGACGCCGACCGAGTCGGTGGGGTCGTGGATGACTATGTCCGGCTTCATTGCTCCTCCGGGTTTCTTTGCTGATTACTGGTGTGGAACTGTTGTCGGCTACTCGCCAAGAACTTCGCTCATCATGACCGGCCGCCCCTCGTCGATCGAGAGGTGCGCAGCCTGCCCAACGGCCACTGCCAAGAGACCATCCTCGAGGGTGACCTTGGCCGGTGTGCCGTTGCGAATCGCATTGACGAAGTCCACGTGCTCGAGATAGCTGGCGCCCTCATGCAGGCCGTGATAGGCGACGTGATCGTCGGAAACCGGCTGCTCTACGACGGTCCGCTCGAAACGACGGCCGATGCGCATGACAGCTTCGGGAACGAACGACTCGACCTTGCCGACGTCGCCGGTGACAACGAGTTCCTGCTCGTTGCGGGAACCCTCGGCAAACATGCACAGGTCGAGCATGGCCCTGATCCCATTCTCGAACTCGACAACTACGTAGGCGTTGTCGAGCAGGTCCGGGACCTCTCCGTCGTAACGCTCATCGAGATGGTTGACATCCTGGCCCCCCGACCCGAACACCCGAACCGGCGTTGACTCGGCAATCAGAGCCATGAGGTCGAAGAAGTGGCAACACTTCTCGACCAGGGTTCCCCCGGTGTTCCGGTTGAACCTGTTCCAGTCCCCGACCTTGGGGAGGAAGGGGAAACGATGCTCCCTGATGAAGACCATCTTGGTGTTGCCGACCGCGCCGGCGCTCACCTCGTGAATCAAGGCCTGGATCGGCGGCTTGTACCGGTACTCGAGCCCCATCCAGACTATGCCCTTGCGCCCTTCGGCCGCGGCGAGAATGCGACGACACTCGTCGACCGTGGTCGCCAATGGCTTCTCAACCATCACATGAAGGTCCTCGTAGGCGAGGATGTCTTCCATGATGTCGGCATGAGTGTGGTTCGGGGAGACGAGCACCACCGCGTCACAAACGCCGGCGGCCAGCAGGTCCCGATGATCCTCGAACACCATGTCGTCTTCGAGGCGGGCGGTATTCCTGCCGAACTTGCGTGACTGCGGATCGGGATCGGAGATCGCCACGACGTGAGCGCCGTCGATGGCGTTCACATTGTTGATGTGCTCGAGGCCCATCATTCCGGTGCCGATCACGCCGTAGCGAATCTCTTTCATCTCTCTATGCAATCCCTAGATAGCCGTCGGTGGCGGCAACTGCCTCGGCACCGGTGGCTTGCATCTCCATCGCCGCCCGTACTGCGTCGAGGGTCTCCGGAATGGTCACCGACTCCTGTGGGATGTTGATGGCAAAGACGACATCGTCGCCGGACAGACCGACCATCTCCTCCCACAACCCGATCTCATACATGTCGCCGCGGGGGTACTCCATGTAGCGGGCCCACTGGAACAGTGAGGAGTTCGAGTTGAAGCCCTCCGCGATCTTGACAACCTTGATGCGGGGATAGGCCTTGAACGCCGCAACGGCTTCCTCGACCGAGATGCCGGCCTTCGGGGTGGCGTTGAGCGTGATGATGTGACCGTGGGTGACGGGCGTGTGCACGAGCATCCCCGTCGCCTTGACGCCATCCATGATGTGCTCGAGGTCGACGGCCTGGTGATTCGGGATCGGGTCCACCTGCAGCACGTTGGTGAGACCACGATGGGTATCGCCCGGATCGGCCACGCGGCGGATGATCGTGATGAACGTCTTCTCGACGCCGACGGCCTTGTGCAACGCGTCGACCGCACGAATGAGGCCCGTGGTGTTGCAGGAGGTCAGCTTCAGGTAGTCGACTCCGAGACCCTTCTCGTAGTTGACCGTGCCATGGAAGAAGACGTCTGCGACCTCGCCGGACTCCCCGCCCTGGAAGACGGCCTTGACCCCAGCGGCGACGTACTTTTCCTTGTTCTTGGCGCCGATGCCGCCGGGGGCAGCGTCGAGCATGACATCAACTTCACCGAGCAAGTCGTCGAAGCCGCCGGACACTGGAATGCCCGCTTCCTCGAGAGCTACCTCGGCGCCGTCGTATGCGGTGAACAGCTTGAACGGCATGCCACGCTCCTTGAGCGCACGCACAGGAAGGGTCGGGGCGACGTCGGCAACACCGACCAGCTCCATGTCCCCTTGCATAGCCACGCCGGCGGCGAGGCGATTGCCAATTACTCCGTAGCCGGCAACACCGACCTTTACTTTGCTCATTCGTCTGTTCCCTTTCTATAGGTCAATTACGGGGATGTCCCAGGCCGCAGCCAGGGCTTCCAGTTCGTTTCGGTAGTCGCCGTACACAATCCCGAAGTGGTGCTCGAGACCCTCCCGCGCGATGGTCGCCACAACTTCAGGTGCCGGACGATCGAACTCAACAACACCGGCGGTTCCTGAGAAGGCCAGCGGCTCATCAAGCATCGTTCCGCCCCCGACCACCATCGCGGTTACGTTATTGGCCTGGCTGAGCCGGCAGAGGGTGACCCGACCCGGACGCAGCGCAAACTCGTTGAGTAGCGGCAGCTTGCGATTGGAGTGGATGGTCCCAACAGCGGACCCATCATCGGGGGCCATATGAATGGGAGCCAGGCCACAGTGCCAGAGCACGCCGGTGTCGCCATCGGTGTCCATCTCGACGAGGTCGGCGACAAACGAAGGCTCACCGGCAACGTGCTGGAGGAGGAGAGCGGTCACGTTGCCATAGACGTCCGCTTCGCACGTGCCGGGGATGCCATCGTCGATCAGCATGCTCTGCGGTGAGCAGGCTGCGCCACCGAAGTCGGTGAAACACTCTGGCCAGCACCGGGTCGCTACCCCCGCCCAACCGCCCTCGGCAATGAGAGTCTGTAAGCCGCCGTACAGGCTGAGTGACTTGTCCAAAGCCTCCTGATCGAGATCATCGAGGTCGCCAAGGCGCTGCACTGAGCGCTCTCGAGTTGCCGACACAATCTCAATCGGAGTTACGGATGCCGCTCCGAAGAGGTCCTCGAGTTCCTTCCGCTCTACGACGACCCCGGTGACCGCGGCAAGGCTGTCCGGGTCATAGCCACACGGCTCGAAGCCGATGGGGTGATCACCGATGACCCCGATCCTGGTACCGGCCAACTCGGTCATGACCTGAGCCGCCGCCTCCTGCGCTGCGGTCGATGTCTCTCGCGGGCTACGCCTCCGGCTCGGCGCCTGAGCGATCGGACCGGCGAGCAACCGCTCGATATCGTCCACGGCACCGACATCGTCGGCGTAGCGGTGGACGTAGTCGAAGTTGTTTCCGGCCTTGATCAGGGCGTACGCAGCGAGATTGAGCCCGCAGAACGAGTTGAGCCTGAGCCTGCCCCCGACGCGCGCCTCGGGGAAGGTCCAGATGATGATCGGAGCGTCGAAGCGAGATGCGATGGCCTCGGTCATCGACGAGTCGGTGAAGGAGACCTGCAGCAGAAGCAGGGCGTCCAGTTCGACATCAGAGAACTGCTCGAGCGCGGTCTCAGTTGTCTCGGCATCAAACAGCAGCGTCGCATCACCAACGAGCTCGGCATCGAGCCCGGCGAGTGTTGCCATGGCTGCGGCTGCCACCTCTTCTGCGTACGGGACGTCGAAGGTTGGTCTAGCCAGCGCCAGTACGCCGATACGTTTCTGACTCATCGCTCTACTCGTACGAGGTCTGGTCCCAGAAGGACTGGAACTTGCCGAGCCCCATGTCGGTGTAGGGGTGGGCGAATGCGTCCTTGAACACGGGGATTCCGGCGGTAACGATGTCGGCGCCTACCACTGCGGAGTTGGTGATCTGGCGTGCGTTGCGGGCCGCGGCAACGATGATCTCGGTCTCGAATCCGTAGACGTTACGGATCGCAGCCACCTCGTCGATGAAGTGCGTGATCTCCTCGCCGTTTGATTCCTTCCAGCCCACAAACGGGGAGACAAAGGCAGCGCCCATCCTCATCGCCTGCAGCGCCTGCGACGCAGAAAAGGCCAGAGTCAGATTCGACTTGATGTCTTCCTTCGCCAGCTCGAAGACCGCCTTGAAGCCCGGCTCGGTGGCGGGCAGCTTGATGATGAAGTTCGGCGAGATCGCAGCGAGCTTCTTGCCTTCTGTCACCATCTCCTTCCAATCATCGAGGTGCGGGTTGACTTCGACCGAGATCGGCTTGTCGGTTCCCTCGAAGATCGTGGCGATCTCCCGGATCACCTGCATGAACGGCTTGCCAGAAACCTGGACATGGCGCGGGTTGGTGGTGACACCATCGATGTCCCACATTTCGAGGGCATATTCGATCTCGTCGGTCTTGGCACTATCGAGGAAGAATTTCATATCTGTCTCCTACTTGTCGCTAAGGGTCTTCAATACGTTGGCGACGGTGATGTCGCTCACTCGGGAATTCGATTCTGCTGTCAGTCCGGCAATGTGCGGAGTCAACACCACGTTGTCGAGCCCGGCGAAGATCTCCGCGGCATCCGCCGTGAGCGGTTCCACTTCGAATACGTCGAGGGCAGCCCCGCCCAGCCGTCCGCTCCGCAAGGCCTCCGCAAGCGCGGCGTCGTCAACAATTCCGCCGCGGGCCGTGTTCACAACTACGGCGTTCGGTGCGAGAAGATCGAGACGAGCCGCGTCGAGCACGTGCCGAGTCTCGTCGTTGAGCGGAACATGGACACTCACGGCGTCGGCACCGCGCAACAGATCGTCGATCGCATCGACGCGTTGCACTCTGCTCCACGCGTCATCCTCAACATCCAGAAACGGGTCGTATGCGCGCACCCTCATGCCGAGGGCTACGGCCCGCTCGGCGACCAGGCGGGCGATCCCGCCGAGGCCGACGAGGGCCAGCGTCTTGCCGGATGTCTCCCTGCCCTGCAGTTCGGCACGGGGCCACGAGCCACTCAACATGCTCGCGTTCGCCTGGTACGCACCACGGAACAGCACCAACACTGCGGCCACCACATACTCAGCGACGGCAAGCGCGTTTGCCCCGGTTGCCGGGTGCACGACGACGCCGCGGGCAGCGCAGGCGTCCATGTCGATGTTGTCGAGACCAACTCCCAGGCGCCCAACCGCCCGCAGCCCGGGTGCGGCATCCAGCAGATCAACATCTACCTGGGTGCGGTTGCGCACGATGATGGCCGCCGCGCCGGCCAGTTCGGTCAGCAGCCGGGGGCGGTCGTCGACCAGCGTGGGATCGAAGAGCACCTCGTAGCTCTCGCGCAGAGGAGCCAATGCTTCCTCGTTCATGAATTCGGATACGACAACTCGAGCCATCTCGCCTCTCCGGGGATCGGGTATAGCTTAGCACTGGAACCGGTTCCGTTTTCGGCCGAAATCGGGCCTGACAACAGCTCCAAACGGACGCTTCGGACGACTCGTTTGCCGACCCGGGGCTGCTTCGCCGGCTCCACAAATCTGGCCTCCCTCCCTACCAATAATTGGGCTGGATGACTTTGCGCAAACTGGACTCCTCGGTAATGTTGCGGGTGCATCGGCACTCGGCCGATGCTCAAGGAGGAGGACTCCATGAAGCAATTCAAGTGGTTGCTGCTGGTAGTTGTCTTCGCTCTCATTGCTGCTGCGTGCGGTGGTGATGATGACGCAGACGAGACGACGGCGGCACCCGACGATACTGCGGCTACAACGGCCGCACCGGATGACGGCGGAGATGCTGCGGACACAACAGCGGCTCCGGCGGACCTAGCCGGCACCGAAGTAACCGTCTTCTCATCCGAGGACGGTGTTGACGAAGCAACAGGTATTCAAAGGGCGCTCGACGTCTTTGCTGCGGAGACCGGAATCACAATCACCCACACGGGTGCTCGTGACTTCTCGCAGCAGATCAACGCCCAGGCAGCCGGTGGTAACCCGCCGGACATCGCGATGTTCCCGCAGCCCGGCAAGGTGCTGGACTTCGCAGCTCAGGGATTCCTGCTGCCGATTCCGGATGATGTTGAAGCAGTGGTCAGGCCGCAGTGGCCTGCCGGCACACTCGAGACCTACACCTACGAAGACGACGTCTACGCCTTCCAGGCGAAGACCGACCTGAAGTCGATCGTTTGGTACAACCAAGAAGTATTCGCCAACGGCGGATATGCGATTCCGACAACGCTCGGTGAGTTGGTCGATCTCGGCAATCAGATGATCGCCGATGGCCAGACACCGTGGTGTATCGGCATCGAGTCCGGGCCAGCCACCGGCTGGACGTTCACGGACTGGATGGAGGACATGATGTTGCGGGTCGAAGGCCCGGAGCAGTATGACCGGTGGACCAAGAATGAGCTGAAGTTCTCAGATCCCGCAGTCACTGGCGTAGCCCAGACGATTCTCGATATCTGGAACACCCCGGGTAACACGTACGCCGCAGGCGGTTCGATCTCGGCGACGGCGCACAGCGCCGATCACGGCGATCCGCTGGTAGCCGGAACCTGCGCCATGGTGCGCCAGGCTTCGTTCTTCGCAGCGTTCCTGCCCGAGGGCACGAGCGTGGGTGAGGGTGGCCAGATCGGCACCTTCTACTTCCCGCACGTGGACACCAACTCAGCGCCGACACTGACGGCCGGCAACTCTGCCGCAGCCTTCCGTGACGCGCCTGAGGTTTGGGCGGTCATGGAATACCTGGGCTCGACCCAGTATGCCGAAGAGCGCCAGAAGGCACAGCGGGAGATCAAGGGCGGCGACGCCTCTGGCTTCCTGACCTCGAACCTTGGTGTCGACCTGAGTCTCTGGAACGAGCTCGAGGGTGGATTCATCGACATTCTCGCCAAGGCGAACCCGGCACGGTTTGACGGTTCCGACCTGATGCCTGCTGCCGTCGGTGCGGGTACCTTCTGGACTGAAGGAACCAGCGCAGTCAACGGTGACAAGACTGTTGAAGAAGCGTTCGAAGCCATCGATGCTTCCTGGCCCTAATACGGCTTAAGCACACGAACTAACGATCGAAAGCCGGCCCGCATTGCGGGCCGGCTTTCTCGTGTCGAATGGTGGGCGGGGCTTCCTACGTACTAGATTGGCTCGGAGCGTTACGGACGAGGGAGCACCATGAACCGACTTGTTGTTACCGTCCTGGGTATCGTCGCCGCCGTCGGCGGCAGTGCAGTTGTCTTCGTCGGGATCAACAAACTGTTCGACCTGACAGAAGAACGGTATCCACAGTACAGCGCCATCGCAGGAGGGCTGCTCTCCGGAGGGGTGTTCTATCTCCTCTGGGGAAACCGGATGATTTCATCGCCGGTTATCTTGACAATCGCTGCAATTGTCATTGGAGCCGCTCTGGGCTACGCCCTCGGGATCTACGAACCCGGAAACCAGCGATTGGCGATTGGCGTAGGAGGTGGTGCCGCTCTCGGCTTATTGCTTGGGCTGTTTGCCAGCGACGGCGGCACCCTGGATGACGGGACCGAGATTGTGGGCATACTGCCTTCGATTGATCCCGTTGGTGTCATCGTTGGCCTGGTCATCGGCGCCGCCCTGGGTTTCCTGATCTGGGTGGGCTCCGGCCGCAAACCGGAACTGATGATCTCGCGGATGTCCATGGGGCTAGCAGTGGGGTGGCTACTCGGTGCCTGGCTCGCCGCCGAACTCACCGGATCGAGAGTCGAAGCCATCATCGTGGCCGTAGTTCTCGGGGCGTTGGTGGGAGCGGCCGTTGGGGGCAGATCTCATCCGGATCAGGTACGACGAGCTGATATTGCTCTCGGGAGTCGCAAGTACATCTTCCTGGCACCGGCGCTGGCCTTTGTTGGGGCTGCGCTCGTGATTCCACTACTCCGTACCATCTGGCTCGGGTTCCTCACGGGCAATCCCCGTGAGCTCACCTGGACCGGACTCACCAACTACGCCGACATCTTCTCGGATCCAGGGATCATCGACTTCAGCGGCGCAGGCGACATCATTGGGAGCCGGCTGTTCTGGCTGGCGGCGTTCCTGCTCGTGGTTGGCGCGGTCGTCGGCAGGGTGCTCGGCCAACGGGTCGGTACCGGCTTCTCCGTCAACGCAGGGAGTCTCTCTCTGCTGACGGGTGGCGTGGTGCTATTCGGCTTTGCGCTGTTCACCGCGATCCGCGGGACGATCCCCAACAACCTTTGGTGGATCTTCTCCGTGATCATCTTCGCAGTGTCGCTTGGTCTGGCGGTAGCCGTCTTGGCAGACCGCGCCAAGGGGGAGAACATTGCGAAGTCGCTGATCTTCTTACCGATGGCGATCAGCTTCGTTGGGGCCTCCGTGATTTGGCGGCTCATCTACGTGGCTCGTCCACCACAGGATCCGCAGACCGGTGTCTTCAACTCACTGTGGGTGATGCTCGGCGAATGGAGTAATTCCGGATTAGCTAAGACCTTGGTCTCGGTGGTGCTCCTGGCAATCATCGCCGCGTTGGTCTATCTGGCTTGGCGAGGCTGGCAGGCCGAGGCCAACGCCATCGTGGCCGGTTCGGCGGCGATAATCGTCGTGCTGGGGTGGCTGGTCTTCCGGTTCCTCGGCCCGGGCTTGGGTGGATTCGAGACCAGCGAGGTCACCG
Organism: Acidimicrobiia bacterium; assembly: GCA_030065575.1. GTDB lineage: Bacteria > Actinomycetota > Acidimicrobiia > Spongiisociales > UBA5794 > JAAETI01. The sequence continues at coordinate 29,104 of JASJDZ010000045.1, forward strand.
GCGAGATCGTTGCCGCTCCAGTCCTCTTCATCCAGGAGGGGCCGTGGAACAACTTCTGGCTGATGGTTGTCTTCATCTGGATTCAGACCGGCTTTGCGATGGTGATCTTCTCGGCCGCCATCAAGGCCGTGCCTGAGGATCTGTTGGAGGCAGCCAGAATCGACGGTGCGACTGAGTCGCAGACGTTCTGGCGAGTGACCGTGCCACAGATCTTCCCAACGATCGGGGTGGTGGTTACCACCCTCATCGTCCAGACCCTCAAGATATTCGACATCCCGAAGGTCATGACCAACGGCAACTTCGACACACAGGTGCTCGCCAATGAGATGTGGGAGCGCGCCTTTACCCAGCTCAACTTCGGGCTCGGGTCGGCGGTTGCGGTGGTTCTGTTCGTTGCCGTGTTACCGGTGATGGCCATGAACATTCGGCGGATGCAGAGAGAGAGGCTGGGATGACGACAACAGCGACAAAGACAACACAGGGTGTCTTGACTGCCCGCCGTCCTCTCGGGAAGCGCATCTACCGTTTCCTGCGATCGATCCCAACCTGGTTCCTCTGGGTCCTGGTGATCTTGTGGACGATCCCGACGTTCAGCTTGTTCGTCAACTCGTTCCGCACCCGGGATGCCCAGCGCGGCAGCGGGTTCTGGAACGCGTTCTCGGACAACGCCAACGGGTACGACTTCCCCACTCTCGCCAACTATCGAGAGGTCCTGTTCCCAGATGTCGGTGCGGGTGTGGGCAACGCGTTGCTCAACTCGGCATCGATCGCCATCGTGGCGACGATCATCCCGATCGCAATTGCGGCCTTCGCTGCCTATGCGTTCGCCTGGATCGACTTCAAGGGCCGGGAGTGGCTGTTCATCGCCACGGTGGCGCTGCTCGCAGTGCCCTCTCAGGTTGCGCTGATCCCGTTGCTCTCTGCGTACTCCAACGGCGTGGCGTGGACGATTCCGCTTCTGGAGAAGACGGTGACGTTATTCCCGGATCTGGACTTATCGGGCGAGATACCGTCAGTGTGGTTGACGCATACCGGCTTTGCTATGCCGTTTGCGATCTTCCTGCTGCACAACTACATCGCCGGTCTGCCAAAGGACCTGTTTGAGTCAGCGTCTATCGACGGCGCCGACCATTTCACGGTCTTCTGGCGTCTGGTGCTGCCGTTGTCGGTTCCCGTCCTTGCGGCGTTCGCCATCTTCCAGTTCCTCTGGACCTGGAACGACTACCTGATCGCACTCACGATGATTGGCGGCAATCGTGCCAATCTTCCGGGGACGATCGTGGTGGCCTCGCTTGCCGGCGAGTTCGGAGCCCGAGAACACTTATTGACTGCAGGAGCGTTCATCATCACGCTCGGACCACTGATCGTGTTCTTCTTACTGCAACGATTCTTCGTCCGAGGGATCACTGCAGGTTCCGTGAAGGGATAAAGGACACTCGACCTATACGGAAAGCGGCCCCCATCCGGGGGCCGCTTCCTCGTTCTTGCGTAGATTCGTCGCCTATAGCACCGCAGATGTACGCAAGAACGTTCGAGGAAC
>JASJDZ010000043.1 GCA_030065575.1 Acidimicrobiia bacterium
GGCGCTGGGTGCAAGTCAACATCAGCCCTCTTCAGTCAACACAGTTGCTGCAAGAAGGGTTTGACACCGACCGTGTCTTCCTCGTGGGCACAGCCATCGAGGATGAGTTCTTTGACCTGTGCTCCCTGGGCGAGAAGCTCGAGTACCGACGGCGAATGGCGCACATCCTTTCCGATGGGAAACCGACGATCGCCGTTACCGCGGTCGCGGAGTTCCAGGAGCGCATGGGGACGTGGATGCCCAACCAGCACCCAATCGTATGCGGGTTACGGGAGGGCACGGAGCTAGACCTCGCTTCAACCGAAACCCTCGTCCTGCTGCAACCGACCCGGGTGGTGGCACGCAAGCGCATTCCCCGGGATTGGGAGCTGATTCATGCCCTGCTGGAGAACCCATCCTTCCGGAAGGAGTTCGAGCAGCGCGCCAACATGGCCCTCGTCTTGCTTGTGACCGGCCCTGTGCCGATTGAGCACCGGAGGGACGCAGAGGCGGTCCTGGAGGCTTTCGTAGGGGCGCTGGACTCCTTACCTGAGACGGTCGGAGCGCGGGTCTTCCAGGCCTTCTCAGTGGGAAATCAGCGTCATCCATCACTCTCGGAGGGTCTCGAGATCTTCGATATCTATCACCATGCCGACATGGTGCTGTTCCCCAGTGAAACCGAGGGCAGAGGGCTTCCCATCCCAGAGGCGGGCGCAGCGGGCATCCCGATCGTTTGCTCCCGGTACGAGCCCGTCGAAGTCTTCGACGAGTTGGTAGGTACGCACCGACCCAAAGACGAACGACAGCAATACCTCGAGTTCCCCGCAGCGGACTTCGATGACAGCCTCCTCGAGGAGATAGCGGCCATGCTGCTCGACCCGGCATCTTTCGCCAGCTACGCCCGCCACAACCGAGACATCGTCCAGGCTCGCTTCTCAATGCACGACTTGCAGTGTTCTTTCGCCGAGTACCTGCAACGCCTGGAAGCCGTCTGCGAGGGGTAACCCGGAGGAAATCGACATGCACATCTGTTTCATTGAAGACACCCACTTGCACGGCGGGACCCAGATCTGGGTCGCTGAGGCCATGCGTGAGTTCATGGGAAAGGGTCACGAAGTGACCCTCTTGACTGCGGCCGGTGGGTTCAACGCACGAGACGGTGCAACCACCGACGCGCGGGTCGTGACCTACGATTTCGACGACGTGACCTCCGAGGACGCTAAGCACCGGCGAATCTGGACGGAGGCGCTCTCCGGTGCCGACGTTGCGGTGTGCACCGTGCATCCTCCGCGTGCGGGCTTTCACTGTTCGGTCTTCGCCGCTCGCTGCATTGAAGAGGCCGGCCTCGAGACTCTCCTGGAACCGAAGACCGGCACGATCGTCCCCGAGTACAAGCGTGAGTTCTATTTGCCCCAGCGCGACATTCGAAGCCACGTCATCACGATCACCGACTTCACGCGCAGGTACTTGATCGAGACACTCGGAATACCGGAAGGCGGAGTATCCCTGGTGTACCAGGGGACCGAAGTCTCGCGCTTCACCCCTGACGACGCGCGGCGCCGGGTCGCCGAGACCCGCTACCCGCTGCCTCGCGATGCCGCGCCGATCCTGGGCAACGTAGGCTCCTTCGAACACCGCAAGGGACAGGTTGTTCTGCTGGAGGCCGTCGCCGAGATGCGACGGACGCTCCCGAACGTGCATCTGATGCTGGTGGGAGACGGACCGGACGAGGAGTTGTTGAGGGCCAAGGTCGGTGAGATTGGGCTCGAAGGAAACGTCACCTTCTTCCCGTTCACGAGGGAGCCCGTCCATGTCTTCGAGGTCATCGACATCCTTGTCCTCTCGAGCCTCTACAAGGAGGGCCTGCCCAACGTGCTGCTCGAGGCGATGTCCATGGGCCTGCCCGTCGTCGCGTCACGCCTGGCGGGCATCCCGGAGGTCGTATTCGATGGGCGCACCGGGTGGCTGACGGAGCCTGGTGACGTCGACGGTTTGGCCCGCGCTGTGGAACGGCTGTGGGCGGACCCGACCACCTGCCGGCAAATGGGGAGTGCTGGCCGAGATCTCATGGAACGGGAATTCGACAAGCTCCAGCAATTCGACGCGTTCCTCGACCACTTCGCGGTGCAGGTTGCCCGAGCCTGACCAGGGTCGCCTTCAATGGTCCGAGGCGGGCAACCGGAGTGAACCCACTCCAACAGATTGACCTGAGAGCATTCGCGCAAGTCGGACATGTGGGGGTGTAAGGAGGGCAGACCTCCCACATCGCAAAGGAGACATGACGTGATTGCCAGCTACAACGGAGACATCGGGGCCTGGTTCACGTTCTGGGTCGTGGTCCACGTGGTTCTTCAGGTCATCGCCCTTGCCGACCTTGCCCGCAAGCGCAACGTCACCAAGAGGAGCCTCACCGCCAAGTGGGTGATTCTCGTAGTCGTAGTCCCGGTGCTCGGATTCCTGGGCTACTACTTCCACCTCATGGAGCAAGCCATCGAGCGAAACACCTCGGGTCGTGGCTATCAGGAGGATGTCGCCCCGTTCCTCCAGTCGTTCAAGCTCACGGAGTAGTCGGAGGCCGCCCCGGGAAGTCGGGCTGATGGCTGCGCCGTGCAGGTTTCGTAGGCAGAGTCGATGGGTTCGTAGCCCATCGACTCTGGTCTGCGCCGCGGGGGAGGACGGTCACCGCTTGGAACGCAAACCCACTTGTGTAGAGACTCTCGCCAGATCTCATCCTGGATTGCCCTCCCACATGCCGCTGCATCGGGCACAATTGTCTGAGAGTCCTCGTACCAATCGGACATGTACGGGTGTTCGGATTTGGGCGGTGTGCGCGTTGAATCAGGCAGTTCGATTCCGGTCCCTCTATGCGGACCATCAGCCGGACGTGCTGGCCTACTTCCTACGCCGTCTCTCGCGGGAAGACGCAGTGGATGCCACAGCGGATGTATTCCTGACGGCGTGGCGCCGGATCGACGACGTGCCGGACAACCCCCAAGTCAGGCTCTGGCTATTCGGAGTGGCGCGCAACGTGCTCCGCAACCAGCAGCGGAGCCACCGTCGCCGCGGCAGGCTGTGGGGGAAACTCGCATCCGTGAGGGCCGATGCGGAGCCTCCGCCGGAGACGGTGGTGCTCCGTCGCGAGCAGGATCGTGAGGCGGTCGAGGCCCTCGATCAGCTGCGGCCGCAGGACCGCGACGTGCTGACCCTCCGTCTCTGGGAAGAGGCAAGCTTCGACGACATGGCAGCCGTGATGCAGTGTTCTCGCCATGCTGCGGAGCAGCGCTATGGCAGGGCATTGCGCCGACTGCGGAGCGTTACTCGCCGATCCGGACATGAACTCATGAGCGGGGAAAGCCCCGACCTGCCGACGAAGGAGCCAATGCAATGAAGGCGGACGACGCGAACCGACTAGAGGCATTCGTGCGCAACGCCAATCCGGTGCCGCACGCCGACGCTTTGATCGATTCCGAAGAGTCCGCCGCGGTCACGTTCCGTCTCCTGGAAGCAACGGAGAAGGACGTGCCGGGATTGCTACCGGTTCCGCCGAAGGTAGAACGCCATGAGAGAGGCATGAGCATGGAAACCGTACATAGCGTTCCGGTTGCAGAAAGGAAGCGTCCCAGACCGATGCGAGCCGCTGCGTTTGCCTTCGCTGCAGCTGTATTCGTTGCTGCAGTCATAGGAGTCGGCGCACTGCTCACCCGTGATGGCTCGGGCGAAGTTGCGACACCGATCACGGTGGCGCCCCCCGAGATCACCTTTGACGATCCCGAACGGGCCCTATTCACATACGAGACGGAAATCCGACAGCTCATCGAGGACACCTACGTGCGGGCGGCGCCGCTGCTCGACGTGGAAGGCCTGGCATTCGTGGTCTCACTCGAGATCTCGCGGCTTCCCGTTTCCGACTACGGAGTCGGATGGATGCCGGCAGACGAGAACACACTGGTCATCGGAATCGATCCTTACCTCCCGCAACTCAGCGAAGTCCTGCCCGAACGAGTGACGGTGATGGTTGCCGATGCCCTCTTCTACAACGCTCGCTATCGCGGAGGGGCGTCAGAGGAGACACTCTTTGAGAGCATGGTTGCGACGGGCCTTGCTAGCAATTTCATCGAGGACGTGTACGGGTTCAGCTCCCCGTGGGCGAATGCATTTCCGGCAGAGCAGACCGAGGCGTTCATGGAGCAGGCCCGGCCCCTGTTCGAAACCCGATGGGAGGACCTGAGCAACCCGGACCTTTCCTGGGATGAGCGTTTTGCGGTGCAGACCGTGTTCGATACTTGGATCCACTACGACCCTTCCGGGTCCGAGTGGCGCGCCCAGCAAGGAGTGGATGTTCCGCAGTGGGCGGGCCAAACCCTGGGCCACCGGATGATTGAGGCGTATCTGGCGGAGAACCCGGATCAGACTGCGGCCGACTTGGTGGCGACACCGGCGTCCGTATTTCTTCCGTGAGTGCGTTGGCTTGGATGATGCGGAGCGATGGGGGGTAGGTTAGGAGGCAATCGTGAATTGGTGGCTGGTCCTCTGGATAGTGGTTCACGTCGCTATGCAGATCTTTGGCCTGGTGCATATCCGACGCAACCGGGCATCAATGGAACGACGCCTGATTTGGAAATGGGTGCTCCTTATCATCTTCCTGCCCATCGCCGGCCCGCTCGGCTACATCTTCTTCCTCCTGGACAAGGCTGTGCAGCGCGGCACGCCGGGCCGCCGCGACGAAGCGGCATCCTTCCTGCGGAGCCCCAGCTTCAAGGATTGAGCGACGCGCCGTTGTTGCCCCTTGGCCTGCCTGTGCTAAAAAAGCGCCTATGGCTATTGACATGAACGGTTTGGTGTGCGTCGTCACAGGAGCGACCGGGATGGCGGCGTCGGGAGCTCGTGCGCTTGCCGCAAGCGGCGCCAGCGTCTTCATCATCGCCCGCAAGCCAGATACGTGTGTGCGGCTAGCGGACGCAATTGAAGCGAGCGGCGGCACCGTCTCGTGGGCGCAGGCAGATCTGACCGATGAAGCGCAAACAGAGGCGGCGTTCGCGAAGTGTGTTGAGGAGTTCGGACGGATCGACGGCCTCTTTGCGGTTGCAGGAGGGAGCGCCCGCAGATTCGGCGACGGGCCGGTGGAAGCAACCTCGCTGGACGGGTTCCGTGCCGCCCTTGATATCAACGCCATACCCGCCTTCCTCGCTGCCCGGGAGTCGCTACGTGTGATGCTGGAGCAGGAGCCTCGGACCGGTGGTTCGCGAGGGGCCATCCTGCTGATGTCGAGCGTTCTCGCCGAGAGCCCGGCCCGCCTCTTCGCCACCCACGGCTATGCGGCATCGAAGGGGGCCATCAATGCCCTCACGCGAACGATGGCCGCACGCTATGCCCCCGACGGGGTGCGCGTAAACACGGTGGCGCCGGGCCTGGTTGCCACTCCGATGTCAGAGCGGGCGCAGAACGACCCGGAGAGCGTTGCTTACGCACAGCGCAAGCAACCTCTTGCCAGAGGTCTCATTCCGGCCGAAGCGGCCGGTGATCTGGCGGTCTTCTTCCTCTCCGACGCGTCGCTCTACATAACGGGTGAGGTGATCAGCCTCGATGGAGGCTGGTCCGTTACGGAGGCGCCGACTTAGCCGGGAACACGGTCGGCCGCAGCCAACGCAGCACCAACCGCACCAGCCTCCGACCCAAGCAGTGCCGGACGGATGTCGATCAGATCGTGGTCGACCAAGGTCACGTGCTCGTAGACCGAACGCTTGATTGGATCGAAGATGGCGTCGCCCGCCGCAGCTATCCCACCTCCGATGACCACCCGGTGCGGACCGAGGAAGGTGATGGCGTTGGCGATAGCGATCCCGAGGTACTTGCCTGCGGATTCCACTGCTGCTGCGCACCGTTCGTCTCCTTCGGCAACACCATCAAAGACCTCCTTGACGGTCCTCCGACCGGCGTTGGCGGCAAGCCGATCCGACCTCGCCATCGCCTCGGCGCAGCCGAAGTTGCCACATCCGCATTGCGGGCCGTCAGGGCAGACAGTCTGATGAGCAATCTCTCCCGCCCGACCGGTGGCTCCCCAGAACAGGTCCCCATTCATCATGATGCCGCCACCGATACCTGTCCCCAGGGTCATGCAGACGACTATGTCGGCACCACGACCGGCCCCAATGCGACCCTCTGCAAGGGTGAATGCTCTGGCGTCGTTGATGAGGGTTGCAGGCATGGCGAGACCATTGTCGAGGATGCTCTGCAACGGCACTCCGCGCCACTGGCCAGGCAGGTTGGTGAATATCTCGACAACGCCGTCCGAGTCGAATAGACCTGGGGTCCCCATCCCTAGGGCGATGAAGGGGCCGTCCTGTTCGTGTCGCTCATTGAACACATCGATCATCCGGGTGAGCACAGCTTCGTGTCCCGCATCACCTCGAGTGGGGACACTGCCGACCGATTCGATCACCGGTTCCGCTCCATCTGGAATCGTTAGCACCACCATCTTGGTGTTGGTCGCTCCGAGGTCCACCCCTAGGTACCTGCGGGTGCTCATCGTCCTCCCTCGTCCCGGTACATGGTCACGTCGAAGACGTAGCGGTCGGCGGCATAGCGTGTTTCAGTGTGCTCGAGCGGTCGTCCGTCCTGGTCATAGATGACGCGGCGCTCGCACAGCACCGGGCTGAGCTCATCTAGTTCGAGCAGGGTCTTCTCCTGAGGGGTGGCGGCCCTTGCTTGCACCTGGGCGGTGGCACGACTCGGCAGCAAGCCGATCGCCTCAAAGGCGACGTGCAGCGATCCGTCACCAAGCCCCGTCAGCACTCCGGCACAATGCGGAGCCAGCACCGCGCGTTCCATTGCCATCGGCGTGCCGTCCGCAAGGCGTAGTCGAACTAGCAGCCCGACCTTCGCTTCCTCCGCCATCTCGAGCGCATCGAGATCATCCTGGCTCGGCTCGATCAGTCCTGACTCGATGGTGATGGAAGTCGCCGTCAGACCGCGCCGCCGCATGCTCTCCGAAAACGACAGGGGCGAACCGAGCAGGCGGGGGATGGGGCGAGGACTGACGAAGGTTCCCTTGCCCTTGCGGCGATGAAGCAGGTGTTCGCGCTCGAGGGTCTGTACGGCGTGACGGGCGGTCATCCTGCTGACACCGAACAGCTCGCTGAGCTCAGTCTCCGAGGGCAGGATGTCTCCGGGCTGGAGTTCGGCAATCCGGGCACGCAGGTGATCGGCGATCTCCTCGTAGCGGGGGCGGCGGGGAACGGTCATCCTGGCGGTTGCGGCGGGTGACGGTTCGGCACGATGGCACCATGCTAGCGTAGTTGTCTAGACAAGTGGTTTGACCCGAACTGCGAGGTGATCTGGTGACAGAGCATGGCTTCTCGGATGGCGTAGCCGGGCGATGGATGACCGCAGCTCAGCAGACACTTGATCGCATCGAGCAGACCCAGATGGACGCGATCGGGGCCACCAGCAAGATGTGTGCCGATGCCATCGCAGCTGGGGGCATGGCGCATCTCTTTGGTACCGGCCACTCCCGGATCCCACTCGAAGAGATGTTCCCACGCTACGGCTCCTATCCCGGGTTTCACCCGATGGCCGAACTGTCGATGACTTTCCACACCCAGGTAGCCGGCACGAACGGTCAGCGGCAGGCGATGTTCATTGAACGAGTTGAGGGTCTTGCTGAAGTCATCCTGCGCAACTTCGTGTTCAAGTCCTTGGACCCCATGATCGTATTTTCCTCGTCCGGGACAACAGCCGTACCCATCGAGATCGCCATTGGCGCTAGGGAGCGCGGTATGAAGGTGGTCGCAGTCACTGCGGTCGATCACTCCCAAGCGGGGGATCCATTGCCACGGACCGGGACCAGGTTGATGGATCACGCCGACGTCGTCATCGACATTTGCATCCCGGTTGGTGATGCTGCCGTGTCCCTGACCGACCTTGACACGCCTGTCGGTCCGTTGTCAACGGTGGCGAACGCAGCGGTGGTCAACGAGATCAAAGTGCAGACCGCCGAGTTGCTGCGCCGCGCGGGCAAGCTCCCCTCTGTGATCACAAGCTCCTCAGTCGTTGGTGCTGATCGCTCGTCTGCGCTGTTCGAAGACGCGTATAGGGACTACGCCCGACGCCTGGCCGCCGCCCTGGGAGGAACGGAGTGACTCCAACTCGTCGTCCTATGTGTACGTGTAGGAGACGAGGTAGCGCGTTTCAATCGCCACGGGGCTTTGTTCTTGACACATACAAAAGTGTCTGCTCAAATGGCGGAAGCATCGGGAGGAGAACGAGGCGAATGGCGGTGAGTAGCCACACACCTGGGGGGCTACTCAAACTGATCCGTGACGGAGCGGCCGCAACTCGCGCTGATCTTGCCGGACTCACCGGGTTGGCCCGATCCACTGTTTCGCAAAGAGTCGATGCTCTGCTCACAGACCGCTTGCTAATCGAGGCGGGCGAGGCCCCGTCGAGCGGCGGGCGACCGCCGACGCTGCTGAAGTTCAATCAGGATGCCGGAGTGGTGCTTGCCGCTGACCTTGGGGCTTCTCACTCTCGTCTTGCCGTCAGCAATCTCAGGGCCGAACCTCTCGCCACCTGTCGCGGACAGTTGCCTATCTCTGCCGGCCCGGAAGCGGTTCTGAGTTGGGCCGTCGATGAGTTCGCCAAACTCCTTGCGGACGCAGGCAAGGCTGCGAGCGATGTCAAAGCCATTGGAGTTGGCTTGCCGGGCCCTGTCGAGCACTCAACCGGTAGAGCCATCTCGCCCCCGATAATGCCGGGATGGGACGGCTACGACGTAAAGGCAAGGCTGGCCGAGAGCTTCGACGTGCCGGTACTCGTCGACAACGACGTGAACATCATGGCCCTGGGGGAGTGGTGGGCCTCCAGCAACTCTGCGGATGACTTCCTGTACATCAAGGTTGGCACCGGTATCGGATCAGGATTGATCCTGGGTGGCCACCTCCATCGCGGGGCTGACGGTGCAGCCGGAGACATCGGCCACATCCAGGCCGGCGATCCCAGCGTCGTGTGCCGTTGCGGCAATCCGGGATGCCTCGAAGCTTCGAGCGGTGGCGGCGCCCTGGCGCAGGCACTGGCTAGCCAGGGATACGACACAGCTGTGACAAGCGACGTGGTCCAACTGGTGAGGGCGGGCAATCCCGATGCGATACGCGCTGTTCAGGAAGCGGGCAGGGAGATCGGCAGTGTTTTGGCCACCATCGTGAATGTGCTCAACCCGCTCGACATCGTGATCGGGGGCGATCTGGCCGACACCGGAGCAGAGTTCCTAGCCCGCATTCGCGAAGTGGTCTATCGACGATCCACAGCGCTTTCGACGCGGCAGCTCTCTATCCGAGCGAGCGAACTCGGCGACAATGCCGGCATAACCGGTGCCGCGGCAATGGCTATCGAGCATGCGTTCTCACCCAGCGCAGTGAACGAGCGGGCGGGTGTCGGATGAGGATTCAACAGAAGTGGGTAGCGGCCTATCGGCATTCCTGCCATGCGCCGCACACCCTCAACAAGGGAAAGAACCGTTATCGGAAATAGAAGGAGGAGGAGAGCTTGTCGAAGAAGACAAAGTTTCCAGCTTGGCGGCTGCTGACAGTGCTCGCAGTGTTCGCGTTGATCGCTGCTGCGTGTGGCGGAGATGACGAGGGTGGCGATGACACGTTCACCCTGGGCGTATCCAACACACTCGTCGGCAACGCGTGGCGCGAGCAGATGATTTGCGCCATCAAGGCAGAGGCGCTGGCCCGGGGCAACGTCGATGAGGTGGTTCTGCAGAATCGCAATACCGACGTAGCGGGCCAGATCGCCGACATCCAGACTCTGATCTCTCAGGGTGTGGATGCCATCATCATCAACCCGGCCGACCGTTCGGCCCTGGACGACGTAATTGCTGAGGCCGACGCGCAGGGAATCCCGGTCATATCCGTGGACGCCCCCGTGACCGCCCCCGAGGCGTACTTCGTGTCGAACAACCAGGTCGAGTACGGCGAGGTTGGTGCCCGGTGGCTCTTTGAGACGCTGGGTGGTGAAGGCAAGGTCGCGTACATGCGCGGTCTAGATGGTCACCCGGCAGATACCGATCGTGACACCGGCTGGGTCGCGGCGCTTGCCGAGTATCCCGGCATCGAGGTTGTCTACGAGAACTGGACCGGATGGGATCCCAGCGTTGGCGCCCAGCAGGCCCTGGAGATTCTCACCACCATGGAGGTGGATGGAATCTGGACCTCCGGCATCGACTACACCGTGGTTGAGCAGTTCGCCGTTGCCGGTGTTGATTACGTACCGATCGTTGGTGCGGACAACAACGCCTTCATCGAGCAGCTGATGAACACCAGCGGGCTAGTTGGCGCCGGCGTGTCGAACCCGCCGTCTATTGGGGGAGTCGGTGCGGCTATTGCCCTTGACATCCTCGAAGGCAAGGACGTGAGCCAGGAGACGCTCCTGACTCCCGTCGTGCTCGACAGTATGGATGAGCTCGAAGGTGTGTACATCCCCGACCTGACAGCAGGTTGGTCTTCGTACATGGTCATCGAGCCGTACGTCACATACTCCGACGCCCAGGCAGTCATCGACTGCAAGGGCCCTGGGGAGTAATGCAATGCGTGCCGGACTCCTCTCCAGAGGGGTCCGGCACCTCCACCTATTGAGGACCTGAATGTGAGCGAGGAGTTCCTGCTCGCGGCGCGCGGCGTCGCCAAGCAATACGGACCGGTTGTGGCATTGCGCTCTGCGAACCTGTCCGTCGTACCGGGGGAGATCCATGCTCTGCTGGGCGCCAACGGTGCCGGCAAGAGCACGCTCGTCAAGATCCTGTCATCTGTCATCCGAGCCGATGCCGGCGCGATCGATGTCCACGGCGTCGAAGCCGCTCTCCAGAAGCCCACAGATTCCCTCGCGGCTGGGATCGCCACCGTTTTTCAAGATCCAGCCCTGATCCGCGACCTCACGCTGGAACAGAACCTCCGCATCTCCCGTCTGACCAAGAGCGACGTCCTGCCCTGGCTGGAGAGAATGAACCTCGGCCACATCGACTTCGACTTGCAGGTTGCCGACGTCCCTCTCGCGGTGCTCCGCCTCCTCGACCTCGCCCGAGCACTTGCCCACGATCCGCAGCTACTCATGCTCGACGAGATCACCGCCGCATTGACTACCGACCAAGCCGACTACGTCTTTGAATTGATGCAGGAGTGGAAGGATCGCGGCCGGTCCGTCCTCTTTATCTCCCACCGCCTGGGGGAGGTGCTTGCCTCCTGCGACCGGGCCACGATTCTGCGCAACGGCGCCGATGTTGCCCACCTCGATCTAGCCGGCGTCGACGAAGGCCAGCTCGTAACGGCAATGCTGGGCGAGGAGCTGGTCGAAGAGCTAGAAGAGGCCGGCACAACTCAGGAAACCGGGCCAGCCGTTGCCGCCGGTGCTCGGGACCGGAAAGAGCGACCCGTTGTTCTCGAGTTGAAGGATGTCCACTTGCGGGACAAGGTGAACGGTATCTCCTTCGAGCTCCGTCAGGGCGAGATCCTCGGCCTGACCGCACTGGAGGGTCAGGGTCAGAAGGAGTTGTTCCAGGCCCTGAGCGGCGATCACCGACCCAGTGCCGGGGAACTGCTGGTGAAGGGAGAGCCCCTGAGGGCGCGATCCCCATACGATGCCATCCGACGGGGAGTGGTCCTCGTACCGGCAGACCGCCAGCAGGCATTGCTACCGCAACGATCGGTCCGGGAGAACCTGGCCACACCTCTCTACAACAGTGCCGGGGGCTGGCTGGCTCTGGCCGGCGACGAGAAAGAGCGCGTCGACGGCGCCGTTGCCCGGCTGGACATCGATGTCCGCGCCGGAAGCCAGGCACAGCGACTCTCGGGCGGGAATCAGCAGAAGGTGACGATCGGCCGCTGGCTTGCCGCCGGATTCGACACCCTGCTTTGTTTCGACCCCACCAGGGGCATTGACATCCAGACCAAGGCCCAGATTTACGATCTGCTCCGGGAGGTGGCCGCCGACGGGGCCTCGGTCATCCTCTACACGAGTGAGTTGCGGGAGATCCAACTCGTGTGCGATCGGGTACTTGTGATGTACGCCGGCCGCATTGTCAACGAACAGGATGCTGCAACCGCAACCGAGGAATCCATGCTGAGCGCTGCCCACGGTCTGAAAGAGGTCCCGGCATGACCTCCACTTCCCCGGATGCGCTGGTTGCCGGTACGCAGGCGCCCTGGCGTCGCTGGCTACGCCGTCATGGTTGGACATTGGGTGTCTGGCTCCTCCTGTTCCTGCTGATCGCCTATTACGCCACTCTCATTCCACGGTTCGGCGCCTTCCAGGTTGCGTCGATCGTCAACAACGCAACACCGCTCGTCTTCCTCGCCGTTGCCCAGGCCGTGATCGTTATCGCCGGGGGCATCGATCTCGGCGTGGGCGGCATGCTTGTCCTGTCCAGCGTCACCGCAGCGCGGTTAATGGAGGGCCAACCCTTCGGCGTCACCATTGTTCTCGCTGTACTGATCCTTCTTGCCGCCGCGGTCATCAACTCCGGCGTTGGCTGGATCATCACCCGATCCAATGTGCCCGACATCGTTATCACTCTCGGATCTCTGTATGTGTTCCAGGGCTTGGCGCTCGCGGTCCTTCCCAACCCGGGGGGAGGGACGAGCGAGGGATTCCGCTGGCTGTTCACCGGATCTGACACCGGAATCGGCACCAACCCGTGGCCGGCCGCTGTCATGATGACGGTAGCCGTGGCCGCGGTCGCCTGGTGGATGGGCAAGACCAGGAGTGGTCTGTCTCTGTACGCTGCTGGGAGCGATAGGACTGCCGCTTTCCTCTCAGGGATCAACGCCGATCGCGTCAAGATCATGGCCTATGCGGTCGGTGGCGCCTTCGCTGCCCTGGCCGGGTTGGCCAACACAGCAATCGCGGGTCGCGGCAACGCAACGACGGTGGGCGGCAATCTCACGCTCAACTCGGTCGCAGCGATCGTGCTCGGTGGTGTCGCCCTCACCGGCGGAATTGGGTCTGCCATTGCAGTAGTGCCCGCCGGGATCATCCTGTTCTTCCTCAATCCGATCCTCACCGCAATGGGAGTCGACCCGAGTAGTGCCCAGGTGATCCAGGGCGTTCTGATCGTGTTTGTGATGGCGGCGACGGGGATAATCGAATGGCGAAGGAGGAGGCAGGCATGAGCACGGATCTCATCCCTCTCTCCGAGGAAGAAGCCGCCGTCTCTGGTCGACAGAAGGCCGCCCGGTACCTGGTCAACCATCCCCACCTCGTACTCATCGGCGTCCTTGTCTTGCTGATCATCCTGACCGGGCTCATCGAACCGAATTACCTGAGCATCAACGGCCTCCGCAATTCGGCGCTGTTTGCCGTTCCGATCGGCATACTCGCTGCGGGTCAGACGATCCTGATGTTGACGGGCGGTATCGACCTGTCGGCGGCGATGATCGCCACCGGGGCCGCCTACATTGCCGCAAACCAATCGCCACAGGGTGCGGTGATCGCCATCCTGGGTGGTCTGCTCGTTGGTTTCCTGGCCGGTGCCGCCAACGGCATCGGGGTCGGGATCTTCCAGGTCAACCCTCTGATCATGACCCTCGCCATGTCGGGCATCCTGCTGGGCCTATTCACTTCGTGGGCGCAGACAATCTTCTCGGGGTCAACCCGCATGGGTGACTTCATCAGGACGTTGGGAGGCGGATCGTTCTTCGGTCGGGCCATACCTTGGGCAGTGGTCGTCTGGGCGGTGCTTTCGGTGTTTGTTGTCTACATGCTGCGCCGGAGCGGTTTCGGACGGAACCTCTATGCCCTCGGTGACAACCCTGCCGTCGCCCGCCTGTCCGGCACCCGGGCTTGGCAGGTCCTGATCATTGTGTACACGATGGCCGGCGTCTTCGCTGCCATAGCCGGTCTCTTGCTCGGCGGTCGGGTCGGAGCCGTCGATCTCCAACTGGCCGGGGTGTTCCTACTTCCGTCGGTGGCGGCGGCGGTCATCGGCGGAACATCCATCTTCGGCGGAATCGGCACCTACACCGGCACCATCCTCGGCGCCCTGATTCTCGGCGTGCTCCAATCGCTTCTCACGTTCCTCGGGGCAGGCCAGGCCGTGCAACAAATGCTGTACGGCAGCATCGTCATCGGTTTGTCCTGGCTCTACACCAGGATTTCCGCAGCACAGTAAGGAGATGGTCGACATGCATCTGAGCGAGATCAAAGCAGGTGTGGTCGGCGTCGGTTTCATTGGGGTTGCCCACGTTGAAGCGCTGCGTCGACTCGGAGTCGATGTGGTCGGTGTCGTGGGCTCAAGCCCGGAAAGAGCCAGGGCGAAGGCGGAGGCGGCGAATCTGCCGCGCGTCTACGACGGCATAGAGGCAATGGCCGCCGATCCCGAGATCGATGTCATCCACATCGCCAGTCCCAACTACGCACATGCCGGGCAAGCGCGGATAGTCCTCGACGCCGGCAAGCATGTTGTTTGTGAGAAGCCGCTGGCGCTGACGTCAGAGGAGACGGCGGATCTCGTGGCCAGGGCAGCAACCGCCGGGCTCGTCAACGCCGTTTGCTTCAACATCCGCTTCTATCCGAATTGCCATCAGGCCAGATCCCTCGTGGCATCCGGCGACATCGGCACTCCCCGGTTGATCAGCGGCAGCTACCTGCAGGACTGGTTGCTGCTCGAGACCGACTGGAACTGGCGCCTCGAGTCGGAGAAGGCTGGGGCGCTGCGTGCTGTTGCCGACATTGGCTCACACTGGCTCGACCTGGCCCGGTTCATCACCGGGGCGCATGTGACGGAAGTGATGGCTGATCTTCACACCTTCGTCAAGACTCGCAAGCATCCGGCCGGGCCCGTCGAGACCTTCGCCGTCACCGGTGACGATGAGGAACTGATCGAGGAGGCGATGGAGTCCGACGACAGCGCCGGGGTCTTGCTGCGCTTTGACAACGGAGCGCGAGGTGTCGTCACGATCTCGCAAGTATCGGCTGGACGTAAGAACTCAGTCTCGATCGAAGTCGACGGCAGCGAATCCGCACTGTCCTGGTTCTCGGAGAACCCTGATCATCTCTGGATCGGCCACCGGGGCCGACCGAACGAGATCCTGCAGCGAGACCCTTCCCTGGCGAGCCCGGACGCCGCTCGTACCATCGGCTACCCGGGGGGACACGTCGAGGGCTATCCCGATACGTTCCGGGCGCTCTTCGCCGAAGTCTACGCCGATGTTGCCGCCGGGGGACCGGCCGTCGATCCTCGCTATCCGACATTCGCCGACGGCCACGATGCGCTCCTGGTGACTGAGGCAGTCGCCCGGAGCTCACAAGAACAACGTTGGATCCATATCGAAAGATGAGGAGGAAAGCATGAAGCTCGGTTTGCTCACCGCACCCTTCCCGGAGACGCCTCTCGACGAGGTCGCCGACTGGACCGCTGGCAATGGGTTCACCGCAATCGAGATCGCCTGCTGGCCGGCCACCAGCGGTGATACCCGTCGCTACGCCGGTACCAGCCATATCGATGTCGACGAGATCTCCGATACCGAGGCGTCAGACATAATGGGCGGGATGAAAGACCGGGGCCTGGAAGTGTCGGGTCTCGGCTACTACCCCAACCCGCTCCACCCCGATCAGGCGCACGCACGGATGGTTATTGACCATCTGAAGAAGGTGATCGTGGCCGCAGGCAAGATGGGTGTGCCCGTAGTCAATACCTTCGTTGGTGCCGACCGTGCACTGACTCAGGATGAGAACTGGGAAAAGGCGACCCGGGTGTGGCCGGAAATCGTGAATTGCGCCGCTGACAACGGTGTCAAGATCGCCATTGAGAACTGCCCGATGATCTTCTCCAAGGACGAGTGGCCGTCTGGTCACAACGTCGCCTACAACCCAAAGACATGGCGAAGGATGTTCGAGGAGTTCGGCGAGACGGTCGGCCTCAACTTCGACCCATCGCACCTGATCTGGCTGATGATCGACATTGAGCAAGCCATCCTGGAGTTCGGGGAACGGTTCTACTTCTTCCAGGCGAAAGACGTCATGATCGACTACGAAGGTCTCTACGAGAACGGAAGCCTGTCCTCAGGCATGGGCTGGCAGGTTCCGCGTCTTCCCGGGCTCGGCGACGTTGATTGGGCGATCGTGTTCCGTTCGCTCTACCGGGTCGGCTACGACGGGCCGATCATCATTGAACATGAGGATCGTGACTTCGAGCAGACAGACGACCTGGTCAAGCGCGGGTTCCTGCTCGCCCGCGACGTACTGGCGCCATACGTCCACTAGAGCCTAGAACTACAGCTTTGAGGAACTACCAGGAGCACGGCCGATATGACGTGGTGGTCGTCGGATCCGGTTCTGCCGGGTCGACGGCCGCCATTGCATCAGCGCGCGCAGGCGCAAGGACGTTACTGATCGAGAAACTTCCGTTCCTCGGTGGCAATTCGACTGCGGTACTGGACACGTTCTACGGCTTCTACACACCGGGGGAGAGGGCCCGCAAGGTCGTGGCCGGGATCGGTGACGATGTTGTCGCCGGACTCAAGGCGCTCGGGGAGGTGGTGGTGCGCCCCAACACCTATGGCGCCGGTACGGGGGTGACCTACCTGGCAGAGCACTTGAAGGTTGTTTGGGAAGGCCTCGTCCTGACCGCAGGTGTGGATGTTCTCCTCCACGCCTTCGTTCAGGACGCAGGCGGAACCGACGGGCGCGTCAACGAGCTCGTTGTTGCCACCAAGGCGGGCCTGATGCGTGTCGAGGCGACCACGGTCGTAGACGCTTCAGGCGATGCCGATGTCTGTCACCACGCAGGGCTCGGATACGAGCTCGCAGGATCGATCGCACCGGCACAGACGCTGACAACCACCTTCCGCATGGCCAACGTCAACATGGATAGGCGGAGGACGATCACCAAGGACGACCTCCACGCCGTAATGGCTGAGGCCGCTGAGTCAGGCGACTACGACCTGCCGCGCCGGGAAGGCAGCGACCACATCACCCCGGTCGACGGGATGATTGCCACCGTGATGACGCGAATCAATCACGTCGTGAAGGAAGATGACGGTACCGTGCGCAACGCTACCGACCCGAACCTCCTCACTGCTGCGGAGATCGAAGGCAGACGGCAAGCCCTCGAGTACGCAAGATTCCTGATCGATCGGGTACCCGGCTACGAGAACGCGGCAATCGTTGCCCTGTCCAGCCAGATCGGTCTCCGCGAGACGCGCCGCGTCTACGGCGACTACCGGCTGTCCCGAGCAGACGTTCTCGCCGCTCGGCAATTTGACGATCAGATCGGTCTGTGCGGAGCACCCATCGAGGATCACCACGGTGGCGCCGGGACAGGCACGACCTGGGAGTACCTCCCCGAAGGCGAAGCAGTGGGCATCCCACTGCGAACCCTGATCGCGCGAGATGGGCAGAACGTAATGATTGCGGGTCGTTGCTTCTCAGCCGAGCACGACGCACAGGCTTCTGTGCGCTCGATGGCTCAATGCATGGCAATGGGACAGGCGGCGGGAGTCGTCGCCGCGCTTGCCGCCGGGAGCGGCGGTGAGGTGAGATCGGTTCCAACTGCTGACGCTCAGACCGCACTTCGCAATGCCGGTGCGGTGCTGAGCATCGGGGAGGCCGGCTAGATGGCGTTCGTGCGTACGGTTACCGGGGACGTGCCACCACACGAACTCGGTGTTACCTATGCACATGAGCACGTCGTGCTCGATGCGCCGATTGCGCAAGACCGCTTTCCTCACGCGTTTCTCGATGACGACGACGCAGCCTTATCAGAACTACGCGCTTGCGCCGAGGTAGGTGTGAAGGCGATGGCCGATGCGCTTCCGTGTGCGATCGGCCGGCACCCGGAACGCCTTGCAGAAATCAGCCGCGCCGTCGGCGTTCACATCATCGCCAGCACCGGCGCTCACACCAGCAAGTGGTATCCAGGGCTCTCCTGGGCCAACGAGCTACCGGCACCACAACTGACCGAGCTGTTTGTCGCCGATATCGAAATTGGGATCGACCGGTTCGACTACTGCGGGCCGGTAATCGAGCGGACACCCCATCGCGCAGGCCTCATCAAAGTTGGCACCCTTCAGGACGACCCCAACGAGCGTGACCGGCGAACCTTCGCCGCAGCGGCCGCGACCCACCGCCGCACCGGCGCACCGATCATTACTCACTGCGAGGAGGGAAGGGGTGGCCGGGAGCAGATTGAGCTCTTCGCTGAGTACGGCATCAGCCCAGATTGTGTAGTGCTTTCCCATACGGACAAGGTCCAAGACGTTGGCTACCACCTGGACCTGGTGGGGGCGGGGGCCTTCCTCGAGTTTGATCAAGCACTCCGCCATCCGATAGGTCCGACCAATCCGACCGTGCGTATCGTCACCGAGTTGGTGTCGTCTGGCTTCGGGTCCCAGGTGATGCTTGGCACCGACGGTGCTCGTCGCTCTCTGTTGACGGCATACGGGGGAGCGCCGGGATTGGCGGCGCTGGCAACCGGCGTGACGGAAGCACTCAAGAACGAGGGGGTCTCGGATGAGTCTCTCAATACCATCTTCGTCGATAACCCCGCTCGATTCTTCAGTTTCCGCGAGGTGGCAGAATGACGGATGTCGGCCGGCCATACCCGGACAGGGCTATCGCCGTCGGGAAACTCGCTCCCGGCATCGGCAATCTTGGGCTTCGCACTCAGGCTGTCAGGCGACCGGCGGAGGACGAAGCGGTGCTCGAGATCATTGCGACCGGCATCTGCGGTACCGATCTTCACATCGCAGACGACGAGTTCCCCTCCGAGCCGCCGGTGACGATGGGTCACGAGATCACCGGAGAGGTTGCTGGGATCGGATCCGGCGTCGACTCCTCATGGTTGGGTGCGAGGGTTGTCTGCGAGACCTACTTCGCGACCTGCGGGGCGTGCATCTACTGCCGCAACGGGAAGCCGAACCTATGTGCTGGGCGACGATCAATCGGCTCCCGTGTCGACGGCGGCTTTAGCCGCTGGCTGACCATCCCGGTTCGTAACCTATGGCGAGTGCCCGACCATGTCGGCAGGCACGGCGCAGCGCTAGCGGAACCACTCGCCTGTGTAGCGCGATGCATCTTCGATCCTCCGGTCATCAATCCCGGAGATAGCGTCCTTGTCGTCGGTCCCGGCGCTATGGGCCAGCTGACCGCCCAGTGCGCTCGGGCTGCGGGAGGAGTAGTCACGCTCGTGGGTCTGCAGCGTGACTCGGCGCGCCTCGAAGTGGCAGCGTCGATGGGTTTCAATGTGGTCGAGGCCGATGGCGACGTGACCGATCTCGGCGAGTTCGATGTCGTTGCCGAAGCATCCGGTAGCGAGGGTGGCGCTCGCACCGCACTCGACTCTGTCCGCAAGGGTGGGGCGTACATCCAGGTAGGCATCTTCGGCAAGCCAATCCAGGCGATGCTGGATGCATTCGTGTACGGGGAGCTGATTGTGCGGTCGGCGAACGCCAGCACCCCGAGTTCCTGGCGGAGAGCGATGCTGCTCCTCGATTCCGGCCTGATCGACCTTGATCGGCTGGTGAGCGACGTGTACGCACTCGAGGATTGGGAACAGGCATTCGCCGCCACCAGGGCTGGACAAGGGCTCAAAATCGTTATCGATCCTCGTCTCCCGGCTCGCAACACCTGACTCGACAATTGGCCGAAAGGAAGTTCGCATGACTATCGGAGCAACACCCGAAGCAAGTTGGAGGACTGCCCTCATCGGCCCCAGCGCAGTCGTGACCGGCGTATCGAACGGCATCGGTAGATCGATCGCTGTTGCCCTGGCCGAGGCAGGGGCAAACGTGGCTGGGTGTTACGGGTCGGATCACCAAGGTGCGCAGCGGGTTCGCAACCAGATTGCCGCCACGGGCAGGGACTCTTACATCATCCAGGCTGACACGGGAGATCCCGCCACGGCTGAGACTCTGGCCACCGAAGCCGTTGATCGGTGGGGATCCCTCGACATCTGGGTCAACAATGCCGCTCGGCTCATGGTCAAGCCCGTTGTGGAAACCACCGACGAGGATTGGCACGGCCTGCTGGCGGCCAATCTTCACGGCTTCTTCTACGGCTCGCGGGCTGCAGCAACGATCATGTACGGCCAGAAGCGTGGCCGCATCATCAACATCACATCTGCGGCAGACGTTCTGGTAGTAGAGAATCTCGGTACCTACATCGCAGCCAAGGGCGGGATCATCGGGCTTACGAAGACCCTGGCTCTAGAAGCCGCGCGGCATCAGGTCACCGTGAACGCCGTATCCCCGGGGGCCATCGATACCCCTCTGAATCTGAAGGCGTACACACCAGAGGTGCGTCGTACCTACGAAGCACGGATCCCGCTCGGACGGATCGGCGCGGAGGATGAGATCGCCGACGTGGTCGCCTTCGTTGCGTCGAACGCCTCCCGCTACCTCACCGGCCAAGAGATCGTTGTTGACGGCGGACTGGTGATCAACGGCACTGTCGGTCACGCCCTGGACGAATGATGGGCCGGGTCAATGCAATCGAGGTGCTGGTCGAAGGGCTCGACCACCCCGAGGGTGTCGCCTACGACCACCACTCGGGGATCCTGTACGCAGGGGGCGAAGCGGGCCAGATCTACGCAATTGATCCCGAGGAACGTACCGTCCGAGAGATCGCAAGAACTCCCGGATTCGTGCTCGGCCTGGCTGTCGATGGTCGCGGCCGTTTGGTCATCTGCGACTCGGTTGACGCAGCCATCTGGGTGCTCGAGGACGGCAGGCTACGGCGGCTCCTCGACCGCGCCGGAGATCGCAAGCTAATGCTGCCCAACTACCCGGCATTCGGCCCGGACGGAACCCTCTACTTCTCCGATTCGGGCAAATGGAAGGAGAACAACGGTGCGATGATCCGGGTGGCTCCCGACGGGGAGGCGACTGTGCTCGACGCAACCCTCAATCGGTTCACCAACGGTTGTGCAGTGACCCCAGACGGTTCTGAACTCTGGGTGGTCCAGTCCTTGGGCCCGGTGGCCAAGATCAGCCTGACCGGCGAGGGAACCGCGGAGGTTGCTGTCGAGCTCCCGGGCACGATCCCCGACGGAGTCGCATTCACCAAAGACGGGGGAGCGGTTCTCACTTGCTACCGCCCGGATCGTATCTACTACCTGGACCGGGATGGCAGGTTAGAGATCCTGGCTGAGGATCCGGAGGGAACCCTGATGGCTGCCCCGACCAACGTCTGCTTCCTGGGTGGCGATCGCACGACCTTGGTCTCGGCCAACCTGGGACGATGGCACTTGACGCTGCTGGAGACCGATCTGACCGGCGTCGTTCCCCATGCCCCGGAGACTTGGGCGGCTGACGTGTTATGAGCATTCAGGAAGAGAACGCAAGCGGGCGGCTACCCAACCTCGATTCGGCACTCTGGATTCGAGAGTCCGTCATTGCGTCGGGTGCTGCGGAGGGGACACGTGCGATCGACGTCCGACCGTGGGGAGGCATTGGCTGCCGCGTCTATCCCGATCGCGGGCTCGACATCGGGCAAGCCTGGTTCGGCGACACTCCCTTGGCCTGGACGTCGCAGGTGGGGGAGTCAGGGCCGTTACAGAATCTGGAGGGCATGTCCTGGGGCGAGGCCTTTGGTGGGGGACTGCTGGTGACTTGCGGGATGCGCAACGTTGGCATGCCGTCCGAAGGTCACGGGCTACACGGGACGTACTCGCATCTGCCGGCATCAGATGTACGGACTGGAGCAGTCGTCGGTGACCAGGATGCTGCGGTGGTGATCACCGGCGTCGTGCACGATGAGGAGCCGCCGGCACCTCTCCAACTGCAGCGAACCATACGAATCGCAGCCGGTCGAGGCCGTATCGATGTCGAGGATCTCATCACCAACACGGGCGACGAACCGGCCGAGGCTCCTCTGCTGTATCACTGCAACTTTGGCTATCCGCTGTGGTCGCCTCCGGCCCATTTGCGCATTCCCGCGGTGGCGGCAACCCACGCCCGCGATACTGAATCGGAGGTAGCGCTGGACACGTGGCACATCCCTCCTTCGCTCGAAGTCGCCCCCGAGCGCGTTCTCGAGCACGTAATTTCTGCGGGCACCACTCAGGGCCAAGCAATGATCACGAACTCCGAGTTGGGCATCGCGGTCGAGGTCGGCTGGGACCGGGCTGAGTTACCTCGCCTCAATCAATGGCTGGACCCCAACCCCGGAATGGCTGTGCTCGGTATCGAACCCGCCAACTGCTCAACGCGAGGGCGCAGCTTCGATCGTGCCTCCGGGGCCTTGCCCTGGCTCCAGCCCGGTGAAGCAAGAATCACCCATCTGTGGATCGAGGCTCGGGGGGTATGAGACTCCACGCCATGATCTTCGACGAGCTAGCTGAGTAGAGCCGCAGCGGGCTCATCCGCATACACGATTGTGTTCCCGTGCTGGCGCAGATACGACGCAGGCACCTCCGGGCCAATCGGCCCGGACACCGCCCGTTCCAGGATCTCGGCTTTGTGCCGACCTGAGACCAGCAGCCAGATCTCTTCCGCGGCAAGCAGCGTCCCCATCCCAAGCGTTATCCCCCAGGTTGGTCGAGCTGTTGCCCCGTAACGGGCTGCGTTCTGCTGGGTCGACGGGTCCAACTCAACAACACGTGTTCGCGAGTCAGACCTCGAGCCCGGCTCGTTCATGCCGATATGCCCATTGCCGCCCAGCCCGACAACGGCCAGGTCGAGCCCGCCATCGGCGATCACATCTTCAAAGCGTTCGCACTCCTCTTGCAGTGAGGCTGCGGTCACATCGAAGGTGTACAAGGCATCGGGTGGGGTAGGAAGTCGCTGCAAGAGCGCCCTATCGAGCATCTCGTCGCAGCGTCCGAGATCACCGACCGGGAGAAGGAACTCATCGAGCAGGAACACCTCTGTGCCTTCCAGAGACCCGCCAGAAGCCGTGAACTCGGCATAGACGGGCTCGGGTGTGCTCCCAGTAGCGAGACACACGCGCAACCCATTTCGCAGGGAGACGAAGCGAACGAGTCGGGCCCCGACAGCCGGGGCCCACTCGTCAGCCGCAAAGATCTCGAGTTTCACCCGTCGGTGACGATATCGAAGATCGACCCTGTGTCCTTGTCGCTGAGGATCAGCTTCTTCCGTCCGTCCGGCAGGACCTCTTCCTTGACCACGGCGTGACCATCGTGGAACGAGTTGGTCTTGGCAATCCGCTCGGTTGCGCCCCCGCGCCACTCGACGTTGACGGGTTCCCACTGCCTGGTCTCGGCGGAGCGGTAGGCGGCGTCCATGATCGCGTTGACCACGTAACCGTCGTAGAAGGTCTCCATAGGCTCCGTGCCGTTCTCGATGGCATCGAACATATCGGTGAACATGTCGACATAGCCGAGCTCGGAGACTTCGTCGCCAACCGGGAATAGCCAGCCCTCAGTGGATTCGAGCTTCTCCGCGACGTATCCCTCTCCGCCACCGGATGAGTACATCTCATACCCGGTCCGCAGGAAGTGATTGAGCCAGATCGTGCCCTCGGTCCCGGCGACCTCGTCACGCAGGTCCATACCACCACGGAACGACCAGCTCACCTCGAATTGGCCAATCGCACCCGATTCGAAACGGATGAGCACTACGGCGTTGTCCTCCGCCTTGATGGGATGAACGAGCGTGTCGGCCCACGCCATGACATCGAGCGGCCGATTGCCCTTGCCGACGAAGTTGCGAATGATCTCAATGCAATGGCAGCCCAGGTCGACAATGGCGCCACCCCCGGCCTTGTCCTTGTCCCAGAACCATGCGCTGTGAGGCCCGGGATGAGTCTCTCGGGAGCGCACCCAGGTGACATCGCCGATGGCGCCTCCGTTGACCGCTGCTATCGCCTTGAGCGTCTTGGGTGTGTAGCACAGATCCTCTAGGTAACCGGCGAAGATCCCGGCTTGCTCGACCCGGTCGAGGATTCGCTTGGCTTCTTCGCCGGAGCGGGCCAACGGCTTCGTGCATAGGACGGGCTTGCCCGCAGCGGCGATGAGATCGATCGCTTCCTCGTGAAGGAAGTTGGGGAGAGCGACAACGACCACATCGACCGCAGGGTCGTTGATCGCGTCCTCGATACTCGTTGTGTGGCGAGGGATGCCCCATCGCTCGGCAAATGCCTGACCACGCTCCTCGGTTCTCGAGTAGACAACCCCGACTCGATCCCGGCCGCGCTGGCCGTGGAGAGTCATCGTGTAGAAGTCTCCGATCAGCCCGGTCCCGAGCATGGCAATCGTGCGTCCTTCCATGACTGTTCCTCCTGGTACTGGATGGACGGCGCCTCACGACGTGATGGCGATTGTATATACAAGTTAGCGGAAAGCCCGGCTGCTGCGTAATGCTGCAGCCGGGTCGATCAGCGTGACGTCGAGAGCTAGGCCGCCAGTTGCGGCTCATCCGTCAAGCGACGCAGAGCAAGCGCGCGGTCGATTTCGAGTGCGGTAACCAGACCGACGGCCTGTCCGCCATCCATGACGACGATCGGCTTGCCATGATGGCGGAGGATTGCTGCTGCCGGATTGTCGATTTCCAGCATGACCGGCTTCGGCAGCGGGAGATCCCGCAGGCGAGCCGGGACGGCATTGCGCTGTCCGGCGCCGGCGGCGACTCGGACCAACTCGCGACGAGAGGTCACTGCGGTCACGTTGCCGCCGAAGTCGACCGCGACGATGCGGTCGTCAGTGCGTCCCTGCTCGATCACGATGTCACGAACTTCCGCCCAGTCACCCATCGTGGCGGGCAGGGGAGACATGATCTCGGCCAGGCTCAGGTTATTGAGGGCACCCTGGACTCGGCCCATCCTGGCCTCCTGGCCGGCTGCCGCATAGAGGAACCAACCGATTCCAGCAGTCCAGAGCCCGCCGGGGTTTCCGGCCAGAAACTCAACAAGGCCGAACACGGCAACCATGATTCCAAGCCCGCGACCGGCGCGAGCTGCTCCAACCGTGGCACGGGAGCGGTCGCCGTGACGCTTCCATAGCCAGGCGTGCAGCAGACGACCTCCGTCGAGAGGTGCGCCGGGCAGCAGGTTGAAGACAGCGAGAATGGCATTGAGCCCTGCCAGCCAGACCAGCACCGCAGTGAGCAGCGTTGGTGCTGAGATCACGGCGGTGATCCCAGCCGTGGCTGCGGCCAGCAGCGCAAGGGCAAGGCTGGACGCCGGGCCAACGCCGGCGATCAGAGCTTCGGCACGCGGAGTAGGAGCCTCATCCTCGAGGTGGGCGACGCCGCCGAGCAACCAGAGTGTTAGCGAGGAGACCTGAATGTCGTACCGCTGGGCAACAACGGCATGGGCCGCCTCGTGGACGAAGATGGAGAGCAGCAGGGACGCTCCGGCAAGGAAACCGGCGACCAGGTAGGCCCCGTCGCTCCATCCGGGTGCGAGCTGCGGCAAGACGCCATTCGCCACGAGTAGGCCGAGGACGGCGGCAAGCGCTACGGCACCCCAGTGCAGCTTGACCGGGATTCCGCGGAATGATCCAATCGTACGTGCGTTCATGGTTCACCTCCAGAAGGCGATCCGACTCATTAGAGAGGTTCGTTGCCGGAAGTCAGGACGGATGCTTCCAACCGGTTATGCGCATACGCGCATGTTTCCTGTCTAGTCCCGTTCCGCAAGTCCATCCGTCCCTTGTCGATCGAGCCTTGGGGATAGATGATGGAGGCAGGTCCCAACACCAGGGAGTGCCGAATGATCGAACTGCGGATTCACGGCCGCGGAGGACAAGGCGCCGTCGTTGCTTCCAAGACACTGGCGCAGGCAGCGTTTCTGGCAGGGAGATACGTTCAGAGTTACCCGGACTACGGGGTAGAACGTCGCGGCGCGCCCGTTGTGGCGTTCGCCCGCATCGCCGAGCCCGGTGATGATGTGTTCGTTCGCCAGGACATCAAGGAACCACACCATCTGCTGGTGCTCGACCCGACCTTGTTGGATTCGGGCAATCCCATCGCCGGACTGCGCGACGGAGGCTGGGTGGTGGTCAACAGCCCTGATCCACCCCAGTCTCTGGGGATCGTCACACGGTTCCGCGTTGCCACAGTGGATGCGACCCGCATCGCGATGAACCACGGCCTCGGCACTGCCGCTCAGCCCGTTGTCAATACCGCCATTCTCGGCGCTTTCGTGCGGGTTACGGAGATAGTCGAGATGGACGACTTGCTGCGAGCGATCACCTACGAGGTCCCCACAATGGAGGAGGAGAACTGCCAGGCGGCTCGTGACGCCTTCGATTCGGTGCGTACGGAGGTGGCGGTATGAATGGCCTCGGGCATGTTGATGACTACCCGGAGATTCCGGTTTCGCTGGCTCCGACCAGCGCCCTGCTCAAGACGGGCGCGTGGCGAAGCGTCCGCCCCGTGGTCGCCAAGCGCACCGCACCATGCACTGCGGGGTGCCCGGCCGCTATCGATATCCCGGCCTACTTCGACGAAATCCGACGGGGGGAACTGGAATCCGCTCTCGATCGGTTCCTGCGCCGCAATCCGTTTCCTCGCATAACGGGACGGGTGTGCCCCCATTTCTGCGAACAGGGATGCAGCCTGGCGGTAGCCGCCGACGAGGAACCCGTGTCAATCAGATCGATCGAGCGCTGGTTGGGGGACGAAACTGCCGATCGGCCCCATGTTGTCGAAGCGGAACCAACCAGCAAGCGAATCGCGATCGTTGGTGGCGGGCCGGCGGGAATGGCCGCATCCTTCTACCTGAGGCGATCCGGTCATGAGGTGACGTTGTTTGAGCGCCGTGACCACGCAGGTGGCGTCATGCGATACGGGATCCCGGAGTACCGGCTGCCACAGGAGATCGTTGATCACGAGGTCGATCGCCTAGCTGAGATGGGTGTTGAGATCCGCACCGGCGTCTCATTGGGCGACGACTTCAGCCTCGAGGACCTCGAAGCCGACTACGCCGCCGTCTTCGTTGCCACGGGGGCAGGTAAGCAGAGGCGCAGCGATATCAAAGGGGAGAGCCTCCTCGAGCCCGGACTGCCCTTCCTGGAAGCCGCAAAGCGCGGCGAAGGCACCGCACTCGGGGATCGCTGCGCAGTTATTGGTGCCGGCAACACGGCTATGGACGTTGCGCGCACTCTTCGCCGTCTTGGCGCCCACGTCACGGTCATCTACCGGAGAACCAAGGACGAGATGACGGCGATCGAAGAAGAGTACGAGCGAGCACTGGCCGACCGGGTCAAGTTCGAATGGCTGATGTCGCCGCGCGAGGTGAAGAAGGCTCGCAACGAATTGCGCCTCATCCTCGATCACATGAGGCTCGGTGAGCCGGATGAGTCCGGCCGGCCCCACCCCGAGCCGACGGGGGTGAGTTCCGAACTTCGGTTCGACAGCATCTTTGCGGCTGTCGGGGAGATCGCAGAGATCGGGACATTCCCCGAGCGGATGCGCGATGACCAGGGTTGGGTGGATGTCGGTGCCGACGGGTCGACCCGAGATCCGAAAGTGTTTGCCGGAGGTGATCTCGCCACCGGGCCGGCGACCGTGGTGCAAGCTATCGCGGCGGGTCGCGCTGCAGCGCAGGCAATAGATGATCAACTTGGTTTCTCCCACCTGTGGCCGGAAGAGGAACCGGTAGACACAGTGAAGCCGGCCGAGGTCAACCCCACCTACATGCCTCACCACGACCGGGCCGACGATCATGAAGTTGAGGTAGTCACGCAGTTCGCCGAGGAAACGGCGACTCTGAGCGATGCAGAAGCAGCTGAGGAGACGGATCGCTGTCTGTCCTGCGGGTACTGCAACAACTGCGGTACTTGCTTCGTCTTCTGCCCCGACGCCGCAATCATCTGGGAGGACGGACCGCGAATCGACCATGAGTTCTGCAAAGGATGTGGCATCTGCGTTGTCGAGTGCCCGGGACACGCAATGGTGCTGGTGAACGAGAGGGAGGTGAGCAATGTCTGAGCGCCTTCTTCTCACCGGCAATCACGCAGCTGCCTACGGTGCGATGCTGGCGAGGGCCGAGGTCATCTCGGCCTATCCGATCACGCCCCAAACCATGATCGTCGAGCTTCTGTCCGAGATGACGGCCTCGGGACGGCTCCCGGCCAAGTTCATCACCGTCGAGTCCGAGCACTCGGCCATGGCGGCATGCGTCGGGGCCTCCGCCGCCGGCGCCCGCACCTACACGGCGACGAGCGGGCAAGGCCTCGCGCTCATGCACGAAATGCTGCATTGGGCGGTTGGAGCCCGCCTGCCGATTGTCCTGACGAACGTGAGCCGGGCAATGGCACCCGGTTGGTCGATCTGGAGCGACCAGAGCGACATCCTGTCGCAACGAGACGTCGGCTGGATGATGCTTTTCGCAGAAAGCGTGCAAGAGGCACAGGACTTCATCCTCTGGACCTATCGAGTCGCCGAGCAGGTCTTCCTACCCGGCATGGTGGGCATGGATGCGTTCATCCTCTCTCATACGGCCGAACCCCTGATCGTGCACGATCAGGAGGCGGTCGATGCGTACCTGCCGAAGTTCGATCCCCTATACGACCTCGATCCAGCCGAGCCCCGTGCTTATGGGGGACTGGTCAACCGGGATCACTACTTCGAGATGCGCTACAAGATCTACGAGAACATGGATAGGGCGGGCCAACTCCTCGTCGAGGCGGGGGAAGAATTCGGCGAGGTCTTGGGACACCGCTACACGCCGCTCGAGGGTTTCATGCTCGATGACGCCGACTATGTGATCGTCTCGGCGGGCGCGATGACGTCCAACATCCGGCAGGCTGTTCGCGATCTGCGGGAGGAAGGGATGAAGGTAGGCCTGCTGCGGGTCATCGCATTCCGGCCCTTCCCGGTCGACGAAGTGCGCCGGATACTGACCGGGCGAACCAAAGTTGCGGTGCTCGATCGCAACATGAGCGCCGGGCACTCGGGCATCTTTGCGCAGGAGATCCGCTCCGCAATGCTGGGCCAACCCGACGCGCCACCCATCTACGGCTACGTGGTCGGCATCGGTGGCCGGGACGTACGGGTCGAAACTGGCCATCAGGTTCTCCACGACCTGTTGACGCGAGAGGAACCTGAGCTGGCGCTCTTTGTCGGGCTGAAAGGCCTGCCCATCGGCCCGGTACGCAAGGACTTCGAGATCAAGCCGCTGGCGCCGCTGGAGGTGATGCAATGAGGTGGGTAGTTCCCGAAGCGGAGCACATGTCCGAAGGCACGCTGGGCTGTCAAGGCTGCGGTGGGGCACTGTCGATGCGTCTGGTACTCAAAGAGGTCGGCCGTGACGCAGTCGGAGTGATCCCCGCCTGCTGTTGGTCGATCATCGATGGCCCGTGGCCGACGCATGCACTCGACATTCCCGTGTTGCATACCGCGTTCGAAACCGCCGCAGTGGTGGCAACCGGAGTGAAGGCGGCCAAGACCATCCAGGGCAAGGATACGACGGTTATCGCCTGGGCCGGTGACGGTGGTACTTTCGACATTGGCCTGCAGGCGCTCTCGGGGGCGGCGGAGCGAAACGAGGACATCCTGTTCGTTTGCTACGACAACGAGGCGTACATGAACACCGGGATCCAACGTTCCTCGTCCACGCCCACTGGCACATGGACAACGACCACCCCGGACCAGCGACCCGAGGCGCGGCCGAAGAAGGACATCATGGGCATCATCGCCGCCCATCGGATTCCCTACGCAGCCACGGCAACCGCGGCCTATCCGGAGGATCTGGAACGCAAGGTGAAGACGGCAGTCGAGACCAAGGGAGGAATGCGGTTCCTGCACCTGCTCTCGGTTTGCCCTCCGGGATGGAAGATGGAGGCGCACCAGGCGATCGAGGTGATGCGGCGGGCGGTACGCAGCAAGGTGTTCCCCCTCTACGAGGTCCGCAACGGCCGGGAGTACACGATCACGCATTGGCCTGATGAGTTGCCGGTAGAGGAGTACTTCTCGATGCAGGGCCGGTTCAAGACGCTGCTCAGCGATCCGGAGATGCTCGAGGTAGTGCGGGGCAACGTTGAAGAGAGGTGGCAGATCCTGCTCGGACGCCATCAACGTTCCCACCCGGAGATGGCGCCCACGAACTAGCCATACCAGCCCCTGACCGTCGTTTGGCGGAGTAGTGTCGGATAGGGAAGTACGACGCATCCGACTGGACGGGGCACCATGAGGGGTCCGGCATTGAGGATCGCCTCGGTCATCACTGTTCTCAGCGCCGCGCTGTTCACCGGGGCGGCTCAGGTCGCTGCGGCCGAGACAGGAACGGTCTACCCGCTCGTCTTCCCCGTAGGTGGTGCGAACAGTTGGACCGACACCTACGGAGCGCCTCGCTCCGAAGGGCGCACTCACCAGGGCATTGACATCTTCGCCGCAAAGGGCACGCCGGTCCTTGCCGCAGCGGACGGGCGAGTATCCCGGATCGCGGAGGGAAACAGAGCCGGGCGCTTCATCGTCATAAGCCACGACGATGGATGGAGCACTTACTACCTCCACCTGGACAACGACACGCCCGGTACCGATGACGGCCTCGGTGGCGCTCCGGCGCCGGGCATTCAGGTTGGGACGAGGGTCGCGGCTGGAGATGTGATCGACTTCGTGGGGGACAGCGGCAACGCCGAAGGGACGTCGCCACACCTGCATTTCGAGCTACATCGCCCCGACGGCCGTCCGGTCAATCCGACTCCTCATCTCAATGCCGCCGAATCGGGCAGTGCTCCCGAATCGCTTTCGGGCCCGGACCGTGTGCTGTATCGGGCCGCTGGGGTCGAACTCGTCGGGAGCCTCGATCCGGGCGGAGGCTTTGCCGCCGGACTGGCCGTCCACAACGACATTGCGTACGTGGGTACCTGGGGAAGGCATGATGCCTGTCCGAACTCCGGGGTGCGGGTCATCGATGTGTCGGATCCGACTGAGCCTGTGGCAATAGGGGTGATCGCCGGCAGCGACGAATACCCCGGGACAAGTACGGACGGGGTCTGGGCCGGCCGGGTCGAGACGGATAGTTTCGTCGGGGCCCTCGCGGTGGTCAGCGTCCGCCTGTGTGACACGAGTGAGCGCAATAGGAAGACCGACGCGTTTCGGGGTTTGGCCATTTACGACGTCAACGAACCAGCAGCGCCACGCCTGCTCAGCGAGTACCACTCCGGGGCCCAAACTCAGGGGGCCAACGACGTCAGCTTGGCGGTTCGCCCCGACGGCAGGGCCGTGCTCAGCGCCACCGTCATGCAGTCCTACTTGCACACCGGAGGGCGAGCCGGCGACTGGCGGCTCGTAGATGTGTCTGACCCCGAACACCCCCGCCAAGTCGCAGAGTGGGACTATCGCAGCTACCTGCCGGCCGGCGATCGAGCTCGCAGCAATCGTGAACTGCATGTGCATACCTCGCTTCTGTCCGCCTCCGGAGAGCGGGTCTGGCTTGGGGTCTGGGATGCTGGGCTCATTCAGCTCGACCTGCGCAATCCCGAGGCGCCGAAGTTCATCTCGTCGGTTCCCGTGGGCGAAGGGCATGGAGGAAATGCGCACGGCGTCGCCTTCGACCCTGCCTCGGGTCTCCTGATCCGCAATGATGAGAACCTCGAGTGGCTGACTGAAGACGGTGAGATTCAGCCGTGGGGGGGTCAAACGTTCTACGACGCATCCGACCCTGCAGACGTCGAGTTGATTGGCTCATTCACCACAGCCAACACCGATCTGACTGCGGGTGTGCCTGCTGCGCCGGGGTACTTCACCGCGCACGAGGCTGTGCTCGTGAACAACATCGAGTACGTCTCCTGGTACTCCGATGGCATTCGCATCGTGGATCTGTCAGACGCCGGTGCCCCCACCGAGATAGGGCATTTTGTGCCTCCGCCGACTCCTGACCCTCAGGCCCACTTCCTCGGCCAGGGTCGCGGCTCCAGCTTTGCCATGGTGTGGGGCGTCGTCGTCACCAATGGCTACATCTATCTGACCGACATGCACAGTGGGCTTTGGATCGTCCGTCACGCCGGCCCGGAATCCGCGCCTCCTCTCACCGGGCGTCGGTGACACGAACAGCCGACCTCTTCCGCGTCATGCCCCACTAACGTCACTCCCAACCCGACCCGGACGCTATGAACCGTTTCTCCTCAACACAGAAGGCTGTCATCAGCGGCGATATCGCTGTGCTGATCATGCTGACTTTGGCCGGTTTTGCCACACACCTGACACTCGATGCCTTCGGGAGAATGATCGTCACCATGGTCGCTTCGCTACTGGCATGGGCCGCGGTTTCTCCGTTTCTGGGGGTCTATCGCGAGGAGGTACTGGCCGATCCGAGATCGCTGTGGCGCGTTGGTTGGGCCGCTGTGCTGGCTGCGCCCCTTGCCACCTTCCTCCGTGCGGTTGCGTTGGATCGTGATATCCCATGGGTGTTTGTCCTCGTCACCATGGGAACCACCGCAGTGGGCTTGCTCGCGTGGCGAATCGCCTACGGATGGTGGATGGCACGTCAAGCGCCGGCTGCGACGAGCTCCACTATCAGCCCCCGGTGATCCGACCCGGCGATCTTGACTGCCCTTGTTTCCACGGCGCGGGCACCCTGGATGAAGGCGTGGTCGATGCGCAGCATCGCCGGTGACCACGGGAAGTAGCCCCACGTGGCCTGCGCCGTCCCTGCTTCTCGGGCCCCATCCGTCGCCAGGTCACTCACCCGGCGATAGACCGGCCACACTGGAGAGGAGTTGAAGTCGCCGACGACGATCCTCGTCTCTGCGGGCGTCCCAAGAAGATGTTCGAGGGCGTTGAGTTCGGCGGTGCGCAGCTTCCGTGAACTTCTCCAGGGCCGCGAGATCGGGTTGGCCAGGTGGGTAGAGAGAGCCTCCACCCTGCCCATTCCCCATCGCGAGCCATCGAATGTAGCCCGCACCGGGTTGCGGTACGGGAACTCGAGCCGATCGAAGCTGGCCTCGACATCTGTCGCAAGACCCATGCCCGTAGTGTCGTCCCGGGGGTCGAGCAGGCGAGACACACCCCACTCTGCGAGCACTTCTGCCGCGTTCTCGCTCAACTCCTGAACAGCAACCACGTGGGGCTGCACGGCGCGAAGCACCTCGGCGAACGCCGCGGGGCGGGCGCGTCCGTTGTACAGGTTGGCGGTCAGTATGCGTAGTGACACAAGCGGGAGCCTATCGAAGCTCCGCCGCCGGACGGGACGCGACCCACAGAAATGCCAGGATTGGGTCGGAAACTTCGGTTGAGTGTTGGGTCCAACCGACCGATACAGGAGGTAACGGCAGGTACTGACGATGAGGTGCGGCGACCGTTATTGTTGCCCTACCGACAAGATGAGGAGACAACGGTGCGATTGACAACGGCGATGCTGGCCGATGCGGCACAGGTCCAAGGCGGCAAGCTGTTTGTGCTTGGCGGCGGCTTCGACACCATCAGTGCCCGGAAGCTCCCTGTCATCCATCGCAGCCTCACGGTGGCTCTGGTGGCCGAGATCGAGCCCGAGGAGCGTCATCGCGATCTCGAGATTGCGCTGCGGCTCATCGATGAGGACGGTGTCGACATGGGAGTCGAGGCCAAAGGCAAGCTGAGGGTCGGCGCTCCACCAAATCTGCCGCCGGGTTCCTCGAGCATTGTCCCTATCGTCAGCCCCTTCCACGGTATCGAGTTCCCCGATGCCAAGGGCTATGCCTTCGTCGTGACGTTCGAAGACAACGAGCTAGAGCGTATTCGCTTCCGGGTGGTGAAGGTGGGCTGATACCGTAGGCCCGTGTTCACAATCCCCAACCTGATATCGCTGGTTCGTCTAGCGCTGATCCCCGTCTTTCTCTGGTTGCTCGTCGGGCGAGATGAGCCAGTGTGGGCAGGCATCCTCCTCGGTGTGATCGGATCGACCGATTGGGTCGACGGCTATCTGGCCCGCAAACTGGATCAAGTGTCTGAGATCGGGAAGATCCTCGATCCTCTCGCCGATCGTCTGGCGGTCGCGACTGCGGTGATCGCAGGCCTGGTGAGCGGGTACCTGCCGGGATGGTTTGCCTGGGCTCTCATCGTTAGGGAGGCGCTCGTCGGCGTCGGTGCGATGATCGTTGCGTTGCTGGGCCACACGAGCCTTGCCGTGCGACAACTCGGCAAGGTTGCCACCTTCCTGCTCTACAACGCCGTAGCCTGGTTCTTCGTCGGCGTGGAGTGGGATCCAGCGCTCTATATCGCGTGGTTCACCGGGGTGCCGGGTTTGATCCTCTACTACGTGGTGGCAACTCAGTACGCAACCGACGCGATTGCTGCAATCAGAGCCCGCAACGAAGGTCCAACCTAGACCTCGGCTCCTGCCGCATTATGCTCGAGTTGAGCGACGTCACAGGAGACACCGTGCAGATACCAGAAGGGCTCCGCTACACCGATAATCACGAGTGGATTGCCGTCGAAGACGGCATGGCACGGGTTGGTATCACCGACTATGCCCAGGACGCGCTTGGCGACGTCGTCTTCGTCGATCTCCCTGAGGAAGGAACCGAGGTCAGCATCGGTGAGCCATTCGCTGAGATCGAGTCAACGAAGTCCGTCGCCGACGTCTACGCACCCATCTCGGGAACGGTCGCGGCGGTGAACGGATTGCTGGTGGATTCTCCTGAGATCATCAACAGCGACCCCTATGGAGATTCCTGGTTCGTGGTCATCGACGGCGACATCGGCCCGATTGACGAGTTGATGGATGCAGCCGCCTACGCCGACTTCTGCGAGTAGGTCAACTCTCAACTTGTAGTCGAGGCTTACGGACTACCATGCAACTATGGCCAATGAGCATGGCGCTCCGGACGAGTTGAGCGACGCCGAAAAGACCGTCTTCTACGACCCCGACGCCGGTGCCGCGGATGTCGGCGAGGTTGTCGGCAGAATCGAGGGAGCATTTCGTTATGCCCTCGTAGTCGAGCGCGGCCCGCGCGCCGGCTTGACCTATGTTCTGGGTGAGGGAGAGACCGTTGCCGGCCGCTCCGGCGATGCGGAGATCTTCCTGGGCGATGTCACAGTTTCTCGTCGCCATGCTCGGTTTTTCGTGGATGACAACGGGCTCACCGTCGAGGATCTTCGCTCGACCAACGGCACCTATGTCAATGCAGAGCGCCAGGACAGAGCTTCCCTACAGGCAGGGGACGAGGTAATCATCGGGAAGTTCCATTTGGTGGTGGCCGGCGGCCATGGCTGAGGGAGCGGCAGCACCGATGTCCCGCCGCAAGACCCAGTCGATCGGCGAAGTTATCAACGGTCTTCGCAACGACTTCCCCGACCTCACTGTCTCGAAGGTGAGGTTTCTCGAGGCACAAGGCCTGATCAACCCCGGCCGCAGCCCCTCGGGGTATCGGATGTTCACCGATGATGACATCGACCGGCTGCGTTATGTCCTCAGCGAACAGCGAGACCATTTCCTTCCCCTCAAGGTCATCAAATCCAAGCT
Organism: Acidimicrobiia bacterium; assembly: GCA_030065575.1. Taxonomy (GTDB): domain Bacteria; phylum Actinomycetota; class Acidimicrobiia; order Spongiisociales; family UBA5794; genus JAAETI01. Next base: position 35,317 of record JASJDZ010000043.1, read on the forward strand.
GACCTCGTGGGACCGTGGCGAGCAGATGGATACTCCGCGCGACAGCGGACCGGCTCCTGAGGTCTACTTCGGTGGCCCCGGGGTATCGATGGGCATGGAAGAACTGGGGCGTAGCACCGGGCTCACCCGGGATCAGATCGACGAGTTGATCGCTCAGAAGGTGCTCAACCCGATGGACCTTCCCGATGGGCGAAAGGTGTTCCGCGATGATGATCTGGCTATTGCCCGCTCCGCCTATCGGCTCTATGCCCGTGGCTTCGAGGGACGGCACATACGATCGTTGCGACTCGCAGCTGATCGCGAAGTGGATCTGCTCGCCCAGTTGGTGAACCCGCTGCTGCGTCACCGCAATCCTAAGAACCGGCGCCGCGCCGCCGAGGTGCTCGCCGATGGCGCCAGCGCCGGAGCCCGACTCCAGGAGAGTCTCGTCAGATCACGGCTGCGTAAGCTGCTCGAGGGATGATGCGGCGCCTCCATTCACCTGTTGCCTTTCTCGCCGCGCTTACCCTGTTGGCGTCTCCAATCCGTTTTTCTGCCGAACCGGAGCCGCCAACGCTGGAATCGGAGGCCTGGATAGCCGTTGACGCTGCGAGCGGGTCGACCCTTCTCGAGTTCAACGCCGATGAGGAACGGGCAATGGCTTCGGTCACCAAGCTGATGACTGCGCTGGTCGTCCGTGCCCATGCTGATCTAGACGACCGCGTCCGCATCAGCGAAGCCGCGGCAGCAGTAGGGGAGGCCGAGGTCGGTCTCGTTGCGGGTGAGGTATGGAGCGTCCGGGATCTATTGGCTGCGGTTCTGGTGCGTTCCGGCAACGATGCGGCCCACGCTCTGGCTGAGTACGTCGGTGGCAGCATCGCCGGGTTTGCCGACCAGATGAATCAGATGGCCGCCGACATGGGGCTGGAACACTCCAACTTCGCCAACCCCCACGGTTTGGACGACGAGGGCCACTACACATCAGCGCGCGACCTCACGGTCATGGCTGAAGCTGTGCTGGCCGACAATGTGCTCGCCCAACTCACGAGAACGGGAATCGTCAGGTTCAAACCGTCACCCGAGGGTGTGAGCCGGATAACAACGAATACCAACCGATTGCTCAATCGCTATCCCGGCGTGATCGGACTGAAGACCGGTTACACCGGCAAGGCTGGGCGGGTACTGGTCTCCGCAGCAGAGATCGAGGGCCAGACGATCATTGCTGTGGTGATGGGTAGCGAGAATCACTTCGCCGACACCGCGGCGATCCTCGACTACGTCACCCAGTCCTATTCGATTCGCGATCGGTTGCTTGTTCCTCTCGCCGAGCAGGAAGGCGGAGGCGGCCCGGTCGGGTTGCTCGACGTGGACGAGCAGCGGTTCGTGAAGTCACGCCAGCCGTTGCCAAACGGCCGTGACGCGGTCACCCCCTGGGGACAGACGCCGGGATCGCAACAGGTAGAGGACATGGTCCGCAGGATGATTCCCGTTGTGCTCGGTGGATCCGCTTGAACGGCGACTACCTGCAGGTTGTTGATGCCGACGCCCTCGACCGCCGCATTTGCGAGTTGGGCGCCAGCATCTCCGAGGACTATGCAGGGCGCAACCCCGTCTTGGTCGGCGTCCTCAAGGGATGCGTGCCCTTCCTTCCCGACCTCATCCGCTGTATCGAGGAGCCACACGAGGTTGATTTCCTCCTACTGACCCGTTTTGGAAGCAAGGGGAGGGTGGCCGTTTCGATGGACACGGCGATCTCTCTGGAAGGTCGACATGTTCTGCTGGTGGAGGACATCGTCGACACAGGCCTCACCTTGAGCGCGCTGCGCCGGAACCTGGAGGTACGCCGACCCGCCAGCCTCAACACGGTGGCACTGCTCGACAAGGTCCCCCGTCGCATCGTCGACGTACCACTCGAGTACAGAGGTTTCGAGATCGGCGACGAGTTCTTGCTCGGCTACGGTCTCGATTGGGATGGCCGCTACCGCAATCTTCCGGGCCTCTGGGCCGTGATGGACATGGAACGGCTCCACGACCTCCACGAGACCTTGCCAGATGTGGTGTTCCCCGGCTCGGACGGGGTCGACGCTCCTCAGTGATAGGCTGGCGATATGGACCCGGTACCCATGGACCTGATCGGCATCAGAATCGAACTGCCGTCAAACGTCCCCATCCTGCTGCTCCGGGAACGTGACGGCTCCCGCTACCTGCCTATCTGGATTGGCCCCAACGAAGCTACTGCAATCGCCCTGGCCCTCCAGGAAGTCGAGCCGCAACGCCCAATGACGCACGACCTGCTCAAACTGGTTGTCGATGCCTTCGACGCCGAAGTGGTGCGCGTCGATGTCACCGAGTTGGTCTCCGGAACCTTCTTCGCCAACCTGGTGATGAATCACCAGGGGAACGAAGTAGTGATCTCGGCTCGACCGTCCGACGCCGTTGCGCTGGCCGCGCGTACCAAGTCGCCCGTCTTCGCCGATCGCGCCCTGCTCGACGAAGCCGGCGTGGAGATCGAAGACGAAGGTCAGGAAGATGAGATCGAGCGATTCCGCGAGTTCCTGGAGGATATCTCGCCGGACGATTTCACTCACGGACAGGGAAGCGATTCCTAGCTCATCCTTCAGGTTATCCACAGGGGTTGTTGACAAGTCGCGTAGTCCTTCAGTAACTTCACGTGCGTAGTTCGGCGGGCGGAATTACGTCGATGTAAGCTACAAGCCACAAGGAGGCTTTCCGTGAAGGAGCAGGACATCGGATACCGCGCCCCGCAGGTTTGCAGTCTGGTTGGTATCACGTACCGCCAGCTGGACTACTGGGCCCGTACCGGCCTCATCAAGCCCTCTATTCAGACGGCCCAGGGATCAGGCACACAGCGCCGCTATTCGTTTACGGACATTGTGCAGCTCAAGGTCGTCAAGCGGCTTCTCGACGCCGGGATGAGCCTCAAGAAGATCCGTAGCGCCATGTCCATCCTGCGTGAGCAGCTGGCCAGCAACAGCCCGCTGACCGATGTCACCCTTCTCTCGGATGGGGCGACGATCTTTGCGGCACACAGCGCAGACGAGGTAGTCGATGTCTTCCAAAAGGGCCAAGGAGTGTTCGGCATCGCCGTCGGCCCGGTGCAGCAGGAACTCGAGGGGGAGCTCCTCAAGCTCGTCCCCGAAGAAGCTGCAAGCGTTGCCAGCATCACGGAGGCGCAGGCCCACTGAGTACGGAATACCTCGACGAGCAACAGCCTGCGGACGCTATCGACTTTGCCCACGAGAGCGAACGGCAGTTCGCGCGACTGCTGGACTTCTATCAAGTGGAGTGGGAGTACGAGCCGCGCGAGTTTCCGATCGAGTTTGACGATTCCGGCGAGCCAACCAAGTTCTTCCGACCTGACTTCCACCTTCCGGACGACGATCTCTACATAGAGATCACAACCATGAGCCAGAAGCTCGTGACCAAGAAGAACCGCAAGGTACGTCGCTTGCGCGAGCTGTATCCGGACATCGACTGCAAGATCTTCTATCAGCGCGACTATCTCAGCCTGCTGGTCAAATACGGTCTCGAAGAGTTGCCGGACCAAGAGCTTCCTGCCACTCCGACCCGTCTTCCCGGACCTCCGCGGGTCGAAGACCTGGGTGACGACGAGCAGATCGCAGCGAGCTGACGGGTCCGGTTAGTCTGACCCCGTCGAGAAGGAGGCAGGCGAGCATGTCGTCAAGTCCGATCAGCGCCTCCCATGCAGCGCTAGGCGCCCGGTTCACGGATTTTGGCGGCTGGGAGATGCCCCTGCAGTACGAGGGCGTCATCGCCGAGCACATGGCGGTGCGTTCCTCGGTAGGCGTCTTTGATGTCAGCCACCTGGGTCGGTTCAGGTTGTCTGGTCCCGGGGCAACACGTGCGTTGAACGAAGAGCTGTGCAACCGCATCGAGAAAGCGGCCCCCGGCCGGGCCCAGTACACGATGGCACTCAACGACGCTGGGGGAGTTGTTGACGACATCATCGTGTGGAGATTCGAAGAGGCTGACTACTGGGTGATGCCCAACGGGGTCAACTTCGATCAGCTCCTTGCCAGGTTCACCAAGAGACCAGATGTCGAAGCCACCGCAATTCGCCAGGACACGGTGCTGCTGGCGGTGCAGGGACCGGACAGCCCGCAAGTCGTCGAGCAGGTCGTAGGAGTGGCCCCGGGGCGCTTCCGGGTGAAGACCGGCGAGTTCAATGGCAGCCCGATGTGGATCGGAGGCACCGGCTACACGGGAGAACGCGGTGCCGAAATTGCCGTTCCGGCGTCACAGGGCGAGCAGTTGTTCCGCGGCTTCCTCGATGCAGGTGCCGTTGCCTGCGGACTTGCCGCGCGCGACACCTTGCGGCTGGAAATGGGCTACCCGCTATGGGGACAGGATCTGGACGAATCAACAACCCCCCTCGAAGCCGATCTCGGGTGGGTAGTGGATTGGAGCCACGAGTTTGTTGGCAAGGCAGCCCTGGAGCGGCAAGTGGCCACCGGGCTCGAGAAAGGCCTGGTGGCATTTCGGATGGGTGATCGAAGACCGCCGCGCAACGGGTATCGCCTGCGCAGTGGAGAATCGAATGGCACCGTTACCTCCGGCAACTTCAGCCCGGTTCTCGAAGTTGGCATAGGAATGGGGTATCTCTCTCCGCCCATTGATCGGAGCGCAGCGCTGGAGGTGGAGGTCCGGGGCAAGTGGCAGATCGTCGAGCAGGTCGACTTGCCCTTCCTGCAGAAGTAGTCAACCGGGACCGCAGGCAACTCAATACGAGGTACCGTATAGCTATCGGGCAAGGATGTGCCGACAGAGCAGAGAGGTTGAAATGGAGGCGCTAGGAATCGATGTTGGAGGCAGCGGGGTCAAGGCCGCACCCGTCGATCTCTCCACCGGGAAGCGCGTAGTCAAGCGCAAGCGAGTCCCTACGCCGGAATCCTCCACCCCCGCGGCCGTTTACGAAGTCTTTGACCAGCTGATTTCGCACTTCGACTGGAAGGGTCCGATCGGGTGTGCGCTTCCAGGTGTCGTCCGCAACGGAGTGATGCTGACTGCGGCGAACGTCGATGACGGATGGATCGGGCGTGACGTCAGGACCGACCTGGAAGAGCGGTACGGGCAGGAAGTGACCGTTCTCAACGACGCTGATGCCGCCGGTATCGCCGAGAACCTCTTCGGAGCCGCCCGGGAACTCAGTGGCACTGTGCTTCTACTGACCCTGGGAACAGGTATAGGCAGTGCGCTCTTCACCAATGGGGTACTGGTACCCAACACGGAACTTGGTCACCTGGAGTTCCACGGACGCGATGCCGAGGACTACGCCGCGGCCCGGCTCGTCAGTCAAGAGCGCCTGATCGAGCGAGACTGGGCGGTCCGGCTCAACGAGTACCTCAACTACGTCGAGAGCGTGCTGACGCCGGATCACTTCATCCTGGGTGGTGGCATCTCAAAGAACTTCGACCGGTACGCCGACCTACTCAACACCAACGCAACCGTACGCGCGGCACGGTTTCGCAACCGGGCTGGGATCATCGGAGCTGCTCTCGCAACTGGTGAGGCCGTGTGAGCAGCACCACGTCACAGCTAATGACAAACGACGGCCTCGGTCTCCTGGTCCGCCATTGGGCCTGCGACTCGCCGCGAGCGCACGTGCTCATAGTCCATGGCATCGGCGAGCACTCCGGTCGATGGAGTCACGTCGGGAGCTACCTCTCCGATCACGGGTTGCAGGTCACCGGATTTGATCTGCGCGGCCACGGTGCTTCCGGGGGAGATCGTGTTGATCTCGATAGCTTCGACGAGTACTTGGACGACCTCGAATTGATGCTCGAGAGCCTCGGCGCCGATCTGCCGACCGTCATCTACGGCCATTCAATGGGCGGCCTGATCGCGATGTCATACGGTGTCGGCGATCGCCCGCAACCCGACTACTACGTACTCTCCGCACCTGCGCTGCGCGCCAATGTGCCCGCCGTGTTGAGGGCAAGTGCGAAGGTTCTTGGCAAGCTGCGGCCCGGAATGAGAATGGGCAACTCGATAACGGGCGACCAACTATCGAAAGACCCCACCGTCGGCGAGAAGTACTTCTCTGACCCGCTCGTCGAGCAGAAGCCAACGCTGCGGTTCGGCAACGCCTTCCTCAATCAAATGAACGCCATCAGCGATAGGTACGAGGCCCTGGCGCGTCCCACGCTTGTCATCCACGGAACGGACGATCCATTGGTTCCCCCGGAGGCGTCCGCACCCCTTGGGGGTCTCGACAATGTGAGCCGCAAGCTGTTCCCCGGCCTCCGTCACGAGATCCATCATGAGGTTGAGTGGGAAGATGTGCTGGCCCACATCGTGGGCTGGCTTGACGCTCAGTTGGCGTAGGCCGCATCGACAACGTCGTTCAGGCGCCGTCGTGTTCTGTCATCGGTGAAGGCGGCAGCAACGGCGTTGCGGGTGACTCGGTGCAGGTCCGCTTCTGTGAACTGGTGATGCTTGACGGCCAGCTCGAACTCGTCGGTGAGGGTGACCGCACTCATCAGTCGATTATCTGTGTTCAGAGTCACGTTGAACCCTGCACGGTGCAGCCGGCCGAGTGGGTGAGCATCAGCGGCGATCCCCAGAGTGTGGAGATTTGATGTCGGGCAGACCTCCAGGGGAATCTGCTCCCGGTGCAACCGGGTCGCAATCGGACCGAGCGTCTCGCCATCGATATCGCCCGTGATCCGAATCCCGTGACCGATCCGGTTCGCCCCACATTCATCGAGCGCAGCCGCAATGCTGCTGGGCCCGTCCGCCTCACCGGCGTGAATCGTCAAGTTGAGCCCATGGTCTCGGGCGTGAGCACAGGCGCGACGATGTTCTCCGGCCGGATAGCCGGCTTCAGGTCCGGCCAGATCAAACCCAACCACACCCGCATCTGCAAATGCGACAGCGGCCTTCGCATCCAACTCGGAGTCCGGCATGTTCCGCATTGCGTCGACAATCAGGTTGATGATCACGCCGGTCTCGCTCCGCGCCCTAGCAAATCCGAGCAGGGCAGCCTCGATCGCGTCCTCGCGGCGAAGCCCGCGGTGAGTGTTGAGCACAGGCGCAAACCGAATCTCGGCATAGACGACCCCGTCGGCATACAGATCCAGCCCTGCTTCGTAGGCAACGCGCTCGATGGCCCGCCGGGTTTGCATCACCGCAATCGTGTGTTCGAACCCTTCGAGATAACGCTCGAGGGAACCCGAGCCGCCTCGATAGAACCACCCGCGCAGTTCGTTCGGATCGCCCGTCGGCAATCCCACGTATCCGATGTCGTTGGCGAGCTCGATGACCGTATCGACGCGCAAGCCGCCATCTAGATGATTATGCAGCTCAACCTTCGGCAGCTCGATCAGGCGCGTTCTATCCATTCACTCGACGATAGCGCCCCAATAGTCAGCGCAGCCGCGGGTTCAGCGTGTACGTACCTCCCCAAGAGGCCGAGTCGAGGACGTGTCCCTCCATCGCTTGCCTCAAGTCGGTTCCGCCGAAACCGGCCGGGAGATCGAGATCGGCCGTGTCGAGGGCGAAGACGGTAAACACGTAGCGGTGGATGAGACTGTCGTTCCACGGTGGACACGGGCCGTCGTAGCCGTAGTAGTCGCCCTCCATATCGGGATCGCCCGCAAACCAGCCGGTGTAGTCGTTGCGCCCCTGCCGACACCCGTGGGGGCCTGTCGCCGCCTGCTGACCGTGGGGGACAACACCATCGGCAAACTCGCCCTCTTCGATCTGGGTCAGATCGCCGGGGAGTCCGGCAACCACCCAGTGGAAGAAGTCCGCCCGGGGCAGGTCGGAAGGTACCTCACGCCCTTCCTGATTGACATCGTCGGGTTTGGTCGGGGCGTCGGGGTCATGGCAGATGAGTGCCACCGACACTGTGCCCTCTGGGCTTCCGTGCCACGCAAGGTGCGGATTACGGTTTGGGGCCAGTGTCACGTGCGAGTCGGGATCGGGAACACAGAACGCGAAGTCCCCGGGGATTGCTGCTCCGTCGGCGAAGCTCGAGCTGGTCAGGTCCATCGTTGCCACCTCCTGAGACGAGCCTAATCCGCAAAGCCGCCGCGGGTAATGCAGTAGGGTCGGATCTATGGCGGCATCATTCACCGGGAAGCTGCTTGTGGCCAACCCGCAGCTCGTAGACCCCAACTTCTACCGCACGGTCGTGCTCCTGTTCGAGCACGGAGAGGATGGTGCCTTTGGCACCGTACTCAACCGGCCGACGGACGAGGGGGCAGCCGAGCATCTACCCGCCTGGGCCCACCTTCTGGCCGAGCCGGCCACGGTGTTCATAGGCGGGCCGGTTCGGAACGAAATCGCAGTAGGCGTGGCCGAGTGGCCGACAGCGGAGGCGGCCGGAGAGTCGAACCTCTTCTCCGGCATTGGGTTCGTCGATCTGACCGATCCGCCCGATTCCGAGCAGGCACCGGAGCGGATCAGGGTCTTCAGCGGATACGCAGGATGGGATGCCGGGCAACTCGAGGTTGAGCTGGCAGTCGATTCCTGGTTCATTGTTGACCCAATCGTCGGCGATGTGTTTGGTGATCCCGAGGGACTCTGGTCCCGGGTACTGGAACGCCAGGGCGGCCACCTCTCCCTCTATGCACGGTACCCCGAAGATCCCTCTCTGAACTGAGATGGCCGCCACAGTCCCTCAGCTGCGAACTGCCCTGCGCGGCAAGTCACCCTCGCTTTCGTATGAGCGAGCTCTGTGGAGTGCCGGGAAAAGCGTGGTAGTGGGCATGGATGAAGTCGGCCGCGGTGCCTGGGCAGGCCCGGTGAGCGTCGGGGCCGCAGTGGTGCCTCAGGGCCGCCGCGTCTATAAGATCCGCGACTCAAAGATGCTGACGGAGACGGAGAGAGAAGGCCTGTTCGATCGACTGGCCGATTGGTGTGTGGCGTGGGCCGTTGGGCACGCAACACATACGGAATGCGACGAGCTGGGCATGTCACCTGCGTTGACGCTCGCAGCCGGGCGGGCGCTCGAGCGTCTCGGAATCGCCTACGACCACGTTTTGCTCGACGGGAACTGGGACTTTGCGCTCGGTGGCAGCGCCGACCTGCTGGTCAAAGGGGACGCACGGTCGCTATCGATAGCCACTGCATCGATTCTGGCCAAGGTGACTCGGGATCGGCTCATGGCGGAGGCCGCCGCTGACTTCCCCTATTACGGATTCGATCAGAACAAGGGATATCCCGGCCCTGATCACCGGGCCGCTCTCCATGCGTACGGGCCATCTACGATCCACCGCCGCTCCTGGGTCTTCATGGATGGCCTGGCCTGGTCGGGAGTCAAGCGTCTGGAGCGCCCGGATCCTCAGCAGCAACTATTCGACTGAAGTCGTGGGCGAACACAGCGAACCCGCCACCGGTGTGCCAGAAGACGATGTTCTCGCCCGGGCCGTACCGTCCCTCGCCGATTTCGCGGTGCAGGCCGGCCAGCGCCTTGCCGGTGTATGTGGGATCGAAGATGAGCCCGGTCAACCGGGTTGCCTCCGCCTGAACCTCTAGCTCTTCGTCGGTGACCACCCCGTAGCCGCCGCCAACATGAGCATCGTTGTACTCAATGTGCGGACGCGGAGGATCGATTCCGAGCTGAGCGGCGGCCTCGGCCAGGATCGCCTCGACCTTGGCTCGAATCGTGGCACCGGGATCACCTATGGAGCAAGCGACGATCCTCAGTTTCAACCCAAGTCGATCGACACCCCAGCCGATACCAGCGGTCGTGCCACCCGAGGAGGCGGCATGCCACAACACCGGGCTGGACCCGTCGATCGCAGCCGCCTGGTCGGCGATCTCACGAAGGGCGAGGACAAACCCCCACATTCCGAGCCCGTCCGACGCTCCTTCTGGGATCACCCAACACAGGCGTCCTTGATCGTTTTGGCTCGCGGCCTCGGTGACGAGAAGCTCATCACGCCGGTCCCAATCGGCCGGCGTGATGTAACGGATCTCGGCGCCGGCGAGCTGATCGAGGAGCAGGTTGCCGGAAAGATCCGCCTCTTCGCCCTCGCGGCGCCGCAGCAGAAGTACACAGTGCAGACCGAGACGGGCACAGGCCAGCGCGGTGGCCCGGGAGTGATTCGACTGCAGAGACCCACAGGTGACAACAGTGTCTGCACCTTTGTCGATAGCGGCGGCGAGGTGGAACTCCAGCTTGCGCACTTTGTTTCCGGAAAGACCGAAGCCGGTCAGGTCGTCACGCTTGAACCAGATCCGAGGACCGCCCCAGGCGACCGAAAGCCGCTCGGCGTACTCCAGGGGTGTCGGCGTGATCGCCAGCGGGATCCGTCTCGGCAGTTCCAACGACATGGTCCGACACTACTCGTCCGCCGGGACGCGTCGCCGTGCGTGGACGCCTCGGTTCGTCTACCGGCGCTACCGTTGCGGCATGGCTCAGGAGCAACAGCAGTTCGTACTTGCCAGCGGCTCGCCGCGACGCAGGCTGCTGCTCACTGCGGCCGGTTACCGCTTCGACGTGATATCACCGGACATCGACGAGAGCCGCACGAAGGGGGAGAGGGCCGAGGAGTACGTGGTCCGGATGGCCCAGGAGAAGGCGGATGCGGTTGCGGAGCGCGTACCCACCGGCACCATCCTCCTCGGCTTCGACACCGCGGTGGTTCTCGCCGACCGCATCCTCGGAAAGCCGGCGGACGAGGCGGAGGCCACGGCAATGCTGCTCTCACTGGCAGGAAGAACGCACACGGTCTATACCGGATACTCCCTGGTACGGGCCGGCGAAGGATTCGCCGCGAGCGGAGTCGACGCCTCCCGGGTGACGATGCGGCCGGTCAACCCGGCCGAAGCAGCCGAGTACGCCGCAACCGGAGAACCCCTGGACAAGGCAGGAGCGTATGCCCTGCAAGGCAGGGGTCGGGAGTTCGTCTCCAAGGTCGAAGGAGCGAAGTCGACCGTGATCGGTCTCCCGCTCGAACACGTTGTCGATGCGTTGACCCGTTCCGGTGTCCTTCCTGTCCACGATGGCGCCATTTGATGATTGCGCAATGATCCCGGAAATCGAGCCCCTCCCTAGGTAGAGTTCAAGCAGCATGCCGCCAGGGAGGAGACTGGTCTTTGCCGTTTGTCGCCGTCGTCGAGTCAGGGGTACCGCCCGGGTCGATAGACACGTTCACTGTCGTTAGTGGGCTCTTCGGGGGACTTGCCCTCTTCCTGATGGGAATGGACCGCCTCACGAAGTCGCTACGGCTCCTCGCCGGTGATCGGATGCGCGGAATTCTCACCCGCCTGACGACCAATCGCTTTGCGGCTGCCGGAACCGGGGCCGGGCTTACTGCGGTCATTCAGTCCTCGTCCGTCACAACCGTTCTCGTTGTCGGTTTCATAACGGCCGGGCTGATGACTGTGCAGCAATCCGTCGGCGTCATCCTCGGGGCGAACATCGGTACGACCGTCACCGCCCAGATCATCGCTTTCAAGGTGACGCGATACGCACTCGCTCTCATTGCAGTTGGCTTCGTGGTGCGCTTCGTGTCGAAGAACGATTCCCGTCGCGCCCAGGGCGGCCTGGTACTGGGACTCGGAATGGTCTTCTTCGGAATGTCGGTCATGGGCGACGCAATGAGCCCCCTCGGCGATTTGGCCGGCTTCCAGGACTGGATGGCGGGGATGTCCAACCCCATAGCCGGCGTAGCGGCCGGAGCGATATTCACCGCCGTCGTCCAATCATCATCCGCAACTACAGGTGTGGTGCTTGCCCTTGCCTTCGAGGGCCTGATCAGCCTGGAAGCAGGGATCGCGCTCGTGCTCGGTGCAAATATCGGGACCAGTGTCACTGCGCAACTCGCTGCACTTGGCAAACCCCGCGCGGCGCAGCGGGCGGCCTGGGTACACACCCTATTCAACGGAATCGGCGTCCTGATCTGGTTGCCCTTCATCCCGTTGCTGGCAACGTTCGTTGAGGGAATAGGTGGCGACCTCGCCCGTCAGATTGCCAATGCTCACACGGTGTTCAATGTGGTCAACGCCCTGCTGTTCATCGGGTTCACCAACCAGCTGGCAGCACTAGTGGAAAGAATCGTTCCAGACTTGGAGGTGGAGCCGCTGGTTCAGCCGCGCTATCTCGATGAGGGCCTGCTTGTTACCCCGGACCTGGCTCTGGCCCGATCGCGCCTCGAACTGCTCCGGTTGGCGGAACGCGTGCGCCGCATGCTTGCGGATTCGCTTCCTGCCGTTCTCTCCGGAACCCCCGGTGAGCTTGCAGAGGTGGAGGCAATGGATGACGAAGTCGATGCACTGTACGGTTCGATCGTCCAGTACCTAGGTCGCCTCAGCACGGCAGAGCTCGGATCCCGAGCCTCGTCCGAGCTATTTCAGCTGATGGAGGCGACCAACAACCTCGAGGCTATCGGCGACATAATCGAGACCAACCTGGTCCAGATCGGCCTCACCCGGATCGAAAATGACATCGTCGTAAGCGCCGATACAACCGAGTTCATGAACCACTTGCACGGAGAGGTCCTGCGCGCATTTGATCTAGCCATCCTCGCCGTAACCCAGAAGAACGAGGCGGCGGCTCGCGAGGTTCTATCCATGAAACGATCAATCAACACCTTGGCACGAAAGGCCGAGGCCCATGAGGCCGAACGCCTTGTGGCCGACGAGCCAAACCGCATTGCCTCTTACGGCTTCGAGACCGACCTGATTGCCCATTTGAAGCGAGTCTTCTACTTCACTCGTCGCACCGCGCGGGTCGCAGTTCCGGTTGAGGAGCGCTCCCGGGGTTGAGGGCAGTGCCCTAGACGGCCACCTCAGCCGCCCAACCCAGGTGCCCGGCCAGAGCAAGGGTGGCCTCCACCACCGCAGGGTCGAACTGGGTGCCAGAGCAGCGCACCAGCTCGTTGAGCGCGTAGGCCACCGGCAGCGCTGGTTGATAGGGGCGATTGCTGGTGATGGCGTCAAATGCATCGGCAACCTGGAGAATGCGGGCCTCGATGGGGACCTTGCTGCTCGGCAACGCATTCGGATAGCCGGTTCCATCGAACCGTTCGTGATGGGTGAGGACGATGCGTGCGACCAGGTCGGGCACTGAGTCGCGGACGAGTTGGTAACCCATCATCGGATGGTGTCGCAGCTCCTCCCATTCGGCCTTGTCGAGCGGGCCCGGCTTATCGAGGATCTCGCGCGAGATGAAGATCTTCCCCGCATCGTGGAACAGGCCGGCTTGCAGCAGGAGAGCGAGTTGCTCGGTGGAGAGCCCCATGATGCCGGCAATGTCTGCCGACAGGCGACCCGTCCGCTCACCGTGCGCGACGAGCTCAGGATCGGTGGCCCGCAACAGCCTCTCGATATGATGCACCCGGTTCCTTCCCCAGCGGTCAAACCAGTCTCGGCCGGACGGCGCAAAGCCTGAATGGGCCGGGCGGATCAATTACAGCCCTGTAAGTCTGCAGGGCGGTTGCCGTAGCGCTCTCGACTAAGGGCTAGCTTCTAGTGAGCGCCGAATGAACCAGATCGCAAAGCTAACTGCGACGGCACCGCCAAGAATCCCGACGGCCGCAAACATGTTTTCGAGGAGAGCCGGCCGTATCAGCAGCAGTAGCCCGAGACCCAGCATCATCATGCCCGACATCAGCTTCAGAAACTGCCCCTCCCGCTCGGACAGTTTGCGCGAGCCGAGCGTCCAAACGAAGACGCCAACGATCACCAGAAGCGGGATGACATACACCAGGTTGTATAGAACCAGGTAGGAGTAGTAGCTCGCCGTCGAGAGATCGTTCAGGGTCAGCACCCGGGTGAAGACCAGCGGGAAACCGGCTGTGCAAAGCAACTCATAGCTGTTGGCAACAGCCGCCAGTGCCACAGTGCCCGCCAGCACTGTCGGCATCGAATCGCCGGTGGTCAGCTTCCTCATCCGGGCGAAGAGCCCTGGCCTGGCCGCGTCGGGTATCGAAAGCGAGCCTGCGGTTCCCGGTGCGAAGTAGTCCTTCATGTTGAGGAGCGCAATCACGAGCGCGATGGTGCCGGCCACGGCGGTCACCCATCTGAGCTGGCCGGTCACGAGGAACACGTTCAGCCAGGCTGCCATGAAAGCGAAGTACATGACCCCCGACATCACCACGAACACACCACCCACCAGGGCCATTCGCCACCGGCTCCGTGCATGCACCAGCAGGCTGAGCAAGAAGAGCAGGACGAAGAATGCACACGGGTTGAACGCATCGAGACCCGCCACCGCGATGGTGAAGATCGGCAGTGATACCCGGTCGGCATCGATATCACCTAGAACCGGGACGCTCAGGTCGTCGTCACTGTCACCCGACCCGGTTCCGGGGTCCGCGTTGCTAGAGAGCGCCTCAAAGCAGCGCACCAGTTCTGCCTCGAGCTCGGCGCCCTTCTCCTCGGCGCTGTCGAAACCGCCATCCATCTGCTCGCAGAAGAGATAGGTCGGTACCCCGACTATGTCCTCGCCGACCTCGTCGGCGAGTGCCAGCACCCTATTGACCTGTTCCTCGGTGGCGGACTCGGCGCTGACCCGGATCACCTGCAGCCAGTCATACTCCTGTTCGAGGTACTCGATGAAGGGTTTCGCCTTGGCGCAGTAGGCACACGTCTCGGAGTAGACGTAGTAGAAGGCAACCTGTTTGCTGCCCGACCCGTCCTGGGGATACCAATCGGACTGTTCCCCAGATTGAGCTGTGGACGCGCCGACCGGTGGCGCAAGGACTGCAATCGCCAGCGCCGTGAGCAGCACGAGAATCAGGACACGTTTCATTGGAACGAACAGGTTGACAATCGATGCGCCGCTCAGCCAGGGGCAAAGGTCCCCGGTTCTGGATGCGGATTGATCAGTGAATTCGGCCTGGTGGCCCGCTCACAGCGATGCGACGAACTCGGAGAGTTGATCCATCGTGGCGAGGCCATCCAGGACCCCAACCTGCGTCACACAGAACGCACCGGCTCTATTTCCCAGCTGGATCGAGTCTCCCAGACTCTGCCCGCGCGCCATCCCTACGACCAGCCCGGCATTGAAGGCGTCACCAGCCCCGGTCGAGTCAACTGCATCGACCAGAAGGGACGGGTAGCTAGTGCTCCCGGCGCTCGTGATGTGTACGGCTCCCTTGCTGCCGATGGTCGCCACGACCTCGCCCACCCCCAGTTGCAGGAGACGTTCCCCAGCCGTCACCACATCGCTCGTGGTGTCGGTTGGCATTCCGGTGAGGATCGACAGCTCTGTCTCATTGGGAGTGGCGATATCGACGGCTTCGAGGAGAGCGGCAGGTAGCGGCGCCGCAGGCGCCGGATTGAGGACCACGGTTGCCCCGGCCGCCTTGGCGTCCTCGGCAGCCCTGGTCACCGTTGCGATCGGAATCTCGAGCTGCGCCAGCAGAATGTCGCCGGGGGAGTATGCAATGTCCGCAACGTCCTCTGGCTGTAGATCGGCACTGGCACCGGGCGCAACCGAAATCATGTTCCGACCCGTGTCATCGACAAAGATCAGCGCGACCTGGTTGTCGCGATCGGACTGGCGGACGAGGGGGCCGAGCAAGCCCTCGGCGTCGAGAAACGCCTGCGCTTGCCGCCCGAGATCACGGCTGCCCGTCTTGGTTGCGAACTGAACGTCCGCCCCGAGTCGCGCAACTCCAACGGCCTGATTGAAGCCCTTGCCACCCGGACCGATATGCAGCGGCTGGGTAGCCAACACGGTTTCGCCCATCTTGGGGAGCCGCGCCGAGAGGGACACAAAATCGATTCCTACGCTTCCAACTACGAAGATTCCCATGCCGCAGATGATATACCTGCATTCCGCCATCCGAGTGGCCCCTCCTCACTGCATCAACTAGGTTCCCAGCAGGATTCGCCGGGGATCTGGAAGGGGCCTCGTGGTACTCAGCCTTGCCATCGCCTCGGCTATATCGCTCGGGGTGGCGGACTATCTAGCGGGGGCGACCCTACGTTCCGACGGACGGATGAATGCCGCCCTGCCGTACACCGCAATCGGAGCGATCTTCGGCGCAATCGTTGTGAGCGTGGCCCTGCCTTTCGCCCCCCCGGAGGAGTTCTCATCGACTGATCTCTACTGGTCCCTGGCCGCAGGGACGGCAACCGGGCTTGCGCTTCCACTTCTGATGGTCGGGATGGCGCGCGGCCCCATGGCGGTGGTTGCTCCCGTCTTAGGTCTGGTCTCGATGGCGGTTCCCGCCATCGTGGGGCCGATCCTCGGGGATCGCCTCACGTCGGTCGAGGTCATCGGATTGCTCGTCGCATTCCCGGCTGCCGGTCTCGTATCCCTATCCGACCACGAGTCTGAGGAGTCGGCCCCAATCCCGAGAGCGATAGCCCTGGCGGCAGGCGCCGGGGCTCTGTTTGGCACCGCCGCGATCTGCTTCGGTCAGACCAGCACCGCCAGCGGCATCGCTCCCGGCGTAGTCGCCCAAATCACAACCGCCGCACTGCTCAGCACGGGCACAATTCTGACCCGTCGCCTGATCAGACCCAGATCGCACGCAATGACTCTCTCTGCAGCTGTGGGGATCCTGACCGCGATAGCGGTGTTCCTCAGTGTCCTTGCCTACCAGCGGGGCCCCGTCGCCATAGTCGCCGCCGTTATCGGTCTGGCACCGGGACCGACGGTACTGCTGGCCCGCATGGTTGCCCGCGAGAGCATACGCTCGATACAGCTCGTCGGCTTTGCCCTGGGGATAGTCGCCGTCATCCTCTTCGCTCTCGGCTAATCGTCAGGTGACGGTGCTGCGCTGGCGGCGATACTTGGACAGCCGATCCTCCCGCATCAGGCCCGCAATTCGATGTACGGCGTTATGGACATCGGCGAAGCTCACGTAGAGCGGAGCCAGACCCAGGCGGATGTTGTCGGGCTCGCGGAAATCGGGCACAACGCGACCTTCATCAATCATGGCTTGAACAACTCGCCAGGCGTCCGGGTGGCGCAATGAGACGTGGGAACCACGCCGGGCCGCCTCCCGGGGAGATGCAATCGTGAACCCAAGCGGCGAGAGAACCTCGTCCGCGAGCTCGATCAGATAGTCGGTGAGGGCAACAGACTTCGCTCTGATCCGGCCGATGCCCGCCTCAGCAACGATCTGAGCGGCCGGAGTGATCGCAGCGAGAGACAGGATCGGCATCGTTCCCGTCTGGAATCGAGCTATGTCTGCTGCCGGCCGGTACTCGAGGTCGAAATCGAATGGTCGGCGGTGACCCCACCACCCGGCCAGGGGGTTCTCCAGGGGAAGCTCCGGATTGACGTACATGAAGGCGGGGGCGCCGGGACCGCCGTTGAGGTACTTGTACGTGCACCCAACGGCCAGATCGACACCCGAGAGGTCGGTGGGAACCACGCCTGCCGAGTGGCTGAGATCCCATAGGACCATCGCGCCTACTTCGTGCGCCGCTTCGGTGATCCTTCGCATGTCGTAGAGATACCCACTCTTGAAGACGACGTGGGACAGCGTCACTAATGCCACATCGGCATCCAACGCTGCTTCGACGGCCTCCACCGGGCCATTGATACCGTCGTGGGATTGAATCACCTCCACGTCGCCACCACCGGCCGCCTCGGTTGCTGCTTCGAGGACGTAGAGATCGGTGGGGAAGTTCAGGTCGTCGGTGATGACCCGGGTCCGTCCCGGCCGCAACCGGAGGGCTCCCCACGCAAGCTTGAACAGACAGACGGTGGTCGAGTCCGCCACGACCACCGATCCCGGCTCAGCGCCAATCAGCGGCGCAAGCAGGTCACCCGTGTCGCGGCCCAGCGTCCACCACCCCTCGCCCCAGGACCCAATCAAGCGGCTACCCCATTCTTGCGCTATCACCTCCTCCAGATGGTCGCTCGTAGCCGCCGGTAGGCGACCCAGTGAATTCCCATCGAGGTAGATCAGCTCCGGATCATCAGAGATGAAGCGGGAACGAAACTCTGCCAACGCGTCCGCAGCATCGTGCGCCTGGGCTTCTGCAAACCCAGCGGAATCGGGGAATGGGCCCATCCCAAGTTCGGCCATCAGATCAACCAGAACTCGGTCTGGCGACCGTCTATGAACTCGAGCTCACCATCGCTGAACAGAGCCTCCTCCTCGAGCATGAATCTGACCTCCTGGCCATCCCACTCGGGAACCTCGTGCACCACCGATAACTCGATGGAGTAGGCGGTGTCGGCATGAATCGGGTAGTCACCGGTGCCGGGGATGCCATCCTGCTGATCCCACAGCCCAATAGTGGGGCCGGCGCCGTGCCCGTGGAGCCCGATCGGGTGGCTGTAGATGCACGGCTGGAGGCCCTCAGCGAGAGCCTGCCGGCGGGCCTCGCTCAGCACATCGTTGCCGGTAGCACCGGGGCGGAAGCGCTCGATCAGGATGTCTTGCAACCGGTTGGCACCAGCGAGACCAGCGCGCAGGCCGAGCGGGGCCTCATCCTCGCCATTACGAAGCACATATGCGTGCTGCTGCTGATCGGTGTGAAGCCCGAGGTACTCGATACCGAAGTCGATGTGAATCAGATCGCCCGGTTCGATGATGGTGTCGCCGGGATGTTCACTGAAGTCACCGTTGCGGTGACGCCGGGGCCGCTGGACTGAGACGCTCGGCTGGAACCAGGTTCGGTAGCCAGAGGCCAACACGCTCTGCCGCAGCCACCATTCCACATCGGCTGTCGACGTCGTCCCGGGGGTCACCACATCACTCGATAGCGCAGTGCGCAGCAGGTCGTGGGCACGGGCGCAGATGTCGGAGTAGTTGTGCTTCTCCGAAGCCGACCTGGTTTCGAGCCAGCCGACCGCCGGCTCGTGAGTCGCAACGACCCGACTGCGGAGATCCGGCGAAAGAGCCGTTATCAACCGGTCGTGCTCAGACGCGCTCAGACCATCGGCAACGGCATATAGGGGTGAGCGGTTGAGCGCAATACGTTGCGGCGCCTTGTCCTCCAGATACGCGCTGAGGCGAGCCCACTGGTCGGGCTCGTCCCCCGGATCCCATGCCGCCGGGAAGGCGTTTCCCACGGCGTAGCGCGCAATAGCCACACGTTCCCTCCCGAAGTCCGTGAACACCAGGATGGTTCGTCGCCGCGCCGTTATCCATGTGGCGGGCAGCATTGTCCTCACGATTGGGTCCTCGTTGTACTCGCGAGCCACCAGCACCCAACAGTCAATGCCGATCCGTTCCAGGATCGAGGGCAATACCGTCTCGAGACGCTCCTCGAGCC
The DNA here is from genome assembly GCA_030065575.1 of Acidimicrobiia bacterium. GTDB lineage: Bacteria > Actinomycetota > Acidimicrobiia > Spongiisociales > UBA5794 > JAAETI01. The sequence continues at coordinate 54,478 of JASJDZ010000043.1, forward strand.
AGGCATCTCGGATTCCCGCTTCTTCTCGCAGGCTCACTGCTGAGTCTCTTCCCATCCTCTGCTCTCCAGGCTCTTCGAGTTCAACGCAACGAGTATATGTAGCAGCCGGCTCCGGCTCGATCGCTCGGCTCGACGCAAAAGACATGCCCGATAGTGACCGACCCACCATTAGCCTCGTCAGCACTGTGTCAAGACGATTCATGACTCTGCTGATCGGGTCGCTGATGCTCTCGATGGGGACGGCGGCTGTCGGCGCCGACCTCCCCCCGGGTGGGACATTCCTGGACGACGATCACAGCGTCCACGAGAGCGCAATCGAAGCGATTGCTGCTGAGGGCATCACCCTTGGTTGCAACCCACCCGCCAACGACCGCTACTGCCCCCAGAATCCCGTCACCCGCGGCCAAATGGCCGCCTTCCTCGATCGAGCACTCAAGCTGCCCCCGACCACCCAAGCACCATTCAACGACGTCAGCGGAGTCTTCACCGATTCCATCAACCGCCTCGCCGCCGCCGGCATCACCCTCGGCTGCAACCCACCCGCCAACGACCGCTACTGCCCCCAGAAGCTGATTACCAGAGCCGAGATGGCCACCTTCCTGACCCGGGCGCTCGGCTTGACTCCGCTAACCCCGCCGGTGCGACCCGGACCGCCAACGGGCAATCCTGACGGCAACGCGGTTGTCCCGGCAGAGGCGCAGGCCGAAAGCGTCTTCAACCCCGACATAGTCATCGGCAACGGCACGCCAGCCAGTTGCACCTCCGCAGCTGTGGTCGACGCAGTGGCGCAGGGTGGTGTGATCGTCTTCGACTGCGGGCCCGATCCGATCACGATCGAGATGATGGAGCCCGCCAAGGTCTTCAACAACACCGGCCCTGAGATCGTCATCGACGGCGGGGGACTCGTGACCCTGAGCGGGCGGAACCAAAACCGGATCCTGTATATGAACACGTGTGATCCTGACCTGATCTGGACAACCCCACACTGTCAGAACCAGGACCATCCGCGGCTGACAGTGCAGAACCTGACGTTTGTCAACGGCAACTCGAAGGGAGATGACCCCGACGGGGGTGGAGCCATCTGGGTGCGCGGGGGCAGATTCAAGATCGTGAACTCACGATTCTTCAACAACGTGTGCGACGACGTCGGCCCTGATGTCGGCGGTGCCGCTGTTCGAGTCTTCAGCCAGTACCAGGGCCTTCCGGTATATGTCGTCAACAGCACCTTCGGCGGTGCCGAGGGCTACGGCAATGTCTGCTCGAACGGGGGAGGGCTGAGCAGCATCGGAGTCTCCTACACGGTCATCAACAGCCTGTTCACTCACAATCTGGCGATTGGGAACGGGGCGAATCCATCCCGTGGTGGCACCCCCGGAGGCGGCAGCGGTGGGGCCATCTACAACGACGGCAATACCTTCACGCTGAAGATCGTCGATACCGTCATCGAGGACAATCACGCCAACGAGGGCGGAGGCGCCATCTTCTTTGTCAGCAATGATCGATCCGGGAATCTTCGGATCGAGGACTCGACGCTTCGCCGCAACCCGAGTGATGGATTTGAGACTCGCGGCTTCCCCGGGATCTTCTACCTGGGAAGCGGGCCGATCCAGGTCGTCAACTCGACTATCGAGGAGTAGCGGGATCCGGTAGCCCGGTGAGCGTTGCCAGAACCTGCTCCAGGCCGTGGTCGGCACTGACGACGGTTGCCCCCGCCTCCGCGGCCGCGCGCATTCGATCCGCGTGCAACCTGCGCGCCTCTGCGTCGCCAACCGGACGCCGGTGATCGGCAGGGTGCTGTAGCCCTCGCTCCGGGACGGCGAGATCCAACATGACAAGTGTGTGTCCCTCGGCCACGATCCGCTTCAGAAGCGGCATGTCGTCTGCGATGCTGGCTGCCGCTGCGATCACCTGCGGACTGCTCGCCGCAATCGAATCGAGGACAAAGCGTCGTTCGAGCTCATGCAGATGAGGCACGCCGTCTGCGGCGGCAATCTCACGAGCATTGCTCCCGGTGATGGCGAGCAGGGACTCGTCGCTATCGCTGAACGGCATCCTTCGCGCCCCGGCCAGTGCTCTGCCAACTGCGGTCTTGCCTGCACCCATGGGCCCCGTTATGACGATGTGCTGAGCCATCCATCTCCAAGCGGTCTAGTCACCGGCGATAGAGTAGACAGGGACCGCTACCGGAGGAACCCCATGCTCCCGGAAGATCGCAGATTCCTCGATACGGCAATCGGGCAGGCCCGGATCGGTCTGTCGACCGGGGGCATTCCGATCGGCGCCGCACTAGCAGCCGATGGAGCGTTGCTCGGAGCGGGCCACAACCAGCGTGTCCAGCTGGGATCGCCGATCCGGCACGGCGAAACGGATGCGCTGGAGAACGCAGGCCGGCAGCCGGCTTCCGTCTACCGTCGCGCCACGATGTACACCACGCTCTCACCGTGCGATATGTGCACCGGCGCCATCCTGCTCTACGGCATACCCCGCGTGGTCATTGGTGAGAACCGGACCTTCATGGGTGCGGAGAACCTCCTCCGCGAGCGCGGTGTCGAGGTCGTTGTGGTGGAGGATGCGGACTGTATTGCCATGATGACCGAGTTCATCGCCTCTCACCCGGAGCTCTGGAACGAGGACATCGGCGAGTAGGGGAGCGCACTACCTCATCTCGGGAGGCAACTCTCCGATGTAGGGGAGGGTGCGATGTCGCTCGGCGTAGTCGAGCCCGTAACCCACGACCCACACATCGGGGATGGTGAACCCGAGGAAGTCGATCGGCACCTCCTGCTCAGTGCGGTCTGGCTTGTGCAGCAGCGTGCAGGTCCGAACCGAGTTCGGCTCGTGGGCGGCGAATAGTCGTTTCAGGTAGGCAAGGGTGTGCCCGGTGTCGACGATGTCCTCTACGAGCAGAACGTCCTCTCCGTCGATGCCGTGTCGCACGTCCATGAGGAGGCGCACCGGATCGGCGTGCTCGCTTTCCTTGGCTCCGTAGGACGACACTGCGATGAACTCGACCCGGTGCGGGACTTTCAGCCGCCGTGCCAGATCACTGAGGAAGATGAACGAGCCCTTGAGGACGCCGATCAGCACCAGCATCTCGGTATCGGCGTAGGTCGCATCGATTTCGCTGGCGAGCTCGTCGACACGCGATTGAATCTCCGACTCGGACAGAAGAGTTGGGGGCATATCCATGTCCCGGACGCTAGCCGAATCCGTCAACCCCATGCCGATGGTTGCCGATGCGCTGGCATGAAGGTTCGTATCATCGTCCTCACGCTGCTGTTGCTTGCTGCCGGATGCAGCCAGGGATCTCGTGCCGGTTCATGTGCTGAGTTTGCCGCGGAGGTCGACGATCTGCTGGCTAGAGAGGTCTCCGCTTCCGAACTCGAAGCCTTCATCCAGGACAGCGAGGAAAGGGTGGCAGAGCTGATGGCGGCCAAGCCGGAGCGGGCAGAGCCTTGCGTCACGGCCGTCATGGAGGCGATGTTCACCATCGGGTTCTCCGAGCTCGAGATCCTGTTCGAGCAGTAGCTCTCAGCCCTGGGGTTGTCCACGCTCTTCAACGGCCTTGCCGATGTGCTGGACGTATTGAGCCATGGCATGGTCGCTGAAGTGGTCGACCTTCCCCTTCTTGAGCCCGTGGAAGAACCCGCGCCATCGGTCCTTCGCTCGTTGGCGCTTGGTCATCCGCCGCACGTTCCCGTAGGTGTTGATGTAGAGGCGACGCCCGGTGTGTCGGTATCCGAGCCAGGTGGGCGGGACGCGAGGCACGATGTCGTTGTTGTTGACCCATCGGGTGAGGTCGACGTCGACGTTGTTGATATAGCGCTTGGTACCCACCCGGGGAGCTCCAAACGTGTAGACACCCGCCGGCATCGCCGGGATGTGGGCGAGGAAGCAACGGCCGGCGCAGATCGTGGCCATGGCGCCGCCTAGCGAGTGCCCGGTGAACCACAGGGTGCGGGGATCATCGGCGATGATCTCCTCGAGCAGCGGCCAAAGGTCGTCCACTTCCTGCTTGAAGCCGCGATGGACGCGACCGACGGTTTCTGCCAGCACCATCAATGCGTTGACGTCAGCCTTGACGTCGTTCCAGTCATTCGGTTCTGTGCCTCGGCATGCAACAACGATGTCTGTCTCGTTCCCGAAGACGTACGCCTGTGCTCCATTCCGATCTGCGAAATGCTCCAGATCGAGGCCTATTTGCGGGACGTAGTGGCGAACGGCGTCAGGCTGCAGGTAGGAGATGCGCGAGATCTCGGCGAACAGCAGCGAGGCTTCCATGCGCCCGAGTGGGCCAATCGGGCCGCTGTGGGCCATCGGGATATCTATCTCGGGGACCTGGGGTTCAGACTCGCTCACGCGACAGATTCTACCCAGTCGAGGGTCACTCGCACTCTGCCCATTCCCCTCACCCGACGGTCACCGCTACCGCCACCGCGCCCTCGCCGTCGGCGGGCACCGGCGCCACTCCATCAGCAACCGGAATGCCATCCACCAGCATGTGGATTTCATTTCCGGGACCCGTCCGCTGGACTGCAATGTCGTAGACGACACCGCGGAAGATGCGACGGGCACTGAATCCATCCCAGTGGGAGGGGAGCACCGGGCGGACTTCGAGCCCGTTGAAGGTGGGCCGAATGCCGAGGATCGCCTGGGTGATCGCGACGTAGTTCCACGCCGCCGTTCCGGTGAGCCATGAGTTCTTGGCCTCACCGTGACTCGGAGCGTCGCGGCCGGCAATTGTCTGCGCATACACGTACGGCTCTGCCCGGTGCACATCGCTGATCTCTTCGCGCTCGGCGGGGCAGATACGGCGGTAGTACTCGAACGCTCGGTCCCCATTGCCCACCATCGTCTCGGCGACCACGATCCACGGATTGGAGTGACAGAAGATGCTGCCGTTCTCCTTGTACCCCGGCGGGTACGTGGTTATCTCGCCCAGTTCAACGCGGTAGCCCGTGTACGGAGGTTGAACCAGCATGATCCCGTGATCCGTTGCGAGGTGCTCGGCGACTGAGTCGAGCGCTCTCGCCGCCAAACCGTTGGCCAGGCCGGCTCCACCCATGATGCTCCAGCCCTGCGATTCGATGAATACCCGACCTTCGTCACACTCGGCAGAACCAACCTTGTTTCCGAAGTGGTCGTAGGCGCGCACGAACCACTCACCGTCCCATCCTGCGGGACCTTCGATGATTGCGAGCATATCGGTTCGGGCTGTGGCGTACCGTGCGGCCAGATCGGGCCGGTCGATCTCCTGCGCTAGTGCCACCATCTCTGCGGCTGCAGCGCAGAACAACCCGGCGATCATGACGCTCTCCGCAACCTTGCCGTCACGACTCGTCGTGGTCTGGAACGACTCGCCGGGCTCCTCGGAGAAGCAGTTCAGGTTCAGACAGTCGTTCCAGTCTGCGCGACCGATCAGCGGTAGACCGTGCGGGCCGCGGCGGTCCAGCGTGAACTGCAACGAACGCTGGAGATGGTCGAGGAGTGGCTGCTCCGTCCCCGGGGTGTTCTGATACACAACCAACTCGTCGAGGATGCTCCGGTCGCCGGTCTCGCGAACGTAGGCAACGACCGCAAGGACGAGCCACAGGGGATCGTCGTTGAAATTGGTTCCAACAGCGTCATTACCTCGCTTGGTGAGCGGCTGATACTGATGGAAAGCGCCCCCATCCGGAAGCTGGGTAGCGGCTAGGTCGAGAATCCGCTCTCGAGCGCGCTCAGGGGCCATGTGGACGAATCCGAGGAGGTCCTGGTTCGAGTCGCGGAAGCCCAGGCCCCTCCCAACGCCGGATTCGTAGAAAGAGGCAGAGCGAGACAGATTGAAGGTGACCATGTTCTGATACGCGTTCCAGATGTTCACCATGCGGTTGGTGGCCTCATCCGGCGTCGATACCTGGAAGAGCCCGAGCAGTCTGTCCCACTGCTCGCCCAGGGAGCCGAACGATCGGTCGACATGTTCTTCGTCGAGGAAGCGGTCGATGACGCTGGCGACGCGACGCTTGTCGATGCGCTCGGGGTGCTCAGCGTCGAACTTCTCGTCACGTGGATTCTCGGAGTAGCCGAGCAGGAACACAAGGCGCTGCGACGCGTGCGGCTCGAGTTCCAGATCTACCTGGTGTACGCCGACCGGAGCCCATCCGTTGGCGATGCTTCGGGTGGTCGCTCCGGACTCGACGGCCTGTGGGGTGTCCCACCCGCGATACGTGCCGAGGAAGGACTCACGCTGTGTGTCGAACCCCGCGGTTGGCGCTGAGCAAGCGAAGTAGGCGAAGTGATCACGACGTTCCCGGTACTCGGTCTTGTGATAGATGACTCCATCCTCGACCTCGACTTCCCCGGTGTTGAAGTTGCGCTGGAAGTTCGTCATGTCGTCCTGGGCATCCCAGAGGGCAAACTCGACCGAGGCAAACAGCGATAGGGAAGCCGGGGTGGCGCGCAGATTGGTGACGGTCACATCCCAAACCTCGAGTGTCTCTCCGGAAGGCACGAAGTAGCGGGTTTCCGTGCGAATCCCATCTCGAGTTGACCCGATGATCGTATAGCCGAGCCCATGCCGGCAGGAGTAGTCGTCAACTGGTGCTCGCACCGGCATCCAACTTGGAGACCAGAACTCGCCGTTGGCGCCGTCCCGGATGTAGAGGTAGCGGCCGCCAAAGTCGAAGGGGACGTTGTTGTACCGGTAGCGCGTGAGACGGCGAAGGCGCGCATCCCGGTAGAAGGAATAGCCACCGGCGGTATTCGAGATCAAGCCGAAGTAGCTCTCGGACCCCAGATAGTTGAACCAGGGGAGGGGAGTCTCCGGGGTTGTCACTACGTACTCACGGGCCGCGTCGTCGAAGTATCCGTAGCGCACAAGGACTCCTTTGATCGGCATCGCTGCGGGTATCGAAGCGAACCGCGGCGGAGCCTAGCCGCCGCGTGTTCGAGCCCGGCGGGTCAGTCGCCCACACCAAACGCGGTCAACCGGCCCTATCCCCGGCCGCTGCAGGTCCGCATGCTGTTGGCGTGAAACACGTAACCATCATCGGCGGTGGTGTGATCGGCTGCGCCATCGCCCGGGAATTGACCCGGTACCGTCTCGATGTCGTCCTGGTCGAGAGCGAGGTCGAGGTTGGGTTCGGCACATCGAAGTCGAACAGCGGCATCATCCACGGCGGTCATCACACTGAGCCCGGCACCCTGAAGGGCGAACTGGCCTGGGCCGGGAATCAGCGATGGGTTCGCTTGGCTCAGGAACTCGGTTTCGGCTTCAGAAGAAACGGTGACCTGACCGTCGCCTTCGATGAAGCAGATGTCGAGGTGCTCGAGAAGATCGCGCAGCAGGGCCGGGACCGCGACATCCCCGGGGTCGAGATCTGGGGCCCAGACAAGATCCGCCTCGAGGAGCCCAATCTCAATCAAGACATCATTGCAGCGGTGGACGGCCCGACAGCAGGAGTCGTCAATCCCTACGAGGCATGCTTTGCGCTGGTCGAATGCGCCGTCGCCAACGGGCTAGGCCTTCGCGTCGGTGCCCCGGTGACGGCCATTGAAGCTGGAGGCGATGGGCTTCTGGTTCACGCCGGCGGGGAGCCAATTGAGACGCAGTTCGTCATCAACGCAGCAGGGGTCCATGCCGAGAAGGTGGCTCGAATGGTCGGGCTGCTCGAGCCGACCATTCGGGGACGGAAGGGGGAGGAGTATCTCCTCGACAAGCGGCTGGCCAGCATCGTGCAACGGACGATCTTCCCTTGCCCGACGCCGACCTCGAAAGGGATCCTGGTCATACCGACCTTCGACGGGACAATCATGGTGGGACCAACGGCCCAAGCAGTGGAGGATCTGGAGGATGTAGCCACCACTGCAGTCGGGGCCGCTACGACCTTCGACCTGGCGCGACGTCTAGTCCCCGGGATCAGCGAGCGGGATTGCATTGCCGAGTTTGCCGGAGTTCGGGCGGTTGCAGGCAACAACGACTTCGTAGTCGGACCGACAAGCGTCCCGGGCTTCTTCAACGCTGCCGGGATTCAGTCACCGGGACTGACGGCAGCACCGGCGATTGCGGAAATGCTCGTTCACATGCTGGGCGAGGCGGGACTCGATCTGCTCCCTCGCCCTGAGTTCAAGCGCACTATGCCCCGCCCCGTCCACGCTGCTTCGATCTCAGTCGGCGAGCTAACCGAAATGGCCGAGCGCGACCGGCGCTTCGCTCGAGTTGTCTGCCGTTGCGAGTTGGTGACCGAGGCCGAGATACACGATGCGATCGACCGTGGGGCGCGCACCCTCGATGGCCTCAAATTCCGCACCCGCGCCGGTATGGGTCGCTGTCAGGGTGGTTTTTGCACCTCACGCTGCATGCAGCTACTCGCGGCTGAGTCCGGCGCCGCAATGAGTGACATCACCAAGCGGGGCGATGGCTCGTGGCTGGTTCTCGACCGCAACCAGCTGGGTACCGCTGAGGTGCCGACATGATGCCGCTGAGCAATCTCCGTGATGAGTACGACACTGTTGTCGTCGGAGCCGGCCCCGCCGGTATGGCCGCGGCACTCTCTGCGCTTCGCACCGGAGTAGAGACCGTCCTCATGGTCGATCGTGAGGTCGAACCGGGCGGGATCCTCAACCAGTGCATCCACAACGGGTTTGGGCTCCATCACTTCGGCGAAGAGCTGACCGGTCCCGAGTATGCACAGCGTTTCCTCACCGACCTGCTCGACCATCACATCGACATCGCAACCGACTGCTATGTGCTGGACGTCACCCCCGATCGCCTCGTGACTCTGATGTCACCTGCGGTCGGCGTCCGCCAGGTTCTTGCCGGGGCCGTGGTGCTGGCGATGGGAGCCAGAGAGCGAACCCGCGGCGCCATCCGCATCCCCGGACAGCGGCCCTCGGGCGTCATGACGGCGGGCCTGGCGCAGAAGTTTGTCAACCAGATGGGCCTATTGCCGGGCAAGCGGGCGGTAATCCTCGGATCGGGTGACATCGGCCTGATCATGGCAAGACGCATGACCCTCGAAGGCGTCGAGGTGCCCGGGGTATTCGAGATCATGCCGCATGCGAACGGCCTGACCCGCAACATCGTGCAGTGCCTCCATGACTTCGATATTCCATTGCACCTCTCCACGACCGTGGTGGAGATCCACGGGCGAGACCGCGTCGAGAAGGTGACCGTCGCTCCGGTCGATGATCAGCTGCGGCCGGATCTGAGCCGGGCGCACACGGTCAAATGCGACACCCTGTTGGCCTCGATCGGGCTCATTCCTGAGAACGAGCTGTCACAGAAGCTCGGGCTGCGCCTCGATCCGACCACGGCAGGACCCGTGGTGACATCGACGATGGAGACATCCCGGGACGGCGTGTTTGCCGCCGGCAATGTTGTGCACATTCACGATCTAGTCGACTTCGTGAGCCAGGAAGCCCTTCTCGCCGGCGAGAACGCCGCTCGCTACGTGACCGGCCGTCGGCCTCCCGCCGACAACATCAAGTTGAGCTCGGGAGCGAACGTGGCGTCGGTAGTGCCGCACACAATCTCCTCCGACCGGGAGCACACGGTGTATCTGAGGGTCCGCAAACCGATGGAGAAGAGTTGGTTGCGGCTTGGCGACGTCTACGAGAAGCGCCTGCGCTACGTAGTACCCGCGGAGATGGTCTCGCTGAAGGTCCGGCCCCGGTTCCTGGAGCACTTCCACGGAGACAGCCTGACCATCGATATCGTCCCCCGAGACGAGCCGGGAAGGGAGGAGCCGTGAGCAGCGACGACGTGAGCAAGACGACTCAGTACCTGTGCATCGGCTGTCCCCTCGGGTGCCGGCTCGAGGTCGATGAGGGCCCGGTCGGTGACATCGTGGAGATCAGGGGTTTCTCGTGCCGCAAAGGGAAGACCTTCGCCGAACGGGAGCACACAGATCCCCGCCGGATGATCACCACTACCGTCGGGGTGACCGGCGGTCTTTGGGCTCGCCTTCCCGTGCACGCCACCGAAGAGATGCCAAAGCAACTCATGTGGGACGTCATAGAGGCGCTGCGTCGAGTCACGGTCACGGCCCCGATATCCGTGGGAGATGTCATTGTTCCCGGAATCCTCGGAACCGACGTTGACGTCGTGGCCTCCCGCGACATGCCCGCGGCGGAGCCGGCCGCGTAGATGACCCCCGGGAGGATCTCGAAGGTCTATGGTCATGGCGTCGTCACGTAGGTAGCGAAGTGCCTCCAGCCGCCAAGATCGCCTTCATCGGTTCGCATTCTGTGCGCAAGACGAACGCGGTGCACTCCTTTGCAGGAGCAGTGGGGAGATCCGGCCGCAGCGTCGAAGTCGGCCGCGAGGTTATCCGGTTCAATCCGTTGGGGCTCAACGAGGGGGCTACTCCAGAGGCTCAGCTGTGGGTGATCATGGCACAAATCCAGCAGGAGCTGGAGCTGCGTAGCAGTGCCGACGTGTTGGTGACGGATCGCGCCGTCATCGACAACTTCGCCTACTTCCTCCGCACCACCGGGGGAGAGGATCCGTTCTCCGTCAAGCCGCTGGTGAGCAGATGGTGCGGGACATACGATCTCTTCGTCCGTCTCCTGCCCAACGTTCCTTTGAAGGTCGACGGTGTGCGCAGCACGAGTGATCGTTTCCGGAATGAGATCGAGACGATTCTCAACACCATCATTCCGCTCCATGTTCCGGCTGATCGCCTGGTGACCCTGGCGGCCTCAGAGATCACGGAGGACTTCGACTGGGGGAGCCTGCTCGAGCGCCTCGTCGGACCGCCGCCGGTGGGAGAGCCTGTTCCGCAACCGGTGACCTTGTTCCCCACGCTGTGGGATTAGCTGAAGCGGCGGGTCAAGTCGACGGCGAACCTTTCCATCTCAGACCAGTCCGAAGATAGGTAGAAGCCGGCCGAGAAGTCGGTGTCCTCGCGGCGAAACGTGATCTTCAGCACCGGCCGACCGAGCGCCCATCGTCCGGCGTGCCACTTACCGAGTGAGGCTCCGGTTCCTTCGGCCCACGTGATCGTCAACGGTGTCGTCGTCAGCTTCTTGAGGAAGTGCAGGCCCTCCTCGTCGAGCCACAGCTCACCGTTGCCGCGAGCGAAGAACGCTGCAGCTCGGTAGCGCTTCCACCAACGACCGCCGACTTCGGTCCCGAAGTAGTTCCCTTTCTTCTTCACCTGGCCATGATATGCCCCACCCTCTCCGCAGCAATCTCCGACCGGCAACAAACCCCGGAGAGGTCACTAGTGTCGGCTGACACTGCCGGGAGCTCCCTGAATCGTGTCAAGACGTCTGATGTTGGGTTTGGTCGCAACGGCGCTGGTCGCCGTGGGTGCGATCCTGTTCGCGATTCCGCGCGGATCGACGGTCGACGTTTCCTTCGATTGGACTCTCGAAGATGGATGCCCCGATGCTGTTCTGATCGGAGCTGCAGGCTCGGGTCAGCGGGATGACATCCTGGGCGTTGGCCCGCAGGTGGAATCGACAGTGTCGGCATTTGTGGACCAACTCACCGAACGAGCATCAAGCTCGGTTTCGGTCGGCTTCACTGCACTCGACTACCCGGCGCCCGACTTCATCGAAGGCACTCTGCAAGCGCTTCGGGGCGACACGATGTTCGGGTCCATAGAGGAGGGCCGGACCACAATGATCTCTCTCGTTGGGGACATCGATAGTCAGTGCACCGATTCGGGTGTCTATCTGATCGGTTTCTCGCAGGGAGCGTCGGTCGTCCACACTTCGATAGTCGAAATGCCTCTGGAGTATCGGGATGCGATTGCTGGGGCGGTCGTGCTTGCCAATCCGTACCGCGACGCAGATGACCCGAACGCACAGCACTTTACCAACCAACCGGATCCGAACAGATCCGGAGATCCTTCGCCGCACACACGGGATGGGTCGCTCACCGCTATTGCGTTGCCGGATTGGGTGAATGGATCCTTCTACTCGGCATGTGCGCAACGCGACACTGTCTGCAATTTCGCTCTGCGCGACCTATTCGCCACCGAGGCGGCCCACACTGAACCCGCCTACCACGGCCTGGGTCCGCAACTCGGCCGGCTCCTTGCGGATGATTTGCTTGGGCGGCTGTAAGAGCAGCAGACTTGATCGCCCCAGAAGGGGCGGGCGGCGGCCGGATTCCCACGACGCAAGACCCCGGCCTCATTCATCCGATGAATCCCCAGACACCGAAGCCCGGTTATGAGCCGCTACGAGCAACCTACCTACAACGTTGTTTCCACTACCCCTGACTACGAGATCCGACACTATGAGCCGTACCTTGCCGCAGAAACGGAAGTAACCGGCGACTTCGACTCAGTCGGTAACGTGGCGTTCCGCCGATTGGCTGGTTTCATCTTCGGCCGCAACTCCGAGGGCTTGAAGATGAACATGACTGTTCCCGTCACGCGACATGAAACCGGATCGGGAAGCTATCGCTACAGGTTCGTAATGGAGAGGGCATATTCGGAGAGCGAGCTCCCGCTGCCTGTCGATGATTCTGTGTCGATAGTGAGCATCCCCGGTGGCTACTACGCAGCAAGACGGTACCGGGGTGGTCGCGGCGAGTCGCTCTACAGGCAGGTCGAAGCGGTGCTGACCGATGCGCTCCGGCGGGACGGGATTGCGACAACCGCTCATCCGTTCAACGCCGTCTACGACGGTCCGTTCAAGCCGCCGATGCTCCGCCGGAACGAGGTGTTGGTGAGCGTTGCGTGGCAAGCCCAGGACTCGAGCTTTCGCGCTTGAATCCGGGCGTAGCGGCGGCACCGTAATCAGAGCATGGAAGATCAAATCAAACCTGGCGCCTTCGACCTCGAGGTCTTCGGCCCCGGAGTGCCTACATCACGGCTCGGCGATGCCATCGCGCCCGGGCAACCCACTTTGCTCGTCTTCCTGCGTCACTTTGGATGACTGTTTCCCAAGGAGGTCGTCAAGGATCTCCGTCGGGCCGCCGGTGGCGACCCAGCGTTTCCCGAGATTCTCTTCGTGTACATGGGATCGACCGAAGAAGGAGCCGCTTTCTTCGACTCCCTCTGGCCCGGTGCCAGAGGTATCGCGGACCCGGACCAGCAGGTCTACGCCGCCTTTGGCGTCGAGAGGGGAGGCATGGCTGAGATGTTCGGTCCGGGAGCTATCGCCTGTGGTATCCGAGCAACCATGAAGGGGAACCTGATCGGGCGCAAGCAAGGAGACCCGTGGACTCTCCCGACATTTGTCCTCGTCTCTGAGAACCGTGTTCTCTGGCGCCATGACGGAAGGCACGCCGGCGACCACCCGGCGTGGGCCGATATTGCAGCGATGGTCAACTCATGACCACTGTCGTTGCCATCCATGGCAATGGGGGAGGGGGCTTTCGCTTCTCCCGCATGGCCGAGCACATTCCCGA
>JASJDZ010000079.1 GCA_030065575.1 Acidimicrobiia bacterium
CGAGGACCGTCTGCTCGCCTGTTACGACGCAAGGCTGGCCAATGCTGCTCCGCAGGGAGAAGACGATCAGCTGAGCGTTCCCGTCCTCGGTGACATCGACGCGAATGAGGTTTCGCTCCCACTGTTCACAATCGCCATCGCCGGGTTGGATGCGTTCAATCCGTGCGCCTTCTTCGTTCTTCTCTTTCTGCTCAGCCTGTTGGTGCATGCCAGGAGTCGATGGCGGATGGCGCTGGTGGGCGGCGTCTTCGTTGTGATATCCGGGGTCATGTACTTCGCCTTCATGGCCGCCTGGTTGAACATCTTCCTGGTGACCGGCCAGCTGCGCTGGGTAACGACCGTCGCCGGCTTGATCGCCCTCGCGATCGCCCTGTTCAACCTGAAGGACTACTTCCTTCCGGATACGGCCGGCTCGCTGTCCATCCCGGACTCGGCCAAGCCCGGGCTGTTCGCCCGGATGCGGAAGCTGACCACAGGTGACGCCCTCCCAACCGTCCTCGTCGGAACGATCGCTCTTGCGGCAGTGGCGAACAGCTACGAGCTGCTGTGCACAGCCGGTTTCCCGCTGGTCTTCACCCGCGTGCTGACTCTCAACGATCTGACCACGTCGACCTACTACGGCTACCTAGTGCTCTACAACGTGGTCTACGTGATCCCGCTGCTCGTGATCGTGGGCGTCTTTGTGTGGACCCTCGGTTCGCGCAAACTCTCCGAGAAGGAAGGCCAGTTCCTCAAGCTCATGTCCGGCATGATGATGCTCGGCCTCGGCCTATTGCTGGTGATCAGGCCGGGGTTGCTGGAGAACATGTTCGCTGCAGTGGGGATTCTGGGGGGAGCCGTCTTCGTCACCGTGGCGATATCTCTCATCCACCGGCGGCGTGCGGCTCGTCGTGCGGCCGCATAGGGTCGGCTGGATCCGACATGTTCCGTTCCATGATGAGCACCGAGTGGAAGTCATCGAGCTTGTGCCCGACCTCGTCCAGCGTCCCAACCGTGCGATAGGCAAAACGCTCGTGGAGCCGGATCGAGGTGTCGTTGGGAAGGGCGATCAACGCATAGGCACGGTGGATCGGCTCCAACACGAGACGCCGAAGCAGAGCCGCCAGCAGTCTCGGACCGAGCCCAAGACCCGTGGCTGCCTCTTCGAGAACGATCGTGGTCTCCACCGAGGTGTCGTAGCCCGCTTTGTCGCGGAACGGACTGCTGGACGCAAACCCGACAACGCGGTCGGCGTCTAGGGCCACCAGGACCTGATACCGGCCGGTCTGGGCGTACTTGGCAAACCACTCCCGACGCTGGGCAAGGGGCCAGGGTTCGAGATCGAATGAGGTATGGCGACCCACTATGTACGAGTTGTATATGGCGTTTATCGCTGCGAGGTCTGCCTCGGTTGCGTGACGGATCACCGCTTCCATGGCGAGGGAGCGTACACGGGAACACCGAACGACACCCGTGTAATTGATCCTCCCGGCCCATTCAGGGATTCCGGCGCTGCGCCGACACTCAGAGGACGCTCGATGAAGGATTTCGGTGGACCGCTTCCATAGGCTGTTGCTTGCCGTAGACCCCGATCTGGCCGCACACGGCAAGCGGACCGGACGTCTCGCCGCAGATATTGCCGAGAAGATGCGCCTGGAGCCGGACCGAATCGAGCGTCTCCAAGCCGCGGCGCACCTGCACGACATCGGCAAGATCTTCATCTCCCGCAAGATTCTGGACAAGCCGGGACCACTCGATGCCGCTGAGTGGGAGGAACTGCGTCACCACCCGATGATGGGGTATCAGTTGGTTCGCGGCAGCGTTCCCGAGGAGGTCGCAATGGTGGTGCTCACCCATCATGAGCGCTTCGACGGGACGGGCTATCCGCACGGAGTCCCCGGTAACCGGATCCCGCTCGAGGCTCGCATCCTCCAGGTCGCAGACGCCTTTGACGCCATTACGAGCGAGCGTCCTTATCAGCCCTCCCTCCCCGTGGAGTATGCGCTGAATGAGATGGTCCGTTGGTCGGGGACGCAGTTCGATCCCTCGGTCGTGGAGGCCATCGTCGACCTAGCCGGACGGGCGCGCTGGGTTACCAGCCAATTCGGCGTCGCCGCTCTTGATGGAATCGCCGTCTGAGTCCGGCTCGAGATTTCGCACCGGCCGTTCTGGGTCAGAGCACGGGCAGCCCGAGTCCTCTGCTGATGACGAGCCGTTGTACCTCTGAGGTGCCTTCACCGATCTCCAGGATCTTGGCGTCACGGTAGAAACGAGCCACAGGCGAGCCTTCGATGAAGCCCGAGCCGCCGTGGATTTGGGTGGCGATGCGAGTCGCCGACACCGCTGCCTCGCTGGCATAGAGCTTGGCAACGGCCGCCGCCTGCTTGACCGGCCTGCCCGCGTCCTTGAGGGCTGCGGCGCGATAAGTCAGCAGTCGAGCCGCATCGACCATGACCTGGAGATCCGCACATTGAAAAGCGATGCCCTGGTTGGCCCCAATGGGGCGTCCAAAGGCATGGCGAGTCGTGGCGTACTCGACAGAGTGCTCGAGACAGGCTTGCGCCAGGCCGACTGCAAGAGCGGCAATGGCGATCCGGCCGTCGTCAAGCGTTGCCAGGAACTGGTGGAATCCGCGACCTCGCTCCCCCAAGAGGTTGGTCGACGGCACGCGACAGTCCTCGAATATCAGCCCGTGGGTGTCGGAACCATGCCAGCCCATCTTCCTGTATGCCGGCTCAACAATGAAGCCTTCTGTGCCGGCCGGAACGACGATCGATGAGATCTCGTTCTCCCCTGTACGAGCGGTGATCGTCACCAGCGATGTGATAGGCGTACCCGCATTGGTGATGAAGGCCTTCGACCCGTTGATCACCCATTCCTCGCCATCCAGGAACGCCTTGGTCCGTATTGCGCCGGCATCCGATCCCGCCTCAGCCTCCGTGAGTCCGAACCCGGCAAGGGCGCGACCGGTGAGGAGTTCCGGCAGGTAGGCGGCCTTCTGTGCAGCGTCGCCGAAGTGGTACAGAGGGCTGATCCCGAGACCAACCCCGGCCTCGAGTGTGATCCCCATTGATTGATCGACACGGCCGATCTCTTCGATTGCCACACACAGCGAGGTGAAGTCGCCTCCCATGCCCCCGACATCCTCGGGGAACGGAAGGCCGAAGAGGCCCAGGTCGCCCATTCTGTTCACGAGGTGGGTGGGGAACGGTGCGTCGTGGTCCCAATGTGCTGCCACCGGGGCAATCTCCTGCTCCGCAAAGTCCCTGACAACCTTGCGGAACGCCTCGTGTTCCTCGCTCAGCTCAAACCTCACCTGTTGCCTCCCCTCCCCTCGGCATGATTCCTCGCCTCGTCAGCAAGTCGACAACGTGCTCCAGTGGCAGGCCGATCACTGTGGAACGATGCCCCTCCACTGCGGCGACGAATCCACCGCCACGGCCCTGGAGAGCGTACGCCCCAGCCTTGTCCAGCGGCTCCCCGGTAGCGGCGTAGTCCTCGGCCTGCTGTCTCGACACAGGGCGCATGGTGACTCGGGCAGCGTCAATGCCACGTTCCTCGTCTACCCCACCGGCGATGACAAGACAGTATCCGGTGATCACGGTGTGGGTCCTGCCGGCAAGCGACAGCAGCATCTCGGCAGCCTGGCTTACATCGTCGGGCTTGCCGTAGACACGATCCTGCAGCACTACGGCGGTATCGAAGCCGAGCACGCAGGTTCCGGCCGCGGCCCGCTCGGCTACGGCCGTGGCCTTCTCTGCGGCCATACGGATGACGAATTCCTCCGGCTGTTCCCCAGGAAGCTGGGTCTCGTCGATGTCGGGGGAATCGACCTCGAACTCGTAGCCCGCCATGCCGAGCAGAAGCCGACGACGCGGCGACCCGCTCGCCAAAACGAGGACTTGCTGTTCGGAGACCATGCGGCAACGGTAGCGCGCACAGGGTGAGCAGTCGGAGAAGATGACCCGGCTCCGACTCGAGGCTCCCTCGGACGCCGTCGGCGCCGAGATCGGAAGCCTCAGTCGAACGCAGGCAATCCGGTGATAGCCTGGCCCATGATCAGGGTGTGCACCTCGTTCGTCCCTTCATATGTCGAGACGGATTCGAGGTTGTTCATGTGCCTGATCACGGGGTACTCCAGAGTGATCCCGTTGGCCCCCAGCACGGATCGCGCCTCGCGGGCAACGTCCAACGCCATGCGCACGTTGTCCATCTTGCCGAAGGAGATGTCCTCCACGCCCGCGGCTGAGTCGTCCTTCCTGCGGCCAATGTGCAGGGCGAGGAGCATCCCCCGATTGACGGCGACCATCATCTCCACGAGCTTGCGTTGCGTCAGTTGGAATGCGGCGATCGGTTTGCCGAACTGCGAGCGCTCCAGCGAGTAGTCGAGAGCTGCCTCGTAGCAAGCACGGGCTGCGCCCACGGCGCCGAACACGATCCCAAACCGAGCCTCGTTGAGACAAGCCAGCGGGCCCTTGAGGCCGACCACGTCGGGAAGTAGCGCCGCATCAGGCAGCCGCACTTCATCGAGTACCAATTCCGACGTTACGGAAGCGCGCAGCGAGAGCTTCCTGTGCACGTCGTTGGTCGAATAGCCGGTTGTGCCTTTCGGCACGAGGAAGCCGCGAATCCCTTCGTTCGTCTGCGCCCAGACAACCGCAATATCCGCGATGCCACCGTTTGTGATCCACATCTTGGTGCCGTTGAGGACCCAGTCGGCGCCGTCCCGGCGGGCATGGGTCCTCATACCGCCAGGGTCACTACCGGCATCGTGTTCGGTGAGACCGAAGCAGCCAATGATGTCGCCCGCAGCCATTCGCGGTAGCAACTCCTGCTTCTGCTCGTCGGACCCAAACGCCCAGATGGGGAACATCGCAAGCGAGCCTTGCACGGAGACGAAGCTTCTAGCTCCGGAGTCGCCGGCCTCGAGCTCGGTGCAAGCCAGCCCGTACTGCACCGCCGACGTTCCCGCACAGTCGTATCCGTCGAGGTGCATCCCCAGCAGCCCGAGCGCCCCCATTTCCTTGGCGAGCTCTCTAGGGAAATAGCCCTCCTCGAACCAATCCGCAACGGACGGCAGAACACGATCGCCAACCCACTCGCGAACGGTGTCACGCAGCAGACGCTCCTCACCGCTCAGAAGCGAATCGATGTCGAGGAAATCGCGCGGATTTGGGCCGCGCGGACCAACTGCACCCTTGTTCATCGCAACTCCTGCCAGGCAGCGTCCGCCAATGCTACGCCTACCTGAGCAGCCTGTCTGACCGACACCGCTGCGCAACGCCGAGCCGGTGCGCGGTAGTGTCCGCTCATGGCTCGAGAACTGCCGCCACACATCTCGCTCGGCCTCAGCCCGACGCCGCTGGAGTTTGCCGAGCGTCTCAGCAACGCCTGGAGCGGGCCACAGATCTGGATCAAGCGGGATGACTTGACTGGATTCGGGCTCTCGGGCAACAAGATAAGGAAGCTCGAGTTTCATTTCGCTGCGGCACGCGCGCACGGGG
>JASJDZ010000044.1 GCA_030065575.1 Acidimicrobiia bacterium
AGCCATATCGCCGGGAACCGGGTGGTGAACGGCATCGGCGGGGGAGCGAGCTTTGCTCAGAACGCCGGTCTGTCCGTGATTCTGATTCCAGCGTCGGCCAAGGGCGGGGCGATCTCGAACATCGTTCCGATGGTGTCGCATCAGGACATCAGCGAGCACGACGTCGATGTCATTGTCACCGAGAACGGTGTCGCCGACCTCCGCGGCCTCGATGATGGAGAACGGGCAGACGCCATCGTTGCCGGCTGTGCATCCGAGGAGTACCGGGGGCAACTGGAGGCCTATCTGCAGAGTGCTCGTCGGCAATCCGGCGGACACCACCCTCAACTGCCGGAAGTGGCATTTGGCTGGTACCGGCGGCTTAAGGAAGAAGGGACCATGTTGGAGACCGGATCATGAAGAAGATCGAACTGTACGAAGTCGGTCCTCGCGACGGATTTCAGATGGTGGATGAGTACATCCCGCTGGAGACCAAGACCCGCATCGTCGAAGGTTTGCTCGAGGCCGGACTGCGCCATGTGCAGATAACTTCATTTGTCAGCCCCAAGGCCATCCCGCAAATGAGAGACGCGGGTGAGTTGGCTGCGCAGGTCGTCGGCAAGTACCCGGACGCAGATCTCTTTGCGCTGGTGCCGAATCTGCGTGGTGCAGAGGCAGCCTGGGAGGCCGGGCTCAGGTCGGTGTCGTACGTTGTGTCGCTGAGCGAGAGCCACAACAAGGCCAATATCCGCAGAACACACGAGGAGTCGTTTGCCGGCCTGCACGCGATCCTCGACGCCTTTCCGGAGATGGATATCTGCCTGGACCTGTCCACGACATTCGGGTGCCCATTCGAGGGGATGAAGAGCGAAGACGACGTCGTGCCTTTCCTCGAGCCCTATGTCGGTCTCGGCGTGGAGACGGTCAACCTCTGCGACACGATCGGAATCGCTAATCCCGCCCAGGTACGCCGCATCATCGAAGCGGTATGGACCGCATACCCGGCGCTGGATCTGCAGGTTCACATTCACGACACCCGCAACATGGGAATGGTCAACACCCTGGCCGCTATCGAGCTCGGCGTCGACAAGGTTCAGTCGACCCTGGGCGGGCTCGGTGGCTGCCCCTTTGCCCCCGGGGCATCGGGCAACCTGGCGACCGAGGATCTGGCCTTCATGCTGTCGGAGATGGGATACGAGGTAGGTATCGACTTCGACAGGATGGTCGAGCTCGCCCGGTGGCAGGCCGCAGCAATACCTACCGGGCTGTTCAGCGGACATCAGTTCAGGATCCCGGTCACCAACTAGAAGCACGCAATCAGTCGCGCACGGAGAAACGAATATGGCAAACAAGGAAACGGTTGAGCTGGTCGAGCAGAAGGCCGCTTTGATGAGGCGGCACGTCATCGAGATGGGCTATAAGGCGGGGGGCCGCGGCGCCCACTTCGGGCCAGCGCTGTCGAGTATCGAGATAGTCGCCAGCCTGTTCTTCGGGACCATGAACCATGATCCGGAGGATCCGACGATGGCGGATCGAGACCGCTTCGTCCAGAGCAAGGGTCACGCCTGCCTTGCCCTCTACTCCGCCCTCGGGGAGGCCGGGTACATCACACAAGAGCAGATGGACACGTTTAAGGGCGACGGGAGCTTCCTGGCCGGTCACCCCACCCGTAATCCGCAGTACGGCATCGAGGTGTCGTCGGGAACGCTTGGCAACGGATTTGCCGTTGCGTGCGGCATGGCGAAGGCGGCCAAGATCAAGGGTGAAGACCACAAGGTCTTTTGCCTCGTTGGTGACGGAGAGTGCAACGAGGGGGTCATCTGGGAAGCAGCGATGAACGCCGTCAAGTACGGGCTGGACAACCTCGTTGCCATCATCGACCGCAACTTCGTCCAGCTGGCCGGCACCACCAAAGACATCATGGATGTCGATATCGAGGCGCTGTGGCGGGCTGCGGGCTGGGACGTCCTTGTTCTCGAAGACGGCAACGATGCGACCAGCTTGCTCGACGCTCTGGAGGCAATGAAGGCTTCCAGCAATGGAAAGCCGCACATGATCATTGCCAACACCACGAAGGGGAAGGGCATCTCGTTCATGGAGGGAAGCCTCAACTGGCACGCCCGGCCGATGAACGACGAGCAGTATGAGCAAGCAGTTGCGGACCTAGAGAACGCGGCGGGATGACAACATGAACAAAGCAGCTTTGGACAAATTGCAGGACTGGTCGGCAGCAGGTCACCGGACCGTGCAGGCAGACACTCTGATGATGCTGGCGGCCGAGCATCCGGAAGTGGTGGCTCTGAGTGCCGATCTCACGCCCACCGCCCGGCTGGTCCCATTCAAGGACACCTACCCGGACCGGTTCTTCGACGTTGGTATTGCCGAGCAGAACCTGATCGACTTCTCGGCGGGTCTCGCCCTCGAGGGGCTGCGCCCGTTTGCCGTCGGCCTTGCCGCCATGGTGCCAATGCGTCCGGCCGAGCAGATGCGAGCGGCGATCGGCTACATGAAGGCGAATGTGACGGTCATCGGCCTCGAGGCGGGAGTGCGCTTCGGTCCGCTGGGGAACACCCACTACGCGATGGATGACATCGCCGTAGTCAGGGCGATACCGAACTTCACGGTTATTGCCCCTTCGGATCCGCTTTCCACTCACAAGGCTCTGTACGCCTGCATGGAGCACGAGGGGCCGGTCTACATGCGCCTCACCGGGGGTCCCGGGTATCCGGTGCTGTACCCCGACGACTTCGACTTCCAGATCGGCAAGGCCATCGAGTATCGGAGCGGCAGCGATGTTGCCTTTGTGGCTTGCGGATCGCTGGTGGCCGATGCAGCCGCGGCTGCAGAGATCCTCGAAAGCAAGGGGATCTCCACCCGGGTTGTCGACATGCACACCATCAAACCGCTGGACACCGAGATGCTGGACACGGTCTTCGCCGAGAACAGGCTCGTGGTCACGGTTGAAGAGCACAGCCCGTTCGGCGGTCTCGGAGGTGCGGTGGCGGAGTACAAGGCCGGTCTCGCCGGCGCTCCGAAGCAGGTGATTGCCAGCCTCGGCGACAAGTTCCAGAGGCTCGGCGACCACAAGTTCCTGATGAAGGAGAACGGATTGACGGCCCCGGATCTGGCAGCCCTGGCCGAGGCAAACCTGTAGGGCGGAGTCCGCAGAAACGGCCCCCCACTGTTCTTGCGTATCTCCGTAGGCTATGAGGCTACGACCCTACGCAAGAACGAGTGAGCAAGGGCGAGGAGAGGCGGTTGGAACGTTCCAACTGCCGGCTGTAGAATTGATGAGAAGTTGGAGGGTTGATTGGTTGCGGCGATGCCGGCGGTGTGGTTTGAGCGTGAGATCCTGACGGATTTGCGCGCCGACACAGCGTCCCGGGCGGTCATTCTCGGCCCCGCCAGTGCCTACCCCGAGGATCCGTATCGTCAGCTGTCGGCGGCCCAGGGCGTCGTTGCCTCGCAGCACTCCTACACCGGCGAGCTGATGGACCTCGCTCCCGATCTCCGGGTTATCGCCCGCACCGGGATCGGCTACGACAAGGTCGATGTAGCCGCAGCCACGAAACGGGGGATCGCAGTCTGCAATACGCCGGACGCACCGACGGTATCTACCACCGAGCACACCATCGCTCTGATGATGGCGGTGGCGAAGAACCTGAAGCGATCCGGGGCGGAGATGCGCAAGGGGGGATCCGATTTCTACGCCCGCCATGTCGGCATCGAGCTGGAAGGCCTCACCCTGGGTCTGGTCGGCTACGGACGCACCGCCCGCAGAGTTGCCATTGTCGCGGGCAGCCTGGGCATGGGGACCGCGGCGTTCGATCCGTACGTGGCGGTGTCGGGCTTCGGAAAGACGCAACGTGTGGAGGAGCTGGAGCAGCTTGCTGCGATGTCGGATGTGCTCTCCCTCCACCTCCCCCTAACCGACGAGAGCGCCGGGCTAGTTGGGCCCGAGCTGTTGGCCGCAATGAAGCCCGGGGCCATTCTGATCAACACCGCACGGGGCGGCCTCGTCGACCTCGCAGCTCTCGAAGCTGCACTGGACGCCGGTCACCTATTCGGAGCCGGTCTCGACGTCACCGATCCGGAGCCGCTCCCACCGGAGCATTCACTGCTGCATCGTGACGATGTAGTGGTCACCCCTCACGTGGCCGCAGGAACCGCCGGCGCAAAGCGGCGCATCTTCAAAGCAGCCTTCGATCAGGTCATGCAGGTCTTAGATGGAAACCGACCCCAACACCTCGTCAATCCCGAAGTGTGGGATCCGACTGGAGAGGAGAGCCAGTGAAAAAGAGCATCGGTATCGGTGTTGTCGGATTTGGCTGGATGGGTCAGGCCCACAGTCGCGCCTATCGCAATATCCCCGTCTACTTCGCCGAGACCGGGCTCGAGCCGCGTCTGGTAGCCATCGCCGACAGCATGCCGGAGCGGGTTGATCTTGCGGTCAACAACTTCGGCTTCGAGAGCGGCACTAGCAACTGGCGCGATCTGCTGGAGCGCGACGACATCGACATCATTGAGTGCACGGCGCCCACGGGGATGCACGAGGAGATTGCCGTCGCTGCCGCCGCAGCAGGCAAGCACATCATGTGCGAGAAGCCCGTTGGAATCAGTCCCCAGGCCACGGCGATCATCGAGAAGGCCGCCCGCAAGGCAGGGGTGATCACCGGTTGCGGATATAACTACCGATGGACGCCGATGGTCCAATACACCAGACAGCTCATCGACGAGGGGCGTCTCGGCGAGCTGACCCACTACCGGGGCCGCTTCTTCACCATGTACGGTCGGGACCGCCTTGGGCTGCTTTCCTGGCGCTTCAAGCAGGACGAAGCTGGATACGGCGCGCTGGCCGACATCATGTCCCACGCCATCGATATGGCCCAGTTCATCTGCGGGCCGATCAAGCGGGTCGTCTCCGTGAAGGAGATCTTCGTCAGGGAGAGGCCACTTCCCACCCCCGGCTCGGGGACCCACTACGACCGGGGCAAGCCCGGCGACCCGACCGGTGAGGTCACTAACGAGGATTACGTCGGGGCGCTCGTCGAGTTTGAGAATGGGGTGCGGGGAACGTTGGAGGCGGACCGCTCCATCTTTGGGCCGCAGAGCCAGATGGCCTTCGAGTTGAATGGGTCCAAGGGTGCCGCCTACTGGGACCACGAGAAGCTGAACCAGCTTCAGCTGTATCTCCCCGAGGAGCAGCACACCGATGGTTTTGTCGAAGTCCTGTCCGGCGATGCCTACAAGCACCACGGCCACTTCGTGCCCGGCGGGGGGAACTCCATCGGCTACGAGGATCTCAAGACTATCGAGGCTTTGGAGTTCATCACTGCCGTCGCCGAGGGCAGGCCCAACAAGCCCGACTTCGGTGACGCCGTTGCTGCCGCTTCCGTAGCCGCAGCGATGGTGCGGTCCTGGGAGTCGGAGCAGTGGGAGGACGTCGTCAGCCTGCGAATCGACTGAGGGAGATCAGGTGCTCACAGAGAACGTGACGAAGCGGAAGCTGGCCGACGGCGAAGCTGTTTACGGCTGCTTCTTCCGATACGCAACCCCGACGCTGGCGGAGAACGTTGCCATGCAGGGCTGGGACTTCCTCGTCTACGACGGTGAGCACGGCTCGCTCCAGCCCCGCGATATCGAAGGCCTGGCCCGTGCCGCCGAGCTTCACGACGTGACTCCGCTGGCCCGAGTACCGACCAATGAGTCGTCGACCATCCTTCGCTACCTGGATGCGGGTGCTCACGGGCTACATGTCCCCTGGGTCAACAGTGCGGCCGAAGCCGAGCAAGCCGTGGTCTCTGCCAAATACGGCCCGCGCGGCTTGCGCGGGTTGGCGGGGAGCCGGCAGGGAGGTTGGGGCAACACCGAGTCCTTGGCCGACTTCACCGCGCGTGCCAATGAGGAGACCTTGGTCGTCATCCACATCGAGACCTCCGCCGCCGTAGCCGCCGTCGGGGACTACACCGAGATCGATGGCGTCGATGTTCTCTTCATCGGTCCCACAGACCTCTCGCACTCGCTCGGGCACCCCGGCAATATCGGGCACCCCGAGGTCGGCGCGGCCATGGACTACGTCGCCGAGGTGGTGACCCGGTCCGATAAGGCTCTGGGCATCTACGCCGCGAGTCCGACCTTTGTTGCAGCGTGGCTGGACAAGGGAGCCCGCTATTTCACAGCCGGGCTCGATGGTTTCGTTAAACAAGGAATGCAGAACTATCTGACCGCGGTCCGCGGCTGAGAGGAGAGACGACATGGAGACAATCCGACTGACAACGGCGCAGGCAATCGTCAAATGGATGCTGGCACAGCGCACGATCGTCGACGGCGAAGAGGTGGGCGTATTCGCCGGTGCCTTTGGCATCTTCGGCCATGGCAACGTCACCTGTTTGGCTGAGGCACTGCAACCGGTACAGGACGAGCTGCCAACGTGGCGCGGGCACAACGAGCAGTCGATGGCTCTGGCGGCCATGGCCTACGGCAAGGCCATGCGCGGCAAGCGCATCATGATTGCCACTTCGTCGATCGGCCCGGGCTGTACGAACATGGTCACAGCCGCTGCCTGTGCTCACGCCAACCGCGTCCCGCTGCTTCTGTTCTCAGGTGACACCTTCCAACACCGCATCGTTGACCCGGTGCTGCAGCAAGTCGAGCACTTCGGCGACCCAACAATCACCGCTGCTGATGCCTTCAAGCCGGTCACCCGCTACTGGGACCGGATCAGTCGCCCCGAGCAGGTTGTGCAGTCGTTGCCGCAGGCCCTTGCGGTCATGCTCGATCCGGCTACACGCGGGCCGGCGTTCTTTGCGCTTCCGCAGGACATCCAGGCCGAGGCATATGACTTCCCGACCAAGTTCTTCGAGCCCAAGGTTCACTACATCCGGCGGCCGGGCCCCGACCCGCGGGACATTGCCAAGGCCGCCGACCTCCTTAGCAACGCAACGAAGCCCATGATCATCTCCGGCGGTGGGGTGCACTACTCCGACGCTGTTGCCGAGGTAACCGCATTTGCCGAGAAGCGGGGGATCCCGGTGGTGGAGACGGTGGCGGGCAAGGCTGCACTGGTCCACGACCACCCCAACTACGCCGGTCCGATCGGCGTTACCGGCTCTACCGCGGCCAACACGGTGGCCGAGGATGCGGACGTTGTGCTTGCGGTGGGTACCCGCCTCCAAGACTTCACCACGGGTTCGTGGTCTGTGTTCAAGAACCCCGATACCAAGTTCGTGGCGATCAACACTGCGGGCTGGGACGCACACAAGCAGATGGCCGTACCGGTTGTTGCTGACGCCAAGGCCGCAATCGAAGCTCTCGACGCAGCGATCGGCGATTACAAGGCTCCGACGGAGTGGCTGGCGTTCTCGCAAGATCGCATTGCCGAGTGGCACGACTACCTCGACTCGTGGAAGGGTCGGGAGCACGACGGCCCGCCCGCATATGCCGAGGTCATCCAGGCGATCAACGAAGTCTGCGATGACGGCGATTACTGCCTGTCGGCGGCCGGCGGTCTCCCGGGTGAGCTGGTGATGGGTTGGCGGTCCAAGTCTGTTGGATCCTTCGACTCCGAGTACGGCTACTCAACGATGGGCTACGAGATTGCGGGCGCCTGGGGCGCCAAGATGGCACGCGGTGATGGTGATGTCATTTGCTGGGTGGGTGACGGTTCCTACCTCATGATGAACTCGGATATCTACTCCACTGTCATGACCGGGCAGAAGGTCATATTCATGGTGTGCGACAACGGTGGCTTTGCCGTGATCAACCGGCTGCAGCTCAATACGGGTGGCGAGGAGTTCAACAACCTGCTCCGTACTACCCGCAACGTCCGCTACTTCCATGTTGACTTCGTCAAGCACATCGAAGCGATGGGAGCACTGGCAGAGAAGGTCGAGAAGGTCGAGGATCTTCCGGCGGCGTTCGCCCGGGCCAAGGCTGCCGACCGCAGCTACGCCATCGTTGTCGATATCGATCAGTACACCTGGACCGAAGGCGGAGCATGGTGGGAGGTCGGTATCCCCGAGGTGAGTGATCGGGAGCAGGTACTGGTGGCCCGGGCCGAGCTGGACGCGGAGAAGAAGCACCAGCGAGTCGGGGTGTAGCGGTGAGCCAGTCGGGCAGCCTCGACGGCAAGGTTGCGCTCCTGACCGGCGCCGGTTCGCTCATCGGTGCCGCCATCGGCAGCAAGCTCGTTGCGGCGGGCGCCAGGGTGGTGATGGCCGGTCGCAACGAGAGCCACGGGGCGGAAGTCTCCGCCCCGCTCGGCGAGGCCGGCATCTTCCTTCGCACCGACATCACCGTCGATGAGGATCTGGATGCCCTCGTCGACCTTGCCCTCGATCGATTTGGCGGCATCGACATCGTTGTTTCGGCGGCGGCAATCTTCGAGTGTGGAATGCTCGAGACGACCCGCGATAACTGGCGGCGTTCCTTCGATACCAATGTGATCGGCGGGGCCATGCTCATCGAGAAGGCCGTGCCCCACATGAGGGAGCGGGGCGGTGGTTCGGTGGTGATCATCGGTTCGATTTCCGGTAAGCAATCACAACCGCTTCGGATCGTCTACCCGACAACCAAGTCGGCGCTGCTGGGGATGACTCGGAACATGGCGCAGGCCCTCGCGCCGGACAACATCCGGGTGAATCACATCTCCGCCGGATGGGTATGGAGCCGGAACATCGAGAAGCGATACGGCAGTCGCGAGCGTGCAGATGCGTTTGCGGCGGAGTTCCACATGATCGGGCGGATGGCCGATCCTGAGGAGATCGCCGACCCGGTTGTGTTCCTGTGCTCGGACGGCGCCTCGTTCATAACCGGCGCCGACATTCCCGTCGATGGTGGGTATGCAGCCATGGGGCCCGAATCTCTCGGCCACGCCTACAGGACGGTGCCGGTACTCGACGGCTTCTCGACCACCACCAACACCAAGTAGGCCCGGGCAAACCGAGTCTGGCGTAGCACGCGGCGGTATATCGCCGCTATCTACGCCAGAGTGAGGAGTCGTGAATGCGCTCGATAGCGTCGAGCTCGCTGCCCGTCTGATGAGGGGAGTTCGATCGTATCGAACTCCAGGGCGATTGCATCGCACGATTGCATCGCACGGCTTGTGATGAGGGGAGTTCGATCGTATCGAACTCCAGGGCGATTGCATCGCACGATTGCATCGAACTCCAGGGCGATTGCATCGCACGATTGCATCGAACTCCAGGGCGATTGCATCGCCCAGCTACCGTGGGCCCCACATGAGGATGTCACTGCGGTCGTTGGTAGACCCGCGGCACACCGCGGCCTTCATCGCTCTGGCTCTGCTCGTTGGATTCCTGGCCGGTGTCGCCGGGGCCGGCTTGATTGCAGCCATCGATGGGCTGGCTGCGGGAGTCTCATGGCTGGAGGACCAGCTGCGGTTCGGTCGATGGTTGCCCCTCATCAGTGTGCCGCTGGGGCTGGGTGTGGCCTGGCTGATCGGTCGACGGTTCCCCGAGGTGCGAGGGAGCGGCGTTCCGGAGACCACCGCCGGGCTGGCCGTGCGCGCCGGCTACCTACCCACGCGGTCGATCTTCTGGAAGACTGCGGCAACTGCCTCGACCCTTGGCGGGGGAGGATCAGCCGGTCGGGAGGGCCCGACGGTGATGATCGGGGCCGCGATCGGTTCGTCGATCGGGCGGCACTCTGGTCTTGGCGAGGATCAGATCCGGTCGTTGGTTGCCGCTGGGGCCGGGGCGGGCATCGGGGCAACCTTCAACGCTCCCATTGCCGGGATGCTGTTTGCCATGGAGGTGATCCTGGGCAACTTCGCCATCCGCCATCTCAACGCCGTTGTAATCGCCTCAGTCACCGCAGCGGTAACGACCAGGTCGTTGGTAGGCCAGGAGCGCATTCTGTCGGCAGAGCCGCACGCACTGGGCGATGCGACGGAGTTGCTGCTGTACGCGGGACTAGGAATCCTCGCCGCCATTGTCGGGCTCGGATTCCTGAGAGCATTCGACACGGTTCATTCCAAGATCGACCTCTTTGTCCAACGCCCGTGGCTCCGTCCGATCGTGCTTGGAGTCCCGGTGGCGGCCATGATCGCAATTGAGCCGAGGCTGTTCGGGACCGGTCAATCGTTCATCCAGGGGCTCGTCGACGGCAGCGTTCTCGAGACTGCATGGTGGGTGCTGCTGCTCCTTTCGGGCTTGAAGGTGCTCGCAACGGCAGGGACGCTCGGAGCCCATGGATCGGGTGGCCACTTCATGCCGGCCCTCTTCATCGGCTCAACACTCGGTGCCGGCGTCGCAGCCCTCATCGCTCCGGTGTGGGAGATCTCCACCATCGACACCGGCGCATTTGCCGTTGTCGGTATGGCGGCGACCTTTGCGGCGGTTGCGCGCGCCCCGCTGACCGCAATCCTGATCGTCTTCGAGCTGACCGGCGACTACGGACTCGTCCTGCCGCTGATGCTGGCTACGTCCCTGGCCACCTTCCTCGGCGATCGCTTACATCCCGAGACGGTCTACACCATTCCGCTGGTCAGTCGCGGGATTCGCCTCCTCCGCACCAGCGATGTCGATCTTCTCGACACCGTGACCGTTGCTCAGGTGATGACCCCCTGGCACGAAGTGATCAGACCCTCGGCAACCACGCGGGAAGTGCAAGACGATTTGGATTCGCACCTGCATCACGGTTTGCCCGTTGTCTCTGAGGATGATCGATTGGTCGGCATAATCACCGTCACCGACATCACTAGAACCGGGGGGCCGCGCAACGATTACACCGCTGCGGAAGCCATGACCCCGAGCCCGGTAACGGTCACGGAGTCGACACCGGTGTCGCGAGCGATGGAGCGCATGGCCAGCCTCGGAGTCGGGCGACTTCCCGTCGTCGCAGATGAGGCACCGACCAGACTCGTCGGCATGTTCCGAAGGGAGACTGCGGTGCGGGCCTATCACTTCGCCTTGACCGCGGCCACCGAGAGTGAGCTCGCCAGGAAGCGACAGAGGCTCTGGACGCGACCGGACGCGGAGTTCTTCGAGTTCCATATTCCTGGCGGATCCGTCGCCGACGGCGCCGCGCTGAAGGAAGTGCCGTGGCCACATGGGTCGACCCTGGTCGCGATCCGGCGCGGCCCTGCCGTGCTCGTCCCCGATGGCACCACAGTCCTCGAGGCAGGGGACATAATCACGGGGTTTGGGGCTGCCGACGCTCGGGATGAAGTAATGGAACGTTTGCGCTCACCCGCCCCGGTTGTGAGCGACCCGGAACCCGGTTCCGACTCGGGTCAGGAGGACAGCCAGGCGTAGTCGCTACCCCCGCGATGGGTGTTGGGTCACGTCCGTTTTGCGTTCCCCGCCGAACCTCATTTGGTTGCTCGATCACAAGATATGCGTCCCTTGTTTCGTGTAACATGATTCACGTATGATCCCGCTCCTCGTCCTCCATGTGGCGGTTGCTGCTGCGCTCGCCCTATTCCACCGCCGTCTCGGCAGGTGGGCCTTTGTGCTGGGCGCAATCGGACCGGCGGCGACTCTGCTCTGGGCGCTATCGATCGCCGGGGATGTGATTGCGGGAAGCCCTGAGATCGACTCCTTCTCCTGGGTGCCCAGCCTCGGTCTCGAGATCGGGTTCCGGATCGACTCATACGCACTGCTGTTCCTACTCGTCATTGCCGGCGCCGGCTTGCCGATCTTCCTCTACTCACACCGCTACTTCTCGGCATCGAGACGCGCCACGATCTTCGCCGCAACCATGCTGGTCTTCGCCGGCTCGATGACCGGTCTCGTCGCTGCCGACCACCTGCTGGTGCTGTTCGTGTTCTGGGAACTGACCACGATCTCGTCGTACCTGCTCATTGGCTACAAGGACGAGGAGGCATCAGCTCGCTCTGCAGCGTTGCACGCGGCCCTGGTCACCGGCGCTGGTGGTCTGGCCATGCTGGGCGGCATGGTTCTGCTGGCCGGGGAGGCGGGGACCTATGTGATCTCTGAGCTGATCGCAAACCCGCCGGCGGCGACCGCTGCCGTCAACGCCGGGTGGGCGCTCGTTCTGATCGGCGCCGTCACGAAGTCGGCGCAGTTCCCCTTCCACGCCTGGCTCCCCGGGGCAATGGCCGCTCCCACTCCGGCCAGCGCCTTTCTCCACTCGGCGACCATGGTCAAAGCCGGCATCTTCCTCGTCGGCAAGGTCGGGGTGGCCGCCGCCGGTTCTGCTGACTGGTGGCAACCGGCGGTGCTCATCCTCGGTGGGATCACAATGGTCATCGGTGGTTGGAGGGCACTACGCCAGCACGACCTGAAGCTTCTGTTGGCTTATGGCACCGTGTCCCAACTTGGGTTCATCTTCCTCTTGATGGGATCGGGCATCCCCGAGCTGGTTTTCGGCGGGGTTGCGCTGCTGCTGAGCCACGCGCTCTTCAAAGCGACCCTGTTCATGGTTGTCGGTGCGATCGACCACGAAACGGGCACCAGAGACCTTCGCCGCCTATCCGGCCTACGAAGCTCGATGCCGCGGCTCTTTTGGGTTGCGGTTGCCACCGGCCTGTCGATGGCAGCCGTCCCGTTGACAATCGGGTTTGCGGCCAAAGAGGCAGCCTTTGTAGCGCTGCTCGATGAGAACGTTTGGTGGGTAGCAGCGGCTGCCGCCGCGTCGACATTGACAGTGGCGTACACCGGGCGGTTCCTGATCGGAGCCTTTGGCACTCATCACCCGGACCGGGAACCGGCCCACGGCAGTGCTCTCTCCGTCAGGAACACACTGCTCAGCGCACCGGGTTCGCTGGCGCTCATTTCCGTTGCCGTTGGCCTCATCCCCACTGCGCTGTTCCCACTGGTCGACAGCGCAACCGAAGCGGTCACTGGTATCAGCAAGGCCGGGAAGCTGGTCGTCTGGCCCGGGTGGGTCGCAGCACTGGCCTGGTCTTTGGCGTCGTTGTCAATCGGCCTCGTACTGGCCTGGCGATCCGACCTCATGTCACGCGCCGGAGATCGGGTGGCGGTGGTCGCCCGGAGGCTTCCCGATGCGGAGAACGTGTATCGCCGATCGATTCCGGCTCTACTCCGCTTCGCCGACAGTTCCAGCAGTCTTCTCCAGAGTGGCTCGCTCCCGGCATACCTCGCCATCATCCTCATCGTGGCGGTAGTTGGGCCGACCGTTGCCGTGCTTGCTGAGGGCCCGACGCTCTTGGTCCCGGAGAACGGCAGCCTGCTCGAGTGGATGCTGGGCATCCTCATCGTCGGCTTTGCGGTGAGTCTGGCGTTTGTGCGGCGACGATTTGCCGTGGTGATCCTGCTCGGCGGAGTCGGCTACGGGATGGCCGGTGTGTACTCAGTATTCGGCGGTCCCGACCTCACCCTCACCCAACTGCTCGTGGAAACACTGGTCATCACGCTGTTTGCCTTCGTGCTGCGCCACCTCCCGGCAACCTTCGCCCGCCCCGCGACCGCCAGGTTGCCTCGCCTTGCCGTGGCGCTGGCCGTTGGGGCATTCGTCTTTGGTGCCGGACTGGTGGTCAACGCTGCTCGCCAGCCGAGCGCCGTTGCCGCTAGCTACCTCGAGCAGTCTGTCCCGGAGGCGGCGGGAGGCAATGTCGTCAACGTCATCCTCGTGGACTTCCGAGCATTCGACACCTTCGGTGAGATCACCGTCCTGGTAGCCGCAGTCCTCGGTGCGGCGGGTCTTGTCGTCCCGGTCATTCGGAACGCAAGGAGTCGAGCATGAAGTCCACACGCCGCTCCGCCATTCTCGAGTCTGGTGTCATAACTGTTGCCGGGCCCCTGATTGTCTTCTCCATCTACCTGCTGTTCGCCGGCCACAACCAGCCCGGGGGTGGCTTCTCCGGTGGCCTGGTCGCCGGCGTTCTGATCTCCCTGGTCTGGGCCGCCGGCGGCACCGCAGCGGTGCGTCGGGTTGTCCCGCTTCGTGCCACGCTGTTGATGGGGACCGGCCTGGTGGTGGCTGCGCTCACCGGTTTCGCTTCTCTGCTGCCCGGTCTGGTCTTTCTCGAGTCCGGCTATGTCGAGGTGTCTCTACCGGTCTTTGGCGACGTGAAGGTCGTTTCCGCCCTCTTCTTCGACATCGGTGTGTACCTGGTCGTTGTGGGGATGGCGCTCGGCCTAGTCAAGGCGCTCGGTGAAGAGGGCAAGCCGATGGAGGCCGAGCAATGAGCCTGGTCATGCTTTCGGTCGCCGCCATCCTGTTTGCGGTCGGGACCTATCTGATCCTGCAGCGCACTCTGTCACGGGTCATCATCGGTCTCGGCCTGATTTCACACGGTGCCAACCTGCTCATCATGCTGGCGGGCTCAGGTCCGGCCAATCCGCCCGTGATTCTCGCTACTGAGACCCCGCCGATTGCCGATCCGCTGCCTCAGGCGATGGTTCTCACTGCGATCGTCATCACCTTCGGCATTACGGCTTTCCTCCTGGCGCTCGCCCTGCGCAGCTACCTGCTGACCGGAACCGACGCCGTCGAGGACGACATCGAAGATCGCCGGATTGCCCGCCACGGCCAATCTGAAAGCGAGCGGGAGGCTGCAACGTGAGCTGGTTGCTTCCTGCCGTAGTCGCAGTTCCGGTGCTTGGTGCCGGTCTGACCATCATCGTGGGGCGGCGTCTGCTGCTCCAGCGTGCGATCGCCGTTTCCGGTGTGGGCTTTGTGCTCGGGGCTGCAATCGCCTTGCTGATTTCAGCGGACGGCGGCACCGCGCTGGTCAGCCAGGTCGGCGGCTGGGACGCGCCTGCTGGGATAACGCTCGTTGCCGATCGCTTTGCGGCGATGATCCTGACTGTGGCGGCCGCCATGCTCTTTGCCGTCCTCTTCTATGCGATGGCCCAGCTCGGACGCGACGCCCTCGACTGGTGGTTCCATACCAAGTACCTGGTCCTCACGGCCGGGGTCGCTCTGTCGCTCGTAACCGGTGATCTGTTCAACCTGTTCGTTGGATTCGAGATCATGCTGATTGCGTCGTACGTCCTGCTGACCGTGAAGACCGGGCCTGATGAGGTTCGGGCGACCATCAGCTACGTCGTCATCAACCTGGTTGCATCAGCCCTGTTCTTGATGGTGGTTGCCTATGTCTACACCACAACGGGGACGCTCAACCTGGCGGATCTGTCCGGCAAGATGATGGAAATCGACCCGGCAGTGAGATCCGGGCTCAGCATGCTGACCCTGGTGGTGTTCGGCATCAAGGCGGCGCTATTCCCTCTGTTCATGTGGCTGCCCGACTCGTACCCGACTGCCCCTACCCCGGTTACGGCGATCTTTGCCGGTCTGCTCACCAAGGTCGGCGTCTTTGTGATCATTCGCACCCAGACGCTGCTGTTCAGCCAGGAAGGTCCCTCGACCCTTCTGCTGTTTGTTGCCGGCGCAACGATGGCCGTGGGCGTTCTCGGAGCGATTGCCCAGAACGACGTCAAGCGAATCCTCAGCTTCCACATCGTTAGTCAGATCGGGTACATGATGATGGGGCTCGGGTTCCTTTCTGTGGCCGGCCTGGCGGCGGCGATTCTGTTTGTTGCCAACCAGATCATCGTCAAGACGGGCCTCTTCCTCGTGGGTGGGCTCGTTGAGGCTGAACACGGTACCGGTGCGCTCGATCGGATCGGTGGGCTGCTACACCGACGACCCGTCATGGCGGCCCTCTACCTACCGCTTGCTCTCAGCCTTGCCGGGCTGCCGCCGTTCTCCGGCTTCATCCCGAAGCTGGCTCTCGTCCAAGAGGGATTGGCCCTAGACCGCAATCTGATTGTCGGGGTCAGCCTTGCTGTGAGCCTGTTGACGTTCTTCTCAGTGACGAAGATCTGGGGGGGCGTTTTCTGGGGAGAGCAGACGGCTGCCAAGGCGAAAGCCGCTCCCGGGATGATGGGGGCCACGGTGCTGGTGGTGGTGCTGAGCTTGGCGGCGGTGGTGTTCGCCGAGCCCATCGTCGGCTTGGCCGAACGTGCCGCTAGCGATCTGATCGATCCGGCGATCTATGCCGAACTCGTTCTGGGGGTGGGTCGATGAGCGATGTCGTAACCATGGTTCAGATACTGCTCGGCCTCGCCGGGGTGCTGGCGCTCGTCCGCGCCGTACAGGGACCGCATCTGGTTGATCGCATCGTTGCTCTTGACCTGGTGCTGCTCCTGCTGGCCGGAGGCCTGGTTGCCCACAGCTCCCGGGACGGTTCTGAGCTCTTCTTTGGCGCAGCCATCGTCGTAGCGTTGGTGGCCTTTGCCGGCACGGTGATCGTTGCTCGCTTCATCGAGTGGAGGGACACCTGATGAGCGTGTTGCAGATGATCGGCAGCACATTGCTCCTAGCTGGGGCAGTGGTCACATTGTTGGCCGCATTGGGTCTGCTCGACTTTCCCTCGTCGCTGGCCAGGATGCACGCGGCAACGAAGTCCGCTTCGCTCGGGCTGGCTTCAGTTGCCCTCGGCTCTGGCATAGCGGCAGAGTCGGTAGGGCTGTTTGGTGTCGGGGCGCTCGTTGCGGTGTTCATGTTCCTGACGGCCCCCGTATCGGGCCACATGCTCGGTAGGGCAAGCTACTTCGCAGGCCAATCCCCGGGCCTGGTTCACGATGACCTGGCGACGGCCCGGCCGAGCGTGCGAGCTTTCACGCCGGAGCGGAGCAGCCGCCCTTCGCTGTTGCGCATGATCCCGCTGGTCTTGATCTGGGTCCTCCTCTGGCGCGATGCCGGGGCCGGGGTCTGGATTGTCGGCATCTTCGTTGCGGCCTTGATCGAGTGGGCCAGGCGCCAGCGCAACGCTCCGGTGCGTGTGCGCATAGGAGGCTCGCTGATCTTCCTCGGTCGCTACGTGTGGATGGTGATTCGCTCGACTTTGCGGGTGGCGTGGGAAGTCATCACTCCCCGCAACGATCAGATTCGGGAGGCAATCGTCGCCGTGCCGATGCAAGGGAACTCTCTATCGGTTGCCCTGCTGGTTGCCAATGCAATCAGCTTCACGCCGGGGTCGTTGACCGTCGAGCTCACCGAGGAGCCTCTGGTTGTCTACGTGCATGTCCTGCACTTTGAATCCGTTGCCGCAGTCCAAAGCGAGGTCGAAGCGCTGGAACGCCTCGTTGCGGCCGCGCTCGGCGAAGAGATCCCCGCATAGCGCGCAGCGGCTAACGCGGCCCTGCCGGATCCTTGTGCAGGGCCTGAATGATGTCGCCAATCGAAACGTGAGACTCGATGTCGTGGCGAAGCGGTACGTCGGTCATCACCTCGTAGTGATTGCGCCGTCCCCTGCGCTCGTGCTTGAGGTAGCCCGACTCCTCGAGCTCGGCAACGATGCGCTGAGTTGCCCGTTCCGTGATACCGACGCGCAACGCCACCTCGCGGAGAGTGGTGTCCGGATCCTCTGAGATACAGAACAGCACGTGAGCGTGATTAGTGAAAATCGTCCATTTGGCGCTCAACGCCTAGTCTCCTTTTTTGCCTTTAGGGATTCCAGTATAAATACGTATTTCGTTTCGTGTAAACCGTAGCGCCTATGTTTGTCGTTGTTCTCGTCCATCTGCTCGTTGCCGCTCTCTTGGTGGTTGCCCGTCGCCAGCTGGAGCGGTGGGCTTTTGTT
This sequence comes from Acidimicrobiia bacterium, assembly GCA_030065575.1. Lineage (GTDB taxonomy): Bacteria > Actinomycetota > Acidimicrobiia > Spongiisociales > UBA5794 > JAAETI01. The sequence goes on from JASJDZ010000044.1 coordinate 17,516, forward strand.
GTGGGTGCGCTGGGCCCGTTGGCAACGCTGATCTTCGTAGTGGCGAATTGGGGTCTTCACCACGGTGAGGCGGTCACTGAGAAGTGGGATTGGGTGCCGGCGCAAGACCTCGAGGTCAGCTTCCGTGTCGATGGCTATGCGCTGATATTCCTGCTCGTGGTGGGCGGAGCAGGTCTGGCGATCTTCCTGTACGCGCAACGCTATTTCACTCCGGCGCGCGGTCCAACGATGTTTGCCGCCACAATGACGCTCTTTGCCGGGGGAATGGTCGGGCTGGTCGCTTCCGACCACTTGCTCTCGCTCTTCGTCTTCTGGGAGCTGACGACGATCTCCAGCTACCTGTTGATCGGTTACGACGATCGGACTGCGCAAGCGAGATCAGCAGCCCTGCATGCTGCACTAGTCACCGGGGCGGGCGGGCTCGCCATGTTGGGTGGCTTTGTTCTGCTGGCTGAGGCGTCCGGTAGCTACCTGATTTCGGAGATTGCGGCGAACCCCGCCGAGAACTCCTTCGCAGTCGGATTGGCATGGGTGCTGATCCTGATTGGTGCGGTGACCAAGTCGGCACAGTTCCCATTCCACGCCTGGTTGCCCGGGGCGATGGCTGCCCCAACCCCGGCCAGCGCATTCCTCCACTCCGCAACCATGGTCAAGGCGGGTATCTTCCTCGTCGGTCGGATGGGAACGGCAGCTGTCGCCACAGTCGACTGGTGGCAACCGGCGGTAGTCGGTATCGGCCTGGTCACGATGGTGGTCGGCGGCTGGCGTGCCCTGCGCCAGTACGACCTCAAGCTGCTCCTCGCCTTCGGCACCGTCTCGCAACTGGGGTTCATGTTCCTGCTGATTGGCTCCGGGATTCCAGAATTGGTCTTCAGCGGGCTGGCGGCATTGCTGGCTCACGCCCTGTTCAAGGCCACGCTCTTCATGGTTGTCGGTGCCATTGACCACGAGGCGGGGACGCGCGACCTGCGCCGACTGTCCGGGCTCAACCGCTCGATGCCGGTTCTCTTCGCAGTTGCGATCGCTGTTTCGCTATCGATGGCCGCGATCCCGCTCACATTCGGCTTTGACGCCAAGGAAGCTGCATTCCACGGGCTGGTCCATGAGGGTGTGCTGTGGGTGGCCGCGGTGGCAGGGGCCTCCGTGCTCACCGTTGCCTACACCGCGAGGTTTGTCTTTGGTGCGTTTGGCCCTCACGTCAAAGGGCAGGAGCCAGCACAGGGTCGACGGCTGCGGCTCAGCAATCTGTTGCTCGCCGCTCCTGCGACGCTGGCAGTGATCTCAGTAGTGGTCGGGTTCTTCCCGGCTCTCGCCTTTCCGGTGGTCGACGCTGCCGCCGAAGCGGTTACCGGTGTTGCCGAGGCCGGTGAACTGTTGCTCTGGCCGGGTCTCGGGCCTCCCCTTGCCTGGTCGCTCGCCTCACTCACGGTAGGTTCGCTACTGGCCTGGCGCTCCGACCTCGTCGCCCGGGCCGGGGACGCAGTAGGTGTGGTGGCGGCACGACTACCCAGCGGCGAAGGGACATTCCGACGTTTTGTTCCCGGACTCATCAATTTCGCCGACCGATCCAGCGGCCTCATCCAGAACGGGTCTCTGCCCACCTATGTCGCCATCATCCTGTTGGTTGCGATTGTGATGCCAACCGTCGCTGTGTTGAGCAACGGGGCCACGCTGGTCGCTCCACCCTCCGGGACGCTTCTGGAGTGGGTCCTTGGTCTCTTGATCGTTGCGTTTGCCGTCTCCCTTGCGTTTGTGCGACGTCGATTTGCCGTCGTGATCTTGCTCGGCGGTGTCGGCTACGCCATAGCCGGGCTCTACGCGGTGTTCGGAGCGCCGGACCTGACTCTCACCCAGCTCCTCATCGAAACACTGGCGGTTGCGCTGTTTGCCCTGGTGCTGCGCCACCTGCCGGCAACCTTCGCACGCACCGCAACCGCCCGCACCCCCCGACTAGTGGTCGCCCTCCTGGTGGGAGCCTTCGTCTTCGCTGGAGGTCTTGTTGCCAACGCAGCACGCACTCCCAGCCGCGTCGCTGAGACCTTCCTCGCCCAGTCGATTCCGGAAGCCGGGGGGAGCAACGTTGTGAATGTGATCCTGGTTGACTTCCGCGGCTTCGACACCCTCGGCGAGATAACCGTCCTCGTTGCGGCAACCCTCGGTGCGGCCGGGTTGATTCGTCCCGTGATCAGGAATCGGAGGCGATCATGAGGCGATCCCGTTCCTCGCCGATTCTGTCTGCCGGTGTCGTTGTGGTGTCTGGGCCTCTCTTGATGTTCTCCGCCTATTTGCTGTTCGCCGGGCATAACCAGCCTGGGGGTGGCTTCTCCGGCGGGTTGGTTGCCGGGGTTGCGGTACTGCTCGTCTGGGCGGCCGGTGGCATCGACAGCGTGCGTCGCATCCTGCCGGTCCGATCAAATGTTCTGTTGGGGGCGGGGCTCTCGCTGGCCGCGCTCACCGGTTTTGCGGCCTTCCTGCCCGGGCTCGCGTTTCTCGAGTCCGGCTACATCAAGCTGCATCCGCCTTTGGTCGGCGAGATCAAGATCGTGTCTGCGCTGTTCTTCGATATCGGCGTGTACCTGGTTGTGGTCGGGATGGCGGTCGGGCTGGTGAAGGCGCTTGGTGAGGAGGAGAGCGCTGAGGCTCCGGAGGTAGGCGCATGAGCCTGATCTCCCTCGGTGTTGTCGCAGTCCTCTTTGCCGCCGGGACCTACCTGATTCTGCAGCGGATGCTGTCCCGCGTTGTGATCGGGCTGGGGCTTGTCTCCCACGGGGCAAATCTGCTCATCATGCTGTCTGGAACTCGGCCGGCTCCACCTCCCGTGATCGGCAAGTCACAGGTTGCCGCAGTGGCCGACCCGCTACCGCAGGCGATGGTGCTGACCGCAATCGTGATCAGCTTTGGCGTTACCGCGTTCCTGCTGGCATTGGCACTCCGCAGCTACTTGCTGACCGGTTCTGATGCCGTCGAGGACGATCTCGAGGATCTCCGGATCCGCGGGATCGAGGGCGAGGAGAAGGGGGCTTCAGCATGAATTGGCTGCTCCCTGCCGTTGTTGCCGGTCCGTTGCTGGCCGCCGGGCTGACCATCTTCGTTGGGCGCCGACTGTGGATTCAGCGAAGCATCACGATCGTCGGTGTTGTGTTTGTCCTGGGTGCGGCTATTGCGTTGCTGGTTGCAGCCGACTCCGGTTCGGCGCAAGTCACCCAGGTTGGGGGATGGCCGGCTCCGGCCGGGATCACGCTGGTCGCCGATCGCTTTGCGGCCATCATGCTCACAGTCTCGGCCTCGATGCTGCTCCTGGTGCTTCTCTACGCAATGGCCCAGTTGAAGCGTGATGCCCTCGACTGGTGGTTCCATTCGAAGTACCTCGTCCTCACCGCCGGTGTATCGCTGTCGTTTGTGACGGGCGACCTCTTCAACCTCTTTGTTGGTTTTGAGGTCATGCTCATAGCTTCCTACGTGCTGCTCACGGCTAAGACCGGCGCAGGCGAAGTGCGCGCCACGATGAGCTACGTCGTCATCAACCTGGTGGCTTCGGCTCTCTTCCTGGTGATAGTTGCGTTTGTCTACATGACAACCGGCACCCTCAACCTGGCCGATCTGTCCCGGGTGATGGTGGATATCGATCCCGCCGTCCGCAACGGCCTGGGCATGCTGACCCTCGTCGTATTCGGGGTCAAGGCTGCTCTCTTTCCGCTGTTCATGTGGCTGCCCGACTCGTACCCCACCGCACCGACACCGGTCACCGCGATCTTTGCCGGTCTGTTGACCAAGGTCGGAGTGTTCGTGATCATCCGCACGCAAACGCTGCTCTTTGCCGGGGATGAGCCGTCGACCCTGCTGTTGTTTGTGGCTGGGTCGACGATGGTGGTGGGGGTGCTCGGCGCAATCGCCCAGAACGAAATCAAGCGTATTCTCAGCTTCCATATCATCAGCCAGATCGGCTACATGATCATGGGTCTCGGGCTGCTCTCGGTCGCCGGGTTAGCCGCTTCGATCCTCTACATCACGCACCACATCATCGTGAAGACCGGGCTGTTCCTCGTTGGCGGCCTGGTCGAGTCGGAGCACGGAACGGGTGCTCTCGACCGGATTGGTGGCGTGTTGCACCGGCGTCCGGTGGTGGCGATGCTGTTCCTGCCTCTTGCTCTCAGTCTCGCCGGCATGCCGCCCTTCTCCGGGTTCGTCGCCAAACTCGCCCTTGTTCAGGAGGGCCTGGCGTTGGATCGCGGGCTGATTGTTGGCGTCAGCCTCATGGTCGGTCTGCTGACCTTCTTCTCCATGACCAAGATCTGGGGCGCTGTCTTCTGGGGTCGGGAGACTGAAGCTACCGAGCAAGCTGCCCCGGGCATGCTTGGCGCAACTGTGCTCGTAGTTGCTCTCAGCATTGCGGTTGCCGCCTTTGCCGGGCCGCTGGCCGATTTGGCGGCGCGGGCGGCAGTAGACCTCGTTGATCCTGCCGTGTATGCAGAGCTGGTCTTGGGGGCGGGCTAATGACCACGTTCATAACTGTGATTCAGGTTCTGCTCGGTTTCGGCGCCGGTCTGCTGATATTGCGAGCATGGAAGGGGCCGGATCTCGTTGATCGCATCGTTGCTCTGGATCTCGTTCTGCTGATGTTGGCCGGTGGCTTGGCCGCTGAGGCTGCCCGGACCGGCTCCCAGTTCTACATCGCTGCGGTGATCGTCGTCGCTCTGATCGCATTCGCCGGGACCATTCTCGTTGCGAGGTTTGTGGAGTGGAGGGACGTGCCATGAGCTTCGTGGAAGTGCTCGGCGCGACGGTGATGGGCATCGGGGTAGCCCTGTCCTTGATTGCTGCGTGGGGGTTGCTGTCGTTCCCGACTGCGCTCGCCCGGATGCATGCTGCCGGCAAGCCCGCCTCGCTCGGTTTGTCCCTCACCGGGCTCGGAGCGGGGCTGGCAGCCGAGTCGGTGTCGCTGACCGTGCTGGGCGCCATGCTCGCCTTCTTCATGTTCCTGACCGCACCTATCTCGGCTCACATGCTGGGCAGGGCCGCCTATCAGGCCGGTCAAGCTCCCAACCTCCACCACGATGATCTCGCCGGCGTCACCATCCCCGTCGATGTGGCGCCTCAACCCGGCGAGCGGAGCATCTCAGGTTGGCACCTGATTCCCCTGGTGATCATCTGGGTGGTTCTCTGGCGCGATGCCGGCGTCGGGGTCTGGATCGGCGGCTTGCTGGCCGGGCTCTTTGTCGAGGTGATCCGGCGAACCGGCCGGCCCAACGGCACTTTCAGCCCCGGAGCGATGGTCGTGTTCCTGGTCCGATACTCGGGGATGATCGTCGCCTCCAATGCTCGGGTCGCCTGGGAGGTAATCAGCCCCGGTAATCAGATTCGGGAGGCCATCGTCGCCGTGCCGCTGCGAACCGACTCGCTGCGTGTTGCCCTACTGGTGTCCAATGCGATCACGCATACACCTGGGACGCTGACCGTCGAGCTCACCGAGGATCCGCTGGTCGTGTATGTGCATCTACTGCACTTCAAGTCGGTGGCAGCTGCGCGAGACGACGTCGCACGTCTCGAGGAACTCGTCTGTCGGGCTCTCAACGAGCCGGTCCCGGTCTAGGTCGGACAGCCACCAACCGCGGGTCGGATTCATCCCATTCCCATTCCTATGTCGAACAATACACGAAACCTATTACGTGTTATGCTGTTCGGGAACCGACGGAAGGAATGGAGGGTCGATGAAGCGTTTCAAGAACATCCTTGTGGTCGTCGACGGAGAAGGTGGCGAGAACCGTTCCCTCCTTTCCACCTCCATTGATCTAGCCCGCCGTAATGACGCATCGCTGACTCTGTTCTCGGTGGTCGAGAGCGTGCCGGAGCGTCGCCGCTATCAGACGCGCAACGGGCGTCGGCTCGACCTCGTCGCGCAGATGATCGAGAGTCGGATGGCCGAGCTCAAGGCTCTGGCCCCACAGTCGGATGTTCCGGTTCACTATGAGGTTGTCTCCGGAGCGCCCCACGTCGAGGTCATCGAAAGGGTCAAGCGTCTCGGTCACGATCTCGTGCTCACCGTTCCCATGCCCCCGCTGCGACAGCGGAGTCTGGGGTCGTCTTCGACCACCATGCATCTGCTCCGCAAGTGCCCGGTGCCAGTGTGGGTGCACTCTCCGCTCACGGCGACTGCAGACTCGATTCTCGTTGCACTGGGCCCAATGGAGCAGACGTCGCATGATCTCAACATCAAGCTGCTCGAGCTGGGCTCATCGTTGGCCTTGACCAGCGGAAGCGACCTTCACCTGGTACACGGATGGCGCCTGGAGGGGGACAGCATGATTCGCAGTCCGCGCCTGGGCTACTCAACCGAAGAGGTCCGGGTGATGGGGGAGGGCGTCCGGGACGAGGCAGACCAGGAGATCAGCAAGCTGTTGGAGGCCGTCCCGAGCGCCCGCAATGCCAACACCATTCTGCGGAATGGGCCCGCTGCAGATGTGATCGTCGACGCCATCGATGAGGTGAATCCGGCAACCGTGGTGATGGGGACGCTGGCCCGATCCGGTATCCCGGGGTACATCATCGGCAACACGGCAGAACGTGTACTGGTCAACGTGGACAGATCGGTCCTGGCCGTCAAGCCCGAGGGCTTCGTCACTCCAGTTGGCGCAATCGCCGCCTGGCATCCCGGCCAGATGCCCTACTAGCCCGCTATCCAGACGTTGGCGTGCTATCCCGTTGAGGCGCAGGTGTTGGTGGCATGCTAACCGGACGGCTGTTGGAACGTTCCAATCAGGGGGGATATACTGATTGGCAAGCATCGTGGGAGGGCCTGTTGGGCCGGTTTGATGGCAAAGTCGCACTGATTACGGGGAGCACGCAGGGTGTAGGCGAAGCCGTGGCCCGACGCCTTGCCGCAGAAGGAGCCGCCGGGATTGTGGTCTGTGGCCGTAATGGCAACCGGGGGGAAGCCGTTGCTGGTGATCTTGTCGCAGCCGGGACCTCCGCAGTGTTCATCCCCGTCGAACTCGGCGATGCCGACAGCTGCCGCGATCTGGTTGCTGCCACAGACGAAGAGTTCGGCAGGATCGATGTCCTGGTGAATGCAGCAGCATTGACACTGCGGGGCACCATCACCGATACCACCGTGGACCTGTGGGACACGATCATGAACGTCAACGTGCGGGCTCCGTTCCTCCTCAGCCAGCAGGTGATCGCGATCATGCGACGCGAGGGAAGCGGTGGCACCATCGTCAACGTTGGCTCCAACGCTGCGCACGGCGGGCCGCCGGTACTTCTGCCGTATTCGGTCTCCAAGGCAGCGCTGGCGACGATGACCAAGAACGTTGCCTACTCGGTGGCATGGGACGGTATCCGCGTCAACTGCATCAATCCCGGATGGATGGACACGCCGGGCGAGGACGTGATCCAGCGCAGGTTCCACACCGACGGACAGGATTGGCTCGATGAGGCCGAGGCAGGCAGGCCGGCAGGCCAGCTCATCAAGCCGGATGAGATCGCAGCGGCGATTGCCTTTCTCGCTTCTCCCGAATCGGGCGTGATGACCGGCTCGGTTGTCGACTACGACCAGGCAATCGTGGGTGCGGGCAATGCGCCCGTCCCGCGCAGGGAAGAGACCGCATGACACTTGAACGCTGCCGGCAAACCGGCGCAGCTGGAGGACTCTGATGAAGCACAAACTCTCGTCACGGCCGGGGCCGGGCATGGCCCTCGAGGTGACGCCCGAATTGATCGGATGGGATGTACTGGATTTCCGGATACTGCGTCTCGAAGCCGGCCAGTCGTGGATGACGAACACTCTCGACCGTGAGGTGGCGTTCGTCCCTCAGGAGGGTGCCTTTGCGGTATCAGCCGGCTCCGAGCGGTACGAGATGAGTCGGTCCGGGGTGTTCGACGAGATGGCGCCTGTTCTCTACCTCCCCCCGGGGATGGCCATTGAGGTCGATGCCACCACCGACGTCGAGTTCGCCGTCGGTGGGGCGCCGGCGACGGGCAAATACCCTCCCCGCCTGATCGAGCCCGAGGAGATGAAGGTTGAGGTACGCGGTGGCGGCGGAGCCACTCGCCAGGTCAACCATATCCTTGCTCATCCGCTCCCCGCTGAGCGGCTGATTCTCTACGAGGTGTACGTGCCGCGGGGGAAGTGGTCCGGTTGGCCGCCGCACTGCCATGATGGCTACGAGGGCTCCCCCTACCTCGAGGAGACCTACTACTTCCGATTTGACCCGCCGAACGGCTGGGGCATGCATCGCAACTACCGTCTCGATAGCGACTTCGACGAGGCGTTCTCGGTCGTCGACCGTGATGTGGTTGCGGTCACGCAGGGATTCCACTCGAGCGCCGCAGCTCCCGGCAATCACATGTACTTCCTCAACTATCTGGCGGGACACCCTGTCGATGAGGAGCGGGCAATCCCGCCGTTCTTCCAGCCCGAATACCGCTGGATCGATGGCAACTGGGACCAGGATGCAATGGAGCTACCCCATGTCAGTCCCCGGGTGATGTAAACACCGGCTGCCTTGCAGGCAGCACCGAAGGCGCAAGGTACCGCAATGTCAGTCCCCCCGCGGCGCGGGGGGAAGGTACCGCAATGTCAGTCCCCCCGCGTAGCGGGGGGAAGGTACCGCCGCACGGAGTGCGGGGGTAGGGGGGAGTGCCGGAGGCACCGCAGGCGGGGGTAGGGGGGAACTAACTGCGTGAGTTCCTTGGCAGTTGCTTCGCAACTGCAGGGCGACGGGAACGCCGCCTGCCAAGGCAGCGGCTGCCCTGCGGGCGGCTTGAAGTTCGCCGGAGAGTGGTCCGTCAGACCGGGCTGATACCGGCTGCGGTGAACAGCCGCTCGAGGAGGCGTGCGTTGGCGACCGAGCTCTCGATTGGGATTGGCGCCGGCCGCCCGCCGGTCACCGCATCGGCGAAGGCCGTCGCCTGTAGGCCGTACTGATCGGCAACCGGCACCGGGATGCTCTCCACGCTGGTGGCGTGGGGATGATGGTCGCCGCCGGTCCCCAGCGTGACCGTTGTTTCATGGTCCGCCGGGCAATTGAACGGATCGGCAACCGAAATCCACCCGGCCGTGCCGTGGATGATCACGCTGTGCTGGGGTTCTTGCTCCATCGAGCACGTGAATGAAGCGGTCGCAGCGCCGTAATCGAGGATGGCCGTGAAAGTCATGTCGACGTCGATCTCGGGATCCACCCTCGCCACGGCCAAGACGTGCTCCGGCTCGTCGCCGAGCAGGTCTCTGATGAGGTCGGTTGCGTAGCAGCCAACGTCATAGAGGGCACCGCCTCCGGCAGTGGCATCGTGCCGGTAGTCGGTAGGTCGGGTCGAGCGGAACGAGAACCAAACACCGACGTCGGTAATTCGGCCGATCCGGCCATTCGCAATGAGGCCGCGCACGATCTCCCACGCCGGATGGAACCGGTACATGAAGGCTTCCATCACAAGAACCCCGCGGGCGGAGCAGTGTCTCGCCACTTGCTCCGCTTCTGCTGCGGTGAGGGTCAACGGCTTCTCACAGAGGATGTGCTTGCCGGCGTCGGCAACCCGCATGATCCACTCAGCATGCAAGTGGTTCGGCAAGGGCACATACACACAGGTGATGTCGGGATCGGCGAGCATTGCCTCGTAGGAGCCGTGAGCAGTCGGGATCGCAAACTCTCTGCTGACTGACTCGGCGCCCTCCCTGGTTCGCGAAGCGATGGCTGCGAGATGGCACCGCTCCGCTTGCTGCAACGCCGGGATGACGTGGGCTCTAGCGATGAGGGCGGTGCCGAGTACACCCCAGTTGACCGTTGTCATGTCACCAGCCTACCCATGGCGCCTGGAACGTTCCAATAGATGCTTGCTATCATTTACCGGGTAGGAAGTGAGTCCTTGAAGCAACCAACGATCCTCGATGTAGCCGAACGGGCCGGAGTGTCGAAATCCCTTGTGTCGCTGGTGATGCGCGAGCCCGAGCGGGTCAGCGAGGCCAGCAGACTGGCCGTCTTGCAGGCCGCCAAGGAGCTGGGCTACCGCCCCAACCGTGTAGCGAGAAGCCTCGTCCAGCAGCACACCAACGTAATAGGCGTAGTGCTGTCCGATCTGCACAATCCGTTCTTCGCCGATGTTGCCGACGGGATAGAAGCGGCGGCCGCTGCCTCCGGCTACCGAACCATGCTGTCCTCAGGATTCCTGGACTCCACACGCGAGCGGGCGGCTACTGACACCCTGCTGGAGCTGCGAGTTGACGCTCTCATCCTCATGGGCTCGATGATGGAGATCGAGCAGATCGAGGACGTTGCCTCCTCGCTCCCGGTGACCCTGCTCGGGCGCTACACGGAATCGGAATTGGTTGACACGGTCGGCGTTGACGATGCGGTCGGGGCTCGGGAGGCAGTCGATTTCCTGGTAGGTCTTGGACACTCGAACATCGTTCATATCCACGCTGGTTCTGCTGCCGGTGCCCCGCGCCGCCGCAGCGGATACGAGACCGCAATGCGCGAGCACGGCCTCGAGCGCTACATCAGGTGTGTGCCCGGTGATTTCACCGAATCCGGCGGTGCCAAGGCCATGGAGGAGATCCTGCAGAGTGGTGACCTTCCCACCGCGGTGTTTGCTCCGAACGACTTCTCGGCGCTCGGCGCAATGGATGTAGTCGACTCCGCCGGCCTCCGCATTCCCGACGACATCTCACTGTTCGGCTACGACAACCTGACCATCGCCGGACTCCCCCGGATCTCGCTGACGACCGTGGGGCAGCCGCGCACCACGCTGGGCGAGCAGGCTGTTCACCTTGTATTGGAGCGACTCAACGAAGGCCGCGACGTTGCCCGGAGGGTCGTTGCGCCCCCGTATCTTGTGATCCGGAAGACCACGGGCCCGCCGCGTGTAGACGGCTGAGCCCGTGGCATACTGCCGTTGATGCGCCGCGTTCTCCTACCCATGCTCTTGCTCCTGGCCGCCTGCACCGGGACCGAGCCGCCGTCGACCACAACGGTGCCGGTGACAACCTCGCCGGTCACGACCTCACCGGTGACGACCTCACCGGTGACGACCTCACCGGTGACGACCTCACCGGTGACGACTTCGCCGGAAGCGGCGGCGACAACGTCGCAGTCCCTGACGATCAGCGAACCCGTCATCCCGGGCCAACTCGCCGGCTTTGCTCTCGATACCGTTCGACTCGACGGTGCGCCGTTGCTCGTTGCGATCGCCGACACGAGCGAGCTACGTCGGCAAGGACTGATGAACGTGGTCGACCTGGGTGGCCTCGATGGCATGCTGTTTGTGTTCGAGCAAGAGACCACGGGGGGCTTCTGGATGAAGGACACTGTGCTCCCGCTGGACATTGCCTTCTTCACCGCAGAGGGCGAGTTCGTGGACGGTTTTGCGATGGAACCGTGTACTACTGCGGAGTGCCCGACCTATCGGCCTAGCGGTGCCTACCGGTACGCGCTCGAGTTGCCGCAGGGGAACATGCCGGACCAGATAGAGATGCTCGAGCTCAGGCCGGAACCATCTCCGTAGCGAGCGGAAGCTCGATGAAGAAGGTCGTTCCCTCGCCGAGTGCGCTTTCGAAGCGCAGAGAGCCCTCGTGTTTGTCGACAATGATCGACTGGGCGATAGCGAGCCCCTGACCCGATCCCCTACCGACTTCCTTGGTTGTGAAGAATGGTTCCAGGATGCGGTCGTGAATCGGCTCGGGAATACCCGCCCCGGTGTCGCTGATCTCGATGACCGCCCGGTCGCCCTGCTGCCGCGTAGCGATGGAGATGGTGCCCTTGGTCTCACCGTCGCCATTCAGCTCCTCGATCGCTTGTGCGGAGTTCACAATCATGTTGAGCAGAACCTGCTTGAGCGGCCCTGCCATCACCGGGGTGTGCGGTAGATCAGGATCGAGCCCATCGAGGTTCATATCGGCAACGTACTTCCATTCGTTCCTGGTCACCGCCACCGTGGTGGTGATGATCTCGTTGAGATCGTCTTCGGTCTTGCTGTCCGAGCCGGGGTGGGCGAAGGACTTCAGCGCCTTCACAATCGAGGCAACCTGCTCGATGCCCTCCAGGCTCTCTTCGAGAGCGCCCGGGATCTCCTCCGTCAGGAAGTCAACATCGGCCTTCCTGGCGATGTTGTTGTAGGACTCGATCAACCCGGCAACCTCGCTCACATCGCGCACCGCATCAGCGAGATGGGAGGAGGCCTCGGCCAGTGCCAGAAGGTCCTGCAGCGATTCCTCTACGAAGCGAGTGTTGTCGCCGACATACTGGATCGGTGTGTTGATCTCATGGGCGATGCCTGCGGCGAGCCCTCCGAGAGCTTCGAGCTTCTGCGCATTCAGCAGCTCAGCTTGTGTTGATGACAGCTCATCGAGGGCATCCTGAAGTTCCGCGGTACGGGCGTGAACTTGCGATTCGATCGATTGCCTGATCTTGATCAGCCGGGCATGGAAGTGCCCGATTGCGTAACCGGTCAGCCCGAGAACGAACGGAGCAAGATCGACGATGTACAGCACTGGCTGGGATCGGTGGGCGTAGCTCACCCCGCTCGAGGCGGCGCCGGCCGCTAGCCAGCCAACCAGCGGGAAGACCAGGCCGAATAGGGCACCACCGAAGGTCCAACGGAGCTGGACACAGTTCCGGAATCGGCATCGCTTTTGCAGATGGCGGGGGATATTGCCATCCCGGCGCGGCGCGGCTTCTTGCCGCTCTTCGATCGACACGAAGGTTGCTCCTTGTCCTACTGCGCTATCTGTCGGCACCTTGTGACCATGTGTAACCTCGGCGGCCATGACACGACGACACATAGTGGCTATGGGCGGAGGAGGGTTTGCGTCGGGGAACTCGATGCTCGACCGGTACGCCCTCTCGCTAGTTGAGACCGAGCGTCCCCGGGTCTGCTTCATTCCGACTGCGAGCGGCGACGACGCCGGCTACACGCTGCAGTTCTATCGCGCCTACAGCAGCTACGGATGCGATGCTTTCGTGCTCAACCTCTTCTCGCGTGAAGTTGCCGATATCCGCTCGATGCTGCTCGGCATGGACATGGTCTACGTCGGCGGGGGCAACACCGCCAACCTGCTCGCCGTGTGGCGGCTGCATGGCGTTGACGAGGCGCTGCGAGAGGCGTGGTACGCCGGAGTCGTCCTCAGTGGCCTGAGCGCAGGAGCGAACTGCTGGTTCAATGCGAGTACGACAGACTCCTACCTGGTGGGCCGGGCCGACGCACTTGCGGATGGCGTTGGGTTCCTCCCCGGCAGCTTCTGTCCCCACTACTCCTCGGAGCCAGAGCGCCGGCCCAACTACCTGCGGATGGTTGCTTCCGGTGAGCTCCCTGCCGGTTACGCATGCGAGGACGGCACGGCGGTTCACTTCACCGGCACCGAACTCCACGCCGCTGTTTCCGTAGATGGCGACGCTGCGGCTTTCCGGGTGGCCCGGGTCGGCGACGGCGTTTCGGAGGAACCGCTCCCGGTGATCACCCCGAGCTGATGCGTGTCCACAGGGGTTAAGGGGACCATCGCTTTTCCCGGTCTAGCGGTGAGGGCCGTGTCCGGTTACACTCGCCCCTCGCAAACGGGCGCGTCGCGCCCCAACCCCTGCTCCCGGATGGACCGGGGGCCTTTCGCTGGGAGCCATCCGAACTCCGGTTGCTCGCAGTGACCGTCCACAGGAGGTACATATTGCGCAAGTATGAGCTGATGATGATTCATCGCCCTGAGCTGGCGGAGACCGATGTGAGGACTCTGGTCGGCGAAGTCGAGGGCGTGATCGCAAGTTCGGGAAACCTGACCGACACTGATTTTTGGGGCAAGCGCCGCTTCGCCTATGAGATCGATCACATGCACGAGGGCTTCTACTCCGTGTTGCAGTTCGAATCGGGAACCGAGATGGTCGAGACGCTTGACCGTGCCCTCGGTCTTCACGATGCGGTAGTCCGGCACAAGATCATCCGCATCGGACCCAAGTAGGAATCTGTCACACCCATATCGCACACTGATAATCAGTGCGCGGAAAGAAAGTGAGTAATGAGTAACAACAGTGTGACTCTCGTCGGCAACCTCGTTGATGATCCGGAACTTCGCTTCACGCCGTCCGGTGTGGCCATGGCCAAGATTCGTTTCGCCGTCAGCCGTCGTTATCAGGACCGGAATCAGGAGTGGCAGGAAGAGACCAGCTTCTTTGGTGGTACCTGCTGGCGTGACATGGCAGAGAACGTGGCGGAATCCCTGACAAAGGGTATGCGCGTCATTGTGACCGGTCGGCTCGAGCAGCGTTCCTGGGAGACCCAGGAGGGCGACAAGCGCTCGATCATTGAGGTCCGTATCGACGACATCGGCCCTTCGGTTCGCTGGGCAACCGCATCGGTTACCCGCACCCCCCGTAGCGGTGGTGGCGACTGGGCCGGCAACCAGGGTGGCAGCGGAGGCTCCGTTCCTCCTGCACCCGTCGCTCGAGATGACTACGGCCCCGACGAAGCCCCCTTCTAACCACACTTCCCCAGGAGAACAGAATGCCCCCGAAACAACGTAAGAAGCGGCGTCGCCCATCGGCGGCCGATGCACGACGCCGCCCCAGAGTCAGTGAGCTGAACAAGCTCGACTACATCGACTACAAGGACGTAGCCTTGCTTCGCAAGTACATGTCCGACCGTGGCAAGATCCGGGCCCGCCGGGTGACCGGGGCTTCCCCCAAGCGTCAGCGCGAGTTGGCGATCGCAATCAAGAACGCCCGCGAGATGGCGCTGCTTCCCTACACCTCACAGAGGGGCTAATGGACGTCATACTGCTCAAGGACGTCGCCGAGCTCGGCGGCAAGGGAGACATCGTTGATGTCTCCAACGGCTACGCGCGCAACTATCTGTTGCCCAAGAAGCTGGCGATGAAGGCTACGGCTGGCGCCATCAAACAGGCAGACCGGCTTCGACAGCAACGGATCGAAGCTGAGATCAAGGCCAAGGAGGCCGCCGAGGAACTTGCCAGGAATCTGGTCAGCTCGCGGATCGTGGTCGCCGCCCGCGCCGGGGACGAAGGCCAGCTGTTTGGTTCGGTCGGCACCCACGACATTGCGGAAGCTGTGAAGAAGTTCAGCGGAGTCGAGGTTGCCAACTCGATCATCCATATCCCGTCGGCTATCAAAGAGATCGGCCTACACGAGGTCACTATCAAACCTCACGAGGAAGTGGAGTTCAGCGTCACCCTCGACGTCATCCCCGCGTAGCCGCCGGCCATCAACCCAGTAGAAAGGCGCAACATGGCATTGGGAATCGACGATCCCAGGTCCGATTCCCTACGCGTTCCGCCGCACAGCGTCGAAGCCGAGGAGTCGGTGCTCGGCGCTGTTCTGCTTGATAGCGATGCGGCCAACTTCGCTCTGGAGAAGCTCGGGCCGGAGGACTTCTACCGGCCCGCCCACCAGGCGATCTTCGATTCCGTTCTCGACCTGTTCAACCGCAACGAGCCAGTTGATGCAGTCACGGTCGCAGAAGGTTTGCGGCGATCTGAGATGCTGGAGCGGGTGGGCGGCCTTGCCTATCTCACGCAGCTCATCGATGCCGTCCCTGCTACTTCGAACATCGAGCACTATGCGGCGATCGTCGAGGAGCATGCGTTGCGCCGTCGGTTGCTACGCGTTGGTGGCGATATCGGAAAGCTGGCCACCGAGGTGGATCAGCCGATTGCTGAGGTAGTCGATAGGGCGGAGCAGTCCGTCTATGCCGTATCCGAGAAGAGGGTGGGCGAAGGGCTGGCCCCGATCGATCCACTGCTCGGTCCGGCCATCGAGCGGGCGGAGGAACTGCACCGGCACGGTCACGAGGTGACCGGTGCGGCCACCGGACTGCGTGACCTCGATCGGAAGTTGGCCGGGCTCCATCCTGGAAACTTCATCGTCATTGCCGGCCGTCCGGGAATGGGCAAGTCGACGCTGGCAATCAACATTGCGCAACACATTGCCGTGAGTGGCGAACCGGTGGCGATCTTCACCCTCGAGATGACGCGGGAGGAGATTGTTTCGAGGATGCTCTGCTCGCAGGGGCGCATCGACTCGCAGCGGCTTCGCACCGGGCGGCTCACCGAGAGCGACTTCACCAAGCTATCGAATGCGGCCAACGTGCTGTACAAGAAGCCGATATTCGTTGATGACTCTCCGGGTCTCACGGTTACCGAGATTCGGGCCAAGTGCCGGCGGCTGAAGCGTCGCCAGGGTTTGGGGCTGGTGGTCGTTGACTACCTGCAGCTCATGCACGGAACCGGCGGCGAGAACCGGCAGCAAGAGATCTCCATCATCAGCAGAAGCCTCAAGGACCTGGCTCGTGAACTGGAGGTTCCCGTGATTGGTGCCTCCCAGCTCAATCGGGCCCTGGAGCAGCGCGAGGACAAGCGGCCGCGCTTGGGCGACCTACGCGAGTGCCTTACGGCTGAGACGACCATCCGCCGCGCCGACACTGGAGCTGCCGTCACGATCAAGGAGCTCGCCGACTCCGGGGAGAATGACATCCCGGTATGGAGTATCGACGATGACTTCCGGCTGGTTCCCTCGCTGATGAGTGAAGCTTGGTCAACTGGTACCAAGCCGGTGTTCAGGGTCACGACTACCTCAGGGCGGTCAATCAGGGCGAGTGGCAATCACCCTCTGCGGACCTACCAAGGATGGGCAAGAATCGACGAGCTTGCCGAAGGCGACCGGATAGCTGTCCCCCGGCGGCTGGGCACCCCACTGATGAACGCTCCGATGGATGAGGATGAGCTGATTCTGCTTGCGCATTTGATCGGGGACGGTTCCTATGTCGCCAGGCAGCCGTTGCGCTACACCAGCATGGATTCAGAGAATCACCGAGTGGTTCAGGAAGCAGCGCTGCGCCGCTTCGGCGTAACCGCCCGCAAGGCGGACCTCCCAGACCGCTCGTGGCAAAGCCTGCTTCCGGCCCCGTACAAGCTCTCCCGCGGTAGACGCAATCCGATTTGCGAATGGCTTGATGAGTTGGGCGTGTTCGATCAACGGTCCAAGCAGAAGAGGATTCCCGATCGAGTGTTCTCGATACCGGACGAGCAAGTGCGGCTTTTCCTCCGGCATCTGTGGGCAACAGACGGATCGGTGACGATCCGAGACAATGGGAAACGTGTTGGCGTCTACTACGCAACCTCGAGTCCGGGACTTGCGGCGGATGTCGCTGCACTTCTGCTCCGACTTGGCTTCGTTGCCCGAACCAAGACAGTCGCCCAAGGTAAGCACGATCCCGCCTATCACGTTTGGGTTTCAGGAGCTGCCCAGCAGCGACGCTTCTTGGAGGAAGTTGGCGTACACGGCGAGCGATCACTCATCGCTAGAGAAGCTCTGGAAGTGCTCCGGGGGGTTTCCTCGAATACGAACGTCGACACGGTGCCCCTCGAGGTCTGGGACGGCGTCAGAGCCAAGATGGCAGCGAGCGGCGTATCGCAGCGGGCGCTGGCGCGAGGTCTCGAGATGTCGTACTGCGGTACGGCCTTGTTCAAGTCGGCGATGTCGCGGGACCGGCTGCAACGAGTTGCGACTGTCCTGGAGGATCGACAGCTATCCGACCTTGCCGACAGCGATGTCCTGTGGGATGAGATCAAGTCAATCGAGCCAGACGGGGTCGAAGAGGTTTTCGACGCTCGGGTTCCCGGCACCCACAACTTCGTGGCCAACGAAATGGTTGTGCACAACTCGGGAGCGATCGAACAAGATGCGGACATCGTCTTGTTCATCTATCGGCACGAGTACTACCACCCGGAGGCGGTGGAAACCAAAGGCATTGCTGAGGTCGCTATCGCCAAGCATCGGCAGGGATCCGTCGGTCGAGTCGATCTGACCTTCCTCCCCGAGTTCACCCTGTTCTCCGACATGGGGCGGGACACCCCGATCATCTAGCGGCGCTTGGCTTCGGGCGATGCAATCGCCTTTGAGTTCCTTGCAATGGAACTCAGGCAACGGGTGGTGGAGGCCCGCCCATCGAGCTAGCGGCGTTTGGCTCCGCGGGATGAGCCTCCCAGTGAGGCGCAGGCGCCGAGGATGAATCCAAAGTCGTACCAGTTGCCGTTGTTGTGGACCTCGTACATGTTGACGCTGTCACGAAACAGCGAGATAACGAAGGTGATGGGGACGATCAAACCGTGCCACAAACCCATCCAGAAGCCGGCAACATCACCGTCGACGTGAGGTGATCCAGTCTGCGGGTTGGCTCCTGCCGAACACGCGGCAAGTACAACGACCAGGGCGGCCATCAGTAGAACGAGTCGGTACTTCTTCACGCCAGACCTCTTTGGTAGGTGCATTGAGGATACCGAACGGGCAGTGTCCCAATCTGTCGGTCCTGATGCGTATGGTTGCCGTATGGAGCACAGCAGCATCGTCGACCTGGCCGGATGGCGTTCGCTGATCATTCAACTGGGGCTCATCGCAGTCGGCGTTCTCAGCATCCTGATTCTGTTCTCCTTTGGTGGCCAGTTGATAGTCGCTCCCGGGCTACTCCCTGCGCAATGGCTCATCGCAAGGCATTCGGACGGATGGGTTTCGTCCCTGTTCGCCGTCCTGGGCTCGCTACTGGCGGCCGAGGTGTTGCTCATCTGTGCCGTGTTGGTTCTCGGCGACGGTCTGGTTGGCCCTTCCGTCGGTGTCCTGTTCGGTTTGGTGGCCGCCATGTTGTTCTTCAGGACAAGCCGGAGGAGAGAGTGAAACTGGACACATCGACCATTGCCGGTTCCGGGCCGAACGTCCGATCCCTGGTCAAGGAGGCGACCGTGGCTGCGCCGCCGCACGAGGTATGGCAGGCCTGGACGTCGAATGAAGGTATTGCATCCTGGTGGGGGCCACCCAAATCCAACATTGAGCTCCGTATCGGCGGCCCGTTTGAGATCCACTTCAGCCTCGACGAACCGGAAGGTCTCCAGGGTTCCGAGGGTTGCCGGGTTCTGGCGTACGTACCGGGCGAGTTGTTCGCTTTCACCTGGAACGCGCCTCCCCACCTACCACTACGAACGACCAATACCTGGGTCGCTCTGACGTTTGTCGAGGTGTCGGCAGGTACCGAGGTCAGGCTGGTCCACACCGGCTTCCTCGATGGACCCGACTGGGACGACTACATGGGGTACTTCGATAGTGCCTGGAGCTATGTGCTCGGCCTACTCGCCAACCACTGGAGCTAGCTCAGGGGACCCGACCGCCCTTGCCGCTTGAGTTGCCCCTGCCCGTAGCGAGGCCTCGAGATCCTGGGTCCTTAGCCAGCAAACAGCAAAGCCAGCGAGAAACGCATCGCCGGCTCCGTTTGTGTCCACAACCCCCGCCACCGACACTGCTGGAACATCGACCCATCCGCGGTCCCGGGTGATACCGCTGGATCCGGCGGCACCGTGTGTTGCCACGGCCGCGGTAGCTCCGGCTTCGATTCGGGCCTCGAGGAAGCCGCGCCAGTCTGGGTGCAGAGAAGAGCTCATAAACAGATAATCTGCGGCCTCGATGAACTCCTCGTGATACGGGTTGGCTCCGTCCCAGTCATGGATATCAATCCAGGTTGGCTTGTCCAGCTCACGAAGCACAGGCAGGAACTGCCGGCAGTAGTTCATGATCGTGACCGACACGATGTCGGCGGCACCGGCTGCAGGGAGGACAGGGCGGGGGTCCACTGCGTACTCGTGGGATGGGTAGTGGGCAAAGATGGAGATTCGGTCTCCCGTGTTGTCCATCAGGTTCACGTGCCGCATCGTGCCTTTCGGATCGAGTGCTTCGATCAGGGCTATGCCGTGCTCATTGAGATAGGCCCGCACCTTGTCCCCGGACTCGTCATCCCCGAGTAGTCCCCATAGTGTTGCCTCGCAACCGAGCGAGGCGAAGTTGAGGGCCTTGCCTGCGCCGCTCGACCCAACTGTTGTGTGACTCCCCTTCGAGAAGAGCGTGTGGGGTTTCGGTTCAGGGAACTCGTCCACGTAGATCATGGTGTTCCAGGCGATCCCGCCGAGCGAGAGGGTGCGGAGAGTCATGGGGGGGACTGTAACCCGAAGCACGGTGCCCGATTCGCCGGTAGTTTGTGCTCGAGGAGGATCCATGGAAGTAACCCATCCCGATGCGACCAGCGTTTGTGTCCGTCGCCGATTCAACGCCACGCCTGAGCGGATGTGGCGAGCGTTTACCGTTCCGGCAGATATGTCGTCCTGGATGTGGGGCGGGTCCGCCATGAACTGCAGTGCGGAGTCCGACCTACGGGTGGGTGGCCGCTACTCGGTGTACACCGACAGCCAAGCCACCGCCGAGGGCTGGCCATCGGATCGAATCGGTCGCCTCGGCGTTTACGTCGAGATTGTTCCGGAGCGGCGACTCGTCTACACGCTGCACTGGGACGCCCCGGTTGGATACAACCAGCGCGGGCACGTGGTGACCGATGAGTTGTTCCTGGTGACCTTTGCTCCAGGCGGCGAAGGAACGACGGTCGAGATCGAGCACCTGGGCATTCCCGCCAGCAGCGGCGCCAACGTTGAGCACGGTAGGGGACTAGCGGACGAATTCGGCTACCTGGCCCGACTGGTGGAGGTCTAGCGCAGGGCCAGCAGATGGCCACCCCTGCCGGGCTGCTACCGTTATTGGAACCCGTTCCAGGAGTGATTGATGCCAACAATCGCAGATGTTGCCCAGCGTGCTGGTGTTGGCGTAGGGACTGTATCCCGGGTCCTCAATGACAGCCCGCTCGTCTCTGATCGAACCCGCGATCATGTGCTCGCAGTCATCGATGAGATGAACTACCGACCTAGTGCCCTGGCCCGGGCGCTGTCGATCGGGACGGCTGGCGTTTTGGCTGCGGTGGTGCAGAGAATGACCTCGCCTTCCGCGCTGCAGCGTTTGCGTGGCATCCTCGACGTTGCCTCCGAGGCTGGATTCGACGTGATCCTGCACAACGTCAAGAGCGTCGATGACCACAAAGACCAGGTTCGCGACCTGCTGCGACCCGATCGATGTGCCGGCGGGCTGCTCGTGTCTATCAAGCCGGAGGACCGGGAGGTCGAGAAGTTGGCCGGCAACGAAGTGCCCGTGGTCATAGTCGACGGCCGGTTGCCGGGAATCGCCAGTCTCTACATCGACGATGAGCTGGGAGGCAGGATGGCCACCGAGCATCTCATCGAGCTAGGCCACCGTCGTATTGCCTTCGTGGGGGAGTGGGAGGACGTCATCGGATTCCGCCCGACTGCGAAGCGGCTTGCCGGATATCGAGCCGCCATGGCGGATGCCGGCCTCGAGGTTCCCGAGGGCTATGTCAAGAGCGGTCCGCACGAGCACGTGGTAACCCTCGCCTCGACCAACGAGCTACTCGATCTCGACGATCCGCCGACTGCGGTTGTCGCCTCGGCCGACTCTCACGCCATGGTCATTACCCAGGGTGCACGAGCCCGAGGCCTGCGGGTGCCGGACGATCTGTCAGTAATCGGCTTCGACGACCTCGAGATCGCCGAACACCTCGGTATCTCGACGATCAGGCAACCTCTCTACGACTCAGGAGCGCAGGGAGCACGCATGCTTCTAGACCTGATGCAGGGGGAAACGCGCAGTACCGATCACGTCGAAATGCCCATTGAGCTGATCGTTCGCAGCTCTACTGCAGTACCCCGCCACAGTTCCTGAGCTACCGGGGCGCGGGCCTTCTGTACTCATCGAAGAAGACCTTCGTCCTCACCGACATGATGTGTTCCCGCAAGGAGTCCTCGATCCCGATGGAGCAAAACTGGGTCAGGATGGCGTCCAAGCTGCCCATTCCGGCCGGGTAGTCGGTGCCGATCAGGGCAGGATTGTGCGGCAATCACCAAATGTGCAATCTTCGATCCAATGACTTAGTATGGGTTCCGATCAAAGCCGCCGACACGGAGAGGGGCTATGGCAAGTATCACGATGAAGGGCCTCGGCAAGATCTACCCGGATGGCACGCGTGCCGTGGGTGACGTCGACCTCGAGATCCAAAACGGGGAGTTCCTCGTTCTGGTTGGTCCGTCGGGTTGTGGCAAGTCCACAGTCCTGCGGATGATCGCCGGTCTGGAAGAGATCTCGGAAGGCGAGATGTACATCGGAGAGACTCTGGTCAACGATGTGCAACCCAAGGACCGCGACATTGCGATGGTCTTCCAGAACTACGCCCTGTACCCGCATATGACGGTGTACGACAACATGGCCTTTGGCCTCAAGCTGCGGAAGATGGACAAAGAGGACATCGACCGGCGGGTCAAGGAAGCTGCCCAGGTCCTAGAGATCACCGACTTCCTCGATAGGAAGCCGAAAGCCCTTTCGGGTGGTCAGCGGCAACGTGTGGCAATGGGGCGCGCCATCGTGCGCGAACCGAAGGCCTTCCTCATGGATGAGCCGCTGTCCAACCTCGATGCCAAGCTCCGCGTCCAGATGCGTACCGAGCTGAGCGAGCTGCACACTAGGCTCGAAACGACCACTGTATATGTGACTCACGACCAGATCGAGGCGATGACCCTGGGTCATCGTGTCGCCGTGCTCAAGCCGGTTAGCGCCGCTCGGCCGGACAACCTGCAGCAGGTTGCCTCACCGACGGAGCTGTACCAGAACCCGACGAACTTGTTTGTTGCCGGCTTCATCGGCAGCCCTGCCATGAACATGGTCAACGCAGTCCTCGAGAAGGACGCCACCGGGATGTACTGCAAGTTCGGCAAGGAGCGTCTCCTCGTTGATGACACTGCATTGGCTCGCCATCCGGGCTTGGCCGAGTGGGTCGGCAAGGACATTGTCATGGGTATCCGCCCGGGCAACTTCGAGGCGACCTCGGTCACCGGACCGGCTCCCGACCGTACGATCACGGCCACGGTCACCGTCGCTGAGATCCTCGGCTCGGAGACCTTCGTTCACTTCGAGCTCCATATCCCGCCGGTCGTGACCCCGGACATCGAGGAGCTGCTCGCCGATACCGGTGCTGACGTCTCGTCGCTCGGCGATACGACGAAGTTCACGGCTCGTGTGAGTTCAGATGTCGCCGTGGCCCTCGGCGAGGAGGTCACCGTGACGGTTGATACCGCCAAGATGCACTTCTTCGATCCCCACACGGGTAACCGTATCGGCTCGTAGGTGTAGTCGACTATCTAGCCAAACGGCGCCCGCAGGTGCGGGCGCCGTTTGCTTTGGGAGAGTGAATGCCGGGTACCCCGGGCCTACGGCCGCACGGGAAGACCGTGCCGGAGACAACCAGGCGCAGTAACCGAAGCCTGCTGCTGCAGGGTGTGTTCGATGACGGTCCGGTGAGTCGGGCCGACCTTGCACGTTCTACCGGCCTGGGCCGTGCCACGGTATCTGAGATCACGGCAGACCTGATTGCCGAGGGACTCGTCGTTGAGTCGGGTCGCGGAGAATCGACGGGCGGCAAGCCCCCAACCCTCCTCGAGCTCGACCCCGACGGTCGATTCACCGTGGCTGTCGATCTCTCGCGGCATCCGATCTCGGCGGCCCTACTCAACCTGCGCGGCAGGATTGTGGAGCGTGCCTCGGGCAGGACTATTCAGCCGGTGCATCGTGAGGTACTCGAGGAGCTGCACCGTGTGATCGGCGAACTGATGGGTCAAGCGACGGCGCCCGCGCTGGGCATTGGGATCGGGGTTCCGGGGACAGTGGATCGGGAAGGCAATGTGGTCGAATCGGAACAGCTGCGTTGGTCGGCGGCGCCGCTTCGAGACGAGATAGAGGACGTCTACGGCCTTCCTACGTATGTTGCCGGGGATGCGGAGGCAGCTGCCGTCGCTGAGTTCGGTCGGGCCGGATTCGATCCTACGGGTCGTTCGCTATACGTGAAGGTCGACGATCGTGTTGCTCTAGGGGTCATCACCGCAGACCGTCTCAATAGGACGCCAATCCACGGAGGTGATCTGACTCACTTGCGGATGCGCGGCTGGAGTGATGATTGCGGGTGCGGCCGAACCGGCTGTCTCGCCAGCCGGGTTTCGATGATCCAGATTCTTGGTCCCGACTATCTGGACATGAGTACCGAGGCCCGGCAACGGCTCGCCGCCGAGACCGATCCCCGCATCGACCGGGCCGCCCGCTACCTAGGTCTGGCGCTGGCCCCGATAGTGATGGCACTCGACGCCGATCGTGTTGTGATCGGTGGCCAGTTGGGAGAGTGGGGCACAGTTCCCGAGGGTGTTGTGGCGGGGATCGAGGAATACGCCGGATGGGTTCCCGAGGTTGCCACCACCCGACTCGGGTCGAGTGCGGTTGTTCTCGGGGCGGCGGCAATGGTGCTCAGCGGCGAACTCGGCGTTGTCTGGGGGTAATGGGCCGCACACCCTTCCAAACGAAACGCAGCCCCCTCGAAAGGGGGCTGCATCTTTGCGCAATACCCCGGACGGCCGCTCTGAGGAGGAGTCGGAGGGAAGGGGACCTCCGGTCTGGGTGTTCCGGTGGAGTGGAACTACCGCCCAGGTTATGTACTTATACATGTCGGCAAGTTCGCTGGAGATCAATAGGACCAATTGAGGATTCTCGAACTGACTAGTCCGGGCGATGAAAACGCCGCCTGCTTAGGCAGGTCGAGTTTCCATGCAATGGAACTCGGGGCGGGGGTCCAATAGCCTCGGGGCTATGTCAGTCCCCCCGCCGGTAGGCGGGGGGAAGGTACCGCCGCCGGTAGGCGGGGGTAGGGGGGCGATGCGATCGCCTTGGAGTTCGATACGATCGAACTCCTGGGTGCGGAGTGCCGCAGGCACCGAAGGTCGGGGGGTGGGGGCGAACTCACTTCGTGAGTTCGTCGGCAGTTTCCCACCGGAAACTGCCCAGGGAGTGAGATGACCCTGCTCAAGCCGTAGGCTGTGCGCCATGTCACGACGATCCATTGCGCTCGCGTCGCTTGCGCTCCTGGCGGTTGGCTGGGGCTCGATCCCGCTCATCGTTCGGGAGCCTGTGCCCTGGCAAGGCCTCGTAACTGCGCGGGTCTGGCTTGGTGCGATCACCCTGCTCGTCGTGATGGCCGCCACCGGTCGGTTGCGGCTACCTGCGACCCATCGCAGATCGATCGTCATCGCAGGTGTTCTCCTAGCGGTGCACTGGGCAACCTTCTTCTGGGCCTTGAAGCTGACTTCAGTGGCCGTCGCTCTTGCCGTCGTGTTCCTGGGACCGGTCAGCGCAGCCGTTCTGGCTCCCAAGTTCCTGAGCGAGCGCGTGCCTTCGCTCGTGTACTGGGCCCTGACCGTCGCCTTCCTGGGTGTCGTGCTGGTCGTTGCTTTCGAAGAAGGCGGTTCCGACCAGGACACCTGGCAGGGGGTTCTCGTTGCGGCTGTCTCTGCGTTGACAGTGGCGGGGCTACTGCTGGTGTCCAAGGCGGCCGTGGATGCGGTTGGACCGCTCGTGGTCACTACCGGTGAGCTGATCACGGCTTCGATCGTTCTCTCGCCTTTCCTCGGTCAGGCCGTGCGCGGCACCATCGCCAACCCGATTCCGCTCCTGACCCTCGGCATCCTGCTCACCGGGTTCGGCTACCTGGTCTTCTGGACCGCAACCAGGGAGTTGCCCGTTGCCGTTGTGAGTGTGTTGATGCATCTCGAGCCCGCCTCAGCGGTAGTGCTTGCCCTCATCTTCCTCGGTGAAACGCCTGCCGCCTGGCAGTGGATCGGTATAGGTTTGGTTATCGCAGGAGGCCTGATGGCCGCCCGCGACGCCGCCGATCAGGAGGTCCTCAGTGCCCCAGCCAATCTTTGAGGTCGAGAACCTCGGTGTTGCGGTCAACGACCTCGATGCCGCCCGTCGTCGTTCGCAGCAAGGGGTGATGGTCGAGCCATACGGCCCCGCCCTCCCCTTCGGATGGGTCGATGCGATTCTCGATGTGAGCTTCTCAGTGTTCCCCGGCGAGGTATTCGCCATTGTTGGCGAGTCGGGTAGCGGGAAGACCCTCAGCGTGATGGGCAGTCTCGGCCTGCTCAGCCCCGGAGCGAAGGTGAGCCGCGGCACCGTCCGCTTCGATGGTCAACAGATTCGGCCCACCCGGTCCCTAGAACGCCAGCGTTCCAGTCGGTGGCGGCGGAAGGTGCGCAAGCGGGAACGATTCCTCGAGGAGCTGCTTGATGACGAGTGGCGTCACATCATGGGCACGGAAGTTGGCGTGCTCTTTCAGAACGCACTCGGCGGCTGGAATCCCGTCGAGATCATCGGAGCCCAAGCGGGGGAGTCTCTCGACGAGCACACTGAGCTGACCATCACGGAGATACAGGATCGTGTTCTCGACGCGCTGGGGGAAGTGCAGTTGCCGAAGCAGTCGAAGTATCTCTCCTTTCCGAATGAGCTGAGCCGTGGCCAAGCACAGCGGGCGATGCTGGCCGCTGCACTGGTCAAAGCGCCGCGCTTGCTGGTGGCCGATGAGCCACTGACCGGGCTAGACGCCGGTGTGGCCGCTGCCATCCTCAAGCTCATTCGCGACATGCAGGTGAAGCGGAAGATGGCGATGATCTTCATTACCCATGACCTCGCTCAGGTCGCCTCCCTCGCTGACCGAGTGGCCATCATGTACGGGGGCCGGATCGTCGAAGTCGGTCCCGTCGACGAGGTCTTCCATCATCCGCAGCATCCATATGCGGAAGGCCTGCTGGGGGCATTACCTCGGCCCGGAGTCGACCGCCTTCGGCCTATCGCCGGGGATGTCCCCAAGCTCACCGAGGTGCCGACGAGCGAGTGCCCTCTGGTGCCTCGCTGTGACTATGCGGCGGCAATATGCTCCGAGGCATCACCAGGTTTGGTGCCCGGGAGATCCGGTGAGGTGGCGTGCTTCCGGTCTGAGGAGCTCGAGCTGCGCGGCATCTGAGACGGACTGGGCTGCCATCTCGCGCTGTGGTTAGAGTGGAAGACCGTCCGGAGGCAAGGGACAACCGCAGGTGAAGCTCGTTACCTACATTGGGCTCGTAGTCAGACGTCTCTGGGCCAAACGCGGCATCCTCATCGGGTCGTTGCTTGGCGCGACCCTCGTCATTGCGCTTCTCGTCGTTGTCCCGCTCTATCAGGATTCAGTCAAGGCGGTTGACCTTCGCTTCTCGCTGCAGAGTGCCCTGGCCGAGGAGGTCGATGCAACAGTCCGCTGGCCGACCGAGACAACCAACTACAACGGGGAGACCGCGGCCGATAATCGTGGGCTGGTTCTCGATCTCTACGCCTCGATCATCGCCGAGTGGTACCCAACGTATGTTGAGCGGATCCAGACGCGGGAGTTCGTTGTTATACCCACCGGTGGTGCGGTCGACTGGCTGGCTCGAGCCGAAGCCTGGCGGGTTGAGAAAGCCGCCATCGAGCTCGCCAATTCCCAGCTGGGGCCTACCGACGAGCCGCAGCAGGTTCCCGGTCCCCCGTATCCAACGCCGCCGCGGGAACCGCTCCAGGTTCGGATGTTCACCAGCCCCACGTTGCAGGAGCACCTGGAAGTTCTCGACGGCGCATGGCCGGATCCTCTGCTGGAGCTCCCCTCCGGCGATGATGCGGCGCCCTTGCCTCTGATCATCGGGGAGGACGTCGCCCGGCTCTCCCAACTCGGGGTCGGCGACGTGTTCATCCTCCGACCTTTCTCCGGGCTGCCCGAGGTGTTCGAGCTGGTGGAGATCGCCGCCGTTGTTGCTCCCGTCGATGCCGGTCAGAAGATCTGGGGTGTCGACGATCCGATGACGATGGTTTACCTGCCGCAGGAGACCTTTGATGCCTGGACGTCACCCGTCTTCATTACTGCCGTCGAAGATCCTTGGTTGCGGCAGAGCCGCGGGCTCACCAACCTCACGGCCACCCAGCGCTGGATCATGGACTTCGATCCGGATGCCCTTCAGTTCGAAGAGGTAGATGCGGTGCGAGGGGCGATAGCCGCGTTCCAGGCCAAGGTGAGTCAGGACAGCGGCGGAACGATAGTCGCCAGCTCGCTGCTGCCGATGTTGCTCGACGAGTTCGAGGTGCGTTCAGTCACCGTCGGCGGACCGATACTCGCCATCCTCGCACTCGTTGTCGGAGGTGCGCTCTACTTCCTCATCTATACGTCGGCTCTCACGCTGGAGCGCGAGGGCCCCGAAATCGCTCTGCTGAAGACGAGGGGGGCGAGCACCTGGCAGACCACGGGTATTCATCTGGCGCAGTCGGCGGTGGTAGCTGCGCTTGCGGCTGTTGCCGCACCGTATGTGGCGCGGCTGCTGGTCGGGGTTACCGGGCGCGTGCCACCACTCTCGGACCTAACCGGTGGTGAGCCGCTTCAGGTTTCCGAGGTTGCCTCGATCACCCCCTACGTTGTCGGCGGGGCAATCGCCACCTTCCTGTCGATGGGCTTGGCGATTCTGCCCTTCGCCAGGCGCCCCGTGCTCGAACTGCGCTCCTTGGCGGCACGACCCTCCGGCAGCTCGGTTTGGCAGCGCTACAACCTCGATCTTTTCGCCATTGCGCTCTCGATCGTCATCCTGTTTCAGCTGGTGCAGCGGGGCTTCATCAACACCACAGGCGGAGAGGTCAGGCTCGATGCACTCGCAGTGGTTTTCCCGGTGCTGCTGCTCTTCACGGGCGCGCTCGTGTTGCTGCGGCTGCTGCCCTGGCTGCTTCGCGTTGTTGGCTGGTTGATGACGAAGGTCAGAGGTCTCTCGCTGGCTCTACCGGGATGGCACCTTGGCCGGAACCCGGTTCCGTACGGTCGGCTCGCGTTGCTCGTTTGGCTCACCACCGGCCTGGGAGCGTTCGCTCTCACGTACGCCGGCACGCTGGAGCAGTCGTTCCAGGATCGTGCCGCCTTCGTCGCCGGTACCGACGTGCGCATCATCGCCGAGGAAGCGGGCTACCTGATTCCTCCCGAGAGCGATTCAGGTGCTGCCGTATTGCGCACCGACGGGGCTCCTCGCCAGAGCACGCGCCGGGCCGAAGTGCTGGCTGTGCGACCTGATGACTTCGCCGCAGTGATCACGTGGCGGTCCGACTTTGGCGCCGGGACGCCGCAGGAGATCTTCACACAGCTGCGTCCCGAAGGAGAAGCACCGTATCTCGGCGTCGAGTTGCCCGGGGACGCAACGGAGCTACTGATCGATGGCGTGGTCATCCCTCGCAGCTGGGCTGAGCAGGACGAGCTCGACACCAGCAAGCCGGACCCCAGCCTGCGGGCGATGATGCGGGTCTTTGATGCTGACGGGCGGGCCTGGACGATCCAGGCTGAGAACGACTTCGTCGACTCAGCATGGGGGACCGTGGAGTTCGACCTCACGGACGGGCGCAACGCCTATCTCTCTGATCCTGTGCCCCCGTTGACCGTCCATGCGCTCTGGGTGGAGCGCTCGAACCCGGGGGGAAACACCGTACTCAACGGCGAGTCCATGCTCATCAGGAACGTGCGAACCGTCGGAGAGACCGAGGTACCAATTGACCTTGGTGAACTGGACACGACGAATGGGTTGACGCTCAGGCCCGGTGTACCTGCGTCCGGAGCCGCCGACGCCTACTACGCAGACCTGCCCGAAGGCGTTGAGGAGCCCAGCGAGGCTGCGATCCGTCGCTCCCCCCTGTACGCCGAAGGTACGGCAACGATGTGGGTCGGTCCCGGAGTCCGTACCAACCTCAACCCGGCAGTGCCGGCGCTGCGGGCGCCGGTAGACGACCTGTACGTCCTAATCGACACCGAGGCGGCAGCGATCGCCGGCCTCGAAGTAGGAGAACGGACTGCGTTCTCGATCGGCTCAGAGATATACGACGGCGAGGTAGTCGGATTCATCGGTCGGGTCCCCGCCATGAACGACCGGCGTCGCGAGGGGCGGATGATCATCGATCTCGACGGTCTGAACCCGCTGCTCAACGGGATTCCGTCATGGAGTTTCCAGACCGCGCTGGCCCGGGTCGAGGCCCCGCAGGAGCTCTGGATCAAGACCGACGACCCCGATGCAACCGTCCGGCTGGTCAATGCACAGTTCCTCCCCGGGGACGAGGCCGATGAGATCGTGACGCTCAAGGAGTCGGCTGGTGAGTTTTCCAGCCGGCCTGTCCAGGTCGGGCTTGTTGCCGTGCTCTTTGTCGGCGCCGCCGTGTCGGTGGCTCTGGCGTTGGCGGGGGTCACCGGGTACGTGCTGCTGGCCGTGGCCCGTCGCGCCCGCGAGATGGGTGTGCTGCGGGCCCTCGGATTCCCCCGGCGTGGCGTTGCTGCGACATTCACAGTCGAGCAGATTGCTGTACTCGGTCTGGGTGCAGTGATTGGCACTTACGGCGGAATAGCTCTGATGTGGGCGATGCTGCCGTTCCTCCAGCTGGGAGAGACGGCAACCGACATCGAGCCGCCGATTCTCATCTCAGTCAACTGGGCTGTTCTGCTGGCGTACATAGGCGTGGTCAGCACCCTGCTGGTGTTCTCGGTTATCTGGGCGACCCGGAAGGTATCGGCGCGGCGCATGAGTGAGGTGCTCCGGGAGGTGGAACACTGATGACACGAATCATCGAGTGTGAGAACCTCATCAAGATCCACAAGCAGGGCAACCTCGAGGTAGTTGCGCTGCAAGGGCTCGACTTCACCATGGATAGGGGAGAGTTCATCTCCATCGTCGGCAAGTCGGGCGCCGGGAAATCCACGCTGCTACAGATCCTCGCCGGGCTCGAGATCCCATCCGCGGGACGCGTCGAGGTTGCCGGCAACGACCTGACCGATCTCACCCCCAATCAGAGAGTGTCTTACTACCGGCGCGGGGTCGGCTTCCTGTGGCAGGACTTCACTCGCAACCTGTTGCCCTACTTGAAGGCCATTCAGAACATCGAGCTTCCGATGCTGCTGGCCGGTGTCCCCACCCGGCGCCGCAAGAAACGTTCCCTGGCCCTGCTCGAAGCAGTCGGGCTGCGCAGCAGCGCATACGCCAAGGTGCACACCATGTCCGGGGGTGAGCAGCAGCGGTTGGCTCTGTGTGTCGCACTCTCGTTGGGGCCACACCTTCTCCTGGCCGACGAGCCTACGGGTGAGCTCGACACGGAAACCTCGCTCTCCATCTACGAGTTGTTGCGTCGCATGTCGCATGACGGCGGGCTGAGCGTGCTTGTCGTCACCCATGATGTAGCGCTAGCCCAACGGACCGATCGCATCGTCCGTCTCGCTGATGGGCGAATGGCTACTCAGGGTCGGTTCGAGACTCATGAGCTACTGGCGGTTGATCGTCGGGGGATGGTCCAGGTACCGCGTGAGTTGTTGCTGGAAGCCGGGATCGAAGACGAGCTGACGGCCCGCCTGGTTGAGGGCGGCATCCTTCTGGAGCCTTCGGGAGGTGAAGATGGCGATTGAATTACGCGCAATCTCCAAGCGCTACGCCAACGGCGCCATTGGCGCTGTCGACGTCGACCTCAAGACCAACGAGGGCGAGTTCATTGCGCTGTTCGGTCCGTCGGGCTCGGGCAAGACCTCCCTTCTGCACATTGCCGGATTGCTGCTGCGACCCGACTCGGGGGAGGTGCGTATCGACGGCGAGCGGGTTGACGAACTGTCCGAATCGGGCACGGCGGAGTTGCGACGCTCCAGACTGGGTTTCGTAT
Organism: Acidimicrobiia bacterium; assembly: GCA_030065575.1. GTDB lineage: Bacteria > Actinomycetota > Acidimicrobiia > Spongiisociales > UBA5794 > JAAETI01. The sequence continues at coordinate 48,973 of JASJDZ010000044.1, forward strand.
TTCAGAGCGCCAGCCTGCTCCCGCTTCTATCAGCGGCTGAGAACGTCGACGTATCCCTGCGGCTACTCAGCCTCGGCGGGCGCAAGGCACGGGAGCGGGTTACTCAGGCGCTCGAGGCTGTCGATATGGTGGACCGGGCTCATCACCGCCCGGACGAGTTATCGGGTGGCGAGCAGCAGCGGGTATCGATAGCGCGGGCCCTGGTACATGAGCCCGGCTACATCCTGGCCGACGAGCCCACCGGTGAGCTCGATACCTCGACCGGTGCCTCCATACTCGAGCTTCTGCAGCGGGTAGCGAGGAGCGGTACGACCGTGCTGATGGCTTCGCACGATCCGGCAGCTATTCGCTACGTCGATCGGGCGCTGTTTGTTGTCGACGGCACTCTTCATGCCCCGACTCGCCAGGAACTCGAGCTGTGGCTGACCGACGGTACGGCTATCAACACGCGCTGAAGGGCCCCCTCCCGCGTCTGGCGTACCCAGCGGCCTTATTGCGCCGTTATCTACGCCAGAGCGTTCGTGGTTAGTGGGCGGTGGTGACGCAGAAGACGTTGCCCTCGGGGTCGGCGAGGACCTTCCAGTGGAAGTCGCCCATGGATCGGTCGTCGATCTTGGCGCCTCCGAGTTTGATGACGCGCTTCTCGATCTCTTCCAGGTTCTCGTCAACCAGATCGAGATGAAGCCGGTTCTTGCCTTGGCGGGGCTCAGACACGCGTTGGAAGGCGAGCGCGGGCCCCGTCTCGGACATGCGGTCGAGCCACACGTAGTCGGGGTAGCGGGCCTTTGCCTCGAGACCGAGCAAGCGTGACCAGAAGGAGACCATGCCGTCCAGGTCATTGCAGTCGATCATCACGGTGCCGACGATGGTGCTCATGGGTTCTCCTCGATTAGAAATCGTGATGGATGCGGGACGGGGTTGGCCCGGACTGCCCTTGATACTTGGAACCCGCGCCGGGCGACCCGTACGGGTTATCTGCCGGTGTAGTCAACGCGTAGAACGAGACTTGCCCGATCTTCATGCCGGGGTAGATGGCGATGGGTAGGTTGGCCACGTTGGACAGCTCGAGGGTCACCTGGCCCCGGAAACCGGGGTCGATGAAACCGGCCGTCGAGTGAATCAGCAGTCCGATGCGCCCCAGGCTCGACTTCCCTTCGAGACGAGCGACGATGTCATCGGCGAGGCCAACCACCTCCAGCGTCGAGCCGAGGACGAACTCCCCGGGATGGAGGATGAACGGTTGGTCGACGGTTGCGGAGACCTCGGTGGTGAGGTCCTCCTGAGGAGCCTTGGGATCGATCAGGGGATACTTGTGGTTCTCGAAGACCCGGAAGGTGTCGTCACAGCGCAGGTCAACACTCGACGGCTGCACCATCGACGCATCGAACGGGTCGATGACAATGCGGCCGTCGGCAATTGCCTCCCGGATGGTGCGGTCGGAGAAGATCATGCCGCGACTGTAGCGACAGCGCTCTCCGGCATGCGTCTGAACCCGTGCCCGCCGAGGCGGTTGTGCGGTGTCCGTCCGCAATCTGATTGCATGAGACGAAGGTTCGATCGCATTGAACCGCAAGCTGATTGCATCAGACGAACTCGATCGTGTGGCTCATCTCAGCGGTCTTCTCGAGCATGGTGTGGACCGAGCAGTACTTCGATTCGGTGAGTTCGATCGCACGCCGAACCCGGTCGTGGTTCACGTCACCGCCGACGCGGTAATGGGCGTGGATCCTGGTGTAGACACGGGGTGGTTCGTCGGCGCGCTCGCCCGACAACTCGACTTCGAGTGAGGTAAAGGGCTGCCGCATCTTGTCGAGGAACTCGACGATGGTCACTGTGCTGCAGCCACCAAGAGCAGCGAGCACCATCTCCATTGGGCTGCCCCCGGTCTCCTGGGCCTCGCCCTCGAGACGGACCGTATGCCCGGAAGCGGTAGTGGCGTCGAATTTGGCCTCCGCGATGTGGCGGACCGTTGCGATGGTTTTCATGGGACTCCTCGGTGTATGTACAGCAAAGCCCGCCACTGTTGGCGGGCAATGCGATCGAACTAGGGCCACTGATTATGGAGCGGGTGAGGAGAATCGAACTATTTGCACCTCTGGTAGATGGCGGGCAGAGCGGCGCTTGTGGCAGCTTGTTGTCTTGCATTTGCGTGGTAGGGAGCGTTCGATTCTTCCGTTTGGAACGATTGGGACCCGCCATGGTTGGCGGGCGATGCGATCGCCTTCTAGTTCGATGCGATCGAACTAGGGCCACTGATTATGGAGCGGGTGAGGAGAATCGAACTCCCGTATTCAGCTTGGGAAGCTGATGTTCTGCCATTGAACTACACCCGCAGGAGCACTGATTGTAACGTTCTCAGCAACTCGCAGGGCCCGGTTGGGAGCTACCGAGTCAGCAGGCTGGCCACACCCCACAGTGTGATCAGCAGCCCGACTGCGACAAACCACCAGGCCCGCGCCGTCCGGAACTCGGCAGCCCTTTCCTTGTCCCTGCCTCTGGCATGCTGGATCAAGGCGAACCCGTTCCCAATCACCATTGCAGCACCGACGGCAAGGATCATCTGGGCGAGTAGGTCGTCGAGTCCGAGTAGCTCCGTGATGGTCATGGCCCCGGTGACGCTAGTACGGCGGTGTGGGGATGACTCAATCCGGATAGAGTCGGGGAAGGAGGCAAGCGAGCGAGGAAGCCATGGCGTCACTGACCATGCGAACAAAGCGACCGATACCGGCTGTGGGTCTTGGCGTCTACAAGAGCGAACCCGGCCCGGTCACCAAGAACGCAGTTCTCGAGGCGCTGCGGCTGGGCTACCGCCATGTCGACACCGCCTCCGTCTACAACAACGAGGCCGATGTTGGCGACGCCATCGCAGCCAGCGGCCTCGACCGCAGCGAGGTCTTCATCACCACCAAGCTCTGGAACGATGACCACGGATATGACAGCACGCTCGTCGCCTTCGATCGATCACTCGAACTGCTGGGGCTCGACTATGTCGATCTCTATCTGATCCACTGGCCGGTTCCCGAAGTCCGCCTCGATACGTGGCGTGCTCTGGAAAGGTTGACCCTCGATGGACGGGTGCGCGACATCGGCGTTAGCAACTACATGCGCCGCCATCTGGAAGAGATACTCGAGAATGCCGCAGTCGTGCCGGCCGTGAATCAGATCGAGTTGTCTCCCTACAACTACCGCAGCCGGCGCGGCACCCTCGATCTCTGCAGGGAGCAGAGCATCGTTGTCGAGGCCTACAGCCCGCTTACCAAGGGTCGTAAGCTCGGCGATCCCCTTCTGGCAGAGATCGGCCGCCCTTACGGCAAGACCCCCGCACAGGTACTCATCCGATGGGGAATAGACAAGGGCTTTGTCGTCCTGCCCAAGTCGGTCCATGCGGACAGGATCGCCGAGAACTACGACGTTTTCGATTTCTCACTCAGCGCAGACGACCTCGAGCGGCTCGATGGCTGCGACGAGGGGTTGGCGACCGGTTGGGATCCCACCGACGCTCCCTGATCCAGTAGCCTGGGGGTATGCCAAGACAGTGCTCGGTACTACGCGTCTTCACCCGTGACGGAAAGGGTGGGAACCACCTCGGGGTGGTAACCGAACTCGACGGTCTCGATGGCGCCGCCATGCAGACAATCGCAGCCGATCTCGGATTCAGTGAGACCGTCTTCATTGCCATTGGTGCCGTTCCCGAGGTACGCATCTTCACCCCAAGCATGGAACTGCCGTTTGCCGGCCATCCGCTGGTCGGGGCTGCTCACTATCTGTTCCGGTCCGGGGTGGCGGGTGATCGCATCAAGTGCGGAATCGGCGAAGTCAAGATCCGTCACGATCGTGATATGACCTGGATCGATGCCCCCATGTTTCACGAGCGGGCGTACCGCGACGGGGCCATCTTCGCCATGCGTGTTGGGCTGAAGAACCCGGTGAGCACGTGGCGGGTCGAGATGCCGCTCGACTACCGCATCGTGGAGCTGGCAACTCCGGAGGAGGTCGCGGCGGCCGATCCCGATCCCTCTGCATTTGGTGTTGCGCTCGGCGCTGCTGTCTATGCCCGGTCCGGGCGAAACGTACGCATGCGGTTCTTTGCCCCCGGCGCCGGGGTGTTCGAGGATCCGGCAACAGGCAGTGCGGCGGTGGCGCTGGCGACGCGCTTTGCCGCGGCCGGGGAGCCAAACGGATCCGCCACCATCGATCAGGGTGAGGAGATTGGTCACCCAAGCCGTATCGAGCTGCACTGGGAGGGCCGATCGGCCTCGATCGGGGGCACGGTCGCCGTGGATGAACCGGTGGAGATCGTGTTGTGACAGTCTTCGTCAGGGCAGAAACGCCGGACGACATCGAAGCGATCTACCGCCTCAACACGGCCGCATTCGATGGCCGCACCGAGGAAGCCGATCTGGTTGACGCGCTGCGCTCATCGGGTGACCTGCTGCTGTCCCTCGTTGCAGTTCGTGATGCAGAGCCGGTGGGGCACATCGCCTTTTCCCGACTGATCGTCGACGCCGCAGACGGTCCGGTTGGCGGCGTTGCGCTGGCACCTGTGAGCGTCCATCCAGGCTGTCAGTCGGAGGGCGTCGGGTCGGTTCTCATCCGTGCCGGTCTCGAGAAGTTGGCAGCCCGTAGCGAGCAGGTAGTGCTGGTGGTGGGCAACCCCACCTACTACTCCCGGTTTGGCTTCTCGACTGCTGCTGGCAAGCGGTACCCGAGTAGCCACAGCGGTCCGCACTTCATGGCGTTGGTGATCGGTGACCCTGCCGGGGCGCCGATCGGCCCGGTGCGCTACCCGGAAGCATTTGAGCTGGTGAATTGATCACGAAAGCAGCCGGCCAAGTAACGTTTGCCAATGAGCCCTACCGAGTCATCCCACAGAACTGCTGAGGCGACCTTCCACGTACGTGAGGTTGATGAAGTCCTTGCGGAGTTCGATGTTGATCCCGATCTGGGATTGGATAGCGCGGAAGCCGCCCGACGCATGCAGCAGTACGGGCCAAATGAGTTGGTAGAACGCGATGGGATCAAGCCCTTCCGGATCCTGCTCAATCAGTTCACTGACACCATGGTCATCGTCCTGATGATCGCTGCCGTCATCGCCGCCGCCATCGGGGATACCAAGGATTCCATCGTCATACTCGTCATCGTGGTACTCAATGCGATTCTTGGGTTTGTTCAGGAGTTTCGAGCTGAGCGGGCCATTCAGGCACTCAAGATGCTGGCCGTTCCTTCGGTTCGCGTGCGGAGGGACAGCGGCGGCGTTGTTGACGTTCCTGCCGGACACATCGTCCCCGGCGACGTAGTTCTGCTCGAAGCAGGATCAGCGGTACCAGCCGATGGTCGGCTCGTCGAGGCGACCAGTCTGCAAGTGGCCGAGGCGGCACTGACTGGTGAGTCCTACCCGGTTGAGAAGACCACGGCGACGCTGGCCGAGGTCGATCTCAACGTGGGGGATCGCCGCAACATGATCTACATGGGAACTGCGGTCACCCACGGGAAGGGATCCGCAGTCGTTGTCGGGACCGGTATGAACACCGAGCTCGGTCACATAGCCGACCTGCTGCAAAGCATCGATCGGTCGACGACACCACTGCAGCGGCGGATGACCCAGCTCGGGCGCGGCCTCGCCCTGGCCGCTATCGGTATCGTCAGCGTCGTCTTCATATTGGGAATGTTCCGCGGAGAGGAAATCCGTGAGATGTTCCTAACCGCAATTGCGCTCGCCGTTGCGGCGGTGCCGGAGGGACTACCTGCAGTCGTGACGATTGCCCTTTCCCTGGGTGCGCAAAGAATGCTGCGTCGCGAGGTGCTCATCCGCAAGCTGCCGGCCGTCGAGACTCTCGGGTCGGTAACCGTCATCTGCTCGGACAAGACCGGCACGATTACGCAGAATCGCATGGTGGCTGCAGAGATCGCTGCCGACGAAGGTGTGCAAGAGCTCGCCGACGTTTCCATAGGTGCCGATGGGCCGCCCACTGCAACCCGAATGACCCTCCTCGGCGCGCTCTTGTGCAACGACGCTGTGCTCGATCTTTCGGGCAGCGAGGAGCATGTTGGCGATCCTACGGAGGTAGCCCTCGCCGCCGCCGCGCTGCATGCCGGCCTAGCGCCAGACGGGATCTACTCATCGTGGCCGCGAGTGGCCGAGGCGCCGTTCACCTCGGAGCGGAAGCGTATGTCCACAGTGCACGAGGTCCCCGACGCATACCGCGAGGTCGTCGGTGCTCCCTACGTGTCGATGATCAAGGGAGCCCCGGACGGTCTTGTCGATCTTGCCACGTTGGTGTGGGCAGGGGAGAGCGCAGTTCCGCTCACCGACGAGCTTGTCTCGAGTGCCCACGAAACCAATGAGAACCTGGCGAACGCCGGGCGGCGCGTGCTCGGTGTCGCTCTTCGGCCGCTTCCCGAGCTGCCGGCCGATGAGGAGGTTGAAGGGCTGGAGGAGGACCTGATCTTTGTGGGTGTGGTCACGATGGTGGATCCGCCCCGGGAGGAGGTACCAGCGGCGGTCCGCGCCTGTCGCCAGGCAGGCATCAGGCCGGTGATGATCACCGGCGATCACCCGCTCACCGCAAAGCGAATCGCTGCCGATGTCGGCATCGACACCAAGGGCCGGGTTGTCACGGGTGCCGAGCTCAACCGGGCCGACGATGATGAGCTGCTCGAAATGGTCACCGAGGTCTCGGTCTACGCCCGCGTTTCGCCCGAGCACAAACTCCGCATCGTCAGCGCCCTTCAGGAGCAGGGCGAGGTGGTGGCAATGACTGGTGATGGCGTCAATGATGCCCCGGCGCTACGCAAGGCCGATATTGGGGTTGCCATGGGTATCACCGGCACCGATGTCTCCAAGGAGGCCGGGGGCATGGTGCTGCTCGACGACAACTTCGCCACCATCGTCAAGGCCGTGCGCGAAGGTCGGACGATCTACGACAACATCCGCAAGTTCATCAAGTACACGATGACGAGCAACAGCGGCGAGATCATCACGATGCTTTTTGCCCCATTCCTTGGGTTGCCGTTGCCGCTGACGGCAATTCAGATCCTCTGGATCAACCTGGTCACCGATGGTCTACCCGGGCTGGCTATGTCGTTTGAGCCATCCGAGAAGATTGTCATGGAACGCGAGCCCTACTCCCCGAGGGAGAACATCTTCGGCCGGGGAATGGGCCGTCACATCTTATGGGTCGGTCTGCTCATGGGCTTCGTGTCGCTGCTCGGCGGACTGTTCTACTACGACTCGGCGAATCCCGACGACAAAACCTGGCAAACAATGATCTTCACCGTGCTCACCCTGTCTCAGATGGGTCATGCTATGGCGGTGAGGTCCGATCGCGACTCGCTGTTCACCCAGGGGCTCCGGAGCAACAAACCCCTGCTTGGAGCCGTTCTCATCACGTTCGTGCTCCAGATCATGGTCGTCTACTGGGGGCCGCTGCAGCGTGTCTTTGGCACTGAGCCGCTGTCGGTTCTCAATCTGCTGATAGCCCTTGGCGTCGCCACCGTCGTTTTCTGGGCGGTAGAGATCGAGAAGCTGGTCGGAAGGCGTGCCCGGGAACGCGAGGAAGCTTCAGTTTCGGCGTAGATCTGTGCCGCATGCGGCGGTACTGAGATCCGCGGGACGAGGATGGTGACTGAGCTCCTTGCAGCCTCGGTACAGTGTCGCCATGGAATACGACCCCTACACCGTGGCGCTGCACGGCGATGACCACTTCACCGAATTGCCCGATGTCGCCCCTGCGCTGCGGCCCAGTACCACCTTCGAGTATGAGGAGGGTGGCCGCACCTACTTGCGGATGAGTCACGAGACAACCGAACGACTCGAAGCTGTCCTCGGGGCGCTCGAAGGGGGAGATGCCGTGGCCTACCCGTCGGGAATGGCCGCTGTTGCGGCCGTGCTCCGTCACGTGCGACCACGCCGCATCGCTCTGCCCGACGATGTGTATCACGGTGTCTCGGCCTTTGTGAGCTCGGAGGCTGAGAGAGGATCGTGGACCGTCACGACAGCGGATGAGTTGCAGGCCGGAGACGTCTGGTGGATCGAAACACCCTCCAACCCGAAGTGCCTTATCACCGATCTAGAGGCAACGGCAGTCGATGCTCTGTCCCGTGGGGTGATAACGGTTGCGGACGCAACCTTCGCTACACCTGTTCTCCAGGACACACTCGGTGCGGGCGTTGACTTTGTCATCCATGCCACTACCAAGTTCATTGCAGGTCACTCGGACGCAATGGGCGGAGTAGCTGCTGTTCGCGATGGAGATTTGGCTGCGCAGTTGCGGGGCTCCCGGACAACCGATGGTGCCATCCCCGGGACTCTGGAGTCGTGGCTGACTCTGCGCGGCATTCGTACCCTTCCGCTACGGGTTGCCCGCCAGAGTGAAACGGCCCGGCAGGTCGCCGCTTTCCTCAGCAACACCACCAGCCGAGTCTGGTATCCGGGGTTGGAGTCCCACCCCGGCTACGAGGTAGCGCAGCGGCAGATGGCCAGGTCGGGCGTGCCGATGTTTGGTGGCGTTCTCTCCTTCGAGGTGGACTCACCGGAACGCGCTGCAGCGGTGGTGGAACGGCTGCGGGTGTTCACCAACGCGACTTCTCTAGGAGGGGTTGAATCTCTAGCTGAGCATCGGCTTCGTGTCGACCCTGCAGCCCCACCCGGGTTGATTCGACTCTCGGTTGGCTTGGAGAGCCCGGACGCGTTGATCGAGGACCTGGAGCAGGCGCTCCTTCGGTAGCGGCGGCTCGACGCTGTCGAGCCCTGGCTCAATAGCCGCCGATGTCGATGTCGTATGCGTCGTAGATGAGGTCGGCACACTTCTGGCGGTGGCGGGCGAGCGCCACCAGAGCGGCCATCGTCGCTTCACGCACCTCATCGACACGATTGGACGCGTCCTCGGCGCCAACGAGCGCCACGGCCTCCTTGATCATTCCAGCAACGGAGGCGAGGTTGGCTGCGGAGGTCTCGACCGATCGCTGTAATCGTGGGGCCCGATCGACGATCTGATCCATCAGACCGAGGGGTGCTTGCACGTCACGGATGTACTGATCGAACGCAGTGTCGAGCTCACGAAGATGCTGAGTCAACTCCGGGATCCACGTGTCCTTGGCTGCGGGCGCGGCAGCCGCCAACTCGACCCGCTGCATCGCCAGGCCAAGCTGAGACCTCTGCTTCACAACTCCTGCGAACTGATCATCGGTCGCCATAGAGCCTCCCCGTTCGCTACCTACATAGTCTGCGATTTCCGGCCGTCGGTCCAGTGGCAAATCCCCGATCGATCAAGTGGCCCCTTAGAATCACGTCCGGGCCGGTACTCATGGGAGAACTACGTGGAGATTCGCAAATACAACCCCGAGGCCGATTTTGACGGCGTCGCTCGTATCTGGCGGGAAATCGGTTGGGTCGAAAGTGGCAACGAGAACCATGACAAGGCCCTCAAGCTGTTCGCCGAGCAGTACGACTCGCTAGTAGCGATTGTTGACGGCTCACCCGAGTGCTTCGTTTCGACCGGCATGGGCTCGATGAGATATCAGGCTCAGGAGCTGCCGCTATCGGTTGTGACCGCCGTGAATACGAGTCATGTTGCCCGGCGCCAGGGCCTGGCGCGCAGGCTCACAGCACAAGCGATAGCAAATGATGCCGTCGCCGGAGCTGCGGTGAGCGTTTTGGGGATGTTCGACCAGGGTTACTACAACAGGCTCGGTTTTGGCACGGGAACCTACGAGTACTGGCACTCAATCGATCCGGCGTCGCTGCGAGTGCCGGTGACCCCGCGCCCTCCAAAACGGCTCGGCGCCGATGACTGGGAGGCGATTCACCGCTCTCGTCACAATCGGCTCCGGGGACACGGTTCCTGTGTGCTCGATGCGGGCGCGGCCACGGAGGCGGAGTTGCTGTGGGCGGACAACGGATTTGGCCTCGGCTACCCCGATGGGCCCAATGGTGAGCTGACCCACCTCATCTGGTTTAGCACGAAGGGCATGGAGTTCGGGCCGCTCAACGCCTGGTTCATGACCTATCAGACCACCGAGCAATTCCTCGAGCTGATGGCGCTTCTGGTACAACTCGGTGACAACGTGCAACTGGTTCGGATGCGCGAGCCCGCCGACATTCAGCTACAGGATCTGATTCATCAGCCGTTCCGTCGCCGGCGCATGACCGAGAAGTCGGAGTACGAGAATCGGGCCCGGGCTACCGCCTATTGGCAAATCCGCATGTGCGACGTGAAGACTTGTGTTGCTGCAGCCAAGCTGCCTGGCGAGTCGCTTCGGTTCAATCTGAAACTGACCGATCCGATCGCAGGCGAACTCCACGAAGACGCCGGATGGCGCGGGGTGGCCGATGACTATGTGATCACGTTCGGGCCGGAGTCTTCTGCGGTACTCGGTAGCGAGGCTGGGCTCCCCATCCTCGAGGCGAGCGTTGGCGCATTCACCCGGCTGTGGTTGGGGGTGCGCCCGGCTAGCGGATTGGCCACCACCGACGACCTGCGCGGGTCGCAGGAACTGCTGGCGGCTCTCGATCGTGTGCTGCGGCTCCCGACACCGAAACCCGATTGGGACTTCTAGCCGGCGATGAGGAAGCCTCCGGGCGTCGTAGAATCACGTTCTGTGAGTACCGGAATCGCAACAGCCCCAGCCTCGTCGGCAAATCTCGGGCCCGGCTTTGACTGTCTCGGAGTGGCGCTTGGTCTGCATTGCAAGGTCGAGGCGACTGCTGCCGACGAGTGGGTGGTTGCCGAGCTCGACACGACGTTTGTGCCCAGACCGACGGACTTCGTCCGTTTGGCCGTACAAGAAGCGGTCGGGAGACCGATGCGGCTTGTCATCGACAGCGCCATTCCTCGCTCCCGGGGACTTGGCTCGAGTGCTGCGGTGATGGTCGCTAGCGCCGCTGCGGCCTTCCGGGCCCTGGGCGAGGAGCCGCGACCTCATGAGCTGTACGAGCTGGTTGCGGCCATCGAGGGGCACGGAGACAATGCCGGTGCCGCTGTCTACGGCGGGCTCGTGGCGGTCGCCGATGGGACGCTTCGGCATCTCGAGCTGGCTCCGGGCTTGAGCTTCGTGTTCGGCATACCCAACGAGCCGCTGAAGACCGCAAAGGCGAGGATGGCACTTCCGGAGGAGATGGCACGTCGTGCTGCGGCGCGCAACATCGCCCGGGTGGCCTTCCTCATTGAGGGGCTCCGAACTGGTGACGTTGCTGCCCTGGCAAAGGCTTCGGGTGATGAGATCCACGAGACCCATCGTGCCGAGCTATCGCCGCTTACGGGCAAGATGATGGAGGCAGCTCTGGAAGCCGGAGCGTACCACGCAGCTTGGAGCGGAGCCGGGCCGACAGCGGTGGCTGTCACCGGGGATCCGGCCCCGACGCTCGCTGCTCTGGAGGATGTCCTGGGCGACGAGGGACGAGCCGTCGTCCTCGATGTCGACCATGTTGGCTGGCAATAGGGCCGGTCGGGCTTGCGATTTCTCAGGGGATTTGCGAATCTATGGGTCCTGCGGCCGTCGGGCTGGTCCCGCGGCCGCTTGTTTGCCACAACAATCTGAGGTTTTGAATTGGGTTCCTTGATCAAGAAGCGCCGCAAGAAGATGTCGAAGCACAAGTACCGCAAGCGGCAGAAGGCCAATAGGCACAAGAAGAAGTAGTGCGATGAAATCGCATTTGAGTTTGATGCAATCAAACTCATGCTGAAGACACAGTCGGCGCGATGGCTGGCTTATGCCAAGGAACCCCGGTCGGAAGACCGGGGTTTACCGCGACCCTGCAACAATCACCGGGGAAGGAGGCCGGCATGGCGAGCAAACTGACGAAGCTGCTGTTCCGACCCGGTTGGAGGCTCAAGTGCATCGACCCTCCGCTGGGATGGGTACGCATTCTCGATGAGACCCTGCCGGTCGCCGAGCTCCGCCTTCAGATCACCTGCTTTCTGACACAGTCCTGGGCTTCCCCGGTCCTGGTGCGAGATGCACAACTGCGGGTGATGGACGGCGAGCGCGAGTTCATCATCCCCTGGACCGCCTCGGCAGATCCCGATGGCGAGCCGCTACCCAAGTCGCCCGAGTTCTCGGTGAAGGGAAGTAGTACTCACCATGCCTTCATCGATTTCGCCAGCGATGCCCCCGACCTGATCACTTTGTTGGAAACGGCAACCGGACCGACTCCCATCATGTTCGAAGGGCTATTCAACGCCGCACTCGAGTTCCGGGCGGTGGCCAGTCTTGACATGTCGATCGAGCAGCCCCTGCTGCGGGGGCCCCAATGGCAGCAGGTCGACACGGGGCGTGACCCCGGACGAAGGTCCTGACCACAAGCCCATCCCTGGCGTTTTGGCGTACACCAGGCCCGTATTTGGGCCTCAGATCCGCCAGTACGGAGAGGCGGGCGTTCCCCCCTCGTTTTGGCGTACACCAGGCCCGTATTTGGG
>JASJDZ010000080.1 GCA_030065575.1 Acidimicrobiia bacterium
GCGTCTGGCAGCTATGGGCGATCGTATCGAAGCCGATCTGGCTTTGGGCAGCCACGCCGAGCTTATCGGCGAGTTGGAAGAACTGGTCGAATCTCACGGGTTTCATGAGCGCTTCTGGGGCCAGCTGATGGTTGCCCTCTACCGGGCCGGCCGCCAGGCGCATGCCTTGCGCGTCTATCGGCGAGCGCGATCCCTCCTCGGCAACGAACTCGGAATCGAACCATCGCCAGCGCTGCAACAGCTGGAACAGCAGATCCTGCTCCAGGTACCCGAACTCGAAGCCCCGGCAACCTTGGGTGCGCCGGTCAACCTTCCCAGCTTCTTGACCCGATTCGTTGGCCGCCGTGACGAACTGGCCACACTAAATGATCTGCTCAACACCAACCGTCTCGTCACTCTGGCCGGCACTGGAGGCATTGGAAAGACGCGAACCGCAGTGGAAGTCGCCGACAGACGACGTGATCGCTACCGGCACGGCGTTCGAATGATCGACCTTTCCCAGGTGACGGACTCTGATGGCGTCGCTCACGCCTTTGCCGACGAGCTAGACGTCCCGGCGGCGGCGAACCGACATCTAGCGGATGTCGTCGAAGAGCATCTCTCGTCCAAGGAGATGCTGCTCGTTGTCGACAACTGTGAGCATGTCGTTGCTGCGGCAGCGCAGATGATCCATCAGGTACTCCAGACGGGTGCCGCGATGACCGTCGTCGCCACGAGTCGGGAGCCGTTGGGTATCTCTGGTGAGGTGGTCTACAGGGTCCCTCCTCTCGGTACCGCAATCTCGGCCGACGACGGAGAGATGCCTGATGCAGTTCTACTCTTCGCAGACCGCGCCAGGCGCTGGCGGCACGACTTCGACCTCGACGAGCCGACGCAGGCAACCGTCCTCCGCATCTGCGAACGGCTAGAGGGGATTCCACTGTCGATCGAACTGGCCAGTGCCCGGCTACGGGCAATGGCGTTGCGTGACCTGGAGCACCATCTCGAGGAGAGGTTTGTGCTGCTCACTGGGGGTAGTCGTACAGCTGCCGACCGGCATCAAAGCCTGCAAGCAGCGCTGGCTTGGAGCTACGAGCTACTGACGGTCTCGGAACGTGCGTTGTTGCGCCGGCTATCGGTCTTCAGGGGCGGATTCACCCTCGACGCCGTGGAAGGTTGCTTCCAAGTCGATTCGGATCACACCACACTCGATCTGCTGACACGGCTGGTTGACACATCGCTTGTCGTGTCCGATTCGCCCCTACCCGCTCGCTACAAGATGCTCGAGACCATTAGGGAGTTCGCCGCAGCCAAGCTGGCCGACACCGAAGAAGCGGACACCGTGCGGCGCGACCACGCGACCTACTTCGCTTCGATGTTGGCCACGTACGCAGCTGAGGTGGAGGCTGGCGACCGCGTAGCTCCCTTTGAGCACGTCAGAGCGGATGAGGGCAACATACGAGCAGCCCTGGAGCTGGCAACGACGTCATTGGACAAGGAGCTCGCTCTCGAGATTGCTGCAGGTATGGGCGACTTCTGGTTCGAACGCGGTGACCACGACCTGGCCCGGCGCAACCTTGCGTCAGCCATCGCCGGAGCGGGGGACACGAATCCGCGGGCATTGCTTTGGGCATTGCGGTACATGACCCGCCTGGCTGTCTGGGCTGGGGATACGGACGAAGCGGATCGCCTCGTGGCGCGCCAGCGCAAACTGGCCAAGGCGCTGGGTGATCGTCGTTTCCTCGCAAGGTCCCTCGCATCACAAGTGACAGTGGAATGGGTAGGGGGGCGCTATCGACGCGCTCGTGATCTCTTGATCGAGGCGCTCGCTGCGGTCGACTCAGAGCCGACGACGGAGGTCATGTTCTGGCTCGCTCAGGTCTCGTTTGGTTCCAGCTGGATTGGCGACATCGAGACCGCAGAGAAGTACGTGCAGAGACTCCAGGCCTTGCGTACGGCCGATGAGATGCCGGCGCTCGAGGCGTTGATCGCCGATGCCCGCGGCACGATCCTGCTGCAGCTCGGGGAGCTTGCGCCGGCTCTTGAGATGTTCAGGCGGGCGCGCGATTTGTACGGTCAGCTGGGCATGGGACCGAACGTCGAGAACATGCTGCAAAGCGAGGCAGCACTTCTCATCGATATGGGCCAACACGACAAAGCTGCACCGCTGATCGATCACGCGTTTGCGCTGTCCCAGGAACTCAACGACACCTTGATCGGTGCACGAGGGGTCATGCTCCAGGGTCGAATCGCCACGGAAGAAGGTGAAACGGAAGCGGCTCGAGAGCGCCTGACGGCGGCTGTTGCGATGAGCCGGTCCGCACACGACATCGCAGGTGTTCTATGGGCGGTCCTCGCTCTGGCCACCTTGGCCTTCCACGACTCTGATTTCGAGCAGGTCGCCTTCCTACACGGTGTCGGAGAGGCAATCCGATCAGACATGGAGGTCGAATTGCCCGCCGCTTCTCGCCACCGCGTTGCGGCAGAGCTGGCGAATGCTGAGGAGCATCTGGGCAGCGAGGCCGCGAACCGGGCATGGGGGGCCGGGAAGGACGCAGGCTACGACTGGGCAGTCGCGCTACCGGTTTCCTCCTGAGTGGCGGAGTCCCCGTCGATTCTCAAAGCCATGTCCCGATCCAGCTGTGGCCGTCCTTGCGGCGGCACGTACAAGGTCGCGAGCAGCGGAATATCCGCCGTAGCGAGATCAGCAAGTTTGACGTGGTCGATAGTTGGCCTCCCGATCGCAAACGCCGAGGCCGTGTAGATGATGACCTCGTGGTCGGATCCGTAGCCGGAGACCAGCCGTTCTGCGAGCAGCCGGAGGCCCGGGTTGTTGGTGGTGTCCGGCAATGAAGGTTCGCCGATGGTGGTGATCTGCCACAGGACCAGTGGTGTACTCAAGTCGAACCGTCGGGGCCTCAGTAGGAAGTCTGCAGCCAGATAGGACTGGCAGCCGCTTCTGATGGGATCGATTCCCAGGTCGGCGTAGAGGCAGTCCTCGGCCGAGATGCCGGGAAGGATCGTTGTCTCGTAGCCCTCCTCGCGAGCCATTCCCATTGCGATGCGTGCCGGAGTGGTGAGGATGCTCGGATGGCCGTAGAAGGCCGCGCAAACATCCTTGCCCTGCCGCAGCGCACTGAGGATGACATCGGCCATTTCGCTGTAGGTCTGCTGCCGCGGCTTCTCCGGCTGATAGAGATCAGCGAGAGACGTTGCGTTTCCATTGAGGTTCTCTATGAGCTGGGCCGTAGCCGGCTCGGTTGCCAGATAGTAAACCTCAGCGGATCGGCTGATCCGCTGGCTGGCCTCGGCTGTGAGCTGGAGGCCAGCCTTGATCCCCGTTCCGACAACCGTCAGGCGGGGTGGAGTCACTGTTGTGCTACGTCATGAGGCCGAAGGGCGCCCACTGGTGGCTCTTCGCGCACTCGGGGTGGTCCTCAGCCTCTCTGGCGAGCTCGGCTCGGATCCCGTTCCTGTCACCCCCGAGCAGGATGTCGATCTGATCTGTACTGAGGTCGTGATCATCCCCAACCACATACGGATCGGCCAAGAACGCATCTACCAGAGCTTCCCCAGTGTTGGGGTCAGCCGTCGCCTTGATGAACTCCGTAAAGGGACAGACGCCATTGCCCATTCTGCCTTCTCCCACATCAAACGCCCTCTTCCCTAGCCGACGATACACCTCGCTTGTGCCGAGTGACGGTTGGGGGACCGGTACTAGCGGAGGCAGACTCAGGAGCTGGTTGCCGGCTGTCTTGGTCTGGAGAATGCCGGTCGCCACCTGGCAGGTCGCAAGCAGTAGGCCCAGTCCGGCTGCTGACGCCCGGCTTCTGCTCTACTTGACAGCATTGCTGTCTTTATGACAGTATCACTGTCACATTGAGTAAGGAGAGAGATGGATTCCCCTAACGAAGTAATTGAGACGCAGACGCCGTCGATGGATGAGCCGTGGATCGCTGTCGCTCGGTCGGCGGCTTTCGCCCTTGCCGGCTACTCGCTTGTGTTCCAGGTGCTGGCGGGCTTTGCGGCACCCGTGACTGTCATTGGTCTGGTGTTCCTGGGGTTGGGCATTGCTATCCGTAGCGGCAGGCGCAAGCTTGCGTTCACCTCGGGGTTGCTTGCCCTTCTGCTCGTGGTCGGCTCAGCGGCACCACTCGCCGATGCACTCACAGACCTCGCCTCTCTCGAGGCGTTCGCCTTGAACCTGTTCCTGACCCTTGTGTGCCTCGTTGCATTCGCTGCCGGCATCGGGTCAATCCGGCGCAGTACCGGACGACTGCTGCGACCGGCTGTCTGGGCAAGCGCAAGTCTGTTCCTGGTGGGACTCGTCGTATCGGTGATCGTCGCCGCCGGAGTCGAGTCGGCAGAGCCAATGGCCGGTGACGCCAGGGTGGTCGCCGAAGCGCTCGCCTTCGAGCCGGAGGTCCTTGTTGTCTCCGCCGGCTCCGGTCTCTGGTTGGAGAACCGGGACGGGGTCCGTCACACGTTCACCGTGGAAGGGACAGCGATAGAACTGAACGTCCCCGGGCATTCGTCTGGTCGTATCGAGCTAGATCTGGAGCCGGGCACCTACCGAGTGATATGTGATGTTCCGGGTCACGGAGCCATGTCCGTGGACCTCACCATCAAGGAGGCACAACTGTGAACGAAGCTGCATACAGAGCCGCCGAAGCCGTGCTTTGGGAGGCGGTTGGAATGACTCCGGAGGAGCGGACCATTCGCTTGGCCACAACGGAAACCCAGATCCGGATTCAGGAGTTCGGTGCGGGGCCAACCGTGCTGTTGCTCCATGGGAGTCCAAGCAGCGGAACTGGCTGGGCTCACCTCGTCCCGCACCTCCGCAACCATCGCGTCGTGGTGGTCGATCTTCCCGGGACCGGGCTCTCCGAGCCTCTGCAACCCGCCATCGATATGGATACCTACCTCGGACGTGT
This sequence comes from Acidimicrobiia bacterium, assembly GCA_030065575.1. Classification (GTDB taxonomy): domain Bacteria; phylum Actinomycetota; class Acidimicrobiia; order Spongiisociales; family UBA5794; genus JAAETI01. The sequence continues at coordinate 4,914 of JASJDZ010000080.1, forward strand.
CGCCGTCGACTGTCTTGATGCCCTCGGTCGGGAGGATGCCCTGGTTGTCGGATCGTCCTCGGGTGGGACGCTGGCGCTCAAAGCGGCTGCCGAGTACCCAGATCGGATTTCCGGGGTGGTCCTCATGGGTACCCCATGGCTGCTCGAGGAGTTGGGAACTCCGGCAGGCGAGCGTCTCATGCTGCTTCCCGGAGTCGGGCGCCTACTCGGCAGAATGCGGCCAGGAGCGAAGATGCAGCGAAGGATGTGGCGTTCCATCGGCCACGGTTCCAGCCTCGACGAAGGACGTCTCGACCAGACTTACCTCGACTGGTGGGGAGCCCTGCTGGAGCACACCGATTCCCTTCGCAACGACATGGCGTTGATGGGCTCGCTGCGCGGCCGACCCGGCTCGTATGCACCGGAGTACCTACTGGGTCCGTCGCAGCGGGCTCGCATCTCCGCCCCGACGGTCGTCGTCTGGGGCGAGCACGAGACCAACGGCGACGTGCCAGTCGCAGAGGCGCTAGTCGCCTCCATTCCGAATGCCCGTCTGGAGCTGATTGAGGGAGGAGGACACCTGCCGTGGATCGACGCTCCCGAGCGTGCGGCTGCATTGGTGGACGAACTCGTGGCAACCTAGGGCGATGTCCAGCGAACCAAGTCTCCGAGAACGTCAAGCCGAC
>JASJDZ010000017.1 GCA_030065575.1 Acidimicrobiia bacterium
CGACGCCGACGTCGCCAGTTTCGATGGCGGCTATGGGTCGGCGCTGCTGGCTCGGCAGGTTGGCCAGAAACGAGCCCGTGAGGTGTTCTTCCTCGGCCGTGAGTACTCCGCCGCGGAGGCCTACGAGATGGGAGCTGTCAACGCAGTTGTTCCCCACGACGACCTGGAGAAGGTTGCCCTGGAATGGGCAGAGGAGATCGTCACCAAGAGCCCGACGGCACAGCGCATGCTCAAGTATGCCTTCAACCTCCCCGACGACGGATTGGTGGGACAGCAGCTCTTCGCGGGAGAAGCGACTCGCCTCGCCTACGGCACCGAGGAAGCGCAGGAGGGGCGCGACGCCTTCCTCGAGAAACGGGAACAGGACTACACGATCTTCCCATGGCACTACTGATCCCTGTCAGTCCCCCCGCCGCAGGGCGGGGGGAAGGTACCGCCGGGCGCAGAGCGCTCGGGGGTAGGGGGGCTGCCCTTCACGATCCAACGCTGAGGAGGCTTGGCTAATGCCTCACGTGAGCTCCTGGGTTCTCGCGGCCCGGCCCACCACACTGTGGGCAGGGGTGGCCCCGGTTCTGGTTGGCTCATCTCTGGCGTACCGGGCAGATGCCTTCCGCATCGACGCCTCGGTCGTGACCCTGATCGCAGCGCTCCTCATCCAGGTCGGGGTCAACTTTGCCAACGATGTTGCCGACGGGACGCGCGGTACCGACGAACATCGGATCGGCCCGACTCGTGCGGTGGCGTCCGGGTTGATCACCCCACGTCAGATGTGGCTCGGCATCGGGTTGGTCTTCGGCCTGGCCGCTCTCGCCGGTCTGTACTTGATCTACCTGGGCGGTGTCTGGATCCTGATAGTTGGTGTCGCTTCGATCATTGCGGCGCTCGGTTACACCAACGGCCCGATCCCATACGGCTACTACGGTCTCGGCGAGCTGTTCGTGTTCATCTTCTTCGGCCTGGTAGCAACAGCCGGCACCCGCTACGTGTTCGATCGCTCAATCGAGGTCGGGGTTTGGCCGGGGGGGATCACAATGGGCCTGCTGGCGAGTGCGATCCTGCTCGCCAACAACGTTCGCGACATCGAGACCGATGCCCCCGCCGGCAAGAGAACGCTTGCCGTGATACTCGGCCGCTCCGCTGCAGTAGCCCTCTTTGCCGCATGCATTCTCGGCGCCCTGCTGCTGCCTGCGATCGCCGTGGTCTTCGACTGGCTTCCTGCGGGAGCACTGCTCACTCTCGTGGCGGTCCCCCTCGGGTTGCCGTTGATCCGAACCCTGCACCGGGAACGAAGCGGGCCGGCGTTGATTGGGGTCCTGAAGGGAACCGCCCGCCTGCAGCTCGCAGCTGCCGTCCTGCTGTCGGCCGGCATCCTCATCTGAAGCTCTAAGCTCGCCGGAGCATCGCTCGGAGGACACATGAAGCTGATTCCACTGGTCTACGTAACCGACATGGACCGTGCCGTTTCGTTCTACACCCGGCTGCTCCCGGCGGCCAAGATCGTCACCTCGTCGCCGGCGTGGACCGAGCTGCAGGTCGGTGAGGCAACGCTGGCTCTTCACATTGCCGAGACCGTCGATCACAAGGGTGACGGCATGGGCCTCGGACTCGATGCCCCAACCAAACTCGAGGACGTTCTCTCGCTCCTCGACGGAGCCGGGATCGACCCTTCGGGTGAGATCTGTCCCCAACCGTTTGGCCGCTCTCTCACGGTCGAGGATCCCGACGGACTCAAGATCCAGATCAACGAGTACTCGAGACCGCCGGCGGGCTGAGCCGAGAGTCTTCGCTCTCCTGGCTCAGCGCTGCGACCAGGGAAGCGCCTATTCCGACCGCGCCGACACGATCGAGTTGATCAGCCCGGCGCCTCGCTCGGCGTCATCCACGGTGTACAGCAGATCGGGGCCTTCGTCGCGCACGATCCGCAACGCGTCCCCGGATCGGATCACTACTGCGCGCACACCGGGCCGGATGCGATAGCCCCAGCCACCGTAGGCCATCGGATTCACCCTCTCCACTTCGGCCCGGGCAACCGTCGCAAGGGGAACCCGCCAGGATGGATAGCCCAACCAGCCAAGGCTCACCACCAGCCGTTCCCCACTGACTGTGACCCGCACCGCGGAGAACAGCAGTGCAACGATTCCGACGAGAACCAGGACGATCCCGCTCCAACCCCACACGAGCAGACCAGCGGCAATCACGGCAACACCGATAGCGGTTGTGACCTTGCCGAACCCACGTCCCGACCAAATCGAGCTTGCAGGTTCGGCGACATCGAGCCGGGGCAACGTTCCGGGCTCGGCTCTGGTTGAGGCAGCCCGGCCGCCGGCGACAACCCAGCCCAGCGTGCCGAACAGAAAGCCAACGAGGAGCAACACAAGCACCTGCAGAAGGCCGACCTCGTCGGCTTGGCGCCAGTCTCCCCTACCTTGATTGGCGCTGACCATCAGCAGCGCAACGCCAAGGAGTAGCGCGCTGATTCCGAAGAGACCTGCGGTGAATGAAGGGCCCTCCCCCGGCGAACGACGCACCGACTGATAGACCGCCACCGCAACCGCAACATGAATAGCGGCCAGCAAGCCAAAAGCGACCAGGCGGGGCGCCGAGCCGTTCGGTTCGCCGTTGAGTCCCCAATGAATCGCCATTGGTTCCGGCAGCTCTGACCAGAAAGCCGCAAAGACCGACCCCAACAGCAGGAGAACCAGAGCCGGGACAATGACCAGGGTAAGTCGCCTCACGAGAACTCCTCTTCGACCAACGCAACGATCTCGTCCCGCGACAGACCGCGCTGGGTGGCCTCCTGCACCAGAGCCGCGGCGAGATGGCGAACCGACGCGGCCGACAGCGAGCCCTCTCGTACTATTGCCCCCCGGCCCCGGCGCAGTTCTATGACCTGTTCATCGCGCAAGTCCTTGTATGCGCGCAGCACAGTGTGCATGTTCACATCGAGCGTCAGCGCAAGGTCACGAGCTGCGGGGAGCCGGTCTCCGGCCACCACGTCGCCGTCTGCGACAGCACGACGCACAGCTGCTGCGATCTGGGCATAGAGGGGAAGCCCGCTGGCGGGATCTAGCTTGAGCAACATTGTTATAGCTATATTGTAACAATCAAGTGCGTCGGTCAATGGTGGTTAATCTGACCGGATGCCGAATCGCCGTTTCGCCAGACAACTCGCCTCGGCCCTGGCCGATCTCGGCGTCGCACATGCGTGCATCTCCCCCGGCTCCCGGAACGCCCCTCTCCTGGACGGGCTGGCCGGTGAGCCGAGGATCCGCAAATGGCCGTTGCACGATGAGCGATCTGCCGGTTTCTTCGCACTGGGGCTGGCCAAGGCCACCGGGAACCCGGTGGTGCTGGCGTGCACCTCGGGGACCGCCGCTGCCGAGTATCTACCCGCGGTGATCGAAGCTAGCCAGAGCGACACACCACTCCTCGTGCTCACCGCAGACCGGCCGCCCGAATTGCGTGAGGTAGGCGCCCCCCAGACTATCGATCAGGTGTCTCTCTACGGGACTGCGGTCCGCCTGTTCGCAGATGCGCTGCCACCTGACGAAATATCGGACGAACAGGCTGCCGGCGAGGTCGCCGTTGACATCTGGGCGCATGCCACGGCCGAGCCGCCGGGGCCGGTACATCTCAATCTCCCCTTTCGCGAGCCGCTACTCGAGTCGGAGCGCGGAGGCATCGACTCTGCGCCGGCTCCACCCATCGCTGCTCCGGCCGCATCGGCTATGCCGGAGACCGATCTCGCTGAGGTTGCAGCTCGATTGACCGGGCGGCACGGCGTGATCGTTGCGGGTCGAGAGAACGATCTGTCATTCCCCGGCGCCTGCGCACAACTGGCCGCCGCTGCCGGATTCCCGATCTTTGCCGACCCCCTTTCCGGGCTCCGCTTCGGCGACCATGACCTGACCCACGTCCTCGGCTATGGCGACCAACTGGCGGCAGCTGGAGCCCTAGACCGGCTGCGACCCGAGGTCGTCCTGCGTTTCGGACCGGTGCCAACCTCGAAGCCGGTGTGGTCCTGGCTGGAAAGGCACACCGAAGTTGATCAGATCTTGATCGACGGGCAAAGCAGAGACGCCACCCGGAGTGCCGCGACGGTTATCGAGATGCCACCGGCCTCCGCTGCCCGCGCGATCTCGAGTCATCTGTCGGCACCGACCTCAGACGCGTGGGTGGCCGGATGGACCAGGCTGGATACGGCCGCAGACGAACTCATCGCCCGAGAGATCCAGTCCGCCACGTTCCCCAATGAGCCGGCTATCGCACGGATTGTCACCGAATCCGCACCGGCGGGGACACTGCTGACCGTCGGCTCGTCAATGCCGATCCGCGACACGGACGCATTTGCCGGCAAGAGCGAGACTCCTCTGCGCGTGTTTGGGAACCGGGGCACCAATGGGATTGATGGGGTCGTCTCGGCTGCGTTGGGTGCGGCCGCCGCGGGCCATCACGCCGTCGTCCTGGTCGGAGACGTTTCGATGCTCCATGACCTCAACTCGTTGCGGACCGCTGCTCTATTGCGCTTGCCGATCACCATCGTCGTCGTCAACAACGATGGCGGAGGGATCTTTCACTTCCTCGAGCACGGCGACTCCGCTTTGCTGGATCCCGACGTGTTCGAGACGTACCTGGCCACTCCTCATGGGACCGACTTTGTGGCTGTGGCGGAGGCCCTCGGAATCGAGGGGTTCCGGGTCGACGATGTCGCCACTCTGCAGTCGCTCATCGCCGAGAAGACGGCCCGTCCCCGGCTGGTAGAGATAGCAACGGATCGCCGCGCCAATCGGGATCTACATCGCCACGTCACAACCCAAATGGCAGAACTGATCAGGTAGCTGCGAGGAGGTCGAGCAGCGGCCGGAACTTGAGCCGGGTTTCCTCGAGCTCCGCTGCCGGATCCGAACCGGCGACAATGCCGTTCCCGGCGTAGAGCCGAGACGTCCGATCACGCAGCAGTGCGCAACGAAGAGCCAGGGCGACAACGGCTCCCCCACCGGGATCCAACCAACCGATACCCCCCGAGTACCACCCACGATCCATGCCCTCCACCTTGTCGATGAAGGCCAGCGCTTCGGCACGCGGCATCCCCCCGACCGCCGGAGTCGGGTGGATCGAAGCAAGCACTTCACAGGTCGAGACCCCACTCCGGAGCACCCCGGAAACCTCAGTCGAAAGATGCTGCACGGTTGCCATCCTGCGCAGGGACGGCACCTCCGGGTAGTCGAGTTCGGTGGTCAGCTCGCTGAGCCGGCTCACCAGGTCGTTGACGACGATTGCGTGCTCTACCCCGTCCTTCTCACTGGCGAGGAGAGCATCCCCGGCGGTGGCATCATCGTCACCCTTGCCCCGGCGAGCCGAACCAGCCAGGGGATTGGCCGAGATGCGTTCTCCGTGCCGGGCCAGTAGCAGCTCCGGGCTGGCTCCAACAAAGGCCGCCTCCCCAACAACGGCCGCAAATACATACGCGAGGGGATTCGTGGCGACGAGGTGGTGGATCAGATCGTAGGGATCAGTCGCTCGCTCCGACTGCACACATACGGATCGAGCCAGCACCACCTTCTCGAGCGCTCCATCCCTGATCGCCCCGATCGCCTCAGCGACCTCGGCCTGCCAGTCGCCGGAAGCCGGGACGGACTCAACCGTGTGGACCCCGGGATCCGGATGTGGCGGTGCATCCCAGGGGCTCAGACCACTCAGCACTTCGATTATGGCGTTGGCTTCAGTGCCCGGTGCGGCGGCAACGATCAGACGGGCCCCGGACGAATCGGAGACAACAGTTGCCTCGGGGAGCACGACATCGAGAGCCCCAAAGCCGTCCCATTCCGGGCTGCGGGGACCATTGGGATTGAACGAGAAGCCGATCGGAAGCCTGGTTTCGGCGGGGAGATCCAGCCGCGCTAGCCGTCTTTCGAGATCGGCAAACCGGTCGAGGCCGGCGGCTGAGACAAATGAGGCAGCACCCAGGCTGGCGACTTCCTCCCCCTGCGGCGAACGGAAATAGGTGCTGCGCCCGAACAGCCGCGCCCCGGCGCGCACGATTGCCAGAGGCTCACAGGCAACTGGGACAGTTGCGACCCGCAGTTGATCAGTAGCGCCGGAGAGCTGCGCAGTGAGTTGTTCGAGCACGGAGTCAGAGAGAAGCACGAACCACGATGCTAATCGTCCAGCCTGGCTTCGATCACGGCGTCGGCTACCCGTTGCGCGATTGCTGCCGGTCGCTCCATCCACACGAAGTGAGAGCTCTCCGGCACGACCTCGCTGCGTGCATTGGCGAATCGGCTGGTAAGGGCGGAGAGGAACGGCTCCCCGTGGGTTGTGGAGTATTCCCCGGCCATTACGAGACAGGGGGTACGCACCTCATCGAGCCGATCCCAGGCACGATGATCAGTTGCCGCCATGAAGAACTCTGCTTCGTGCTCAGGCGTGCACTTCAGTACAACGCCACCTCTCTCGCTGCGGAAGCCGCCATCCACGTACGCCTGCATAGCCCGGCCGTCCCACTGGGCAAATGCCTCCTTGGAGACGAAATTGGCGAAGGCGTCCTCCCGGCTGGCGAAGCGTCGCTTGCGCCGGAGGGCACCGGCAGACATGGGGTTGTGGTCGAACCTTCCGTACGGCGGCGGGAAGATGATGGGCTCCACCAGAACCAGAGATGAGAAAGTACCCGGATGAGCGAGCTCGGCGAGTACAAGCGCTGCACCGCCCGCCGAATGCCCGACGCCGACGACCGGACGGGCATCGGAAACCAGCTCGACCAGATCATGCCCAATGTCCCACCAATCGAACGGTGGATCGGGGGCAGCCGAATCGCCGTGAGCTCGCTGATCAAACGCCACGGCGCGGAAGTCACCGATCAGCTGGCGAGTGTCGGCGATTACCGGGGAGCAGAGCTCCTTGCAGAAGCCGGTGGCGTGGACAAAGACCACGGTTGGCCCGAACTCACCCGAGGTGAGGTAGGCAATCTCGAGCCCATCCCGCGCAGTGAAGGTTGCCGGGACGTCGCTAGTCGCCGTCATCCAGACGCCAGGTCAGGTTGTTGTTGACCTTGATCACGCCATCGAGGCGGCGGCCCAGTTCGGCCAGAAGGCGCGCCTCGTTGCGGGTGCCGATTTCGCCGGAGAAGGTCACAACGCCATTGGCCACTTCAACCGTGATGTCGTCGGGATCAACGAACAGCACGCGACGGAGCAGGTCCTCGCGGATCTCGTCCTCAATGATCTCATCGGGCCTGGTGAACGCTGCCACCACGTCGAGCCGAGAGATGATGCCAAGACTCTTGCCATCCGTGTCCGTCACCGGGAGCCTGTTGACATCGTTGATGACCATTGTTCGCGCCGCCTCGGCCACTGTGGCGTCCGGGGCGATGGTGAGCACCGACCTGTGCATGACCTGCTCGACCCTCTCAACCGGCTGCGGGTCGTCGGCTTCCTCGCGCGCCACTTCGAGACGGAGGAAGTCGGCCTCGGTGATGATGCCGACGACGTGGGACGTTTCGTCGCAAACGGGAAGGCCACTCACCTTGTTGCGCACCATCAACCGCGCCGCCGCCTTGATCGGCGTCTCCGGCGATGCCGTGATGACATCTGCGGTCATCAGATCAACTACACGCAAGGCGTTCCTCCACTTCGGCGTCCCGCCCATTCTGGCAGCACCGGCTCCGCAAAGCAGGCAACCGCTATAGCTCGGCGAGCACGTCGCGTCGTGACGGAAGCCAGGCCCCGGGGACCGGCCGCACCCTGATCCTGGCGTCTACGACGCTGAGGCCCTTTCCCGGCTCGTCGACCTTCACCGGGTTCATGTCCATCTCGACTATCTCAGGGATGTCCGCCACCAGGGCCGACACCCGAAGCAGCGCCTCGCGAACGGCCGGAACGTCGCCGGCCGGTCCACCCCGGTAGCCCGCCAGTAGCTGGGCCGATTTGACCTCATCGATCATCTCGGCTGCGTCGAGATCGGTGAGGGGATGGATGCGGAAGGCAACATCCCCGATCAACTCAACAAACACCCCGCCGAGGCCGAACACAATCAACGGGCCGAAGTTGGGGTCCTCGGTCATCCCGATCAAGACCTCGTGGCCGCCTTCAACATACTGCTGCACGAGAACGCCCTCGGGATCGGCCACGGCAGCAGTTACCGCCGCATAGGCTTCCCGCACCTGTAGCTCCCCTTCTATGTCGAGCACGACTCCGCCGACGTCGGATTTGTGCAGTGCCGACTCGGAAATGACTTTGAGAACGACCGACCCCCCGAAGTCTTCTGCAGCCGCCACGGCATCATCCACAGATGCAACGACGGCGGAACGGGGCATCGCCAGCCCGTACGCACGAAGAAGGGCTTCGACATCGTCCGGATCGAGCCAACCGGCTCCATCCTGCTCCAGCGATCTCGTGACGATCTGGCGAGCCGCCTCCTCGTCGATACCGTCCAATTGAACGATTGCGCCTTCAGCTTTCTGCCGCCATTCCTGGTGCTCGACAGCCTTAGCCAAGGCAAATGCGGCCTGTTCGGGGAATGGGTACACCGGGATTCGCTCGTCGCCGCTGCTGAACAGAGGCGGCGCTCCGCCCGAGCTCATGTAGACAGTGAGCATCGTCTTCTCCCCGTGATCCTGTGATGCCGCATCGCGAATGGCTGCGGCAACCTCGTCGGCACCCTCGGGCTCGGGAGGAATGAAGATCGTCATCAAGGCATCGATCTCATCAGAGGCGAGCAGCACGGGGATGCAAGCGGCGTATTCGGCGGGGCCCGCCGCCGCAATCATGTCGACCGGATTGGTTACAGAAGCGTCGGCGGGCAGCAGGGCACTGAGCTCTGTCTTGAGCTCGTCACTGAACTCGACGACCTCCAGGTCGTTTGCCTCGAGGGCGTCAACCGCAAGAATCCCGGGCCCGCCGGCATTGGTGAGAATGCCGACCCGGCTTCCCTGGGGCAGCGGCTGGTTGGCGAGCAGCGATGTGACGTCGAACAACTGCGTGAGCGTGTCCGTCCGGATCACCCCCGCCTGCCGGAAGAGCGTGTCGACGGCGGCATCGAGGCTGGCCAGCGATCCGGTGTGGCTGGACGCAGCGCGAGCCCCGGCGGCGGTGCGGCCGGACTTCACAGCAACGATTGGCTTCTTCTTCGATATGCGTCGAGCTGCTCGGGCGAAGCGGCGCGGGTTCCCGAACGACTCCATGTAGAGCAGGATCACATCGGTCGACGGATCCGACTCCCAGTAGAGCAGCAGGTCGTCACCTGAGACATCGGGCTGATTGCCGATACTGATGAAGGTGGAGATTCCAATGCCCAGCTCGGTGGCATAGTCGAGGATGGCGATCCCCAGCGCTCCGCTCTGGCTCGACATGGCGACATTGCCGGGCGGTGGTGATAGCGGGCCGAATTGCCCGTTCATCGAGATCGCCCCATCCATGTTGATGAGCCCCATGCAGTTGGGGCCCACCATCCGCATGCCGGCGTTGCGCACGGTCTCCATCAACTCCTCTTCGAGTTCGGCTCCGGCCTCGCCCGTCTCGGAGAAACCGGCACTGATCACGACCAAGCCCCGAACTCCCTTTTCGACACACTCCGTCACGACCGAGTTGACAAACCGGGAGGGCACAACGATGAAGGCAAGATCGACCCGGCCCGGCACATCGAGAATCGACTTGTACGCCTTCACCGAACGAACCACATCGGCTTTCGGGTTCACCGGGAAAACCGGGCCGGTGAAGTTGCCGTTGATGAGATTGGTAAACAGCCGACCGCCGATTGAGCGTGGCTCGCGGCTGGCGCCGATAACTGCAACCGCACTGGGGTAGAACACAGGCAACAGAGAGGCGGCAATAGCCCTCTGTTCGTCGATTTCGTCCGACTGCCCGAACCAGGAGATCTCAGCGGTGGGGAACTCGACCTTGTAGATGCCTTCGTCCTCCTCGCGCCGCATCGGGTAGCCGGAGTTCCGGAAGACACGAATCATCACGTGGTTGTCGGCGAGAACCGACGCCACGAAGGACGAGATGCCCTTCTGCTGAGCGTAGGTGGTCAGGTAGCGAACTAGCCGGGTGGCGATGCCCTTGCCCTGTTCGGCATCAACGACCGCAAAGGCAACATCGGCGGTATCCGGAGTCTGCTCGTCGCGCCAGTACCTGCCGACTCCCACGATCTGCTCCCCCCGGGTCGCGACAAGGGCCATGCGATCGTCGTAATCGAGCTTGGTGAAAGCCTCCAGCTCTTCGGGCTCGAGGTGGGTCTTGACCTGGAAGAAGCGGTGATAGACCGACTCGCGCGACATGCGGGACACCATGTCCTGGAGACCATCGGCGTCGGTGGGGACGATGGGGCGAATGCGCACGGAGGTCCCATCCCGCAGCGCAGCATTGCGATCCCATTCTGCTGGATAGTTGGGAGGCAGATCGGCGGGCATTGATCACTCCTTGCGCCCACAGGCGCCTCGCTCGACGTGAGTTGATTGTTCCACACGGCGCAAGAACGGCAGCCGAGTACGCTGCACGAATGCGTCGCGTTGCCTTGGTAGTCATTCTCATACTCGCGTCCTGTGGAGGCGAGGACCAGCCGGTTGAGACGTCTCCGCCGGCGACCACGGTGACCACTGCGGCAACGGCAACAACAACACCGGGTACAACGGGCGAGGATCCGGGCCCGGCGGAGCCCGACTCGAGCGAGCTCGATGAAGACGTAGCGAGTACAACGACCACCCTGCCCCCAAATGCCGCACCGGAGTTCGGGCTCAGCCAGGTCGTCTTCGGAGATGCTGCGTTTGTCGTGATCACGAACTGGGGAAATGCTCCCGGGTCGCTGATCGGGATCTGGCTCAGCCAGCGGACTGCCTTTCAGGCACTCCCCGATGTTGAGCTGGCTCCAGCCGAGCAAGCGCTGATCGGCCTCACGGGCCTCGCTCCCTCGGAGCTGACGGGAATGGCTGCGATCATCAATCTCGGGCCGTCAATCGGCGACATCAACCCTGAGAGCGGTGAGATCGGGTTGCACCTCAGTGACGCATTCAACGATCCGTCGAGCTTGGTTGCCTATGTCGCTTGGGGAAGCGGCCCTCACGACAGAATCGAACTGGCCACTGCGGCCGGCCTCTGGGACGGAACCACCATTGCGGTCGTCGACGACGCTCCGTCGATATCAACAGGTCGATATCCGGCTACCTCGGCTGGCGACTGGTCACTGGATATTGGCGGCTGAGTTTTAGTACTTGTTATCACGCGCCCGATGCTTCCCTAAACCATCGAGTGCGACAGTGTCCTTGCTACGCCACGCAGCAAAGCAGCATTCGCAAGGGTGGAAGCCCCAATCTGCCCATCATTCTTGCGAAGAAGAGAGTCCACCGGCCCGGTGGGCTCTCTTCAGTTTGGCGGAGGGCCGAAGACGACCTCAACGCGGGCCCCGCCCAGCGCCGATGCTCCGATCTTGACGCCACCTCCGGTGCGCTCGGCAGCGCGGTGGACGATGTCAAGCCCGAGACCGGTCGATCCTCCACCGCTCTCCCCACGCTCTATGGCGCTGTCATCCTCGAAGCCGTGCCCGTGGTCCTCGACGACGAGAACGACCTGTCTCTCGCCGAAACCGGGACGGGCTTCGACCCGATATCCGACACCTGCATCGGTGTGGGAGAAGACGTTTTCGAGCAGGGTGTCGATGAGAGCGCCGAGATCCTGCGGGCTCATTGCCACCGGGAGCCGCCCTCCGGAGGTATGAACATCGACCGATCGGCCCTGCTCGTCCGCAAGCACTTTCCAGAACGTCGCGCGGTGGCGAACGACAGCACCAAGGTCGGCCTGCTCTGGGCCCTTCTCCTCCGCGGGCTTGCGGGCTTCCTCGATCATTCGATCCACTGCAGCTTCGAGCCGATCGATATCTCCCAACAGCACGGCAGAAGCTTCAGGGTCGCCAAGGGTTTCCGCCTGGAGGCGCAACGCCGTCAACGGTGTGCGCAGCCGATGGGAGAGGTCGGCAACCGACTCCCGCTCCTCAGCTAGCAGCAGCCGCAACCGTTCGGCAAGGAAGTTGAAGGCAACTCCGACGTCGGCTATCTCATCGGGCCCGGCCGGGGTCACCCGCCGATTCAGGTCCCCGCCCCCCAGCGCCAGCGCGGCTTGCGACAGTTCGTGAACCGGTCGCACCACTGATCGACCCAGCCGATCGGCTGCCACGACCGCCACTATGACCAGGAACACACCGAGCCCGGCGAGCATCCCCCACGCCACCCAAACGCCCTCGATCAGATCCTCATCAGGGACAAAGGCCCTAACCACCACATCCACTTCCTGATCTGGGCTGTCGGCTGAATACAGGGGGACCAGAATCTCGGCGCCGCCCTCGGTGAACGCGGTGAATGCTCGAGCTTCCGAAAAGGCAACATCGATGTTGTCGGCCTGGAACACGGGCGCCCCAACCTGCTCGCCGTCGGCAAAGAGGATCGTGACCGCATCGGCGCCGGTACCAAACACCTCGAGCACCGTTTGTGCCGCCGGCACCGAGACCTGTCCCCCCTCGGTGCGGGTCGTATCGACAACGAGCGCAGTTGCGATCGCCTGCGCCAGAGTCTCCGCCCGGGAAAGCGCCCTGGTTTGCGCCTGGTTCCTCAGCAGGAGAGCAAGGGGGATCATGAACGCGATGACCACCAGCGTGCTGATGGCCAGCGACAGGATGGCGATCCGTTGTCTCATTCGTCGGGATCGACCAGTTTGACGCCAACACCAAAGACCGTTTGCAGGTACTTGCTTTCGGCCGCCGTCTCGCCGAGCTTCTTCCGCAGCCAGGAGATGTGGACGTCAACGGTCTTCTCACTTCCCCCGTAGGGCTGTCTCCACACCTCAGCCAGCAGTTCTCGCTTCGACACCACATCGCCTGGTCGCTCGGCGAGGAAGCGCAGCACGTCGAACTCCTTTGGACTGAGGTCGATCGGCTTCCCGCTCAAGCGGGCCTCGCGGGCGCCAACATCGATGACCAGGTCGCCAACCGCCAGGGGGCCATCCCGGCCTTCGCTGCCGGTCCGGCGCAATACGGCGCGCACCCGCGCCTCCAATTGGTCGACCGAGAACGGCTTGACGAGGTAGTCGTCGGCACCGGCATCGAGCGTGCGAATGACATCCCGGTCCTCATTGCGGGCAGTGGCCACGATGATGGGCACATCGCTCACGGCCCGGATCATCTTGAGCAGCTCGGCACCGTCGAGGTCGGGCAAGCCCATGTCCAGGATCACCAGTTCAGGCGATGCTCGAACCACCGCTTGCAGCCCCTCCATCGCCGTCGCAGTCGACTCAACGTCATGTCCACGATCGGCAAGAACTCTCGCAACGAGCTCCCTGATCCGCTGCTCGTCCTCGATGATCACAACAGATGCCATGGGCCAACTGTAGATAACCTGAACAAAATCTCAAGACGGCCTTAGCAACTCCTTAATCTATTCTTGGGGGGTACCAAAGAAGCGGATTACCACAATGAGTTCAATGCGGCAGAGACTCCTTCTCGTCGCCGGATGGGCTGCAGCTGCCGTCGTGGCCAGTTTGGTCTCAACGGGCGCCGTTGCAGTGGCAGGCGGGCAGGTCACAGACCGGCCCCTCCGCCCCCTGTCGGCGTCGGAAGTTGCTGCACTGACTGAAGAGTGCGGGTCATCTGAACGAGCGCCTTGCCTCCGGCAGCTCGATAACTCGGTTGGCCCAACCACCTCGGTCCCTGCAGCGCCGGATACGAACTCAAGCCGAGAAGGCGACGAGGACGGAGTCTCCCCTTCCGTCCCGGCCGAGGACACCACCGAGCCTCCTTCGGAAAACCCGCTCGATCCCGGAGTCGAGGTCGACGAGAGCCTCACCCCACCGACTGCGGCAGACGAGGAATCTGTCGCCGTGCCCGCACCGCGTGCCGAGGTCGTGGATCTCATCGGTGGTCGCGTCAGTGTCTCCGGCGCCGACGGTGAAGTGCGCATCATCTGGCTGATTCCCAAGCACGGCTTTGCTGTTCTTCCTCCAGCAGGCACCGACCGCCTGCCCGACCAGGTGACGGTGGTTCTATCCGACGGATCCCATCAGTCAACCCTGGTTGCATCGTGGGATGACTCCGAAGGCCTGGTCATCGAGTCGCGCGAGGGCGGCCTCGACCTCACCGACAGCTAGCCAAGACGCGTCTGGCGTACATCACGGCGCTATAACGCCGTCAGCTACGCCAGACGTGGAAGCGACCTAGGCGAGGGCGACCAGTTCGAGCATCGACTCGTCGAAGAAGCCGGTCTCGCCATCTGGCATGAGGATCATTCGATCGGGCTGCAGCGCTTCGACGAAGTCGGTGTCGTGGCTGACGAGGAGCAGGGTGCCGGTGTACTGACGTAGGGCAACCAGCAGCGCCTCCTTGGCTTGCGGATCGAGGTTGTTGGTCGGCTCATCGAGCAGCAACACGTTGTTGCGCTGCACTACCAGCTGAGCCAACGCCAGCTTGGTCTTCTCTCCACCCGATAGCGTGCCGGCATCCTGATCGATCTTGTCGGCGAGCAGGAAGTGGCCGAGGATCGTGCGCAGATCCCGATCGGGTATCGAAGAGACGGCCCGCATGTGATCGAGCACCGTAACCCCGGCTTCGATCTGCTCGTGCTCCTGTGCGTAGTAGCCGAGACTCGCGTTGTGGCCGACTTCGACCTCTCCCATGTCGGCGGTTTCCACACCGGCGAGGATGCGAAGCAAGGTGGTCTTGCCCGCACCGTTCAGTCCCATAATGATCATCCGCTCGCCGCGATCGATGTCGACTTCGACATCAACGAAGACGACGTTGTGACCAAACGCCTTGGCCAGGCTGTGCCCCAGCAGAGGAGTACGGCCCGACGGCTCCGGCTGCGGGAAGCGAACCGCAATCCTGCGCGCCTTACCGCCAACCTCAACACGCTGGCTCTTGAGTCGCTCGACCCGGGTCTCCCACGACCTCGCCCGCTTGGCCATCTTCTCGGTGGTTCCCTTGAATCGGCGGATCCCCTCCTCGAGACGGGCGATCTTGGCGTCCTGGTGGCGCCGCTCGCGCACCCGTTGCTCCCGCCTGCGTTCGCGCTCCTCTACGTAGTAGGTGTAGTTACCGCGGTACGGCTCGAGGTAGCCGTCGTCGAGAGCCAGCACAGAAGTGATCGACTTGTCGAGCAGCGGCAGATCGTGACTCACCACGAGGAGGCCGCCGGAGTATGCAGCGAGGAAGTCCATGAGCCAGGCCTTGGCATCGAGATCGAGATGGTTGGTCGGCTCATCGAGAATCAAGATGTCTGTCTCGGCGAAGAGCACCCGAGCTAGCTCGACCCGACGCCGCTGCCCCCCCGACATGGTGACGACCTTCTGGTAGAGGTCCTCGCCCTTGATGCCTACCGAGGCCGCAAATCGCTTGGCCTCCGCCTTGGCGACATAGCCGCCACGAGCGGTGAACTCATCGTCCAGACGACTGAATCGATTGATGAGCCTGTCCCGCTCGGAGCCGCGTGCGGCTTCCATTTGCAGCCGCACCCTCTCCATGCGGCGCTCCAGATTGCCGATGTCACGAGCGGTCAGAACCCGCTCCAGTGCATTCACATCGGCATCGGCTAGTTGTTTGAGGGCAGCCTCCTGTGACAAATAGCCGATGATCCCGCTGCGGCGGATCGTCCCGTCGAACGGTTCCAGCTCACCGGCAAGCGTTCTCAACAGAGTTGTCTTGCCGGCTCCATTGGCACCGACCAGCCCGATCTTGTCTCCGGCATGGACCGAGAAGGACGCCTCAGCGAGCAGTGGGCGCGCCCCGGCCTCAATGAAGACCTCCCGTGCGATGATCACCTGGCACCGAGCCTTGCGTTGGCTGATTTCCGCACCCTACGCAGAATGCTGAATACAGCTCGCACGGAGTAAGCGGCGCTCCGCCGCGACACGGCAGCGGAGGCGGGCCCGAGCACGATGTGCCGCAGACCAGCGTCGATGTAATCCTCGAGTTGCTCCCGGATCGCAGAGGGAGTGCCCCACAAGACATTCTCAGCAACAATGTCGACGGGCACGTCAGCGAGGGCGGCTTCGAGACGCTCCACCGGGTGCTCGGCGGGGATGAAGTCAACCAATCCCCGGAAGTCATCACCAAGTGGATGTGCAACGCCGTTCTCCTCCCACAGCGCCGCGGGAGCCAGGAGCGCGAGGAAGCGCATGATGCGGCTGTCCAGATATCGCCTCGCCTCCCGCTCAGTGCGGCCCACTACGGCCAGCAATTGCATAGCGGGCACGATGGAACGGGCGTCCCGACCGGTCGACTTCGCTTTGTCCCGGATACGGGCCAGCGACTCGGAATAACGCACCGGGGGCATGGGCACCGTCGGATACCAGCCATCGCCGAACCTCCCGGTCAGATCCAGCATCCGGGGACCGTGGGCGGCGATCCAGATCTGCGGCGTCTTGCCGGGGGCGGGAGCGAGATCCATCATCGCCTTGTCGAACTGGTAGAACTCGCCGTGGTAGTCGAACGGCCCCCGCGAGCTGAAACAGCGCCGGACAATCGGGAGTGCGTCCTCCAGTCGACCGACCGGGCGATCGAAGGGAAGACCGTACGGCACCGTGTTCTCTCGCTCCCCCGCGCCGATACCGAGTATCGGTGCGGCCCGGGTGAGATGTGACCACGTCATCGCAGCCTGCGCCAAGAGCACCGGATGCCGCCGCACCACCTCAGTGACGCCGACGCCAATCTGCATACCACCGATCCGTTCGGCGAGATATCCGATCAGTGCCTGATAGTCGAAGTAAGCGTGCGGAGTGGAATCCGGAGACGCCATCCATGACATATCTCGGTTCCACATCTCCTGCGGGAACCACCCCTGGAAATGATCGACTGTCCACACCGCATCGAAGCGGGCGGTGCGGGCGAGGCGGGCAGTCATGGCAATGCGGCGCACGGGTGGTTGTGTGCCGACTCCCAGCCCAATAGTCACGCGGTCTGCGGTAATCACGGACCGCAGGCTAGTGGTGCCTCGGTCCCTCTACTTGGCGGAACGGGCCTTGGGTGCTCCCGATCCCGTAGACATGCTGAAGCTGAAGCCCTTCTCGATCGCACGAGGCAGACGATCTACGGCAAGGGGCCGGGAGATGTAGAAACCCTGGACCAGATGGCAACCGAAGCCCCGCATCATCTCGAGCTGCTCGCGGGTCTCCACGCCCTCGGCAATCACTCCGAGACGCAAGTCGGTAGCGAGGGTGACCATCGATTCGGACACGGTTGCCGTGTCCTCGTCCATAACGGAGTCGCGAACGAACTCGCGGTCGATCTTGATCGCATCGATCGGGAAACTCTTGAGGTAGCTGAGCGAGGAGTACCCGGTGCCAAAGTCATCGATGGCGATAGCGACTCCGATGGCGCGCAACCGTTCCAGCGTCCGGCGAGCGGTCTCCGTGTCCTCGACCAGCGTACGTTCGGTCAACTCGACCTTCAGCCACGACGCGTCGAGACCGGTGCGTTCCAGCGTCTGCTCGACTACCTCGGCCAGGTTGCCGCGCCTCAGCTGACGTGGCGAAACGTTGATCGAGACCGCAAATGGCTCGAGTCCGGAGTCATGCCATGACTTGATCTGCCGGCAAGCTTCATTCATCGCCCAGAGCCCGAGCGGCACGATGAGGTCGGTCTCCTCGGCGAGAGCGACGAACCGCTCCGTGGGGACCATCCCAAGATCCGGATGCTCCCAGCGGAGCAGGGCCTCGACACCTGCGACCGTGCCGGTATTGATGTCGATCCAGGGTTGGTAGACCAATCGCAGACCGTCGCCCGTAGCAACAGCCCGACGCAGCCCGTCGATGAGCCCGAGACGCTCCGAAGCGCTCTGCCGCAGCTTGGGCGTGAAGTACTGATAGGTATTGGCCCCAGCCGCCTTCGCCGAGTACATGGCGATGTCGGCGTCACGGAGCAGGGCCTGAGTGTTATCACCGTCGAGCGGATACATGGCGATCCCGATCGAAGCCGTAACCAGCATTTCCCGGTTGCCCACCAGGTATGGCTCGGCAACCGCATCCAGGATCTTGGTCGCCACCTGTCCCGCATCCTCCAGCCGGGTCCCGCTTTCGAGAATCACGGTGAACTCGTCGCCGCCGATCCGAGCGACGCTGTCGGTCTCTCGCACCGAGGACACAATCCGCTTGGCGACTTGCTTGAGCAACGCGTCACCCGTGGCGTGTCCGTAGTGGTCGTTCACTGCCTTGAAGTCATCGAGATCGAGGAACATCAGCGCCACCAGGCTCTCGTCGCGGCGGGCGCGCATGATTGCGCTCTCGAGTCGGTCGCTGAAGAGGAACCGGTTGATCAAACCGGTCAGCGGGTCGTAGCGCGCCAGGTAGCTGAGCTTCTGCTGGTCTTGCGCCCGGGCCGATTCGTGCTCGGCAACCGTCAACTCCCACTCCTTGCGAACGTCACGCACAGCCGGCCGGAACAGGAACAGGGCCTCCAACAGGATCAGCAGCAGCATCACCGACAGCAAAACGAGTTGAGTGATGCGGAGGTTCGCCACGCGAGCTTGGGCCTCGTTCTTTATCAGAGTGGCGAGGCCGTTCATTCCCTCGCGGAACTCCTCGGACTCTCGGGCTAGGTCATTGGCTGCGCCGGGGCGAAGCCGCTCTCCCGATGAAGCACTTGCCACAAGCTCATCGCCGATCCGGCTCATCGCTATGAAGTGCGGCTCGATCTGCGAGTCGAACTGATTGTTGAACGCCTTGCTGTGATCCGCTGGCAGATCGAGTACCTCGCTGCCAAAACGGAGCCCGACGTGGTTGTCACGGATGCGGATCAATGCCACATCCAGACGGGTGACCGCCTTCTCCCGGTCCTCCGCAGTCTCCGTGGCCTCGACGTCGAAGCCCGCATTCTCGATGGATTCGCTGAGCAAGATCTGCTGGGTGACTACCTCGAGCACCCCGGCGTCCTTCTCCTGTCGCGTCAACGCCGTTGAAGTGAGGATGGTCGATACGACTGCGGCGATGGCAATGACAGCCAGCCCCACGATGTATCGACCGACGGGGCGCTTGGGCACCTCTCGGGACGCGACGCGTTCGTCCGGCGGTCCCTCAACCGCGTCGGTGACGTGCGCGTCGGTTGGCGCTAGGTCAGCAATAAACCACTCCTGCAGAGGCTATGGGTGATATCGGTCACGGAACTCGGCGAATTGAGGAACGCGCATGACTAGATAGCAAAATCCCGGCAGGAGACTATCGAGGCGCCGGCCACTGCGAGTTGCGCGGGGCGGCTCGGCCAGGTTGACTCCGCCATATGAAGATCAATCAGCTTGGACAGGGTGGGCCGTTCGTCACCGAGCTAGGTCTCGGAACCATGACTTTCGGCGTCGAAACCGATGAGGCGGAAGCGCACAAGCAGCTCGACGCGTATTTTGCGGCCGGTGGCAATCTCATCGATACGGCCGATGTATACGGCGGCGGAGAATCGGAGCGCATCATCGGATCGTGGCTCCGCAACAACCACCCCGAGAACGTGATCATTGCCACCAAGGCGCGATTTGCGCCGCCCCCAGGATCGTCGGGGGCTTCCCGGCGAGGCATCGTCAAGGCCGTTGACGGATCACTGAGTCGTCTCGGCGTCGAGGCGATAGACCTCTTCTACATCCACGGTTGGGACCCGGAAGCGCCGGTCACCGAAACGCTGCGCACCCTGACCGACCTCGTCCGGGCCGGGAAGATCCACTCGATCGGATGGAGCAACACGACGGCCTGGCAACTGCAGCGAATTGTGGGAACCGCCGACGAACACGGCTTTGTTCGTCCCATTGTCTTCCAACCTCAGTACAACCTGCTCGATCGGGTGATCGAATGGGAGCTGATCCCTCTCTGTCTTGATCTCGGGCTTGCCATCTGCCCTTGGTCGCCGCTCGGCGGTGGTTGGCTGACGGGCAAGTACCAGCGCGATACCCCTCCGACAGGTGCAACCCGGCTCGGAGAGGACCCCGATCGCGGCGTCGAGGCTTATGCACTCCGCAACAACGACAGGGTATGGAGCATCATCGACGCCGTTGACCGAGTCGCCAAGCAGGACGCAGTGTGGATAGGTGAAGTCGCCCTACGCTGGCTGCTCGATCGGCCGGGAGTGCCCTCAGTGCTGCTCGGGGCAAGGACGGAGAAGCAGTTGCAGCAGAGCTTGTCGGCAGCGACCTACAGCTTGCGTAGCGAGGACCACGAGAAGCTCACCGCAGTCTCCGCACCCGATCTGCCCAGGTATCCCTACGGAATGCTGGAGAAGGCCTGTGGCGTCGACATCTGGAAGCGGCTCGGTACCGCGAGCACGTAGACCGGGCGGCGCCGGGTCTAGCCGCGCCGCTTTCTCATGATGCGCTCAGTGCGGTTGTCCACCCATGATGAGGAGAAGACCGGCGCCGCCACCACCAACAGGTGTACCGCAAGCCCGATGCCCCAGCCCAGCAACGACCAATAGAACCACCAGGGACCGTCACCACCCGTGGTCACCCAGTTGACCCCGAAGATGCCGACGTTGACAACGAGGTAGACGAGAGCATGGATGTAGAGGGCTTGGATTTCCTCAGCCCGTTTGCGGGCCTGTTCGAGAGCCTTCTCGTCCGACATTGGATCGAACCCTGTCACGCCTTCACCTCCGCTATCACTACGAGCACATGACCAGGCAGAGCTACGAGCATAACGACGTTGGCTTCACCTAGGGGACGACCCACGTCTGTACGTCAAGGGTCAGCGGGGGGAACAGAACGCTCATCAACTCCTGCTGGCTGCCGCCGTTCATATCGGGGTGGCGTTCCGCCAGGCCGACGAATCCGAGCGGCCCGGCCAGAAGAGAGGTCATGAGATCCGGCGGGACCCCCGACCCGCCTTTGCTGATAGGAGCCTGTTCACGCGGGCCACGGGTGAACTCCCCCACCTCACCGTTGGCGTACGGGAACCGGATGCTCGACGCGTACAGCGAGATCATGCCTTCGCCCTTCTCACCCGCCAGGGATGAGGCGCTCAACCTACTGCTCAGCACAGGTCGGATTGCGTTCAGCCATCGCAAGGGATCGCCAATCCTGGCGTAGTAGGCCTCTCCGGTCTCGCTGAGCGATCCGAGATCATCGAGATTTGGGGACGCCTCGGGGCGGGTGAGGACGGTGAGATTCCGACCCGGATTCCGACTTCCGACACCGGCAAGGATGGCAAGAAGACCGTCACGGCTGCCACCGGCGAGATCCATCACGTACGGATCATCTTCATGCAGGTAGATGCGGCCGCACGCTTGCGGGACGCCACGGTGTTCGGCCAGCAGGGTGTCATACACGGGGGACCGCAGGAGGAAGCTCCACATCTGGTCTGACAAGCCGATCGACAAGTCGGTCGAGTTCTGGATGGGGCGCTGCAGGTCCCGGATTGTCTGCCGATCGGTCTCGCCGGCAACCCGAACGGTCCAACCCTCCGGCACGTCCGGTACGTCGCCGCTCGGTATCTCCTGCCAGGGGGCAACCGGCAGGGCGTACTCATACCCGAGTCGTCGATAGAAGTAGGTGATGCCGACCATCACTTCGAGAAGCTCGTCACGCTGCAGCAGGTCGGTGTGGTGGTAATCGAACTGGCGACGCACCAATCCCCGACCCTCGTAGTCGGTAGCCGTCGCTACGAACTCGACGAGGGCGGCCGGCAGTTCGAGATCGCCGAGCCGGGCACACATCGGATATGTCCCCATGGTTGACACGACCCGATCACCGTCCACAGCCACGGTCCATCGGCGCCGGTCGTACTCTGCGTCTTCCAGGACGAGCTGTGCCTCGGGAGCGTCCTCCTCGCCGATCCGGTCGGCAACGAGAGCAACGACCCCGGGGATATCGGCATCGGTGACATGGCGCACAGTCAGTGACATGGCAATCCTCAAGTGGGCTGAGACTGGTGGAAGAGGTTACTTCCAGTAGCCGCGAACAGTGGCCTGAGAGCGGGCAACACCGCGCTCCTTGAACAGGTGATTGCGAACCTTTTGCATCGCAGCTGCCTGACCGGCGCACCAGATGGTCGTGTCGGGGCCTATCTCCTCAGACGCCAGTGCCCTGACCACGTGTGAACCTCGCTGCTCGTCGTCGAGGGTATGCCAACTCAGGTGTCGCCCGGGATGGCCGGGGAGGTCTACCTGTCCGAACTCGCCCTCCACTTCGAGATGCACCCGGATGGTTGCGTTGGGGGCGATCGCCTCGAGAAGCTGCGAAATGGCGGGGATCGCACTCTCGTCACCGACGAGTAGGTAGTCGGTCACGCCCGGATCGACTTCGTAACCCCGGCCGGGCCCGGAAATCGCAGCCTGCGCACCCTCAGTCGCCTGCAATGCCCACGCCGAGGCGGCCCCGGCCGAGTGCAGGACAAGATCGAGGTCGAGCTCAGGCACCTCTGGATCGAACCGGCGTGGCGTGAAGGTGCGGATGATGGGACGACTGCCATCGTCCCGGAGAAACTCGTTGCCGTTCCAGGTGGGGATGGTCAAGTCCTCGCCGGGGTTGGGCAGGAGCAAGCGCACGCTGGCGGCCGGATCCTCGATTTCCAGGCCACTCAGCTCGTCGCCGGCAAACGTGATCCGAACCATGCGCGGGCCGAGACGGGCGGTGCTGTGAACACGCACCCGTCTAAATGCCGGTGGCTCTCTTCGCCCGGTAGCTGACTGAACGCTCATACTCATAGGCTATTCGGAGCGATAGGCAGTTCTGGCCTTTCCTCGTCATATCTGGCAGCGACCAGCCGAGCGCCCGGCGCAAGAACGGCGCTATCTGTCTTCCTATCGCGGCAAGAAACTGTCTCTTCCCGACATCGCTAGCAACCACCACAACGACAACACGAACACGAACACGACAACCTTCACCGTGACCTGAGCCCAGTGCGGTAGCCGCCACCACAAAGCCTTCATCGTCCCTCCAATCGCCAAGCTCAGACTGATGTCGAGAAGCAGATACGGGCGTTCACTCGGTCGATGCCGACCAGCAACCAGAATCCCAACAACCGTAAGTGTCCGATCAGCAAGAAGACTCTCAGGCGCGAATCGGTCTATAGCGGCGGGCCAGCAACGCAGGTAGGCAGGAAGACACGTCCGAGGGCACAGGAGGCTCAGGACCGAGAACCGACGTTTGCCGAAGGCAAACTCGAACGTGCCGACAAAGTCGGCACGCCGTGCCCGGAGCAGGACTCGAACCTGCACGCCCTAGAAAGGACAGCGGATTTTAAGTCCGCCGCGTCTACCAGTTTCGCCATCCGGGCCAGGAATACTGAGGCTAGAACCCCGATCGGGACCCTCCAACCCAGCCAGCCGGAATGCCTGTTCCGGGCTGGCTCAGATACTGCCCCTTCGAGTATCCTCGTCCCTCACGTTTCTACCTATTGATCGAGGAGCACCCGTGAAGGTCTACCCACCTGAGAAGATCCGCAATGTCGCACTAGTTGGCCACGGCGGAGCAGGGAAGACGACCCTCGCCGAGGCCCTCCTCTACCGCGCCGGCACCGTCTCCCGCCTCGGTCGTGTCGAAGACGGCAACACAGTGACGGACTTCGATCCAGAAGAGCACGAGCGGGGCCACTCTGTGAGCCTCGCTCTCGCCCCGATCGAGTGGAAAGACCACAAGATCAACGTCATCGATACTCCCGGCTATACCGACTTCGTTGCAGATGTGTATGCGGCGCTCCACGTTGCCGACCTCGCCGTTTTTGTGGTCTCCGCCGTCGACGGTGTCGAGGTCGGAACCGAGCGCGCCTGGCGAATTGCCGAGGACCTCGGTGTGCCCCGCATGGTGTTCATAAACAAGCTCGACAAGGAAGAGGCTTCATTCGACCGGACACTCGAAGCCCTACAGGAGAGGTTCGGTGCAGGGGTCGCTCCGATCGAGCTGCCCATCGGCGAGAGGGAGTCCTTCCGCGGCGTCGCCGATCTGTTCACCGACAAGGCATATGTCTACGACAGCGGCTCCGCCCAGGAGGTCGACATTCCCGCAGAGCTCGAAGAGCGGGAGCACGAAGTGCACGATGCTCTGGTCGAAGGGATTGTTGTAGCCGACGATGACCTCCTCGAGCGCTATCTGGAGGGTGACATCCCCGACGCCAAGGAGCTCGAGCAGACGATGGCCAAGGGCGTGGCCGAGGCCAGCGTCTTCCCCGTCGTGTGTGGCTCGGCAACCGGCCCGATTGCTGTCGATCGGCTCGCCGACTTCATCAACGAGATCGGCCCGTCGCCGCTGCGTCGTGAGAAGCTGTTGGTCACTGCCGGAGGTAACGAAGTTGAGATCGACCTCAAGACCGACGGCGATCCGCTGATCCAGGTCTTCAAGACCATTGCCGACCCGTACGTTGGGCAGATCTCTCTCTTCCGCGTGCTATCCGGCAGTGTCAAGACCGAGCAGACCCTCCACAACAAGCGGTCCAACAACGACGAGAAGCTCTCCAAGATCGCCGTCATGGTCGGCAAGGAATCGGAGCTCGTCGACTCACTAGCGATGGGTGACATCGGTGCGGTCGCCAAGCTCAACGAAACCGGCACCGGCGACACGCTGACCGTCAAGAGCCAGCCGATCGTGGCTCCCCCGCTGACGGTGCCGATCCCGGTGCTCGGAACGGCCATCAAGGCGAGGACCCAGGCCGACACGGACAAACTGGCCAACGCGCTGCGGCGGATCCAGCAGGAGGATCCCGTTCTCCTGGTCGAGCGCAACGCCGAGACCCGCCAGACCGTCCTCAAAGGTATGGGCGAGACGCACCTCACCATCACCCTGCAGCGTCTCAGCCGCAAGTTCGGGGTCGAGGTCGACACCGAGCCTGTCCGAGTTCCCTACCGGGAAACGGTCAGTCGCAGGGCCGAGGCCGAGGGCAAGTACAAGAAGCAGAGCGGCGGTCACGGCCAGTTTGGTGTCGCCATGCTCAAGGTCGAACCGACGCTGCGGGGCGAAGGCTTCGAGTTCGTCGACGAGATCAAGGGCGGATCGATCCCCCGCCAGTTCATCCCGGCTGTCGAACAGGGCATTCGGGAAACGATGGAGGACGGCGGGATCCACGGATTCCCGGTCGTCGATGTGAGGGTGCGCTGCTACGACGGCAAGTACCACTCGGTCGACTCGTCCGAGATGAGCTTCAAGATGGCCGGGCGCCTCGGTTTCAAGGCTGCGATGGAGAGTGCCGGCCCGATCCTGCTCGAGCCGATCTCGAAGATCAGCGTCTCGGTGCCGTCGAACTACCAGGGCGACGTCATGGGCGATCTCTCCTCACGGCGCGGACAGGTTCAGGGCACAGAAGCCTCATCTGGCGGCAGGCAGACCATCACTGCTCTCGTCCCGACCTCTGAGATCATGACCTACGCCGTCGACCTGCGGTCACTGACCCAGGGTTGGGGGACGTTCCTGACCGAGCATGACCACTACCAGGAGTTGCCGTCGCACCTCACCGACAAGGTCGTGGCCGAGGCGAAAGAGGATGACGACTAGTAGCTAGGGACTGACTCGTCGCCTCGGTGCGAGGCTAAGGAAGACGACGACTAGCAACTGGGGCTACTGACGCCCCGCCTCGGTGCGAGGCGCAAGAGGATGACGACTAGTAGCTAGGGACTGACTCGTCGCCTCGGTGCGAGGCTAAGGAAGACGACGACTAACACCCGGGGCGATTGGTCCGTCGCCTCGGTGCGAGGCTAAGGACGCAGCTGGGGCTACTGACGCCCCGCCTCGGTGCGAGGCTAAGGAAGACGACGACTAGCTCGATCGAGTTCGAGAAGGCCGGGACGCTAGCTCCCGGCCTTCGTCGCGAGTTCAATCGCTACGCCGTCGAGGATGTCTTCCACCGATATCTGCACTGTGTCGGCCCCCAGATGCGCCAGAGCTCGCTCTGCGCAGATCACTCCAGCCTGCAGCACGCCGGCACGGGGAGCCGGAACCGAGGGCAGAGCCGCTATTTCGTCGACGCTGAGATCGAGGAGATGATCCACCGTGCGCCGCAACTCCTCGAAGGAGAGCACCACGAGGCCCGCCCGCTCTATGTACTCGGTCGATACTCCCCTCGCTACCGCAGCCAGTGTGACGAAGGTACCGCCAGAGCCGAGGATGAGATCGGGCGCAACCGGAGCAAGCACGCTGTCGAATAGCTCATCTACATGGGAGCGGGCTTGCGATGGATCGCCCAATCCGAGGGCAACGATTCGCTCGGTGAGCCGTACCGAGCCGATGTCGATACTGGCCGCATAGTCTGGATAGTCCGACCCGATGACAAATTCGGTGCTGCCGCCTCCGACGTCGACGACGCAGTACATCTGATCCGCAACAAGATGTGAAGTCGCCCCCACAAAGGTGAGCCGGGCTTCTTCGACGCCATCGATCACCCGGGGTTGGAACCCCAGAATCGCCGCCACCCGCTCGGCAAACAGACGCCCATTGGCTGCGCTGCGGGTCGCTGCCGTCGCTACCCCGGCGGCAGCAACGACGTCTGCGGCGTTGATCATCTCGGCGTACCGCCGCAGACCGGCCCAGGCTCGTTCCATCGGCTGCTCCGCCAGCTGCCCGGTGGCATCGAGACCTTCCCCGAGTTTCGTGATGATTTCGTAACGCTCCACCGAGTCAAGGGCAACCCTGTCTCCCATCCGCTGTGCCGTCGCCAGCAACAAGCGGACGGTGTTTGTACCGATGTCGATTGCCGCCACCCTCACGGCTCGACCCAATCGGGGTTGGACGCAACCACACCATCCGTCTCCACCACGCACGGAATGGTGCAGTTGAGCGGCTCGACGAGCTCCGCAGTATCAGCCCCCACCGGGTTGCGATTACCCGCAGCGTGGTCGGCATAGTGGGCGTGCAGGCACTTGACACCTCGCCGCGAGCCACCGACTCCGCCACTGGGCAGATGCGCCGGTGCGTCGGCATCGACAAGGGCATTGCGATCGGACTCGTAGCGTGCCATGGCCGCTGCATACTCGGCGGCGAACTCCGGATCGGATGCGATCCTCGACTCCGCTGCCTTGACTCCGCCTCCGGCTTCGATGCGGCCGATCCGGCGATTAGCCAGCGGGCAGGTCAGCCAGTAGGTGGTCGGGAACGGGGTCCCATCATCGAGGTGGGGCGGAACCTTGGTTACGGTCGGCAGGTCGAGTCGGCAGCGGGCAACCACGTCGACAAGCGATCTTGGTTGACGTCCTATCTGAACCGCTACTACCGATCGGTCATCCATCTGGGACGAGGTCTCGGCCCGTCAGGAAGTCCCAGAACCTCTCGAGTAGCGACCGCGAATCCAGGGTTGGCTCGCTCTCGATGACGCCGCCGACCCCACCGCTGTCCTCGAGCTCGACCACATAAATGGTCTCCCCGGGACGCGCCATCCCATATTGCTCGCGTGCGATGCGCTCGAGCTCGGCCTCTGACTGGACCGCATCGATCTGGGCGAGCAGATCCTCATTTGCACCGACCAATGCGTTCAGCTCGGCCTGGGTGTTATCAACCAGGCGTTGCTGAGCAATCATCTGACGGAAAGGAAACACACCGGCGAGCACGATCGCCAAACCGACCAGGAGAATGACGGCGAAGAAGCCTCCCCGCCGTCGCCCTCCTCTGGCGGTCGATGCTGCCGGTGTATCAATCATTCGGTGCCTAGCGCCTAAACGGTTTCCAGCCGGCGAAGCGAGCCTCGTCCCCGAGGGCCTCTTCGATCCGCAGCAACTGGTTGTACTTTGCAGTGCGCTCGCCACGGGCGGGAGCGCCGGTCTTGATCTGCCCGGCGTTCGTAGCAACGGCGAGATGGCTGATGAACGAGTCTTCGGTTTCCCCTGAGCGGTGCGAGATCATCATCCCGTACTGGTTCTCAACACCAAGCTCGATGGCGTGGAGAGTCTCCGACAGGGACCCAATCTGATTGACCTTGATCAGCACCGCATTGGCAACGTCCTGATCGATGGCCCGCTGGACCAGATCGACATTGGTCACGAGCAGGTCGTCGCCGACCAGCTGGATCTTGTCGCCGAGCTTGTCGGTGAGGACCTTCCAGCCGTCCCAATCGTCCTCAGCCAGCCCGTCCTCGATGGAAACAAGCGGGAACTCGTCGACGAGTCCGGCCAAGTAGTCGACCATCTCCTCAGAGGTGAGCTGGCGGCCGTCTAGCTCGTAGCGGCCAGCGCGATACAGCTCCGATGCCGCAACATCGAGGGCAAATGAGATCTCTTCACCGAGCTTGTAGCCGGCTGCTTCGACTGCCTCGGCGAGCAGCTCGAGCGCTGCCTTGTCTGCCGGGAGGTTCGGGGCAAAGCCGCCTTCGTCGCCAACGTTGGTGGTCAGGCCGCGCCCAGCGAGAACCTTCTTCAGCGCCTGATAGGTCTCCACCCCGGCGCGCAGCGATTCCTTGTAACTCGGGAGTCCACCAGGAACCAGCATGAACTCCTGGATGTCAACGGAGTTGGCAGCATGAGCGCCACCGTTGAGAACGTTGAGACAGGGCACCGGAAGCACCCGGGCCGAAGTACCGCCGAGATACCGGAAGAGGGGCATTCCCAATCCGGCAGCGGCAGCCCTGGCGTTGGCCATGGAAACCGCAAGGATCGCGTTGGCGCCCAGGTTCTCCTTGTTGGGAGTGCCATCGAGATCGAGCATTCGCTGATCGATAGCCTCCTGTCGCATCGAATCAACGCCAACCAAAGCGGGGGCAATGGTGTTGTTGACGTTGTCGACGGCCCGCTGCACGCCCTTCCCGCCGTAGCGGTCGCCGCCGTCCCGAAGCTCGTTGGCTTCGAGTGCCCCTGTCGATGCTCCCGAGGGAACCAGCGCCCGGCCGAAGCCACCGCCAGCAAGCGTCACCTCAGCCTCAACGGTCGGGTTACCCCGAGAGTCCAGGACCTCGCGGGCCCATACTCGTGTGATTTCTGTCATAGCAGGGCCCTCTCTGTACGCCCGAACTTATCACTACTGCGAGGTTAGACCCAGGAAATCGGATCGCAAGAACACTCCCGACATCAGTGCTCGAGATCGTCCTTGGCTCGCGTCCAAAGGGCATCGAGCCCGGCAAGGTCCAGCTCGGCCAGAGCCTTGCCCTCAGCAGCCGCAGCTTCCTCCATCACCCGGATTCGTGCCGCAAATCGATCGTTGGCTCCCGCAAGAGCAAGTTCGGGATCGACGCCGAGGTGACGCGACAGATTGACTGCGGCAAACAGCAAGTCGCCGAACTCCTCAGTGGCGCGGACGGGGTCGCTCGACTCGGCGGCCAGCTCATCGAGCTCTTCGCGGATCTTGGCGAATACCGGCGCAGGATCATCCCAGTCGAATCCGACGGAGCGCGCCCGCCGCTGCATCTTGTCGGCCCGGATCAGCGCCGGCATGGCAGACGGGATGTCATCCATCAACGATTCGCGCCGCTTCTCTTCACCCTTGATCGTCTCCCAGTTGGTGATGACGGTTGCAGCGTCCTCGGCTACGACCTCGCCGAACACGTGCGGATGCCGATTGACGAGCTTGCGGCGAATCACCTCGGCAACTTCCTCCACATCGAAGGCTCCCACCTCGCGCGCCAGCGTGGCGTGAAACACCACCTGGAGCAACAGATCCCCCAGCTCCTCCTCAACTTCGGCATACGTGCCGTAGTCGGGCTCGCCGCCGGGGGCTTCCGGGGGAAGAGCCCGTATCGTGTCAACTGTCTCGTAGGTCTCCTCGATCAAGTGACTGACCAGGCTGTGGTGAGTCTGCTTCCTATCCCAGGGGCATTCCCGACGCAAGATTCGGTTGGTGACGATGAGGCCGTACCAACCCGCCGGCTCTGGATCGATGAATAGCGTCGTGCGCGGACCGGGCTCGTAGGCGGCAAGCGCACCGAGCTCCAACGGAAGGACAACCTGGTCGGGATCGCCGAGACGATCGAGTACAACGACGGGCGTCGCATCGTCGAGGACGCGACCCAACTCCGCCGCCACATCCGCCAGTACCTCCGACCGATCCACCTGGGTGATGATCAGGGCGGCGTCCATCACCAGGGGATCAGGCAGGTCGCGGCCGTCGAGGATCTTGGTTGGAGTTGCGATGGGATCAACCCCGGCTTCCAGGTAGACCAGATCGAGGAACGACTCGCCGGGGACCACGGTCACGGGAATGCCTGCCTCCTGCGCGGCGGCGCGAATCTCCGCCACGGCTCGCTCCCCCACCACTGCGCTGCCGGGTACTGCATACACCGTTGGGCCTTCGGCGGCGCTAGCCAGAACCCGGGCGGCGATGGCTGCATAGACCTCGTCAAACCCAGTCTCCGACTCGTACAGGTCATCACATGAGATGACGGATCGCACAGCATCCAGTTCTACGGCTGCCGGATGGTGGATGGTACGCAACACCACGACCCGATCAGGGTCGCGGAGGCAGGTCAGTGACGTAGCGGAGAGTCGCTCTAGCCCTGCCGGGCCGAGACCAACGATGGTGAGCGACCGATTCACCCTCCCGGAGGAATGATGCCCAGGGCATCTGGCGACCACGTCCCCAGGGTCGGAGATACCCAGACGTCGGCTTCGCGGACAGCTCGAGACGACCATGCCGAGAACAGGATGCGAACCTGTCCGGGGTCGAGGTAGTCCAGGGGTGCGGCCTCGAGCTCTGCAGCCGATGCCGGCAGCAGCAGCTCATCAATCATCAACACGGCGAACCCACCGCCGACATCGATGGGACCAACGGGCACACCTTCGTCAACGCCTGCAATCGCATTGGTGGCAACATCATTCAGCTCCGACAGCGCTGCCGAGCACTCACCTGCAGGATTGAGTAGGAAACCGCCGGGCGATGATTGATCGAGCGAAACGTCATCGGCCACATCCCCGAAGTCCTCTCCGGCGTTGATACGTTCGATGGCGGCCTCACCTTCTTCTGCAGAAGCGGTGATCAGGAAACGCAGGCAGACCTTGGTGACGGTCTCCGGCCGGTTCTCCAACCAGGCGTCGTAGCCTCCCTCGGCAGCCGCGAGCACCTCCGGCACAACGGCGTCGGCGATCAGAGTCTCTTCGGCGATGAGGCGGCGCACCTCATCGTTCGCACCATCGGCCATCAGCGCCGGATCGAGCACACCTGCCCACCGAAGAGGCGGATCGCTCATCCGCTCCTGCACAGCGGCATCGTCAATGACGATGCCGAACTGCTCCTCAGCCGTTTGTTGGATTGCGGCGAACTGCACGAGCTCGAAGACGCTCTGCCGCAGCGCCGACCCTCGTGTTTCCGGTGCGGCTATCTCCGCACCGGTGGCGTCGAGTCGGGGAGCGGGAAGCGGGTAGTTGGCCGGATCCTCCCAATCGGGGTCAACGGAGAGCAGATCATCCTCGGTGATCTCGACCCCATTGACGGTGGCGAGGACATCGGAAAAGGAGCACGAGGCGGCTAATAACGCCAGCGCCGCAATGACGAGTAGGCGACGGAACATCAATTCTCCTGTTCAGGTGGCCACATCTTACGAATGAACTCGATCAACGACTGCACCAGGTGCCCGCGCGGGATGGGAAGGAACACGGTTGGTCCCCGCACCACCGCCCGGGGAGCGAGCCGGTCCAGCCTCACTTCCTGTGACGCCCTGAGGGTAACCGGCCCGATACGGACTTCATTTCGCACTTTGACGATCTCGGTGAGCCCAACACGCAACGCCTCCACCCGCAAGAGAGCCACATCGACGAGGGCCTTTGCCTGTGGCGGCAGTTCGCCAAAACGATCCCGCCACTCGGCAGCGACATCTGCAACCTGCTGCTCCGTCTCTGCTGCAGCCATCCTGCGGTACGCCTCGAGCCGCTCGTTGGCGCTGTCCACGTAATGGGTGGGTAGATGCGCATCGACGGGAAGATCGATTCGGATCTCCGGAGGGCGCTCCGGAAGCTTCTCCCCCTTCAACTCGGTGACAGCATCGGAGACCAACTCGACGTACAAATCGAAACCAACAGCGGAGATATGACCTGCCTGGGTCTCTCCCAGGATCGACCCGGCACCGCGGATCTCGAGATCACGCATAGCCAGCTCGAAGCCGGATCCCAGATCGGAGTACTCACCGATCGCTTCCAGCCGGCGGTAGGCCGACTCCGAGAGAGTCTGCTCGCGAGGATGGAACAGATACGCATAGGCCCGCTGGTTGGAACGACCCACCCTGCCCCGCAGCTGGTACAACTGGGCCAGGCCGAGCCGGTCGGCGCGCTCTACCAGCAGGGTGTTGACTTGAGGTAGGTCGAGGCCCGATTCGATGATCGTCGTTGCCACCAGCACGTCGTACTCGCCGTTCCAGAAGTCAAACATGACCTGCTCGAGCATGCCTTCACTCATCTGGCCATGAGCGACTGCAAAGCGAGCGTCGGGGACCAGCTCGCGTAGCCGGGCCACTGCATGGTCGATCGACTGGACCCTGTTGTGCACGTAGAAGACCTGCCCTTCGCGGAGCATCTCCCGGCGGATCGCAGCCGAAATGGCGCGTTCATCGAGCGGCCCGACATACGTGAGGATCGGATGGCGGTCCTCAGGAGCAGTGCGAATGTGGCTTACCTCCCGTATCCCCGTCAGAGCCATCTCCAGGGTCCGGGGAATGGGCGTCGCAGTCAGCGTCAGAACGTCGATCGAGGTGCGCAACGCCTTCAGCTTGTCCTTGGCCGCGACGCCGAAGCGCTGCTCCTCATCGATAACGAGTAGGCCCAGGTCCTTGAACTCGACGTCGTCAGATAGCAGCCGATGGGTGCCGACGACGATGTCGACCGTGCCGTCGGCGAGCTCGTTGACGACCTCCCGCTGCTGGGCCGCCGTGAGGAACCTGCTCAACACCGCAGTGCGGACGGGATAGGATCCAAACCGTTCTTCGAGAGTGTTGAAGTGCTGTTGCGCCAGCAAGGTCGTGGGGACGAGAAGCGCTACCTGTTTGCCGCTTTGCACCGCCTTGAAGCCGGCCCGGAGCGCCACCTCCGTTTTGCCAAAGCCAACATCGCCGAAGATCAAACGATCCATCGGCGCCTCGGCTTCCATGTCCACCTTGACATCGGAAATCGCCGTCAACTGATCACGGGTTTCTTCAAATGGGAACGCAGACTCAAACTCGGTTTGCCATGGCGTGTCCGAATCAAAGGCGTGTCCGGTGGCCGCGGCCCGAGCCCGATGGAGATGGACCACCTCCTCGGCGACAACGGCAACGGCCTTTCTCACCTTGGTGCGGGTCTTCGCCCAATCGGCCCCTCCCATCCGGGACAGGCGAGGCGTTTCGCCACCCGTGTAGCGGACCACCGCAGCCAGCTGGTCCGTTGGGACGTAGAGGCGATCCTCGCCGTGATACCGGATGAGCAAGTAGTCGCGCTCAACGCCGGCCATCTCGCGATGCACCAGTCCCTCGAAGCGGCCGATGCCGTGGTGGTGGTGGACGACGAAGTCACCGGGACTGAGGTCGCGGTACGCATCACCGAGGTCTTCGGTGCGCTGTTGCCGACTGCGGCGATGGGCTCGGCGCCGACCCGCTATCTCCCTCTCCCCGACAACTCCGATGCCAAACTGGGGCGCAACGAAGCCGTGGTGAATGCCATCGCCGAGAACCGCCGACTCGATGCGGTCGAGCGAGGTGCGAACAGGCAGGGCGTGACCCGCCTCGCTGAGCAGACGAGAGATACGCTGGGCAGCTCCCGTGCCGTCCATCGCCACCACGATCTCGACCCCGCGGCCCTGCCAATGGCGCAGGGCTTGTGCAATCGAGTCGGCATCGCCGGCAATTGCGTCGAGACCACGCATCTCGACGACTTCGTCACCAGGTCCGGCGGCGGCGGGAGGCGCCGCAACGTAGGGCCGGTCCGGAAGCTCCTGAAACAAGGTGGGATGATCGTGCGCCTCCGGGGCACCTGTGCCCCAGGTCGGCGCCAGAGTTGCAGCCAGGTCTGCTTCTTCCTTCCTCAGCTCCTCGCTGCGGGCCTTCGCCTGCACCGGATCAAAGATGACGACGCGACTGGGGGTTTCGATATCCAGTGTGCATACCGGGTCGGCCATCCAGGGGAGCCACGACTCGATGCCCTGGAAGGTGACGCCTGCGATGATCCGGTCCCACGTCTCGGCCGCCCATGTTTGCTCTCCGAGCAGTGCCTCGGCTTTCGCCCGCACCTCGGGGTCCGGGCGCATCTCTCGTGCCGGGAACACCTCTACCGACACCACCTTGTCGATGGACCGCTGCGAGCCGATGGCAAAGGTGCGGATCTCGTCGATCTCGTCACCCCAGAACTCGATTCGGAAGGCATCGTTGCCCTGTGCTGGGAAGACATCGATGATCCCGCCCCGCACCGCATACTCACCCCGCGCTTCGACGCGTTCGGTGCGGTGATAGCCGTGCACAGTGAGTTCGGCGACCATCCGCTCGAAACCATGTTCGGAGCCGGCGACCACTTCTATCGGAGCGAACGGCGATGGGCTGAGCCGCTGCGTGGCTGCCCGTACCGAAGCGATGACAATCGTCCCGGCGGCGCCCTCCACAAACCGGTGAATCGCCTCAGCGCGGCGGGCCATCGTCGCCATGTTGGGAGACACGTGCTCAAAGGGAAGGGTTCCCCAGGCGGGTAGCTGCCAGACCGTGTCGGTGAACAGCGCAACATCATCGAACAGTTCCTCTGCGGCCCGCTCCCCCGGCACAACTGCGAGCAGCGGTGTTTCCATATGCTGAGCCATCCCGGCCAGGCTCAGGGCGCGCAGCGCGGGCGGCACTACCAGCCGTCCACCCTCAGGCGGGACGGACGACTCAGACCAGGAGGAAACCAGGGGATGCAGCGGAGCAGTCACAGGAGGTTGAGGGTACTCGCCTTGGTCTACGACAAGATTCGAGTCTCGCACGCGAGCTCCAACGGACTCGGCGAAAGCGGCGCAATCACGCAAGAAAGAGGGAGGGAGTTCGGCTACGCCGAACTCCGACGGACTCGGCGAAAGCCGAGTCCGCGGCTACTCGTCGGTGGAGATCTCCACCTTCTCGTCGGAGGCGAAAGCGCCCCAGTAGCGGTGGAAGTAGTCCCATCCGGACAGCACGGTGGCCAGCACGGCCACCAGCATCAGCCACTCATCGAAGAAGAAGGGCCCGAACTCCGACTCGGGGCGGATCAGGGCAAACCCGATGGCGACGAACTGGAAGGTCGTCTTGCTCTTGCCCCAGAAACTCGGCGGCACCGTCGCCTTCTCCAGAGCTGCCACCGCCCGCAAACCCATCACCGCCACCTCACGGGTGATGATGATGAACGCCGCCCACGACCATGCTCGCCCCACCTCGATCAGAACAAGCAAGCAGCCGATGACGAGGACCTTGTCCGCAACCGAATCGAGGAAGGCACCAAAAACTGTGGTCAGCTTCCATCGCCGCGCCAGGTATCCATCGGCGAAGTCGGTGAGCGCGACCGGTATGAAGATGGCCAGGGCAATCCCAAAAGCATGGTCGATCTGATCCGAAAGCAGCACAAAGGCCATTACCACCGGCGTCAGCGCAATGCGGGTCAGCGCCAGCAGATTCGGAACGTTGAGCGGTTGCGCCATGGCCAGATGCTAACCGCTGGCGCCTTCCAGCACCGCTGCGAATCAGGAGCTTCCGGCTCTATTCGATCCAGTTGAGGCTCTTGGCGACCGACTTCTGCCAGGAGGCGTACAGCGCCTCCCGCTGCCCCTCGTCCATTGATGACTCGAACCGCCGGTCTTCGGCCCAATGCTTGCGCAGTTCGTCGGCATTGCTCCAGAAGCCGGTTGCCAGCCCGGCGGCGTAGGCAGCGCCGAGTACGGTTGTCTCGATGATCGTCGGACGGACCACGTCGACGTCGAGGATGTCCGCCTGGAACTGCATCAGCAACTCGTTGACGACCATTCCCCCGTCTACCTTGAGCTCGACCATGTCGACCCCGGCATCCGCTTCCATAGCTTCCAGCACGTCGCGGCTCTGATAAGCCACAGACTCGAGGACGGCGCGAGCGAGGTGGCCTGCCTCACTGAAGCGGGTCAACCCGGCAATGACACCCCGGGCATCGGAGCGCCAATAGGGGGCAAACAGCCCGGAGAACGCAGGCACGAAGTACACATCGCCGTTGTCCTCCACCGACTTGGCCAGAGGCTCGATCTCCGGTGCATCTGAGATCATCCGCATCTGGTCGCGCAACCACTGCACTCCCGACCCGGCGATGGCAACCGATCCCTCGAGGGCATAGCGGGGCTTGCCCGTCGCAACCTGATAGGCAACGGTCGTCAGCAATCCCTTGGTCGATTGGACAGCCTGGGTTCCCGTATTGAGGAGCAGGAAGCAGCCGGTTCCGTAAGTGTTCTTCGCATCACCAGGGTCGAAGCAAGCCTGGCCAAACATGGCCGCCTGCTGATCACCGAGTATGCCGGCGATGGGTATCCCATCGAGCACCCCACGGCCTCTGCCGATCAGCCCCACCGACGGGACAATGCGCGGAAGCACTGACTTCGGGATGCCCATGATCTCGAGAATCTCGTCGTCCCAGGCCAGGGTTGCGAGATCCATCAGGAGGGTCCGACTGGCATTGGTGACGTCGGTGATGTGCTCCCCGGTGAGGTTCCACATCACCCAGGAATCCATGGTGCCGAATCGAACCTCCCCGGCTTCGGCCCTCGCCCGGAGCCCGTCCACATTGTCCAGCAGCCAGCGCAGCTTGGGACCGGCAAAGTAGGTGGCCAGGGGAAGACCGGTCTTCGCCCGGAATCGGTCGAGCCCGTGATCTCCACCTAGCTCCCGACACAGAGCGTCCGTCCGCGTGTCCTGCCAGACGATTGCCGGGGCCAGGGGCTCACCGGTGGCGGCATCCCAGACCATTGTGGTTTCCCGCTGATTGGTCAGACCGACGGCGGCGAGGTCGGTGCGGTCGAGCCCGGCATCGGCCAGCGCGGCGGTGATGACGGCTTCGGTGTTGGCCCATATCTCGACGGCGTCATGCTCGACCCAGCCCGGCTGCGGCATGTACTGGGCATGCTCCTTCTGCGCCATGCCGACGAACGTTCCGGCGTGGTCGACAATTGCGAACCGGGTGCTAGTCGTTCCCTGATCAATCGCTCCAACGTAAGCCACGTGCTCTCCTTCTGTTCTCTATGCCGAGCCGGTGAGCTGCTGAGCAGCCACTCCGCCCTCACTGATGAATCGCTCCACCACATCGGCGGCCTGCTGGACCATGAGATCGACTTCGGGTTGTTCCTTCGCTGTGAATCGACGCAGCACAAAGGCCGCGGGGTCCATTCTGCCCGGTGGACGGCCTACTCCGCATTTGAGCCGCCAGAACTCCTTTGTTCCCAGCGAGCGGATAACCGAACGGGCACCGTTGTTGCCGCCCGACCCGCGATCGAATTGGAGGCGCAGGCGGGCGAACGGAAGATCGATATCGTCATGGACGATGAGCAAGTCCTCGGAGTCGGCGTCGAAATAGCGCAGCAACGGAGCTACCGCTTGTCCCGACTCGTTCATGAATGTCGTCGGTACTGCCAACACGACCCGGGCTTGGCCCAGGCGAGCTTCGCTCACCTCAGCTCGAATGGTGCGCCGGGCGCGTTTGAACACTGCTCCATGCCTGTGGGCGACGACCCTCACTACATCTGCGCCGAGGTTGTGCCGCGTCTCGTCGTATCGGGTGCCCGGATTGCGCAGACCTACGACAACCGGAAGACGAGGCTCGAAGGCGTCGGAGGAGACGGCTACTCCTCTTCCTCCGCAGCGGCCTCTTCACCAGCCTCTTCGCCGACCTCGGCAACGGGCACGATGGGCTCGCCGTCCTCGTCGTACTCGACGACCTCGACCGGCTCCTCCTCAACGCGGGGCAGGAGAACGGTAACCAGCGGCCGATCCTCGTCATCGGTGTAGTCCACGCCCTCGACCTCGGGGAGATCCGAGACCTTGAGCGTGTCGCCGGTTGCCATCGCTTCGATGTCGACAACGATCGAGCTGGGAATGGCGGTCGGCAGTGCGGAGATATTGACGGTCGTTGCAATCGCCTCGACGAACCCGCCGTCCTCGCGGACTCCGAGCGGCGTACCGATGTACTCGAGCGCAACCTCAGCCGCAATCGCCTCGTCCAGGGAGATCTGGATGAGATCGAGGTGGATGACCTCGCCCCGAACCGGATGGCGCTGCACCTCGCGGGCAACGGCCAGCACTTTCTCATCGCCTTCGATGTCGACGTTGATCAGTGCGTTGCGACCGGCCTCCGTATGCAGCGCGGCATAGAGCTCACGACCGTTGACCGTAATGGACTTCGCCGCGGCGTTCTTGCCATAAACCGTTGCCGGGACCAGGCCCTGGCGTCGCAGGCGTCGGGACGGCCGGGTCCCGAATGCGGAGCGCGGCTGGGCGCTGAGTGTCACCTGGTCCATTGTGTAAGTCTCCTCGCTAAGGCTTCTTTGGGGGTTGCGGCGCCGCGCGGAAAGGGCAGGGCGCTCTAGAACGGCCCACATTATGCGCTATTGAGGCGCCGTAGGCAAAGGGAGCAAAGCTCAATCGCACTCCGGAGCGGTTCTGGCGGATATCGAGACAGGGTTCGGTTCAGCCGGCAAGGAAGCTAAAGCGTATCTTGCGCTGCGGGTTGTCCGCATTGGGGTCGACCAGGACGATCGACTGCCAGGTACCGAGCGCCAATCGGCCGCCTACCACGGGCACCACCGTCGAGGGCGCCACGATCCCAGGGAGTACATGATCAGCACCGTGGCCGACGCTTCCGTGTCTGTGGCGATAACGATCGGAGCGGGGCAGCAGCTCGTCGAGGATGTCCATGAGATCGTCATCGCTACCAGCCCCGGTCTCGATGATGGCGACCCCCGCCGTGGCGTGCGGAACAAAGACGCTGAGTAGACCGTCCCCCTCCCCGCGCACGAAAGCATCCGCAGCCCTGGTGATATCCGTGATGCCCCGCACCGAACCGGTTGTGATCGTGATGACCTCGGTCTTCATCCGATCACATGTTCTCGCCCTTGAAGATGGCGCTGACCGAGGCGTCGGTGAAGATGGCGTTGATGGCCCCGGCGAGAACCGACCCGATCGAAAGCACGGTGAGGGTGGGTAGGTCCGATGCGTCATCGGGAACGGGCAGTGTGTTGCTGATGACCACTTCGCTGATGGCAGAGTTCTTGATGCGATCGACGGCCGGGTCGGACATGATCCCGTGGCTGGCCACCAACCGCACGCTGAGAGCGCCTCGCTGATGCAGCATGTTGGCCGCCCCCACCGCACTGCCTGCGGTGTCGATGATGTCGTCGACGATGATGCAGTGCCGCCCGTTTATGTCACCGATCACCTCGAGCGACTCGGACTGGTTGCGCACGTCGGTACTACGTCGCTTGTCAATGAAGGCAACCGCCGCATCGAGGTGACGCGCATATCGGGCCGCCCGCTTCACGCCGCCGGCATCCGGCGACACGATGGTCGTCGGACCGTCGAGAGTCTTTGCCAGATAGTCGACAAAGACGGGCAGGGCGGTGAGGTGGTCGAATGGAACATCAACGAAGCCCTGTATCTGCCCGGTGTGCAGATCGACTGAAGCCAGCCGATCGGCGCCCGCGGTGACGAACAGATCACCCATCAGCTTCGCCGCGATCGGCTCGCGAGGCCGGCCTTTCTTGTCCTGGCGGGCGTAGCCGAAGTACGGGATGACAGCCGTGATCCGCTTCGCCGATGCCCTCTTCAGCGCATCAATCATGATGAGCTGTTCGACGATGTGGAAGTTGACCGGCGAGACATGGCTCTGGATCACAAAACAGTCGGCGCCGCGCACACTCGAAGTGAAGTGGATGTAGATCTCGCTGTTGGCGAAGACCTCGCGTTCGACGCCACCCAGTTCGGTTCCGAGGATGTTGGCAACTTCACGTGCCAAGCCCTCGTTCGCCGACCCGGA
The DNA here is from genome assembly GCA_030065575.1 of Acidimicrobiia bacterium. Taxonomy (GTDB): domain Bacteria; phylum Actinomycetota; class Acidimicrobiia; order Spongiisociales; family UBA5794; genus JAAETI01. The sequence continues at coordinate 39,775 of JASJDZ010000017.1, forward strand.
AAAAACCATCAGACGTTTGCGGCTGCTGATTTCCACGTTGTCCGACCCTCCCGTGGCCTCAGCAGCAGGCTAGCGGCCTGTGGACGGAACAGGCAATGTCGAGGATTGCGTCGGGAGCGCTCCCAGCAGGGACGATCACCTAGGCGCGGAGACGCTCTGCGAGGACCGCTTCAACCTCAGCAATCTGGTCGACGGAATTGATCCCGAGGCCTTCTTCCGGGTCTGCGATGAACGCGGCAGCCCGAAATCCCTTCCCGACCAGAATCTCGACCGCGTCGGTCAGGTAGAACTCCGCCTGCGCATTGTTCTGATCGATCTGCTCGAGCGCTGGTGGCAGATGCTCAGCGGCGAACAGATACACCGAAGTGTTCACCTCGCCTATCTCGAGCTGTTCTGGGGTGGCGTCCTTTGCTTCGACGATCCCGACAACACTCCCGCCATCGCGGATCACCCGGCCGTAGGCCCCGGGCTCGTCCAGCTCCACCGTGAGCAGCGTTACCGCAGCAGCGGAGTCGCCGTGGAGCGCCAGCAACTCACGGAGCGTGTTGGCACTAACCAAGGGCATATCTCCCGGTATGACCAGAATGTCGTCCTGATCACAGAACTCCAGCGCGCTGAGACCGACGGCCGCAGCGTGGCCGGTTCCGAGCTGCTCTACCTGGTGCGCCGACCGGGCCCCTTCTGGCAGTATCGATCGCACCTCATCTGCCTGATGCCCGACGACCACTGCAATGTCTTCGACTCCCGCATCGGCCACGGCGTCCATAACCCAGAGCAACATGGGGCGCCCGGCCACAGGATGCAGAACCTTGGCCAGATCGGAGTTCATCCGGGTGCCCTTGCCGGCGGCGAGGACTATCGCTTTCACGGCCACTGTGTAACACCAATCGTCGATAGTGGCTGGGGGACCAGGACTCGAACCCGGACTGCGTGGACCAAAACCACGTGTGCTGCCAATTACACCATCCCCCAGAGATTGGGGACCCCAAGTCGAGGGGCGGATAGGGATTGTAGAGGCCTAGGCCGTCTCAGTGAATCGCCATCCCCGCGGCATCAACTCACAGGCCTCGGCGAATCGGGACCCGGTCGGAACGGCAGCGGCGGCTCCGATTGCCTCGTCACCGTCAACGAAGAACCCGAACAGGGAGGGCCCGCTGCCCGATAGCATCACCGGCCTTCCCCAAGCTTCCTCTAGCTCGCCCCTCCAGTCATCGAGCTCCGGGACGAGAGCGACCGCAGCGGGATACAGGTCGTTGCGGAGATCGCCTTCGTCTCGTAGCGCCGGGGGAAGCGCCGCCTGGCTCACTTGCAGACCCGCCGGCTCCCCGAGCTCATCCCATTTGCGGAACGCAGCCGCCGTCCCGATCTCGGCCGGGGGAACCACGATGGCGAGGGTGAACCCGCTGAGCGGCTCGAGAGGAGCAACGATCTCACCGCGGCCGGAGACTCGAGCTGTGCCGCCGCGGAGACAGAAAGGCACATCCGAGCCGAGTTCCCGAGCAAGCTCGACGAGCGTGCCATCGTCGACTCCGAAGTAGCGACCAGCCAGGGCCAGCCCGGCCGCCGCATCGGCGCTGCCGCCTCCGAGACCAGCTGCGGCCGGGATTGTCTTGTCGAGCGCGATGCCGATTGGCTGCCTGCTACCTGCTCGCGCCCGCACGGCAGCCGCCGCTCGAAACGCAAGGTTGTTCATGCCGTCGATGACGGGCCGCCCGGACGAAGATGACACTTCGTCCCGTTCCGCTGCAGCGATGGCCAGTTCATCGACGATCCCAATGGACTGAAAGAGGCCGGTCAAGGTGTGGAACCCATCACTGCGAAGGGAACCCACCTTCAGGCCGAGATTGACCTTGGCGAACGCCTCAGCGCGAATCATGCGATTGCCTCGGCAAGTATCAGGAAGGCCTCGGGGGGAAGGTCCTCGGGGCGTGCGGTGGGATCGATCCCGACCCCGGCAAGTACTGCAGTGGGGTCATCAACGACGGCCGAGAGCGAGCGACGCAGCATCTTGCGCCTCTGTTGGAATGCCGTGCCGGCGATCTCGATAGCACGCTCTGCCCCGGCGGGCGCCCCGATTCGGCTCATGACGATCACAGCTGAGTCGACCTCCGGCATCGGATAGAAGACGGACGGCGGCACTGTAGACGCAAGCTCGGTATCGGAGTGCAGCGCCGCAACGATCGACGGCACACCGTACGAACGGGATCCGGGACCGGCGACAAAACGTTCGGCAACCTCCTTCTGCACCATCACTACCAGCCTGGTGATCTCAGGCACATGCCGAAGGACGTCGAGCACGAGCGGGGTGCCGACGTTGTACGGGAGATTGGCCACCATGGTCCACATGCCGCCGCCGAGTGCCGCACTCAGATCGACCTTCGTGACGTCTTCGCCCCTCAGGTCGACATCCGTCCCGGCAAGGACCTGCTCGAGTAGCGGCATCAACCCACGATCGATTTCGTAAGCCACCACATGAGCTCCAGTGGCGGCGAGAGCCTTGGTCAGGGTCCCGGTGCCCGCCCCGACTTCGACCACATGGTCGCCGGGCCCGACGGCGGCGATGCGCACAATCCGGTCGACGAAGTTGGGGTCGGCCAGGAAGTTCTGCCCGAGGCTGCGCTGCGGCTTGAGCCCGTGAGCCGCCAGCAATGCTCGGATCTCGGCGCGACCCTGGCCGGTCATGATGTGGGATAGCCGAAGACCCGCCGGGCGGTGGCCGCCGTCTTCGCAGCCACGTCGGCTACCGGCATCCCCCACACCTCGGCGAGCTGCTCACCGACTAACGGCACGAAGGCAGGCTCATTCGATCGGTCCCGGTGCTGCTGCGGCGGCAAGTAAGGGGTGTCGGTTTCGACCATGCACCGTTCCGGCGGCGTGACCGCGGCGGCCCGACGCACGGTATCGGCGGTCGGGTAGGTGAGCATCCCCGCAAACGAGAAGGTCACCCCCAGCTCGGCGAAGCGCTTCGTCCACTTCGGACCGCCCGTCCAGCTGTGGAGCACGACCTTCTCCCCGTGTTCTGCGGCCGCCACCGCCTCGTACACGTCCCGGAAGGAATCGCGGGTGTGGACGATCACGGGCTTGTTCATCTCGATTGCCAGTCTCAGCTGCTCGCCGAACACCTCTCGTTGCACGGAGCGTGGCGACAGGTCGCGGTAGTAGTCGAGACCGCACTCACCAATGGCGTCGGCCTCGGCCATGAGTGCAGTTAGGCGCGACCCCTCCTCGACCCACCGGGTGGCATCGTGCGGATGCAGCCCCGCTGCCCAGAGGACCTTGTTGCGATACGAGACCGCCAGGCGGTGAGCCTGTAGTGATGTCTCCAGGTCGATGCCGGGGCACATCAGCCAGTCCACCGCAGCGACGCCGGCGCGCTCGAGCAGCGCCTCGGGACCATCGGCAGCGGCAAAGAGATGACAGTGACTGTCGACCCACATGGTCAGTCGTCGTCAGCGGGCAACTCGACCTTGGAGAACAGCGGGACCGCTGGACCCAGCTTGGTACCTTCCGGTACCTCGGCACGCTCCCACTTCGGCTGTCGCGCCGACACATCGAGCCCGAGGGTCTCGACCACGCGAGCCGATGTCTGCGGCAGGAACGGCGCAAACCCGGCGGCGAGAGCCGAGATGGCTTGGAGGGCCGTATGCAAAGTCGTTCCCGTCCGGTCGAGGTCGGTCTTTGCCGTCTTCCACGGCTCGGTCTCCGAGAGGTACTGGTTTGTGGCCTGCGCTCCAGCAAGCAGTGTCGCCAGCGCAGCGCGCAACCGCACTCCATCAAAGTGCTCAGCCGCCTCTGTGAGGGCTTCATCAACAGCGCGCAGCACCTCGAGGTCCACCGGCTCCGGGTCACCCGCCAACGGCACAACGCCGTCGAAGTACCGATGAGTCATCGACACGACCCTGTTGACCAGATTGCCCCAGGTCGCCACGAGTTCCTCGTTGATCCGCCGCACCAACTCACCTTCGGTGATGTCGACATCGGACGTCTCGGGGAAGTTCGCCGCCAGCGCATAGCGCAACGCATCGGGCTCGTACCGCTCGAGGGCGTCCCCGATGGTCAAGCCGATGCCCCGACTCGCTGAAGCTTTGCCCCCCTTGAACGTGACGAATTGGTTCGCAGGCACGTCGGTCGGCAGATGCAGATCGCCGTATCCGAGCAGGATTGCGGGCCAGATGATCGTGTGGAAGGGCACGTTGTCTTTGCCAATGAAGTAGAAGTGATCGGCATCGTCGTTTTGCCACCACTGCTTCCAGGCATCCGGGTCCCCGGAATTGGCGGCCCACTCCTTAGACGCCGACAGGTAGCCGATGACGGCGTCGAACCACACGTAGATCTTCTTGCCGGAGCCCAACCCCTCGACCGGGATATCGACACCCCAGTCGATGTCGCGAGTTATCGCCCGATCGTGCAACCCCTCTTCGATCCAGCCCAGGGAGAAGTTGAGGACATGCTTGCGCCAGCCCTCACGACTGGAAAGCCAACTCTTGAGCTGATCGGCGAAGTCCGACAAGCGCAGATAGAAGTGATCCGTCGAGCGTTGCTCTGGCGTAGATCCCGTCACACTCGATCGAGGGTTGATGAGATCGATCGGATCTAGCGTGCGCCCGCAGTTGTCACACTGGTCACCTCGCGCTCCGTCGTAGCCGCAATACGGGCAGGTTCCCTCCACGTACCGGTCCGGGAGGAAACGCTGCGCATCCGTGTCGTAGAACTGCTCGGAGGTGCGCTTGTCGATGAACCCGCCTTCGTGGAGTTTGAGGAAGATGTCCTGGGTCACCGCGTGGTGGTTTTGGGTACCCGTCGTGGTGAACAAATCCCAGTCGAACCCCAGCTCGTCCCACTGTGCCACGAACTCGTTGTGGTAGCGGTCGACGATCTCCTGCGGCGAGACGCCTTCTGATTCCGCACGCACCGTGATCGGGGTGCCGTGGACATCCGAACCCGACACCATGAGCACCTTGTTGCCACGGGCTCGCTGGTACCTAGCGAAGACGTCCGCGGGGAGATAGGCCCCGGCTAGATGCCCGAGGTGACGGGACCCGCTGGCGTATGGCCAGCCGACGGCTACAAGGATTGTGCGGGGGTGATTGTCCATGGCCGTCGATGGTAACACTGGGATCAGGAGCAGCCCCTTGCGGCGCTTAC
>JASJDZ010000018.1 GCA_030065575.1 Acidimicrobiia bacterium
ACTCATCCGGCAACTCACCCTCAACCCCAACCGTCGCCTCCAACCCCTCTACAACCGACCAGGACGACCCCCTACCATCACCCCACAACTGTGAGGCATGACCCGCGACACCTGTTAGGCATCACCCGCGACACGACAGTCGGGTCAGCGCCTACCGATCTACGCAAGAACGGAATCAATGCGGGATGCCGCCGGCCTCCTTCATGGCGGGGAGGTCGACCAGGCGCCCGTGGCTGACAACGGCAGCGGGAGGGGCCTGGAACCGGAGGACCTCGGTGAGGGTGGGCAGGGCATGGACGACCAGGTTGGCGGGGTTGCCGACGCCGATGCTGTGGTTGGGGACGTTCATTCCCACCGCAGCGTTACGGGTGACGGCGTCGTAGATCCGCTCTTGTCCTTCCGCGGTCATCATCCAGAGCAGGTGACAGCAAAGGAAGGCGACCTCGAGCATGTTGTTGCGGCCGAAGGCGTAGTAGGCGTCGGAGATGTCGTCCTGGCCGAGAATCACGTTGATCCCGGCATCCATGAGCTCACCAACCCTGGCGTGCAAAGGGCCCGTGTGGGGATCGGACACGATTGAGATACCTGCCTCACTGAGAATCTGAACGAGCCGGCCGAAGTACGAGTCGTCGTACAGCGCCATTGCACGACAGTGGTGCGCCAGTGCCCTCCCGTGCCAGCCGCGCGCGATCGCTTCGAGAGCCATCGTTTCCAGCGTCCTCAACTCGGGGTCGCCTGCGTCGTCGAGCAGCATCGAGACATCGGCGTCGAACTCTTTGGCCAGATCGAACGAGGCCCGGATGTGATCACCCATGGCCTCCTGGGTGTATTCGATCCACGGGATGCCACCGACAACCTCCGCACCTAGCTCCATCGACCTGCGCATGAGTTCGAGGGCCCCCGGCTCGCGAACCATTCCGTCTTGCGGGAAGGCAACCACCTGCACGTCGACCAAGCCTGCAAACTCATCGCGGGCCGCACACAGCACCTCGACACCGCGGGTCCCTGCCTTGGAGTCGACGTCTGCCATCGCTCGTACATGTGTCGTCCCGTAGTACGCGGCCATCGCCAGTGATCGCCTGGCCAGCTCAAGCATGTGGTCGGCATTTTGAGAGTGCTTCACCTCGGCGGCTGCGTCGATGGCGAGCGATGCACTACCCATCCCGGCACCGTGATAGTGGCTGAGCGCCTCTTCGCCGACGTCGAGGAGTGTGAAGACCTTGTCGAGATGCAGATGCGCATTGACGAACGACTCTGTCACCAGCCCACCGGCGGCGTAGATCACAGTGCTACCGGCTGCCGAAGTCGTTCCACTTCCAGCGATGCCCGAGATCAGGCCGCCTTCGATCTCGATGTCGACCCGATCCGCCCCACCCCGCAACTGGGCGTCTTGAACAACGATCCGGCTCATTGAGGGTCCTTCCGCTCGGGTACTGACAAATCTAGAGGGAAGCGCGCTCGTGGCGCCGACTCATGCCGGCGCCACGTCGCTGGGTACGTGTCTAGCTAGTCGTCGTCGCCCTCATCGCTTTTGTCGCTGCCCTCATCTTGCGGCTCGGACTCGGTAGATCCGGCCCGACGGCGGGCGATCCAGAGCCACAGTGCCGCAAGCAAGCCCACCACGAGCAGTACGGGCAACAAGCCAGCAGCTAGCACGAGGATCCCAACGATGAAGAGGAAGACCTCGCCGCTGGCGTCCAGAGCGTCCTGGAAGCCGGGCAGACCGCCGGGGTCCACGGCTTCGATACTCATGGCAGTGGTGCTGGCCACCTCGCGACCCTCGACCCGATTGCCTTCTTGGTCGACCGGCTCGGCGCTGACCCTGGTCTGGGTGCGAAGATTGCGTTCCACCGTGATCTCATGGGCGAGCACCATCGACTGGCCGGGCTCGAGGACACCGTTGGGCTCACCCCAAACCACGATCAGGTCGGCCAGTTCGACGCCAAGCACTGTGTCCTGCAGCGTGATACCGGCCAGTGGCGTGTCGCCCTGGTTGAAGATTTCGAAGCAGACGGTGGCCGGCTCGTTCTCCTCGACCTGGATCCAGCTGTCGGCAGGGCAAGAGACTCCGTCGTCATGGCCCGGGAATCCGCTGACCTCGACACGGATGTCCGGATTGCTCAGCGCTTCGGTGAGAGTCAGGTAGATGGTGGCCAGGTCCACCCTGTCGCGCAGGGTGCGCAGCTGGCCTCGCATTGTCTCCAGATCGGTCTCACGCTGGAGCAGCTGATTCTCCAGCTCGGCAATCGTCTCGATGTCGGTTGCCTGTTCCAGGAACCCCTTCAGCCGCTCTACGCTCGCCTCTGCAGTGTCGATCCGGGACTCCAGGTCGACGACCCGCTCGGTTACGTCGTCGGCAGTGACGTTCTGTGTGCGAATCTCTCCAACAGAGCCCAGCCGCGCCAGTGCCTCCTGGAAGTCACCGGGTAGCACCTTGAAGGTGAGAACGCTGTACGGCTCGGGCGCCCCCCTGGTCTCTTGGCCGAAGAGATAGCCACCCAACTCCTGGATGATGCGGGTGGCCTCGGCTCCGGCAGTCGCCACATCGGTCACCGCCACAGTCAGGTTGGCCGTGAAGATGATGTCGCGCCCCAGCGTGTTCGTCTGCAGGACTGTGCCGTCAACACCGCCGGCCCCGAGTGCGTCCCGGTCACTCGACTCTTCTGGTGCTTCAGCAGCGCCATCCCCGCTGTCGCCCATATCCTCGCCCGAGGCCGCCGCCGTTGTTTCCGTGCTCGCATTGATCGCATCAAATGCTCCGTCGCTGTCATCGCCGCTACACGCCGCAAGCACCAGCAGCAGAACCAGGAACAGAATCGAAATCGGTTTCAGAATCCTCATTGCTCAGGTCTCCCCTGTTGGGTACCGGTTGGACGCCTGATCACGCACGACCGGTTCCCACCAAGTTTGGCCATCGCGGCAGCCGGTAGCGAGCCGGCGGCGTACGATGGGGCCAGGAGGCCGATATGGACGAGGAACCGCGCCAGGGGCGCACCAACTACGACTGGGTAAATGGGATGCGGGTGGGCGCGATTGTCGGCGGGGTTGCCGGCCTGCTCATCGGCTGGGTACTCGGCACAATCCCCTTCGTCTTGCTGCTGATCGGCGCCGTAGTCGGCGGTTTTGTTGGGGCGCGGACTGCGCAGCGCTTCTGATCGCCCGCGGCGCCAGACCGCAACTAGTTGCCGGACGGTCGATCCGGTACGCTGGGAACTACGACACTCCCGACGAGAGGAGCTCCACAGTGTCTGTTGCGAAGGTGATTGAGATCACGTCTACCTCACCCGGGTCCTTCGAGGATGCCATCCGCAAGGGCATCGCCAAGGCGCAGCGCACCATCGACGGTATTCGAGGGGCCTGGATTTCGGAGCAGAAGGTCATCATTGCCGACGATGGCACGATCAAGCACTTCCGAGTAGACATGAAGCTCACCTTCGTCCTCGAGGACTAGGTCAACTTCAAGGCCTCGGGCTGGTAAACCAGCCGAGGTTCAAACGCGATTGAGGCCCCCGCTTAGCGGGGGCCTCAATGCTCAGATTGACGGGTCTAGAGACCCTTCTCGAACTCATCCTCGAAGGAGACAACGGTGCGATTGGGGTTGTCGCGCCGATCGTCACGCCGGTCCCTGCCGCCCCGATCACGGTTGCGGCTCCGGCCACGATCACGACCACCACGGTCACGATCGCGTCCCTTGCGATCGCCGTCACGACGCTCGCCGCGGTCGGAACCGGGCTCCTTGACTGGGGTGTTCTCGTCTACGAGCTCCACCCCATCGGCTAGGTCGAGGCTGACCTTGCCGCGGTCGTCGATCTCACGAACCACAACGTTGACCTTGTCGCCGAGTGCCAGCACGTCTTCGACCTTCTCGATGCGCTTGCCGCCGCCCATCTTGGAGATGTGCAGCAGGCCGTCACGCCCGGGAAGGATGTTGACGAATGCGCCGAACTTCGTGATGTTGACGACCTCGCCCTCGTAGGTCTCCCCGACGTTCGCCTCCGGCGGGAAACCAATGGCCAGGATGCGCTCCCGAGCCAGCTCCATCGAAGCGGTGTCGGCAGCGCCGACCCGGACAATGCCTTCATCGTCGATTTCGATGGTGGCTCCGGTCTCCTCCTCGAGCTCACGGATGGTCTTGCCCTTGGGCCCGATGACCTCGCCGATCTTGTCCTTGGGGATCTCGATCGCCTCGATCTTCGGTGCATTCTCAGCCAGTTCCTCACGCGGGCCGGGGAGAACCTCGGTCATCTTGTCGAGGATGTGGTGACGGGCGTCACGCGCCTGCGCCATTGCCTGGACCAGCACCTCGGCCGGCAAGCTCTCGATCTTCGTGTCGAGCTGGAGGGCGGTGATCATGTCCCGGGTACCGGCAACTTTGAAGTCCATGTCGCCGAGATGATCCTCGGCGCCGAGGATGTCGGTGAGCGTGACGTACTTGCCGTCCTGCTCGATGAGACCCATGGCAACGCCGGCCACCGGGGCCTCGATGGGCACTCCGGCGTCCATCAGCGAGAGGGACGATCCGCAAACTGAGGCCATTGACGACGAACCATTCGACATCAGGACCTCGGAGACGAGGCGATATGCGTACGGGAAGTCCTCAACCGGTGGAATCACCGGAAGCAGGGCCTTCTCGGCGAGTGCCCCGTGGCCGATCTCGCGCCGCTTGGGGCCACGCATGAATCCCGTTTCTCCGGTGGAGAACGGCGGGAAGTTGTAGTGGTGCATGTACCGCTTCGACTCAGCCAGGTCGATGGTGTCGAGCATCTGCTCCATGCGCAGCATGCCCAGCGAGGTGGTGTTCAAGACCTGAGTCTCCCCACGCTTGAACATGGCCGAACCGTGCGCTTGGCCGAGTAGGCCAACCTCGACGTCGATCTGACGCACATCGGTCAGGCTGCGCCCGTCCATACGCACACCCTCGTTGACAACACGGGTTCTCATTACCTTCTTCTGGACTGCCTTCAGAGCCTTCTTGGCGGCACCCAGGGTCTCTTCGTCGTCCTCGGCAATGCCCAGCTCGGCCATAGCCTGCTCGGCGGCAAGCGACTCAGCTTCCTGGCGCTCCGTCTTGTCGACGATTACCCCGAGTGACTCGAACTTGGGCTTGGCGATTGCTTCGACGCGGGAATACAGCTCGTCGCCGTAGGCCTCGACCACCGGGAACTCTGCAGCCTTGACCTCTCCGATTTGGGCACGCAGCTCGACCTGCAGGTCGATGATCTGACCGATGTAGCCCTTGGCCTCCTCGAGGCCACGAGTGATGCTCTCTTCGTCGCTAACGGGCTGGCCATTGGTGACCATACGATGCCCGTGCTCCGTAGCACCGGCCTCGACCATGGCGATGTCAACTTCGCCGGCTGCGTTGCGCTTGCCCGCGACGATGAGCTGGAAGACCGAATCATCGAGCTCCTCGAACGTCGGGAACGGGATCCACTCGCCGTTGCTCAGTGAGAGCTTGACCGCACCGATCGGGCCCAGGAACGGGATGGGGCTGACGGTCAGCGCAGCCGAAGCCGCGTTGAGCGCAGGCACGTCGTAGTCGTTGACCAGGTCGGCCGACAGGATCGTCGCCACGACATGGGTCTCGTATAGGAAGCCGTCCGGGAATGAGGGGCGAAGCGGTCGGTCGATCAACCGTGCCGTCAGCGTCGCCTTTTCCGTTGCCCGCCCCTCACGACGGAAGAAGGAGCCCGGAATACGCCCGACGGCGTACATCCTCTCCTCTACATCCACCGTGAGTGGGAAGAAGTCTTGTCCCTCGCGCATGTTGCGGCTGGAAGTAGCCGTGACCAGGACATCGGTGTCGCCGATACTGGCGACAACCGCACCGTCTGCGAGGAGAGCTAGCTTGCCCGTCGAAAAGACGAGCTCTTTGTCGCCAATGCGACCGCGTACTGTGGTTTCTGCCACGCGCGTCTCCTTGATTGTGGGAGGAGAGCGAACAATTGGCAGTGGTCGAGATTCGGCGGACCCGGGGCGGATTTGGTGGCAGAATCCCGGCCACTGACAACTGAGGGCTTCCCCCGCTGTCTCTTATGGCGAGAGCTTGCGCTCCCGCTGGAACACCTAGTTCCTGAACGCACAGAAGGCGGCAACAGCCGCCCTCCGAGTTCTCTATCGCCTCAGTCCCAGACTGGCGATCAGGCTGCGATACCTCTCGACATTCTGGTTCCTGAGGTACTTGAGAAGTCGCCGGCGCTTACCGACCATCATCAGCAACCCTCGCCGGCTGTGATGGTCCTTCTTGTTGACCTTCAAGTGCTCGGTGAGATGGCTGATGCGCTCGGTGAGCAGCGCAACCTGAACCTCGGGCGAACCCGTGTCCGAGTCATGCAGCCCATATTCTTCGATAATCGTCTTCGTGTCTTTCACGCAGAAGTTCCTTTGAAAAAGAAAGCGCGGACGAACGTCCGGCCGGGATTGTAACACGCTATCTCAGTCTGCCAAGCCCGGCATCGAACCGCCGACAAATGTGCCTGCCGTGTGGTCCTTGGTCACGCCGGGGAACTGCAGAACCTTGTTGTGCATAGCCACAAACACGCCCGGCCCGAGAAGGCGCACGGCCAATAGGGCCTCAGTGAGGTTCTGCAGGGCATCTGTGTCGCGCAGTTCGTAGGGACGCATGGCGCCCGTGAATACGATGGGCGACATTGGGGGGCCTTGCGCACAGGTTGCATCGCCGCTGACTGCCAATCGATCTGTCCCATGCACGACAACGACTCCGTCATGAGATCCAGCAGCTTGCAGCGAGGATTGTGCGATCAGTTCGTGATCGGCATCGTCCATGTCGAGGCTGTCCTTGTTCATGAGCGGAATCCGATGCAGCTCCAGGTTGGGGAGCTCGAGATGGGCAAGCATGTAGTCGAGCACGCTGGTCTCGTTGCGCAGTTCCCCGGAGCGGGGCTGATAGGTCTTCTCAATGGTGCCCCCTGTCGAAATGAGGGCGAGCCGGAACCAAGCCATGAGCAGAGGCTAGAGCCTCGTACCGGTGTCGGAGCTCAACCCCAACGAATCAGCCCCAACTCGTGCGGATTGACTAGATCCCGGTGGTGAGGAAGAACCCGTACGGTGAAGCCGTGCTTGCCGCTCGTTGCGAAGCTGAGCGCCTTCGTTTCGAACCAGTGGCTGTCACCGCTGGACTCAACAGGCTCCATCAGCTCGATCTCGCCGCCGGCGATGTTGCCGCTTGGGTCGAGCGATCCGTAGTACAACTCAACCGCAACCTGGTCGGGTGTCATGCCGGCAAGGTGAACCTGCGCACGCACGGTGATGTTATCTCTCACGACGACATCTCCCGCAGTTGCCGACTCGATGTCCACAACGCGAATCTGCGACCAGGAGCCGCGAATCCGCTCTTTCCAACCGGAAAGATCACGCGCGCGGCTGCCTCCGTTGGCACTCATCCTTTGCTGCCGCGCTCCGGCCGGCAGGTAGTAGTTCTCTGTGTACTCCCGAACCATCCGGTGCGTGTTGAACTGGCTGTTCAGCTTGGTCAACGCGTTTTGCATCCTGGCGAGCCAGCCGCGGGGCAGACCATCAACGCCACGGTCGTAGAAGAGCGGGGCGACATCACGTTCCAGCAGGTCGTAGAGGGCATGCGCCTCGAAGCGATCCCGCCACTCCGGATCAGGGTGGGTTTCCCGCCGGCCGATGGCCCACCCCACACCGTCCTCGTACGCCTCGTCCCACCAACCGTCGAGGGTGCTCACGTTGAGTACACCGTTGACCGCTGCCTTCATCCCGCTGGTACCACTGGCCTCGAGCGGCCGAACGGGAGTGTTCAGCCACACATCAGCACCCTGAACGAGCGTCCGCGTCACCGACATGTCGTAGTCGGCGATGAAGACCAGGTGTCGCCTGACATCCGGGTTGCGGGTGAGTTCGATGAGCTTCTGGATGAGCCTCTTGCCGCCATCGTCGGCGGGGTGAGCCTTGCCCGCGAAGATGAACTGCACCGGCCGGTCGCGATCCTGCATGATGGCAAGCAGCCGGTCAACGTCCTGCAATATCAAGTCGGCTCGCTTGTAGGTGGCGAAACGGCGCGCAAAGCCAACCGTGAGCGCATTGGGATCGAGAACGACATCAGCCACTTCGATCTCAGCTTGCGGTGCTCCGCGCATTGCCAGCTGACGCGACAGCCGACGGCGGGCAAACGCAACCAGTCGCTCCCGTCGGCGCTCGCGCGTGCGCCAGAGCTCGGCCAGCGGAATGTCACGGACCCGCTTCCAAACCGCCGCATCGGCAGGTTCCTCCCGCCACTGCGGGCCGAGATAGCGGTCGTACAGGTCTTTCATTTCCTGGGAAACCCACGACTTGGCGTGGACTCCGTTGGTGATAGACGTGATCGGAATCTCATCGACCGGATGATCCGGCCAGAGCCCGGTCCACATCTCTCGGCTGACCACACCATGGAGCTTGCTGACTCCATTTGAGTATGAGGCCATGTCCAGAGCCAGGATCGTGTTGCAGAACTCCTCCCGCCTGTCGCCGGGGTTCCTTCGCCCCAGCGCCAGGAAATCATCCAGCGACAACCCGTAGTGGTCCGCATATCTCCCCAGGTAGCGCTTGACGAGCTCGGGTTGGAAGTAGTCGTGTCCGGCGGGAACCGGGGTATGGGTGGTGAAAACGAGGCCCGAGGCAGCCTCCTTGGCTTCGGCAAACGACATGTCGTTGTCGTCCATGAGGCGGGCGATCCACTCGAGCACGAGAAAGGCTGAATGACCCTCATTCATGTGATACGCCGTGGGAGTGATACCGAGAAGCTCCAGAGCGCGGAAGCCACCGACTCCAAGCAGCAGCTCCTGCTTCATCCGGGTCTCCCGGGAGCCACCGTATAGCCGATCGGTGATCCGGCGATCCTCGGCGTTGTTGCGGTCATGGTTGGTATCGAGCAGGTACAGCTCCACCCGACCGACCTGAGCCTTCCAGACGAGCGCAACCACCTCGCGCCCCGGGAAAGGCACGCTGACAGTCAGGGGATCGCCTTCGGCGTTGGTTACCAGTTCGACCGGAAGGTTGTGGAAGTCGTTGGGCTCGTAGACTTCAGTCTGCCACCCTGCCTCATTGAGCCGCTGCCCGAAATACCCCTCCTGGTAGAGCAAGCCAACCCCGGTGAGCGGGATGCCCAGATCGCTTGCCGACTTGAGGTGATCCCCAGCCAGGATTCCGAGACCTCCACCGAAGATGGATAGACATTCGGTGATGCCGAACTCCAGTGAGAAGTAGGCCACCCGCAGTCCCGGGTCGGAACCGTGGGTTCGCTCGAACCAGGTCGTTTGCGACTGCCGGTAGGTCTCGAACTCGTCAACAACACGTTCCAGGTGGGTGAGAAACGCCGGGTCGGCAGCGGCTGCGTCCAGATTGTCCTGGGCGATGGATCCGAGCATGAGAACCGGGTTGTGGCCTGTCGCCTCCCAGAGGTCACCGTCCAGACGCCGGAACAGGCCAATGGCCGCGTGGTTCCAGGACCAATGCAGGTCATAGACAACACTGCGAAGAGGTTCGAGCTCAGTGGGCAACTTGGGAACAACGGCGTAGGTCTTGAGCGGCTTCATACTTCCCCTTCCATGTCCTCCGCAACAACCTACGCCCGTCCCGGCGGCTCTTCCTGGGCCGACAGTCACCTTTCTGTCGGGAAACCGCACAAGTCGGCTCAGTTGATCAAGTGGATTCGAGGGTCAACGCTTCGACCTCTAGCTCTACCTTCCAGGTTGGATCGAGCAACCCGGCGACAACAACCATCGTGGCCACGGGGCGAGCAACTCCAAAGAGCTCACCGTGGGCCCGACCGATTTCGTCAGCGTCGGCCGCATCGGTGATGTACATGCGGGTCCGGATCACTTCCTCTGCGGAGCTTCCCATCTGCTCCAGCGCCTTGACCGTAATCTCACCGCAACGCAACATCTGATCGTATGCAGTCGCAGCAACTTCGTCTCCCGGCTCAGGAATTGGAGCGGTGCCGGCGATTTCGACCCGCCTCCCCCGCCGCAGGCCACGGGAGAACCCGTACAACTTCTCATAGGGCGAGCCCGATTCGACCTGAATCCTCGTCATCATGCCTCCAGTAGCTGCCGCGTCCAGTGCACGTCATTTGCAATCGCTTCGATCAATTCTTCGATACCCGGGAACTTCTGCTCCGCACGCAACCTCGCAACAAAGTCGATCTCGAGCTCCGAGCCATACAGGTCTCCCCGGTAGTCGAGAAGGTGAGCCTCGACCACGGACTCCTCCCCACCGAAGGTAGGCCGGTTGCCAACATTGACAACGCCGAGGTATGCATCCTCTCCATGTCGGGTGCGTGCGGCGTAGACCCCGGAGCCGGGCACCACCAATCCTTCGCCGACCTCCAGGTTGGCCGTCGGATACCCGATGGTGCGACCTCTCTGATCACCGGGCACGACTCGCCCGACGAGCCGAAACGGACGCCCGAGCAGGCGCGCTGCCGCATCCACATGCCCCTCGCCGACCAGGGCCCGGATCACCGTCGATCGGACCGGAACGCCTTCTTCGAGTATCGCAACATCGTCGACCGCAAAGCCGTGCTGTCCGCCGAGCTTGCGCAGTAGAGCGACGTCACCCAGTTGTCGGTACCCGAACCTGAACCCGCTACCGACCGCAACCCGGCGAGCCTGCAACTTGGCCACCAGAACCCTATCCACGAACTCGTCGGCGGCCAGCCGACGGAAGTCCTCGTCGAAGTCGATGAGAGCGACGGCGGCCACACCGTACTCCTCGAGCAGGTCGAGGCGACGTTCCACCGGCATGAGCAAGCTCGGGGCAGCATCGGGATCGATGACCAACTCCGGGTGCCCGCGGAATGTGACCACCACCACGGGCAGCCCAAATGCCTCCAGCGCTCGCAGCACCTGTTGGTGGCCGAGGTGGACACCGTCGTACACGCCGATCGTGACGGCCGACGGTCCGGGGAGCGGATCCCAGATCTGGTAGTCGCCCTCCAGGACTCTCATGCGATCACAACCTCGGGAAACGCTTTGCTGTCCTCGATCCGGTACACGGCGAGCATCTGACCGGCTTCATCGACGATCCGAAGCGGACCCATCGGGGGAACCTCGGCACGGATCGCAGCGGTGGGAAACGACAGCCCGCTGCCTACGCCTGCGGCTAGATCGGAACCGACGACAACCTCGGGGAGATCGGCGAGCCCGTCTCGTGGCGACAGGACTAGATCGCCTGCTCTCCCCTCACCGGCGGCCGCTTCGACATCCTCGATTCCCCAAGCGTCCCGGACGTGTAAGGACCCGTTGCGAACGCGACGCAAGGCGCTGAGGTGAGCCCGGCCGCCAAGCGATTGGGCGATATCGTCCCCGAGCGTGCGCACGTAGGTACCGGTGCTGCACACGGCGCGAAACGTGACTTCCGGGTAGAGCGAAGGGGCAAAGTCGATCAGCTCCAGTGAGTAGATCTCAACCTCCCTGGCCTCTCGCTCTACTTCGATTCCCTCCCGGGCCAGTTCGTACAGTTTCCGCCCACCGACCTTGCGAGCCGAGACCATGGGCGGCACCTGAGCGATGGTTCCGACGAACCGCTCCATCGCCGAGGCCACCTCGGATTCGCCGACCTCCATCTCAGATCGTTCGAGAATCGCCCCATCAGCGTCGAGTGAGTCTGTGGCAACGCCGAACACCGCTCTGGCGACGTATTCCTTGGGTGCTCCCTGGACGAACCGCAATAGCCTGGTCGCCCTGCCGAGGCCGACGACAACCAGCCCGGTCGCCATGGGATCCAATGTCCCGGCGTGGCCCACCTTCTTGATCCGAAGCAGGTTGCGCACCTTGGCGACAACATCGTGAGACGTCCATCCGGATGGCTTGTCAATCAGCAAGAACCCGGCGGCGATGCTCACGTCAGCTCGGCTCCGATCCGATCGAGGATTTCCCCGAGTGGCCCGGCAGAAACAAAGCCCGCCGCGTTGTGGTGGCCCCCGCCGCCGAACTGCGCAGCAATCTTGCTCACGTCGACCCTGCCCCGGGAACGCAAGCTGCCCTTGTACTTGTCGTCACCCAATTCCCGCAGTAGACAGGCAACGTCGGACTCCTCGGCGATCCTGATCAAGTCGATCAGGCCATCGGCGTCCTCGTACTTGAGCTCAGCTGCAGCGAGGTCCTCCCGGGTCAGCAGTGACCACACCAACCGCTTGTCCGCCTCGAGACGACAACGAGAGAGAACCGATCCGGCCACTCCGAGATACGCAAACGGTGATTCCTCGTACACATGTCGGCTCACCTCCGCCGGCTCAACACCGGCTTCGATCAGCTCTGCGGTGATTCTGTGCACCTCGGGACTGGTCGCCGAGTACTGGAACCGCCCTGTGTCGGTCACGATCCCGACGTACAGCGCCGTCGCCATCTCCTTATCGATCTCCCAGCCCAGTTCCCGGAAGAGCCGGTATGTGACCTGCGCCGCTGCCCCGGCCGAGGTATCAACCACATGGATATCGCCGACCTGGGCATCTTGGGAGAGGTGATGGTCTACCACCACTACCGTCGCGGCTCGCTCGACGATCGGCAGCGCCGATCCGAGCCGGCCGGCGACCGAGGTATCAACAACCACGGCCACATCGACGGACTCCGGTACCTCACCCGGCGGTACGAGAAGGGCCATGTCGAGGAAAGTGAACTGCTTGCCGACAACGAACGGCTCACCAAAGGTGGCGCAGGCCTTCTTCCCGGCGTTGGCCGCACCCCGGGCAATGGCGAGCATCGAACCGAGTGCATCGCCATCCGGCCCGATGTGGCCCATTGCCACTATCGACTCCGCCCTAGAGATCGCGGCAGCAGCCTGACGCAGCGAATCACTCAACTTCGCGCTCCTCTTCATCATGAATCTGCTGTAGCAGCGCCTCTATCCGCATGCCTTGATCGATCGCCGGATCGACGCGGAACTCGAGCACCGGCGTGTACTTGAGGCGCGTCTGCCGACCAATCACGGCCTGAAAGCGGCGGGCCGCGCTCTTCAGGGCCGCTCCCGTCTCGGCGCGCTCGGATTCGTCACCGAGCACCGAGTAGTACACCCGGGCCGTGCGAAGGTTCGGGGCGGTATCTACGCCGGTGATGGTAAGGAACCCGATGCGCGGGTCCTTCAACCCGGCAGCCTCCTCGGCAATGATCTCGCGCAGCAACTCATTCACTTTGCGCATCCGTGGTGATGGGGGCTTGCTCATTCCGGGGTCTCCAAGTGACTGATGCTGACACCGATCAACTCTGCATCGCGACGCTCTCTCATGTGCCTTTCGACTGAATGCAGGATACGGTCGAGCTGGGACACGTGCGGAGCAACCGCGGCAACCCCCAACGTTGCCCGGTTCCACAGGTCCTGGTGATCCACCTCCGACACAGCAACTCCGAAGGTTCTGGCGACGTGGCTGGACACCGACCTGACGACGCTGCGCTTCTCCTTGAGTGACTGCGCATCACGAATCCGCAGTTCGAGACGCATGGCCGCGGCGTACATGACGCTACACGCGGGCGATCTCGCGGACCTCGAAGGATTCGATCGTGTCGCCTTCCTTGATGTCGCGGAAGTTCTCGAGACCGATACCGCACTCGAAACCGGCAGCCACCGACGGCACGTCGTCCTTGAAACGGCGCAGCGAGATTATGCGACCTTCGTAGACCACCACACCATCGCGCACCACTCGGGCCCGGGCGTTGCGGTTGATCTCACCCTCGGTGACATAGCAACCGGCGACCCGGCCGAGACGGGGCGCCCGGAAGACTTCGCGGACATCGGCAACCCCGAGGAAGGATTCGACCTCTTCGGGGGCCAGTTCACCGAGCAGCATGCCTTCGATGTCGTCGAGCAGTTCGTAGATGATCGAGAAGGTGCGGATATCGATGCCCGCATCTTTCGCCGCAGCGCGGGCAGGAGCATCCGGACGGGCATTGAAGCCGTAGATGACCGCCTCCGAAGCTTCGGCCAGCATCACGTCGTTGGCGGTGACGCCACCGACTGCACCCTGGATGACGGTCACCTTCCCGTCCTCACGAGTGATCTTGCGAACTGAATCGCGGATTGCCTCGAGCGAGCCCATGGCGTCGGCGCGGACGATGATCCGCAGTTCAGCGTGGTCTGCGGTCCGCAGGTTCTCCAGCAGCGTCTCGAGACGCTCGGTGGCAGTCGGCACCACGTGAGTCGAGGAGCGCAGGTCGTAACGACGCTCATCAGCAAGCTTGCGAGCCGTTCGGTCGTTCTTGACTATCTCAAACATGTCACCGGCAGTGGGCACGTCGGCCCAGCCCATGACGAGAACGGGCGTCGAGGGCCCGGCCACCTTCACCTGCTTCTCCTGGTCGTCGAACATGGCACGAACTCGACCGGGAACAGCTCCGGCGACGATGGAAGCGCCCTGCTTGAGGGTTCCCCGCTGCACGACAACGGTGGCCACCGGGCCGCGTCCGACCTCGAGCCGGCTCTCAATGACCGTTCCCACTGCCGGGGCACTCGGATTGGCCTTCAGCTCTTCGACCTCGGCAACAAGCGAGACCATTTCGAGAAGGTCGTCAACACCCTGACCGGTGAGAGCGGAGATCTCCGCCGAGACGACATCGCCGCCGAGGTCCTCGACCACGATGCCGTGCTGGGTCAGTGCGGCTCGCACCGCATACGGATCGGCAGTCTCCAGGTCCATCTTGTTGATCGCGATGACGATCGGCACATCCGCCGCCTGGGCGTGGGCGATGGCCTCTGCCGTCTGCGGCATGACGCCATCGTTGGCGGCCACCACGATGATCGCGATATCGGTGACGTTCGCCCCACGAGCCCGCAAAGCGGTGAAGGCCTCGTGACCGGGTGTGTCCAGGAAAGTGATCTTGCTGCCGTCCCGCTCCACCTGATAAGCGCCGATGTGCTGGGTTATGCCGCCGGCCTCGCCGGCAATGACATTGGCTTTGCGGATCGTGTCGAGGAGCTGCGTCTTGCCGTGGTCGACATGACCCATGACGGTGACAACCGGGGGCCGCGGCTTGAGCGTTGCCGGATCATCCTCGTACTCGACCAGGTACCGCTCAGGACCGGTGTCCTCCTCCTCTTCCACCTTCTCGTCGACCAGAACCTCGTATCCGAAGACCTTGCCGAGCGGCTCGAGAGCGTGTTGCGGAATGGTGCCTCCCCCGGGAACCATCTCGCCCATACCCATGAGCTCCTTGACCACGGATCCGGTACGCTCCCCGATTTCGGTGGCGAACTCGGCCACGGTGATCCCGGCGGTCACGGCGATGATCTTCTCGTCCTCGGGAGCCGGCGCTGCTTGCGGCTCAGCTACCGGCTCAGGCTCGGGCTCGGGCTCCGGTTCTGGTTCCGGCTCGGGTTCGGGATCGGGCTCCGGTTCCGGCTCGGGTGCCGAATCTGCTGAGTCGTCGTAGGACATCGCAACCAGAGCAGCGGATTCCTCATCAAGACCCGACGAGGCGGTCTTGACCTCGATTCCCAACTCCTGGGCGCGCTCGAGCACGTCCTTGGACTCGAGCCCGAGCTCGCGTGCCAGTTCGTAGACGCGCTTCTTAGCCAACATTCACCTCCGAGATGCCCATTCTTGCAGGACGCTAGACGGTCGGATCGTCCTCACCTGCAGGGGCATCTGCCTCGTCTTCGGTTGCTTCTTCTTCCAGCTCGACAGAAGCGGCGTCAGCCGACTCCTCGAGCTGGGCTGTGTCCTCATCTGCGACCTCGACGCCCTCTTCGAGCTCCGGTGCAGCGGCGTCTCCCACCGTGGTTTCGTCGACGGTTTCGACTAGTGCTTCTTGCTCGTCGGGCGCTGCCGTGACTGGAGCTTCTTCGGCGACGGGCGCACTGCCTTCGTCCTCCGCCACGGGAAGTCCCGTTTCCTCGTCGATCTCCAGGCCGAGATCCTGACTCTCCGAGCGGATATCGATCTTGTAGCCGGTGAGGCGGGCGGCGAGGCGGGCGTTCTGACCTTCTTTGCCGATCGCCAGCGAGAGCTGGTGATCGGGGACTATCACGGTCGCGATCATCTCTTCCTCGTCCAGACGGACTTCTTTGACGCGAGCCGGGCTCAGCGCCTCGGAGATAAACGCCCTGGTGTCGTCGCGCCACTCAACGATGTCTACCTTCTCGCCTCGTAGCTCGTTGACAACCTGGCGGACCCGTGACCCGCGGGCGCCAACACAGGCACCAACCGGATCAACGTTCGGATCATGGGAGAGAACCGCGATCTTGGTGCGATGACCCGGCTCCCGGGCAATCGCCTTGATTTCGACATCGCCGTCAACCAGCTCAGGGACCTCGAGCTCGAACAACGATCTGATGAACTCCGGATGACTCCGGGAAACAACGATCTGCGGCCCTTTGCCCTCGCCGCGGACCTCGAGGATGTACGCCTTGATACGGTTGCCGCGCTCTAGGCGCTCATACGGAATGCGCTCCGAGCCGGGCATGATCGCCTCGGCATTGCCCAGGTCGAGCATGGCGTAGCGATGATCCGAGCTCTGCACGATGCCCGTCACGAGATCACCCTCACGGCCGTCATACAGATCAAAGACCTGCTCACGCTTGGCGTCCCGCAACCGTTGCGTGATTACCTGCTTGGCGGTCTGCACGGCGATACGGCCGAAGTCCTCGGGTGTGTCGACCCATTCGCGCACGACGTTGCCGTCCTCGTCGAGTTCCTGGCCGTAGACGGTGATCTCCCCGGTGTCGGCGTCAATGGTGACGCGCGCTTCCTCAGCGGCACCCGGGGTCCTCTTGTAGGCGGAAACGAAGGCATTGGCGAGCGCATCGAGAATCGTCTCGACCGGAACGCCTTTTTCGCGCGCCACCCCTTCGAGTGCGTCGAGCATCAGGTTGAAGTCCATAGCCGTTCCTCTCTCACCTTTTCCCCGGCTTCGCAGCCTTCTCCCACGTGAAGACCGTGCGAGCCGATACAACGTCACCGTAGGCGATTTCTCGCCTGTCTCCATCCACTTCAACGACGAAGCTGTCATCGCCTACAGCGGCAAGAAGCCCGCGGTGACTGCGAGCTCCGGCAACCTCGATTCGGCTCTTGACCTTTACCTCCCGTTCGAGCGACTTCCGGAAGTGCTGCGGCCGCCGCAGCTTCCGCTCGAGCCCGGGGGAGGACACCTCGAGTGTGTAGGTGCCGTTGATCGGGTCCTCTTCATCAAGAAGACGGGAGAGGCGGCGGGATACCTCGGCAAGTCGATCAACACCGACCCCGCCGTCCGCATCGAGCGTGACGCGCACAACGACGCCGGGGGCCTTGCCGACGATCTCGAGATCGTCGAGCTCGATGCCCTCAGCTGCGACATATGGCTCGATCACGGCCCAGAGCCGGTCGACCTTGCTCGCCACCTTCATCCTCCAATTCGCTGCACACAAAACGAGGCGGGCACAGGCCCACCTCGAGAGAAATCTTCTCCGTTGGAAAAGCGATGATAGCAGCTGTTCAGCCCGCCCCCGGTAGCCGCTTGCCCGGTCGGGGCGTATCTACCGGCGCTCTGCCTCGATCCGAGCGACCAGATGAGCAACTGCCTCGCCCACCGCAACGCGATCGGTCACACCGGTAGCACGCTCGTTGATCTCAACGATGTCCTCGGCAAGCCCGCGCGGCCCGATGGTCATTCGGTAGGGGATCCCGACAAGCTCTGCGTCGTTGAACTTGACGCCAGGCCGCTCGTTCCGGTCATCGATCAACACATCGATGCCGGCATCACGCAGTTGCCCGTACATCTCCTCCGCCGTCTCGAGCGTCTCCTCATCGAGCCTGAGCACCGTAACCACGGCCTCGTACGGAGCGACCGTGACCGGCCAGGCAATGCCCTTCTCGTCGAAGTGTGTCTCGACAACGGCGGCGAGGTTGCGTTCGAGGCCGATCCCGTACGAGCCCATGTAGATCGGGCGAGTCTTGCCATGCTCATCGAGCACCATGGCACCGAGCGGCTCCGAGTACTTGACGCCCAGCTTGAAGATATGTCCGCACTCGATAGCCCGGAAAATCTCGATTGGCTCACCGCAGTCAACACAGGGCTCACCTGCCTGGACTTCTCGTATGTCGAACCACTCATCAACCGTGATATCACGATCGATTGAGACCCCGCGGAGGTGGAAGTCGTTCTCGTTGGCCCCGGTCGTCATGTTCGTTCGACCACGGAGGGACTCATCGGCGAGAATGCGCACCCCGGTCACGCCCACCGCACCGAGGCTTCCTGCGTCGGCTCCCAGCAATTCGGCGATCTCGTCCGGATGTGCCGGACGGAAGTCCAGGGCACCCGTTCGATCCTGCAGCTTCTGCTCTTGCAGTGGATGATCGCCACGGAGCAGGACCAGAGCCGGCTCGCCATCGAGCATGTAGACAAGGGTCTTGATCTGGCGCGAAGCCGCAGCGCCACCCGGGAACTCAACCAGATCCTCGATGGTGCGGACGCCCGGCGTGGCAAACTTCTCGGGTGCGGCAGGACCCGCTTCATCGGTGATCGGGGGCACCTCGCTCACGGCCTTCTCGACGTTGGCTGCGTAGTCACAGTTGGGACAGTGGGCCACCAGGTCCTCGCCGGCTTCGGCCCGGACCATGAACTCGACCGAACCGCTGCCGCCCATCGCACCCGAGGACGCCTCAACGGGAATGGCGTCGAGACCGAGACGGGCGAATATCCGCGTGTAGGCGGCGTAGTGGGCGTCGAATGCTCTGTCGAGGCCCTCTTGATCCAGATCGAAGCTGTAGGAGTCCTTCATCGTGAACTCCCGGACACGCAACAGCCCGGATTTAGGACGTGGCTCATCCCGGAACTTCGTGTGGATCTGGTACCAGAGCTGCGGGAGCTGCTTGTACGACGTTATCTCGGTGGCAATCGTGGTGAAGATCTCCTCGTGGGTCATGCCCAGCACGACCTCACCCGCCTTGCGATCAACCAGGCGGAACATCTCGTCGCCCATAACGTCCAACCGCCCCGTCTTCCTCCAGATCTCAGCAGGGTGAAGCGAGGGAAACAGGAACTCTTGGCCGCCGATGGCGTCGATCTCCTCTTCGATCACCTGTTGGATCTTCCGCCGTGACCGATAGGCCAGTGGGAGCAGCGTGTATACCCCCGCCATCAACTGGCGAATGAAACCGGCCCGAACCAACAGCTTGTGGCTAGCGGCCTCCGCATCGGTCGGATCGTCTCGGAGAGTGGGGATGAATGCTTGTGACCAGCGCAAAGTGTCGCTCCGGGATGTCTCGAGAGGCCATGAGCCTAGCGCTTGATCGTCGCACGCCCGCTCTAGCTGGTGGCGATCGTGTATCCGGAGACTGTGGCCATGGAACTCTCGACCGCAACCACGTAGCGGCCGGATTCTGCTGCCACGAACTCCACTTCGGCATCACTGGCGATGAACCCCGACGTGTCACGATCGCTTGCCACCACTTCGGCGGCTGGGTCGTACACGAAGAGCCGGGTTCGTGCGGCCGATTCGACGATGATCGACACGGACTCGCCTTGGTCGAGAGTCAGGTAGAAGTAGTCGCGATCCCCTCCAACCTCGTACACACCGGACAGAGCACCGCCACGCGGGAGTACCTTGCCGTGATCAGGGTCGTCGTACACGATGAGGGGCAAAGAGCTCTCCAGAGAACCACCCGCGGCGCCATCGGCCGTCGCCGCGACCACGACCGGAAAGGCGAAGACAGGAGAGAACTCGACTCGACCGGGACCACGGGTGATAGTCACCCCATCGATGCTCTTGACGACCAACTCTCCTTCGCCTTCTTCCCAGTCGATCCGGACGTTGGCGTCTTCGCCGAACCAACCGAGCAACAACTGCTGATCCCACGGGCCTTCGAGGCCCATGGCATTGCTGCGCCGTGCCCCGGCGCGAGGAAGCGCCCGGGGCTCCAGACCCCGGAGATTTGGTTCCGTGAGCAGCCGGTCGACTTCGGCCAGCGCATCGTCAATCGAGATCGAGGTCAGCGACACCGAACTGCCAAAAGTGCTGATTCCGACCACACGACCGAACTCATCAACGACCGCTCCCCCGCTCTGGCCACCTACGGCGGGAGCATCAATGGTGAACCACCCGACGCCGGTGAACTCCCAGTCCGTGAACCCCAATACCTCCCCGCTGTCGATGGTCGGCTCCGGCGTGAACTCGTCTGGCGCCGGGTAGCCGATCACGTGTAGCTCATCGCCGACCTCCAGGTCGGCAGTGGAACCGATGGCGATCGGAGGCGGCTTCCGAGTGAGGCGACTGATATCGACTACGGCAAGATCAATAAACGGGTCGAGGGCGATGACCCTTCCCTGGAAGGTCGCCCCATTGCGGAACACAAGCGACACGGTGCTGTCCGGCCAGGCAACGTGTGCATTGGTGAGCACCAGATCCTCGCTGATCACGACACCGCTGCCCGTTCCCTGCTGCGAGAGCACAAAACCAACGGACTGGGCCACATCATCACGAAGCGCATCGACGGTCAGCGGGATCAACGCCTCGACCTCCGGCACTGTGGTAGATGGTGGACCGGTCGTTGGAGGCGGCAATGTGGTCGGAGGTAAGCGCGGGCCTGGGATGTCCTGAGCCAGCTGATAGCTCGGCGCAGGTTCCCGCATGGCAACGGCAACGACAAAGGTGGTGACCACGGTCAGCACGAGTGCGACTAGCAGCCAGCGCCCGTCCTCGTTGGTCACTCGCCCGCCACCTCCGCAACCGCCGCTCTCCTGGTGGCCGCCAGGTTGGCGTCACCCTGCAGCCCGCGAAGCTCGATGGCCTCCTCCTCGGCAAGGTCGGCAGCCGTGACGTCGGCGGCAGCGAGCCGGGCCTCAACCCCTTGTTCGGCCAGCTTTCGGGCTTCGTCGACAAGGGCTTCGACCATCTCGTGCTCCTGCACAACCCGAACCACCTGACCCTTGATGAACAGGTGACCCTTCTTGCGTCCTGCGGCAATGCCGATATCGGCTTCCCTGGCCTCCCCCGGCCCGTTCACCACGCATCCCATAACGGCAACCTGAATGGGTAGGCCCTCAGCTTCGAGGGCAGCCTCGGCCTCCTTGACAACCTCGATGACGTCCACCTCGGCCCGGCCGCAGGATGGACAGGCAATGAGGTCGAGACCCTTCCTCTCGCGCAGACCGAGAATCTCGAGGAGCTTGCGACCCGCCTTCGCCTCTTCCACGGGGTCGGCGGTCAGCGAGAAGCGGATGGTGTCACCGATGCCCTCGAACAGGAGCGTCGAGATCCCGGCAACCGACTTGATGAGGCCTCCCGGAGGAGGCCCCGCCTCGGTGACTCCGAGGTGAAGCGGATACTCGACCCGATCGGCCAGCAACCGATAGGACTCGACCATCGACGGCACGTCAGAGTGCTTGACCGAGATCTTGATGTCGTAGAAGCCGACATCCTCCAGGTACGCAATCTCCTTGAGTGCAGAGTCGACAAGAGCAGGCGGAACCGGAGCGCCGTACTTCTCCAGCAGGTCCTTGTCGAGCGACCCGGCATTGACGCCAACCCGGATCGGGATTCCGGCCTCACCGGCGGCGCGGGCCACCGCTTTGATGTGCTCTTCCTTGCGGATGTTGCCCGGATTGAGCCGCAAGCCCGCCACGCCAGCCTCAATCGCGGCGAGCGCCAGCCGGTACTGGAAATGGATGTCGGCGATGATCGGCACCGGAGATCGGGGGACGATCTCGGCCAGACCCTGGGCGGCGGCGACATCGTTACAGGTGATACGGACGATGTCGGCACCCCCGCCCGCAAGTGAGTACACCTGAGCGAGAGTTGCGTCAACATCTGCAGTCTTGGTGGTGGTCATCGACTGCACCGTGATGGGGCTGTCCCCACCGACCGGCACATCGCCGACGTGAAGCAAGCGCGAGGGGCGGCGTTTGATCGTCATGATGACCTCATGCTATTCGCTCAGCCGACTAGTTCCGGGCGGCATGCGTCCACAGCTATCGGGGAACGGGTATCGGATCCACGATGTCGAAGTAGATCCCAAGTAAGCCGAGGACCATGATGAAGATGAACACGGCTGCCGCTACCGGGATCAGCGGCCGCACATCGGCCTCACGCCCGCGAATCTTCTCGTAGAGGGCTACGGCAAAATGCCCACCGTCGAGCGGATAGAGGGGAATGAAGTTGAGCGTGCCGACGAAGATGTTGACGTAGGCAAGCAGCGCAACGGCCGAGTAGAGATCGGATGCGATCCGGGCGATGCCGATAACGCTGACCGGACGTGCGTCCTCGATCGCTCCCGCATCCTGGCCGATCGCAGCACCCAGCAACTCGGGTGTCTGGCGAACCATCGTCCAGAGGCCCTCCAGGGACAGCAATGTCGTACGTCCAACTTCAACGGCCGCCTTCCCCATTGCTGCGAATACGCCGACGTCCGTCTCCTCGATCCCCGGTCCAACCCCGAGGAAGCCGATGACCTCACCGTCGATGTTGCGCTCTGCAAGGACGACGTCGTTGGCGATTAGCTCGCCATCTCGCTCCACCTCGACCGTGGTCAGCATGCCGGGACGCTCATGGGCCAACTCCACAAAACGCTCCCAATGATCGATGGCGATGCCGTCGATAGCGACGAGTCGATCGCCCTCCTGAATGCCGATCAGATAGGAAGGGGCGATCACGACGTTGTCGTTCGTCTGTAGGGTGATCTCTTCGCCGTCACGTTCGACGACGACGTCAATCACCGCATCCGGAGCTTTGTCAGTTGTCGGGCTCAGGCTGTCCAGGGCAACACCGTCGACAGAAATAACGCTGTCGCCGCCCTCCAGGAGCAGCGGCAGCTCCTCAGCCGCGCCGCTCGCTGAGAACGCAACCTGCGAGACGTTGCCGACCTCCGTGCTAAGCGTTCGCTCGTTCCAGACGGTGAACAGGATGACAAACAGGAAGAAGCCAATGACGAAGTGGCTGGCGATTCCGGCAAGCACAACAATCGTCTTCTGCCAGAACGGTTTGAACCGGTAAGTGCGGTGCTCTTCTTCGGGTGGAATCTCCTCAAACGGGTTCATCCCGATAATCCGAACGTAGCCACCGAGCGGGAATGCCTTGACGCCGTATTCGGTCTCCCCCCGCTGGATCGACCACACCCGAGGCCCGAAACCGAAGAAGGCCTCCGTCGCCTTCATGTTGAAGTACTTGGCGGCGAGGAAGTGCCCGGCCTCGTGGATGACGATCATCAGCAGCATGCCGACGATGATGAAAATCGGTCCCATGGTGTCCTATTGCCTCTTCTTGACCATCAACGCTAACCAGCCTGGACGTTTATTTCGACGTACTCGGCTGCGATCTTGCGCGCCTCTTCGTCGATGGCGAGGACCTCATCCACGGTACCGACGGTCGTCACAGGAATGTGCTCGAGCGTCGCTGCGACCACAGCCGCGATGGCAGGGAACGAGATGCGGCCCTCCAGGAAGGCTGCAACCGCAATCTCATCGGCCGCATTGAGCACCGCTGTTGCCGATCCCCCAGCTCGACCTGCGGTGTAACCGAGGTCCAGGCATGGGAACACCGCACGGTCGGGAGCCTCGAATTCGAGAGACGCCGCAGTGAGGTCAAACGAAGGCACCGGAGCCGGCGCCCTCGCCGGGTAAGTGATTGCGTACTGGATCGGAACCCGCATATCGGGATCGCCGAGTTCCGCCTTGACGGTTCCATCAACGAACTCGACTAGCGAGTGAACGATGCTCTGAGGGTGTACGACGACATCGATTCGCTCGTAGGGAATGGCATACAGATAGTGAGCTTCGATCACCTCGAACGCCTTGTTCATCAGCGTTGCGGAGTCGATGGTGATTCTGGGCCCCATCGACCAGGTTGGGTGAGCAAGGGCCTGCGCCACCGTGACGGACTCCAGGTCGATCCGGCGGCTCCCTCGGAATGGCCCGCCGGATGCGGTGAGGATCAATCGTCGAACGGACTCTGCGGTCTCGCCGACCAGGCACTGCCAAAGCGCCGAGTGCTCACTGTCGACCGGAATGATCTCTCCGGGCCCGGAGGCCGCTGCGGAGACCACAACAGGCCCCCCGGCAATCAGCGACTCCTTGTTGGCGAGCGCGACCCGGTTTCCCGCCTCCAATGCTGCGACCGTCGGGGCCAGACCGGCGGCACCGACGATCCCATTGACGACGATGACCCCCGGCGTACTCGCCATCTCCAACAACGCTGCTCGACCGAAAGCCACCCGTGGACCGAGTTCGGAGCGGAGGCGCTCGACGCCTGCAGCCTCATCAGCCGTCTCGCCCTCACCCGCCGTCGCCGCTCCCGCAGCGACCACGCGGGCGCTCGGGAACCGATCAGCGATTGCACTCAGATCGGCAGAAGGGCGGTTCGCCGCGATCCCGGCGATGGGAAGGCCGAGATGGGTCGCGACATCGAGCGCTTGCCGCCCAATGGACCCGGTTACCCCGAGGACGATCAACGGTTTCAGATCAATCCCATCCACGAGTAAGCGATCCACAGAGCCGGAATGGTCACAATCATTGCGTCAACGCGGTCGAGAACTCCACCGTGGCCGGGAAGGATGTAGCCCATATCCTTGACCCCGAGCGCACGTTTCACGACCGAGACAGCGAGATCACCGAGTGGGCTGACGATGGCAACAACCGCTCCTATCAACAGGCCATCGGTCATCTCGAACGGCTCCGCCCACGCAAAGCCGGCACCAACGGCAATGGCAACGATGATGCCGGCTACGTATCCCTCAACGGTCTTCTTGGGCGAGACGACCGGAGCCAGGGCTCGGCGGCCCAACCGCCGACCGATGAAGTACTGGCCGACGTCCATGGCGGCGACGGTCACCACAACTGCAAGCACAAGCCAGACATAGTCGTCCGACTTCAGCAGTTCGAAAGCAAACGCACCCAGACCGCCGATCCATGCGGTGACGAGGATCGTGAGCGACGCATTCTCCAGCGCCGAGCGACGGCCCGGGACCGTGGCGTAGAACAGCAACACAGCGATCGCGGTGAGAAGAAGCGAAATGGGTATCGCGATCAGGCCTGCCGCCCAGGTCCCGCCGAATGCCCCGGCGATCCCGAGGAATCCGAAGAGCGAGAGCGGCCGATACCCGCTACGCAGGAAAGCAGCAAAGAGCTCCCCGGCGGCGATGAACAGCACGACGAAGATCAATGCGCCGATGCCGTAGGGGGAAAGCAGGGAGGCGCCGAACAGCAGAAGCAGCCCGATGGCGGTGAGCACACGCATCGCCAGATCCGATCCCGCTGGGGGCTCGATGATGTCGGTTGCTGAATCACCGGTCTCGGCTCCGACCACGTCTTCCAATCCCACCAGGCCGCTCTCGAGGCCGGGGATCTCTGCGGAGACGGCAATCTGCGGCGTGCCCTCCTCCTCGGCTCGCGCCACAGCTTCGGCCAGCCCGGCGTACTCGCGGGTGGTGGCAGCCAGGTAGTCCTCGCTCGTGAACTCGGCATAAGAGACGACATCTTCCTCAGCCTCGTCCTCGTCCTCCGAGTCACCCCACAACTCCGCAAACGAAGGGGTACCAGCTGCTCCCAGCGGGGCTTCGGCTCTGGGGCTCTCCGGCTCAGGAGCCGTATCGTCCTCGGCGTCGCTCGGCTCGGCGCCCGCATCGGGGTACTCACCATCCTCCGACTCGGCTTCGGGCTCCTCCTCGGCGACGCCATCGACCGGCGACTCGCTCGCATCTTCACCCTCTTCGTCAAACGAGTCGGGTTCATCCGTCGCTTCGTCATCTGGGTCGTCTGGCGCAGCGAAGAGCTCCGGTGGGGGCCCTTCCTCCGGCTTGATTGCCTGGAACACCCCGAGCTGGTCGGGCTCGGGATTCTCCAGATCGGCGGGCGACGGCCGCTCCGACTCGGGGGGCTCAGCCGCCGGCTCAGGTTCTACCGTTTCATCGTCCTGCTTGCGGCCGAACACCCGGCCCATCCACCCGGACTTGGCGACTGCCGGCTCATCGTCACCGGCCCCGACCTCGTCGGCCCCGACTTCGTCGACAACGTCGGCGGGCGCCGCAGAGTCGGCCCAATCCCGGAACTCATCCTCTACCGAGGACTCCTCATCGGGTATTGCTGCTTCGCCCCCATCGTCGTCGCGACGACTCACGGTGTCTCCTCCATACCTGACGCTCGGCGGGGTCTAGACCTCGAGCAGTTCTTCTTCCTTCTTGTGCAGAAGCTCGTCGATCTTCCCGACGTGAGCGTCGGTCATGTCCTGCAGGTTCTTCTCCGCCCGCCGAACGTCATCCTCAGAGACGTCGCCCTCGAGCGACTCAATGTCATCCTTGATATGACGCCGCACGTTGCGGATCGCCACCCGCCCCTCTTCGGCGAGATGGCGGACCAAACGGATCAGTTCTTTGCGCCGCTCTTCTGTCAGTTGGGGAAACACGAGGCGGATGACGTTGCCATCATTCGACGGGTTCAAACCCAGATCGGCCTTCATGATCGCCTTTTCGATGGCTGTGATCGATGACTTGTCGTAGGGCTGCACCATCAAGAGCCGCGCTTCGGGAACGCTGAAACCGGCGATCTGCTGCAAGGGTGTTTGTGTGCCGTAGTAGTCCACGGTGATCCTCTGCAGCAGGCCGGGATTAGCCCTACCGGTGCGCACGGTTCCAAACTCACCAACGGTGTGCTGGATAGCCTGATCCATCTTGGTTTGTGCTTCCGCCAATAGTTCGTCGATCACAGCATCACCTCAGCGAACTCGGGTACCGACTGATTCTCCTCGGACCGCTAACGAGATGTTCCCTGCCTTCGCAAGGTTGAACACCCGTATCGGTATGTCATTCTCCATGCACATCGTAATGGCGGTGGAGTCCATCACCCGGAGTTGTCGGTTGATGACCTCCATGTAGGTCAGTTCGTCGTAGAGCTCGGCATTCGGATCGCTAGCCGGATCGGAGCTGTAGACACCATCGACCTTGGTCGCCTTGAGTACCTCTTCCGCCCCGACTTCGGCGGCCCGCAGCGCGGCGGTCGTGTCCGTCGTGAAGAACGGGTTGCCGGTACCGGCGGCGAAGATCACAACCCGCCCCTTCTCCAAGTGCCGAATGGCCCGAAGCCGGATGTAGGGCTCGGCCACTTCCTGGACGTTGATCGCCGTTTGCACCCGGGTTGGCGCCCCGGCCCGCTCCAAAGCGTCTCGCAGTGCCAGGGCATTGATGACTGTTGCCAGCATCCCCATGTAGTCGGCATTAGCGCGGTCCATTCCCTTGGCTGCGCTGGAGAGGCCCCTGAAGATGTTCCCGCCACCGACCACGATGGCTACCTGGTAACCCTCGGCGACGACCTGTGCAATCTCGACAGCGACCCGGTCAACAGTGACCGGGTCGATGCCGTAGTTCAGCTCCTGGTCGGCGAAGGCCTCCCCGGAGAGCTTGAGGATGACTCGTCTACCCATGTCGCTACTCGGCTGACTCGCCGACCTGGACCCGCTCGAATCGGTTGACGGAGATATTCTCCCCGAGCGAGGCAGCGAGGCCTTTGACCATCTCACCGATGGTTCCATCGAACTTCTCAGTCCTGACGAAGACTTGATCGTTCAGCACGTTGTCCTTGAAGAACGAGTTGATCCGCCCTTCGACGATGCGCTCGATGATGTTGTCCGGCTTGCCCTCGTTGCGGGCCTGAGCTGCGATGAGCTCCTTCTCCTTGTCGAGAACGTCGGCGGGAACGTCTTCGCGGTCAACCCAGGTCGGGCGAGCGGCTGCGACATGCATCGCGATGTCGTTGGCGGCTTCCTGGAAACCCTCGGTCTTGGCGACGAAGTCCGTTTCGCAGGCGAGTTCCACCAGAACGCCGATCACGGGCCGGCCCGACTGCATGTGCAGGTAGGAGCCGATGATCCCCTCGGTCTGAGTCCGCTCAGAGCGCTTGGAAGCAGCAGCGAGCCCCCGCTCTCGCAGCAGGTCCTTGGCCTTTTCGATGTCGCCGTCGGCATCCTGCAGGGCGCGCTTCGCATCCATCATGCCCGTGCCGGTTTCCTGGCGCAGGGCCTGGATGTCCTTGGCTGTGATGTTGGCCATTGCGTGCTACTCCTTGGGTGCTTGTGCGTCGGCTTTCGCTGCGGGCGCAGCTTTGGCCTGCTTCTTAGAGTCTTTGTCCTTCTTGCTGGCGGTGTAGAGCTCCTGGCCCTTGTTCGCCGCTTCCGCCATGGCGTTCGACAGGAGATAGGCAGCCCGAATGGCGTCGTCGTTGCCCGGGATCACCAGGTCGATGAGATCCGGGTCACAGTTCGTATCGACGAGAGCGATGATCGGGATCCCGAGCCGTGCAGCTTCGGCTACCGCGATGTGCTCCTCGTTGATATCGATGATGAAGACAACTTCGGGGGTCTTGTGCATGTCCCGCACGCCCCCGAGCACCGCCTGCAGCTTGCCCATCTCGCGCCGTAGCCGGAGACGTTCCTTCTTGGGCAGAGCATCCATCTCACCTGAGCTGTCCATGCGCTCGAGCTCGCGCATGTACATGATGCGGCGGTGAATCGTCTGGAAGTTCGTGAGCATGCCGCCGAGCCAACGGTGATTCACGTACGGCATCCCGCAGGCCTGCGCCGCCTTCTGGATTGCGTCCTGGGCTTGCTTCTTGGTTCCGATGAACAGAATCGAGCCACCCTTGGTGGTTGCGTCCTCGACGAGCTTGTAGGCGCGTTCGGCCTGCGAAACAGTCATCCGCAGATCGACGATGTGGATTCCATTGCGCTCGGTGAAGATGTACGGACGCATCTTCGGGTTCCAGCGCCGGGTCTGATGACCGAAGTGAACGCCCGCTTCGAGCAGTTCGCGCATAGTCACTGCCATGCGTTTCCTCCTGTTTTGGTTGGTCCTCCGACCACCCTGCGAGGGCAATGCGATGCTCTCGAGCCTCCGCGGGGCGAACCCCGACCTTCGGAGATTGCAGTGGCCGTGCGTATTCGGGCGGAGAGTGTACTCAGACTCGCCGTTTACGCGAAACCCCATAGTCAGTCCCCGGCTGATGAGATCAGCTTGGAGTTCGATACGATCGAACTCCACCCCCTGTTTTCGGCGCCTAGCCCCGGCTCGGCGGTTCCATGAGCCGGTTCCGCAAGCTCATGACAGCCTTGGTGTGGATCTGGCAGACGCGCGATTCGGTGACGGACAGAACCTGTCCGATTTCCGCAAGAGTCAGACCCTCGTAGTAGTAGAGCGTCACCACCAGCCGTTCTCGATCAGAGAGACGGTTGACTGCATCCACCAGCAGGTAGCGTGTTTCCTCCTGCTCGAACGAGCCGCTGGGGTCAGCAGCTCGCGGGTCGGCCAGCAGGTCACCCATCGTTGATGAATCCCGCTCCCCCGGGTTGAGCAGGTCATCCAGCGCCATGATCCCCAGGGTTGCGATCTCCCCGAGCCGGTCCTGGAGGACCTCGGTGGGCATGTTCATGTGCTCAGCAAGCTCTTCGTCGGTTGGGCTGCGCTGCAGCTTGTGCTCCAACTCACCGAGGCTGCGCTGGATCTCCCGTGCCCTTGCCCGTACGGAGCGGGG
The DNA here is from genome assembly GCA_030065575.1 of Acidimicrobiia bacterium. Classification (GTDB taxonomy): domain Bacteria; phylum Actinomycetota; class Acidimicrobiia; order Spongiisociales; family UBA5794; genus JAAETI01. The sequence goes on from JASJDZ010000018.1 coordinate 29,433, forward strand.
CACCCAGTCCAGGGCACGCAGCTCGTCGAGGATGGCGCCCTTGATTCGATTGACCGCATATGTCTCGAACTTGTAGCCCCGCTCGGGCTCGAACTTGTCGATGGCATCAATGAGGCCAAACGTCCCGTAGGAAACGAGATCCTGCGGATCGACGCTCCGGGGCAGACCGGCTTTGAGCCGTCCGGCGACGAACTTCACCAGCGCCGAATAATGAAGAATCAAACCCTCGCGGGCAGCGGGGTCCGCTTTGTTCTTAAAATCCCTCCAGAGCTTCTGGAGTTCGTGTTCGGCGCGTTCAAGCACGCGGGTGGCTTCTTTCGTAGGTAGACCGCAAGTGGCGGCGGGAAACGGAAGTGTAAATCTGGGTAGTGGCAAGTTCAACGTGGCCCAGCAACTCCTGGACGGTTCGGAGATCGGCTCCACCTTCGAGCAAGTGTGTGGCAAACGAGTGCCGAAGAGCATGGGGGAAGGTGCCCAGGCGTTTCTGCACGACTCGCCTAACTCCTCTCGTATCGAGGGGACCACCGCGGACCCCAACCCACAGGGCAGAGTATGCCTCATCTCCGACCAGCTGCGGTCGACCGCGCTCGAGGTAGTCGGTAACCGCCCCACGCGCCGTTCTGCTGATGGGCACCATCCGGGACTTCCTGCCCTTGCCTTCGACCCGGAGAAGATCGGAATCATCGATGTCGGCGACTTCGAGCCCGGCCACCTCCGACACACGAAGCCCACATGCGTAGAGCACCTCGAGCAGCGCCCGGTCACGGAGATCAACCGGGTCATCGCCGGTCACGTTGTCGAGTACTGCGGCCAGCCCCCGTGCCGGTAGGGCCTTGGGAAGCGGCGCGGGGCGTTTGGGCTGGCTGACCCCAGCGGCCGGATTGGCTGCAACCAGGTCACGTCGCGCCGCGTCGGAGTAGAAAGATCGGATGGCAGAGACCTTGCGAGCGATGGTGCGGCGGGAATACCCCCGGGTTGAGAGTTGCGACATATAGCGGCGGATCATCTTCCGGGTTACCTCGTCCGGAGTGATCGCACCGAGCCGCTCGCAGAACTCGGCAAACTGCACGAGGTCGCGCTCGTATGCGCTCAGTGTGTGCGGCGAGAGACCGCGCTCCACTTCGAGGCGGTGGACAAACTCGAGCGCGGCGTCGGCAAGCGTGGTGGTCTGCTCCATTGGCCCTTCATCGTCGCCGCTCGCCTGCGGGACGTCAACGACCCGACACAGTTCGCCCAGACACCGAGTAACGACCGGGAACGTCACATCGCACCACTCCGCCGGCTTCCAGGCGGCCCAGCGCAGCCAGTACCTCTCCGGGCGCAGCATCGATTTGGGTCATGATCTCGTCGAAGTCCCCCACTCCAGATGCAATCAGCTCCAGCAACTCCCTATCCCCGGCCTGCCCACCGGCAGCATCGGAGTTGACCGGGGGGCGTGGTGCCGGGCCCATCAGGAGTTCCAGCGACTCGACAAGATCATCGGAATCCAGGACGGGGAAGGCTCCGTCGCGGATTAGGAGATTGCATCCGACTGACGAAGCACGAGTGATGTCGCCGGGCAATGCAAACACCTGCTTACCGTGGCGGAGAGCGGCTTCCGCAGTTATCAGTGCGCCACCTTTCACCGTTGCCTCAACGACCACGACTGCAGCCGCAAGGCCGCTGATAACACGATTGCGGGGAGGAAACCGCCAAGCTTCAGGAGGGGTACCCGGTGGGGATTCGCTGGCCACCGCGCCACCACTTGCGATCAGGTCCCGGGCGAGATCACGATGCTCCTGCGGGTACATCACGTCGATACCCGACCCGAGCACGGCAATCCCGACCCCGGCGCCATCGACAGTTCCCCGGTGGGCGCACCCGTCGATTCCGCGAGCCAGCCCACTCACCAAGGGCCACCCGCACCGGGCAATAGCCGTGCCGTAGTCGCGGGCGATGCTCCTGCCGTACGAGGTGCATCGCCGGGTACCCACGACTGCGACGCCGAGTTGGGAGGGCAACTCTCCGCGAACGAAGAGCAGGTCGGGCGCATCGGGCAACTCGCCGAGGTGATTCGGGTACGCATCTCCGCCCTTGTAGACGACATCGATGCCGGCGGCGCTGAGTTGCTCGCGGCGCTGATCGGCGGGAACACCTACTGCGGCTCGTACCCGGGGGGTTGTCTTGATGCCACCGCCAACGATTCGTCGCAGAGTGCCGCCCGGGCCGTAGCTGTCGTAGAGGTCGCGGATCCGGTCTGGGTGCATCCCACCGAAGGCAACCTGAAGCCGGGCGTCATTCACCGCTGGCCCCGATACGCCAGGGCCTCGCCAAGATGGCGCCCGAGAATCACAGCAGACTCGTCGAGGTCGGCAATAGTTGCCGCAACCCGCCGCACCCGATCCCAGCCGCGAGCAGTCAGCGCCGAGTTTCGCATCGCCTGTTCGAGCATGATCCCTACTTCTTCGTGCCAGTGAAGCCTGTCCAACTCGCCGCGCCCCAGGCGTGCATTTCTCACCCCGCGAGCGTCCTGGCGCTTCCGAGCCGCGGCGACCCGGGCGGCTACCTCCGCAGTTGACTCGCCGGGGGGGCCGGCCATCTCTGTCGACTCCACCCGAGGAACTCGAACCGAGATGTCGAATCGGTCTACCAGTGGTCCGGAGAGTCTTCTCTTGTACCTGGCCACGGCCCGTGGCGGGCACTCGCAGGAACGCAGATGATCATCCTCATAGCCACACGGGCAGGGGTTGGTGGCCCCCACCAGCTGGAACTCGGTGGGGAAGCGAACAGATGCGCCTTTGCGAGAGACAACGACATGCCCGTCCTCCATTGGCTGGCGAAGGGCATCGAGCAGATGGACCGGAAACTCACCCAGCTCGTCGAGGAACAGCACTCCCTTGTGTGCCAGGGCGGTCTCGCCGGGAACCGGAATCCCCGAACCACCCCCAATCACGGCCGCCAACGAGGCAGAGTGGTGCGGTGACCGGAAGGGCGCCAGGGTTGGATCTCGCCGGGGCACACCTGCTGCGGCCCAGGTGAGGGCGGTCTCCGCAACGTCCCCGCCGACGAGGCGCGGCAGGATCCCCGGGAGACACCGCGCCAGCATCGTCTTGCCGGCCCCGGGTGGCCCGGTCATCAGCATGTGATGCCCTCCCGCCGCCGCGATCTCTAGAGCCCGCCGCACGAGGATCTGGCCCCGGACCTCGCATAGGTCGACCGCCGGCGGGGTGTCTCCGACAAGATTGGGTATGGGTGCACCCGGCTTGTGGCCGAGCGCGACGTCGACAGCATCTTGCAGCTCGCATACCGCTGACACGGCCCTGGCGTCACCCAGGCTGGCAGCCTCAGCTGCCGACTCGGGAGGAAGCAGACACGGCATGCCCAAGCGCTCGGCAACCATTGCGGCCCCCAATCCGCCGCGTACGGCCCGCACCTCACCGTTGAGTGCCAACTCACCGAGGGCAACGACCTCGGCCACTCCCTTCGGCGTAGCTTGCGATGCTGCCAGAACCCCGAGGGCAATGGGCAGGTCATACGCCGAACCACCTTTGGGGAGGTCGGCCGGAGCCAGGTTCACGATGACCCGCCTTCCGGGAAACTCGTAGCCGGACGCCTGAATTGCAGCTCTTACGCGCTGCGTTGCCTCGCGGACTGCAGTATCCGGCAACCCCACGATGACAAGATGCGGCTTGCCGCCGCCCACGAACACCTCAACGCGGACCGGGCGCGGCTCGGCGCCGACTAGAACAACAGATGTGACACAAGAAAGCATGTGACCAACGTATGTGGTCACTGTGACAGATCGTCGTCGGCGGCATCCGCTGATTCCCGGCCGCGCAAACGGAAGCAGCTACGCTCCCGTTCCGTGGGATTCAATCCGTTTCGCCAACAAGAGAAGACCCGCATCGACTTGCTGGTTGTGATCACCTTCCTCGTGATCACCCTTGCTGTCGTGTTGTGGGCCTTTCTCGGTGGTTGAAGTGGATGACTCAGCACTCGGGCCCCTGGTCATCAAGCCGATCCAGCCCTATCAGGCGCGCAAGCAGTATGTCTGCCCAGGGTGTCATAGCGGTATCGGGTTGGGTGTCGGCCACCTGGTCGTGATCCCGGAGCATGCCCCTGACCTTCGTCGTCACTGGCATCGCGGGTGCTGGTTCAAGGAGATGAGGCGGATGGGCTACTCAGCCGACGCGGGGCAACCAACGAACAGTGAACCCGTCGGCTGATCTCACGACGCTGACGAGATCGACCCTTCCAATGCCCTGGGTGGCGGCGAGTGAACGGACTTGCCTCTGTTTCCCGGCGTCGAAGTGGTGAACCGGATCGCCGCTGCCGGATCCGGCTTTCACCTCAACCGCGACCAGTTCCTCGCCAATGGAGACAATGAGGTCCAGCTCGCCCCGGCCGATCCGGAGGTTGCGCGCAACAACGGTGGCGCCACGGTCTTGAAGGAAGCGAGCGGCGATGCGCTCGCCTAGAGCGCCGAGGTCGGCTCGAGTTCCTCGATGTTCACGTCCCGGAACGTCATCACTTTCACGCTCTTGACGAAACGGGCCGGTCGGTACATATCCCACACCCATGCGTCGTTCAACTCCAACTCGAAGTAGACCGAGCCCTCAGAGCGGCGCGTGTGCAGTTCAACCTCGTTGGCAAGGTAGAAGCGGCGTTCCGTCTCGATGACATAACGGAACAGAGGGAGTACATCGCGATACTCCTTGTAGATCCTGAGCTCTACGTCAGTTTCGTAGCGTTCGAGGTCTTCCTCGCCCATTCCTGCTCCTGCGTTCCTTGCAGCGGAGTCGCATATTACGCCTTTGCTGGCCGGTAGGTGGCTTCAAAAACCAATAACCACCCACAGTGAGTATCTCAATGGGGTGTGACATTCCGCCTCGAGCCCGCGTCACGGGCAAGAAACGACCTCAATCGAGGCTCCGCCCACGCCGTAACAGGTAGGCGTGCCAGAGGATGCGAGCCGCGACCGATCGCCACGGTCGCCACTTATGGGCCATTGTTCTTGCGGTCTCGTAGTCCGGAGGCTCGGTCAGCCCATACTGCTCTCCTATCGACACGACGAGGGCCCGATCGCCCGTCGGCCACACATCCGGACGAAGGAGGGCAAACAGCAAGTAGACATCGGCCGTCCACGGGCCCACCCCACGGATTGCGGTCAGATGTTCCCTGGCCACCTCGTCGCTCAGGCCCTCCAGACCTTCTAGGTCGATCGAGCCCGTCAGCACGCCGGAGGCCAGTCCACGGCAGTAGCTTGCTTTCTGCCGGCTGAAGCCGATCTGTCTCAGCTCGGAATCGTCGAGCGTGAGGAACTCGGCCGGGCTCACCTGCCGTAACGCCCCCTCCAGGTTCTGAAAGGCCTTTGCGGCGCTGGCAAGCGACACCTGCTGTTCCAGGATGATCTTGACGAGGGTCGGGAATCCACCTGGTCGCGACCACAGCGGCGGCACACCGTTGCGGGACAGCAACATCGCCAGCCGTTGGTCGGCAGCGCTGAGCTCTTCAGCGGCAATCCCTAGTGAAGCTTTGTCGATGCGGTTCAGAGCCCGCCCCAGTGACTGGGCGGCCACACCACGGAGAAGGCCCTGCCGACGATCCGGTCACCCTCCACAGCGCCGAACCGGCGACTGTCGTTGCTGCTGTTGCGGTTGTCACCCATCACGAAGTAGTGCCCGGCTGGGACTTCCCATGGACCTTCATCGCGCATCGAGAGGCCAACGGGCAGATACGGCTCATTGAGGGGGCTCCCGTTGATCAGGACGGTGTTGTCCCGGATTTCTACCGTATCGCCGGGAAGACCGATGACACGCTTGATCAAATCCGACTCGGGGGTACGCAGCCCTACAGACTCGAGCAGGTTGCGCGAGATCTTCGTCACAATCGATTCTTCCTCGAACGTCTCCGGCTCGAAGACCACGACATCGCCGCGACCCGGATCGCCAAAGCGATAGGAGATCTTGTTGACGATCACACGATCGCCGATTTCGAGCGTCTCTTCCATCGATGCCGATGGAATCCAGAACACCTGGATCAGGAACGACTTGACGAGAACGGCAACGATGAGGGCTCCCACGATGAGGAAGGGAAGCTCCTTCAAGAAGGCCATTGCTTCGGAAGGCGGCCGCTCCTCCTCCGGGAGCGGAGCGATCAAGTCCTCAGGGATCTCCCCGGGCGTCTCCCCGGGCGTCTCCCCAGGCGTCTCCCCAGGCGTCTCCCCAGGCGTCTCCCCAGGCGTCTCCCCAGGCGTCTCCCCAGGCGCGCTCGAAACGGGGCTTAGCTCGCGATCCCCGGGTGATTCGCTCATCGCGGAAACGGGAGTTAGTCCCGCTTCTCCTTGATGCGGGCGGCCTTGCCAACACGGTCTCTGAGGTAGTACAGCTTCGCCCGCCGGACATCGCCACGGCGCACAACCTCGATCGATTGGATGATCGGCGCATGAAGCGGGAAGATCCGCTCCACACCAACTCCGAAGCTGAGCTTACGAACGGTGAACGAAGCGCGCGCCCCGCCACCGTTGCGGGCGATGACAACGCCTTCAAAGATCTGGACACGCTCGCGGCCACCCTCGACAACTCGCACATTGACACGCACGGTATCGCCGGGCGAAAAGTCCGGTATGTCGTCGCGCACGTATGCGGACTCGATTTGATCGACCGTATTCACGGGATCCTCCGAATGAGGGAAAAGGAAACTCGAGGCGGGGAGTTTAACCACACTCCGCACATTGCGCTAACTCTCGTTGCCGCGCTCGTCGAGAAGGTCCGGGCGCCGGGACCGAGTCCTCTCCACTCGCTGCTGCCGACGCCACTCCTCCACCTTGCCGTGGTCTCCCGAAAGCAGCACGTCCGGCACCCGCCATCCGCGGTATTCCGCGGGCCTGGTGTATTGCGGCTCCTCGAGTAGCCCATCGCGGAAGCTCTCTGTAGCTATCGAATCAGGATTGCCAACGACACCGGGCAGTAGCCGGGTCACTCCTTCGATGATGGCCAACGCCCCAACCTCGCCGCCGAGTAGCACGTAATCCCCCAGCGACACCTCCTCGTCGATGAGGTTGTCGGCGACTCTTTGATCCACGCCCTCGTAGCGGCCGCAGACCAGCGTCAGCTCGTCCTGCTCGGCCCATGCGTCCAGCCGATTCTGGGTCAATGGGCTGCCGGCGGCAGCCAGGAGGACCCTATGCGATTTGGCAAGGGGCGCCAGCACCTGATCGAGCGGCTCCACCATCATGATCATGCCCGGGCCACCCCCAAAGGGGGCATCGTCGAGCTGTCTGTGGAAGCCCTTACCAAAAGGCCGCAGATCGATTACGGCTACCTCCAGTAGACCATCTTGCCGCGCCTTACCGACGAGACTGACCTGCAATGGGGAGTCAAAGAACTCCGGAAAGATTGTGACTATGTTGATTCGCACGGTTACAGAGTATTCTGATCTGCGGGTACGGGGGTAGATACAGTTGGCGGAACCGATCACACCGGCGGAGAAACCGGTAGACACCGGAAGCTGGGTAGCACCGGCTGATTCGGCTGACTCAACATCCGGAGGAAGCCCTTCCGCAGACGACAGGTTCGCCGCACGTTCGCGACTTGATCAAGCCATGACGGTCGCCCAGAAGCGCATCGAGGCGGGGAAGCAAGTCGCCACCACCTCGCGAGTTACTCCGCAAGAGCGCGCCAGCGAGTGGGCTGAGGCACGGGAAGCCGCTTCCAAGCAGGCTCCGACCACCAATGCGGTCGAGGAACCCCATGTGGTTGTCGACCTGAGACCCGATGCCGATCGTATTCCCGGCCCCATGCCTGCGGTACGGGAGGCCGACTATGGGCTCGGTAGGCGGTGGGGTGCCGAGTGGCAGCGCTCCGCCCAGGGATGGGTCACCGGGGTGGACGGACGAGCTATGTGGCGGCCGGTTGTGACCACAACTGAGCAACTGGCCAATTGGGACGTGCACACCTACCTGGGTGTGGTCACCGCCGAGGTTGCGGTCGAAGCCCCCGGCGGCGACCTACGCCAGGTTGGCGCAACGCTGGCCAAGGGCCGCCAGGTTGGCATCGAAGGAATCGTCGATGAGGCAGTCGAGCGCGGGGCACACGCAGTCATCGGATTGACGATGCAGTACACACCGGTTGGCACGCGAATGCTGATCACCATGACTGGGACGGCGGTCACGCTTCAAGAGAAGGCCCGGTAGACCCGCTATTGGGCTCCTAGGCCTCCCGGGGGGTCACGAGCGTCGAAGCCACCAGTTCGTACAGCGTGTTGCGCTGCGCCGGGACACGCCCGATTGAGCGGACCAGCTCTTCCATCGCTTCGGCCCCCACTTCCGGGCCGTGAGCTGCGCCCGCCGCCCGAGAGATGGTCTCATCCATCAGGGTTCCACCAAGGTCGTTGCACCCCGCCTGCAGCAGGCGGCCGCCGGCCCGCAGCCCCAGCTTCACCCATGACGCCTGGATGTTGTCGACAAGCCCGTCGAATGCAATCCGGGCGACGCTGTGCACGAGCAGCACCTCGTCCCAGGTTGGACCGGGCCGGGCCCTACCCCGCAGAAAGATCGGCGCCCCCATGTGAACAAACGGCAAAGGGACAATCTCGGTGATGCCACCGGTCCGGCGTTGGATCCTCCGGAGAACCTCGAAGTGGTTTGCCCACGAAACTGGCGAGTCGATGTGCCCGAACATGATCGTTCCCGTGGAACGGAGGCCAAGTTCGTGGGCAGTGATCATTACCTCCGCCCACTGCGCCGTCCGTATCTTGTCGGGACAGAGGTGGAGCCGAACGTCGTCGTCGAGAACCTCAGCGGCCGTCCCCGGCAGGGTGCCGAGGCCGACGTCGCGCAACCGAAGCAGATAGTCGCGAATGCTCATCCCGATGGTCTCAGCTCCTTGCCACACCTCGAGCGGAGTGAACCCGTGGATATGCATCTCGGGGACGTAGTGCTTGATTGATTCAACAACCGACAAGTAGAAGTCGCCGGTGAAGTCGGGGTGGATACCGCCCTGAAGACAGACCTCAGTCGCTCCCCGCTCCCATGCTTCGACTGCCCGCTCCACGACCTGGGGTATTGACATCAGGTACGGCTCTCCCCGGAGGTTGAGCGATCGGGGTCCTTTGGAGAAGGCGCAAAAACCGCACTTGTAGGTGCACAGATTGGTGTAGTTGATGTTGCGGTTGACTACGAAGGTTACGACCTCGCCGTTCGTGCGCTGCCGCAGAACATCAGCTACGGCGGCAACGGCATCGACTTCGTCGCCACGGGCCCGGAACAGTCGCTCGATCTCGTCGCGGCTGGGGCGCTGCCCCTCCAGGGAGCGCCGGAGTATCCCCGCGAAGCCGGAGTCGAGAACGCTCAGATCCAACTCGTAGCTATGGCTCCTCCAGAGCTCATCGCCCCATTGCGCAGAGAACCGCCCGGGCGGGATTGGTGCATCTGCATTCATGCCGGGGGCCCATTCGTATCGGGGCCGCGCCGCTCCCGAGCCATCGACCTGGGCGAGGTAGAACGTGAACAAGTCGGGGGGCAGATCCGTACGGGCGGCGTCGACCGTCACCTTGGGGGGAAGCGGTCCGCGCTCTACCAGGTGATAGCCACCGAGCGCCACTCTCAGTTCGCCCAGTCCCTCGGTGTCCCAACCTCGCAGCAGGAGGTCGCGGGCGCCGTTGGCAACGGCCCGTGCCGCTTCCTCGGGGCTATCAACGAAGACCGATACCTGAATGTCGAGACCGGGCAGGCTCGCGATGGAGGCAGCGTCCCCGACCTTGCTGCGGCCGGTTCTCAGAAAGGCAGCCTTGCTCCGGGCCAGCGTATCTATCACCGCAGCCCGATCGCCGTTGTCCACCACCGTGAGCCGCCACCCAGCGACTCCGGCCGCAACAAGCGGAGCGACCTCCGACGGATCAACCACCCACGCCAGGGGCTCCGCAGTATCGGCGCCGATTGCCACCGGGGCCAGTCCGCCGGCGATGGCCTCCTGACGCTGCTCCATGGTGAGCCGCGCTATCTCCACCGTCGTGGTGCCCTCACGACGTCGGGTGGCGGCCCACAGCTCGTTGATGGATTCCGCCGGCCGAAGCCGAAGGAAGGTGACGGTGTCGCTCATCGTGGCGGTTCCTCGTGCATTTGCGGCACCCGAGCGTAGCCCTCCTCATCGATGGCGGCCGTCACTTTGGGGAGGAGTTGCGGATCTACCCATCGGTGATCAATGAACTCCGGGTAGACGGGCAAACGAGGCCGAAGCGCAAAACCACGGCCTTCAGTTGCGGCTTCGAGTCTTTCGAGATGGGGCCAGGGCGCCTCGGGATTGACCCAGTCGATGGTCAGCGGCGATACGCCGCCCCAATCGTTGATGCCCGCGTCTAAGTACAAGCCAAAATCGTCGGTGAGGTTCGGGGGTACCTGCAGGTTCATCTCGGGGCCGAGGATCCAACGCGCCGCGGCAACCACTCTGGAGAAGTACTGGACGGTCGGCTCGGGATCCCTCCGCATCCGGGTGTCGGCCTTGGCGCGGAAGTTCTGGACGATCACCTCCTGGATGTGGCCCCATCGCTTGTCCAATTCGGCAAGCGCAAACAGCGAAGCGACCAGTTCGCGCGGGGTTTCTCCAATACCGACGAGGACACCGGTCGTGAAGGGCACCTGCCGTCTTCCGGCGGCCTCTATGGTCGCAACCCGCAGTTCCGGGTCCTTATCGGGGCAGTTGTGATGGGGCATACCCGGCTCGAGCAAGCGCGGCGAGATGTTCTCCAACATCAGCCCCATCGACGGATTCGTCGGGCGAAGCGCCGCAATCGTGTCTTCGTCCATCAAGCCGGGGTTGGCATGAGGAAACAGCGGGGTCTCCGCATCTATCCGCTCGCTCAGGAGGCGCACGTACTCCGTGGTGCTGGCGACTCCCTGCTCCTCGAGAAACTCCCGCGCCTGTGGCCAGCGCTCCTCCGGGTTGTCGCCAAGAGTCAGCAGCGCCTCAGTGCACCCGTGCGCCGCGCCTGCCTCAGCTATTGCCATTGCGTCTGTCGGGGTCAGGTATTCACCACCGGCACCCGGCGGCTTGGCAAAGGTGCAGTAGGTGCATGTGTCGCGACACATCGTGGTGACGGGGATGAACACCTTCCGCGAATACGTGACAACCCTGCCCTTGCCCTCATCGCGCAGTCGCTGCGCCTCGGCAAAGAGCGGAGCCGGGTCACGGCGCCCGGTGATGAACTCGACGGCAAGGTCCGGATCTGGAGCACTCAACGGCATCCCGGAACGCTATCACCAGCCCCGGCACCCGGCGACGTCGCTAGGCGGCTAGCTCCGGCTCTGGCATTTCGTCGTGGTCCGGTATCTCGTCTTCCAGATTGCGCAGACGCGGGTACAGGTAGGCGATGATCGTGAAGATGATCGATAGAACTCCCAGAATGATGAACAGCAAAGCAATACCGCGCCCCGGGCCGACGCCGATGACCGAACCGACGCTCACGGCCAGTGCGCCACCGGGTTGCAGCAGCGGCTCAAACACGCTGTCGGCGAGCGGACCGGCCATGAGGATGGCGACCGGGCCGGCAATCTGGGCGAGGACACGCCTCGCCGCAAACACCCGTCCCTGCACATCGGGCTCGACCTTTGCCTGCCATATCGCCTGGCTCGACCCGTTGGCAATCGGGATGACGAAGAAGGCGGCGAGACCTCCCAGCACAACGGGAACGAGTGAAGGCCTGCTGCCCCAAGCGATCATGGCCGCGCCGAGCACCAGGTCGGCTCCCAGGACGCCATAGATCCGCTTCTTCGGTCCGCCCCAGGCACTCATCACCACGCTGCCGGCCACCATGCCGAGCGCAGCAATGGTGAAGGCGTTTCCCATGGCAACCTCATCGGCGAACCCCAGGATCAGCGGGAAGATCAAGACACCCACGAATCCGAACACGAGATTCACACTCGAGAAGTAGGCGAGCAATGCCAGCAGCGCAGGGCGTTGGCGGATGTAGGTCCACCCGAACCAGGCCTCGCTGAGCAGGGTTCCTTTACTCGCCGCCCCGGCCTCGGACTGGATCGGCTGCGGGAACCTGACTGCGAGCAGAGTCAGCACCGCCACCACAAACGAAACGACGTCGATCAGGATCACGGCCTGTAGCCCCCAGAAGGCGAGCACAACGCCTGCCACCGCCGGAGCGATGACCTGACCGACCGCCTCAGCCATCTGCACCATGCCTGCGGCTCGACCGTAGTGCTCTTTCGGCACCAGCAAAGTGGTAGCCGCCGTGTAGGCGGGCCACTGGAACGCTTGGAAGATGCCCGAGAAAGCCAGGGCCGGGTACAAATGCCATAGCTCGAGGTTGTCGGTGAGCAGCAGTAGTGCAATGACCAGAGTGCCCGCGCCTGCTCCGGTGTCGGCAATGATCATTGCTCGCCGCCGGTCCCAGCGGTCGACCAGAGCCCCTGCGATCGGAGTGAAGAGTATCTGCGGCAACTGGCTGGCAAGCAGCACGAAGGAGAGCTTGGTGGCCGATCCCGTCTCCTGATAGACCCAGATGGCGAGGGCGAAACCGGTGAGTGAGGTACCGACCAGCGACACGAATTGACCAGCCCACACGACGAGGAAGATCCGCATCCTCCGCAGTTCCTGCCCTATCCCCGCCACACCGTCTCCATTGGTCGAATATTCTCGTATATTCGGTGTTTGTCGACCTTTTGTCAAATCTGGGGCTGAGTATGCTCCTGAAGATGCGCCGCACCCTCATCCTGCTACTGACTCTCCTCACCGCTGCAGGGTGCGGAATCGCCGAGCAGGTGGCCCCAACAACCACTACGACGACCACCACGACAACAACGGCCGCTCCGACCATTCCAACGACCGCAGACGCCCCGGCCGCTGATGAGTCGCCGTGTCTGGCCGGAGACCGTCCGTTTGCCCGCGAAGGCATCATCTCCGCTTTCGGGGGTGCCAACGGAGATGCTGCACAGCTCTCCAGGCTCCGGTGGGCGAGCCATCCCGGTTGCGAGCGGGTCGTCATCGAACTGCTCACCGCAGACGGCGCCCCGGCCGGGGCAATCGACCCGGTGGGCGTCGACTACAACTCGCAAGCCGGCATCATTCGGGTGGCTCTGCCCGAAGCCATCACTCGCTCCGCGATAGCCGATTCACGATTCGACGGTGAGCTTGTTTCGGGCGCGTTCGTTGTCGAAACTCGCGCCGGCAGTCTGGCGGTCGATCTCCATGTGACACCGGAGAGCGCCTTGGCCTTGCGAGCCTTCGAAGTCGACTCCCCCAGTCGCATCGTCATTGATGTCAGGCCCGATGACGAGGGCACTGCGGTGGTCGGCGCCTCGATCGGAACCAGCGTCGTGCTCCTGTCGCCTTCATCTCAGTCGACCGAGAGGAGAGTGGAGATCAGCGGCTACGCGAGGGGCGGAAGCGGCGACATTGACATTGCCGTCTATCGAACCGGCGAGGATCCCGAATTGGTATTCGAGGCCACAGTCCCAGCTGCGTCCGGGCGCCTCTGGCAGGAGTTTGCAACGACCGCTCCGGGCCTACCTGCAGGCGTATTGGAGGTCGAGGTGGCGGCGCAGCGGGATCGTTCCGGCACACCGGCGCGCGTCACCATCGATACCAGCGATCGATCGGTACCGGCGCCTCCGGACGTGTGACCGCTCAGAGGTCCAAGAGGCCGTCCGGTGCATCGAGGACGAGGCTGCCTGACGCTACGTCAACTGAGGGGAAGAGCGCAGCGACAAAAGGGACCTCGACCTCGTCGACACCGACGGAGATCACAATGCGATCCTGAGATTGCCCCGAGATCAGATCGATGACCACTCCGATTTGGGTCCCGGCCGGATCAAAGACCCGCAGGCCGAGCAGTTCCTCAGGCCAGTATTCGTCTTCCTCGAGCTCGCGGCGATCGGTCACCAGCAACGAGGCGCCACGTAGCTCGTCTGCTGTTCCCCGGTCGGACACACCGGCAAGAGTGACCAGCAGACCGTCCTTGTGGGTCTGCACCGAATCGATAGTGAGGGTGGGGTGAGAATCGTGATCGGTGAGCAAATCGGCACCCGGGACGAATCGGCCGATCTCCTCATCGAGGACGCGCACAACGACCGCTCCCTTGATGCCGTGAGCGCGACGAACGTAGCCAACCTTGGCGGTTGGGCCCGCTGAGCCGGTGCCGTCAGTCGAGGAACTCAACCTGTACGTCTAGACCCTCTTCATCGCCGGCGGCGCGAGCGACGGCACGGATGGCGCGAGCGACCCGGCCACGCCGCCCAATGACGCGACCCATGTCCTTCTTGGCGGTACGAACCTCCGCCACAACAGATTCCTCACCGTCGTTGATGACCTCGACTTCGACGCTCGAGGCGTCGTCAACGATTTGCTCGGTTACGTACCGAACGACCTTGTCGACAATCTCGCCCTGTTCCACTATTCGCCCGCCTTGGTCTCGTCATCGGAATCGGCCTCCGCTGCGGCTTCGCCTGCTTCTGCCTCGGCGACAGTTTCCTCAGCCTCGGCAACGGCCGGTGCCGGCTCCTCGTCTGCGGTCTCCTCCACCGAGGCTTCCTCGACCGAGGCTTCCTCGACCGAGGCTTCCTCGACCGAGGCTTCCTCGGCAACTACTGCGGGCGCAGGATCCGGCTCGGGCTGGGGCACCGCGACGGACCCCACGGTGTGAATATCTCCGCGACCTACCGCATAGCGGGTCCAAGCCCCGGAGATCTCGAGCAGCTTTTTGGCACGTTCGGTGGGCTGGGCGCCCTTCTGCAACCAGTCCAGCGCCCGCTCGTTGTCGATCTCGACCAACGAGGGCTCCTGCCTGGGGTCATATCGGCCTATTTGCTCGATGTATGCCCCGTCGCGCGGCTTGCGCGAGTCCACCACAACGACGCGATAAGACGGTTGCTTCTTCTTGCCCATCCGCGTCAGGCGGATCTTGACCGGCATCTACTTCACCTCTTCTTGCTTTGACCTAATCCCGGCAAGCTGAGTCCCGGTATCGGACTCTTGCCACCGGCAATCATCTTCATCATCTTTTGTGCTTCCGAGAACTGCTTGAGGACGGCGTTGACGTCCTGCGGCCGGGTTCCCGATCCAGCCGCGATACGCCGCTTCCGACTCCCGTTGATGGTTTTCGGGTTGTGACGCTCCGCGGGAGTCATCGACCTGATGATGGCCTCGACACGGTTCAGGTCCTTGTCATCGACCTCAACGTCACGAAGCGCCTGTCCGGCGCCGGGCAGCATACTAACCAGGTTCTGCA
>JASJDZ010000025.1 GCA_030065575.1 Acidimicrobiia bacterium
TCGACGATCTGGGCCGACGATCTCGTCGGCAGTTAACAACTCTCTTAACCGTCGATCGCGTCGCCACTTCACTGAAGCGTCTTCCTTCCGACAGAACACACCATGAGACGAGGTGCAACCAGGTCGGTGGCGAAGCTACGAGCGCGCAGCCAGAAGACTCACGATTCACGGGGCAATCAACGGCTGGCGGAGATGTCGGCCCGTATCGATTCAGCCCGAAACTCTTCGTTCACGAGACGCCCGGTCTTCAGCAAGACTCTCGACGTCATTGCATACGAGCTTGTATTGGGTGATGGCCCCGTCACCAGCGTTGCGGTCGACCCGGCGACCGGGAAGCTGGTGCTCAACGACGTCGTCCATCTCGACTTCGGCGAGATCGGAGATGGCAAGCTGGTCCAATTGACCGTCAAGCCATCCTTCCTCGAATCGGAGCTACCGACCCAGCTGGGAGCTGCGAATGCGACTCTCGTGCTCGGCCCCGGGGTCGACGACTCACCCTCGGTGGTCTCTTCACTCGAGTACCTGCACGCGATCGGCTACCGGATCTGGCTCGACGATCTGGCGGCCAATCCGGCTCTCCGCCACCTGGCTCGATTCGCCCACGGAATCAAAGTCAACTTCAGCCACGAGATCAGCCCTTCATTAGAGAAGCAGCTCGGCATCATGAAGAGCGCCGGCACCGAGTTGATTGCCGACCGCATCGAGAGCTACGACGAGCTCCGGGGAGCGACGCATCACGGCTTCACCAAATTCCAGGGCACCTTCCTGAGCCGTCCCGACGCCTTCCGCAAGACTCGTGCTCCGGCGGCGCAGATAGCAGCGCTCGAGTTGATCACCCTGCTGCAGGATCCTGAAGCGGACATCAATGACATTGCCGACGTGATCCGCCGCGACGTGTCGCTGAGCTATCGGATCCTGAAGGTTGTCAACTCCGCCCAGTACTCACTGCAGCGTCCCCTCGGCTCGATCGAAGAAGCGGTCATGCTTGTCGGCACGAAGCAGATCGTTGAATGGGTGGGGATGATGAGCATGTCCGGCCTCAATGACAAACCGAGCGAACTCACCCGGGTCGCGATGGTTCGAGCCCGGGTCTGCGAGACCCTTGCCGAGCGGCTGGGTCGCCAGGACACGCAGAGATTCCACGTCGCCGGTCTCTTCTCGGTTATCGAGGCACTGCTCGACGTACCGGCCGACAAAGCCTTGCAGGATCTCCCTCTGTCAACCGAGATCGTCGACGCCATCGTCTCCTGCGGAGGAACGATGGGCGAGGTGCTCCAGGGAGTCGTCGCCTACGAAGAGGGCGATTGGGAGCGTGCTCACATCATCGGCGTCACCGACGATGCTCTTGCCTCCGCGTTCGAGACCGCAACCATTGAGACCGACAGGGCCTGGTCGCGAATCAGCGGTGCCTGAGTACGATTTCGGTCGCTAGCCCCCCGATCCGTAGCAAGCGGTTGCCTGGGCGGGGTCGTAGAGATAGTCCTTGATGTCAACGACCTTGCCGCCTTTGACCCTGAATCGGGTCACCCCGTCCATTGCCATCGGCTCACCGGATGCCGACACAGTGGACAGCGTCCATTCGGCGATCACATTGTTGCTCGGACCCATGGCACCGACGTTCTCCACCGCGACGTGATGAAGCTTGAAGTCAACATGGTCCTTCATCTCGAACCACTGGACCATGCGATCCGTGATAGCCGCCTTGCCCTCATACCGGCCGCTCAACGCGCTGCTGCCCGGGTAGTCCATGACTGCAGCGTCGGCTAGTCCGGCGACGGCCTTGGCCGCGTCTCGACTATTGAGGACCCCGAATGCTTGACGAACTGCACGTTTGGCCAGAATCGCTCCCAGCATGACCACTCCTTCTGAATCTCCCTGTCGGGCTCAGTCGATCTCCGACACTTCATTGTACGAATCGATCTGGTGAATCGCCCGGAACCGTGTCCCATCGACGCGATAGGCTGGCCGGCAGCAGAGGTTGACCATGTCGCGTGCATTCGAGCTAGAGGATCCCGCACCGGTGGAACGCCGTCCGCTGCGCGGAGTCGATCGTCTCGACTTCGCCCCGGCCCCTGGGGAGGTGGCCATCGATGTCGCAGCCTGTGCCATCTGCCGCACCGACCTGCAGATCATTGAAGGCGATCTGGGTGCCCGGCGGCTTCCGATTGTGCCGGGTCATCAAGCAGTCGGTCGGATCCGAGCGGTTGGCGACGGCGTCACGAATTGGCAACCGGGCAATCGGGTCGGTGTTGCCTGGCTCGCTAGCGCGTGCGGCAGATGTGATCGATGCCTCTCCGGCCGAGAAAACCTATGCCCCCGAGCCGAGTTCACCGGATGGGATCGAGATGGCGGGTTCGCCGAGACGATGAACGCCCGAGCCGACTTCGTCTTCTCCATTCCGCCCGGGTTTGGCGATGCCGAGGCCGCCCCCTTGCTGTGCGGGGGGATCATCGGCTACCGGGCGCTCCGCCTCTCCGGTATCGAGCCGGGCGGCAAACTTGGTCTCTACGGTTTTGGAGCGTCGGCGTTGCTCGCGTTCCAGGTCGCCCGCCACTGGGGGTGCGATGTGTTTGTCGCAACTCGCTCCCGCATCGAGCAGGAACGGGCCCTTGCAATGGGTGCGGCCTGGGCGGGCTCGTACCACGATCAGCCTCCCGCCGAGCTCGACGCCGCGATCACCTTCGCTCCGGCTGGTTATGTGGTCATCGAAGCGCTCAAGGCGATCAAGCCGGGCGGGACCGTTGCAATCAATGCCATCCACCTCGATACCGTGCCGGAGTTCCCTTACGAGTTGTTGTGGATGGAACGAGGGATCCGAAGTGTTGCCAACTTCACGAGACAGGATGCAAACGAGTTCCTGGCTCTCGCTGCTGAGATCCCGATTGAGACGGTTACGGACCGCTATCCACTTCGCGACGTCAATATTGCACTGGGTCGCCTCAAGGCCGGCGAGGTCGACGGGGCGGCGGTGCTCACCACCTAGCGCTGGCTGATCCGATCGAGAACCGCGGCGGCGATCTTGTCTCGCTCCCGATCGAGCGGTGCCATGTGCAGCGAGTTCTCCAGCCAAACCAGCCGGGACTGCTCGCCGAGCAGGCGATGGAGGATGCTCGCTGAGCGAGGATCCACGGTTTCGTCGGTGCGGGATTGAATCACCAGGGACGGGATCTCGAGCCGCCGGGCTGCCACTACCGCCCGACCCATGAGGGCGAGCAATCCGTTGGCCGTCGAGGTGTAGAACCCGGGGTAGGTCAGCCAGTAGGGGCGAACCTCCTCGTCGATGTCAGGCTCTCCATCATCCGGCCACTCCACCTTCTTGACGAAGAACCGCACGACCGGTGCGGCGTAGAACTTCTTGTTCCTGACAAGTAGAGGGCTGTTGATGGTCGTCACGGATGCTGCGCCCGTCTCGGCTGCGAGCACCAGTGAAATCAGGCCGCCCATCGACAACCCGGCGAGGTGAATGCGCTCGTGATCGGAGACATCGTTCACAGCCCTTCGGGCCGAAGCGACCCAGTCCCGCGAGCCGGTGGTCGCCATGTCTTCCATGGAGGTGCCATGACCGGCCAGGCGCGGCACCGTAACGGTGAAGCCCGCCGCATTGAGTTCCTTCGCAAGGGGGTGGAAGTGGGCCGGATTGCCGGTGTGGCCGTGCACCAGGACGACTGCCTCCCCATTGCTGCCGTCGAGTCGGAACGCCGCTGCCAGCGGGTCCATCAGTTCAGGCATTGGTGCGCTCCAGGATCGCCTTCTCGTTGTAGCGAGCGAACACGAATGCGGCGATGAGGCACAGAGCGAAACCAACCACACCCGACAGGCGAACGCCCAAGTCGTCTCCTACGTCGCGGCCCAAGGTCGTCAGCATGGCGAACGAAACAACGCCGAAGGTTTGCCCGAACTTCTGCATGAGGGTGCGAGAAGCGAAGAACATGCCCTCACGCTGCTCACCCGTCCGGATCGCATCCTCCTCCGCAATGTCGGCCAGGACCGCATTGGGCAAGACCCCGAGAAAGGCCAGCGGGACGGCCAGCAGCAGAATCAGCAGGTAGGCCTGCGCGGCCGGCGCGAACGACAGATTGCCGAGCATCGGAACGCCGAGGAACACCATCGCCATCCAGACAAACGCACCAACCATGAGGGGCTTCTTGCCGAGCCGGTGGGCCAGCCAGTTCACCAGCGGATAGAACAGGAAGGAGACCACAACCATCAGCGCGAGCAACGTCGCCACCAGCTCCTCTTCCTGTTCGAGGAGCACTGTCACGTAGAACAGCAAGCCGGTCTGGACGATTGTCAGCCCGGTGAAATACGCGAAGTCGGAAACGACAAACTTGCGGAATGACGAGTTGGCAAATGTGGCTCGTACCGCCGGTCCCAGCGGGATGCTGCTCGGCTGGCTGTCCGTATATCGCTTCTCGTCGAGAAAGACCACGGGGACATACATGCAAACGAGCGCAATGGCGGCGAGGCCCGCTACCGCAAACTGGAACGAGCGCAGCGGGGTGAGCCCAAAGGCACCCTCGATCGCCCCAGCAATTGCCGGGGTGAGGCCGGCCAGGATGATGCCGAGCGCAAATGTGATCGAGATCCACGTACTCAGGTTGAGCCGCTCTCGCGCGGTATGGCCCATCTCCGGAAGAAGAGCGAAGTACGGAGTCACGTAGACCGTGAGGAACACATAGAACAGGGCCTGGAACACCGCCACCCACGCAATGTTCCACCCGGACTCGGTTGCAGTCGGCGGGAGAAACATCAGGACGAGGAAGAGCGCCGCCGGGAGAGCCCCCTTGGTCATGAACGGAACCCGTCGCCCTCTGGGATTCTTGGAGCGATCGCTCAGGCCGGCGATCCACGGATCAGTGACGGCGTCGAGGAGCCGGCCCGATGCCGCGATGAGCGTGATCGCATTGAGAAAGCCGAAGAACGTCACGCCGGTGATCAGCTGGGGTAGATCGGCGGTGTCCGGCGGCAAGTAGAAGTAGACCAGCGCCACACCCACGATGTTGACCAGCGTTGACCACCCGAGTTGACCGATGGCGTACGCAATCTGCTTGGAAAGGGGGAGGGTCTCAGCTCGCATGCCGGAGGAGTGTAGAAGGAGCCCTTCAATCGTCACGATCCCTCGCGTCATCCAAAGCAAGCGCACCCATCAAGAGAGCCGGTACCAGTCCAAACGCATATTGGATTGGGATGAGCCTGTCGAGGATTCCGAGCACGGTCGGTGTGATCGTGATGGCGACCCCCGAGGCATATGCAGCGAGGGCGATCAGCCGCTCTTCAGGGAGCGCCGGATCATCCAACAGTCGGGCCAGCGATATGGGATATAGCAAGGCGATGCCAAACCCGGCCACGAGTAGCGCCACAACTAGGCCGGCAATCGTGAGATCGAGAACGATTGAAGAAGCGCCGACACTGGCAACGATGATCGACAGCTGCATCGAGCTCAGGCGGCCGATCGAGCGCGGGCCGACCATCCTGCCCACGGCCATACCGATAGCGAAGGCAGCGACGAGACCGCTGGCAACATCATCGGTTGCACCGCCGTCCACCAGCCGTGCCGCTCCCCACGTCCAGAAGAAGAACTCAGCCGAAACGGACAAGACGATGACCAGCCAGCGTCGCCGGGTGCTGCCTGTCATCCCGGTACCGGGAGCCGACGCGCCATGCACCGGCCTATTGATTCCGAGCCCTTCGGCTGCCGAGAGCGGGCGGGCCGCAATCGGCACTAACCACAGGAGGGGCACCGCAACGGCGATTCGGCCCGAACTGACGATCTGATCTGTCAATGCAATTGCCCCCGGCGCCACTAGTCCGGCAATGCTCGAGGTACCGACAGCTACAGCGAGCCGTCGCCCCCGATCGTCGGTGCCGATCAGGGCAGGAGTGGCCATGAGCAGAGCTGAGCAACCGGCTCCTTGCAGCAAGCCGCCGAAGACCAGCATCGCAACGGAATTCCCGAGGGCAAGGCCACCTACGCCGCATGCGACCAGCACGGAGCCGATCCGCGCCACCGGTTGGACTCCGTGACTCAGGATTCGCCGCCCCAGGAACCCAGCGACGAGAAGGCCAAAGCCGAACGCCGACCCGAGCCAGGACAACTGGTAGCGGGGAACGTCGAGGTCCCTTGCTCCCAGCACGAGCACTGGGCCCAATCCACCGAGACACCATCCAATCGCAGCCTGAATGGCAACCGCGTGAGTGTCACGAAGGAGGCGGTAGCGGACCACGAGTCGAGTGTAGGGAGCTATCGGGTGTCTCGAATGTCTCGGTGCTGGCATCCGGCACCCGACGCGGCCTCGTACTACAGAGGAAAGGAGCAACCATGACAACCCCCCGTACCGCAGCGTTTGAAGACCTGTCGAGCTTCCATCGCACCAAGCTGGTCTTCATGGCTGCCGCTTTTGTCTCATTTCTACTGTCTGTATCCCTCTGGTTCCTCGTTGACCGCGAGTTGGGACTGTTTGTCGGCCTCTGGGTGCCGGCCATTCACTCTCTGGGAACCCTCGTCTTGACTGGAGAGAACTCATGAGCGAGATCGCAATCTTCGGGTTTGGCGCAGTTATCTTCATGATCACTACCTGGGCCACCTTCTCGTTCGGTCTCCGGCGGATGGGAGAGATTCAGGCAAAGGAACTAGAGCGAGCCAATCTGACCGCAATCCCGCGCAAGAGCGGTCTTACCGAAATCCACGTTGACCGCAAGGTCGCCCGCAAGCGGGGCTCGGCGAGTTGAGTTCACGCGGTGTTGATCTCGAAGGCAGCCGGGTTCTCGTCCTCGGCGGTTCCGGCGTCCTCGGCGGCTTGATATCCGCGCAGCTACACCGGCACGGTGCCCGGCTCGTTCTGGCCGGCCGGGATGCCGAGCGGTTGCACCAGCGGGCCTCGTCCATCTCACCTGAGGTCCAATCGGTGTTGTTCGATCTGCGCGAGCCGACTCACGCTGACCACGTTGTAGAGACCACCGTGGCAATGCTCGGCGGCCTCGATGGGGTCGTGAATGCAGCCGGCGTCGTCGCTTTTGGCGGGCACGACACACTCGGCGCAGAAGCGCTGAGCGATCTCTTCGCCACCGATCTGGTCGGTCCGCTGCATGTACTACGCAGTGCGCTGCAGCACATCGAGCAAGGGTTCCTGGTCAACATCACCGGCGTGGTCGCTGAACAGCCGATGGCCGGGATGGCGGCATACTCCGCAGCCAAAGCCGGACTGAGCGCAGCCACGATTGCCCTAGGTCGCGAACTGCGCAGACGTGGCATTCATGTTCTCGACGCCCGTCCCCCCCACACCGAAACCGGTCTGGCGACCCGGCCGATCTCCGGCAATGCCCCCAAGATGCCTGTGGGCCTCGAGCCGAAGCTTGTGGCAGACACGATCGTCGCCGCGTTGATCGCCGGCCAGCGGGAGTTGCCCGCCTCTGCATTTGCGGAGTAGCACATGCTGCTTGCCCACGCCGCAGCGACCTGGTTCATGGTTGGGTTGATCTGGTTCATCCAGGTTGTCCACTATCCACTCTTCTCCTCGGTCGGCCAAGATCGATTTGGCGAGTACCACCGGCAGCACAGCCGGCGCATCTCGCTGCTGCTTGCCGTTGTCGCCGTTGCTGAAGTGATCACGGCAGCTGGTCTGCTGTGGGCGCTGCCCGACTCGAGGCCGCTGGTGCTCGTTGCGGGTGCGCTGCTTGCGGTGATCTGGATCATCACTGCCACCGTTCAGGTGCCACAACATGCCAGACTTCAGCCGGGCGACCACGCAGGAGTGGCCCGCCTGGTGGCCGGCAACTGGGTCCGGACCACCCTGTGGACTGTGCGAGGATTGCTCGTCATGTGGATGTTGGCTCTGTGAAGACTGTCTGGGTGTTGGGTGATCAGCTCAACCGGAGAATCGGGGCGCTCCGGCGCGAGACCCCCGACTCGGCCGGCGTGCTTCTGGTCGAAAGCACCGCCGCGATCGGTAGCAGGCCCTATCACCGGCAGCGACTCCACCTCGTCATCACCGCAATGCGGCGGTTCGCCGGCGACCTGAGAAGGGCGGGGTTCGAGGTCGACTATCGCAAGGCGCCCAGCTTGACCGCGGGTCTCGCCGCTCACCGCGATGAGCTTGCTCCCGATGAAGTGATCGCCACCGAGCCCAATTCGCGGTCCGCTGCGTCGCTGCTGGACAGCCTCGAGGTGACTCAGGTCGAGTCAAATCAGTTCCTCTGCCACCGCAATGAGTTTGCGGATTGGGCCGGCCCCCGGAAGCGGCTCCGCATGGAGGACTTCTACCGGTGGCAGCGACGACGGCTCGGCTACCTGATGGATGGTGACGAACCCGAAGGTGGAGCGTGGAACTACGACCACGACAATCGTGAGCCCCCTCCGCCCGGCGGCGGCCAGTGGGTGGCCCCACCACAGAGCCGGCTGGACGACCTCGATAGTGCAGTGCTGGCCGAGCTACCCGCCGATCTTCCGGGGGCCGATCCGGTCGGCTGGTGGGCTACATCGCGCCGGGGTGCTCTCGCCCGGCTTCGTCAATTCGTCGATTCCGTACTGCCTCAATTTGGGCCATATGAGGACGCCATGACCGTCACCAACTGGCATCTGGCACACTCGATGCTCAGTCCCTACCTAAACCTCGGCCTGCTGCTGCCCGACGAGGTGTGTGACGCAGTCGAACAGGCCTACCGCGAGGGACGGGTGCCGATCAACTCCGCTGAAGGCATGATCCGCCAGGTAATCGGATGGCGCGAGTTTGTCTGGGGCATCTACTGGCTCTGGCCGGAGCAGTACGACGCCAATGAGCTTGGCAACGATCGGGCGGTGCCGCCGGCATGGATCGGTGCAGCGGACACATCGATGCGCTGTGTCGCTGAGGCCCTCACCGGGGTGGAGGAGCGCGGCTGGCTGCATCACATTCAGCGACTGATGGTGCTAGCGAACTTCGCCAACCTCTACGGCATCGAACCTGCCCGCGTGCGCGACTGGATGCGGGAGAGGTTTGTCGACGGTGCCGACTGGGTGATGGGTCCCAATGTCATGGGCATGGGGATGTGGGCCGACGGCGGCCGTATGTCAACAAAGCCGTACGTGTCCGGTGGGGCATACATCAACCGGATGAGCGACTACTGCGGCGACTGCCGCTTTGACCCCAAGCAGCGTACCGGTCCCGATGCCTGCCCGTTCACGACGCTGTACTGGGACTTCCTCGACCGGCATCGCAGCCGCCTTGCCGCCAATGCCCGGATGGCCCGGCAGTACAGCACCCTCGATCGGCTGCAGGACGTCGCCGAGTTGCGGCAACGCGCCGCAGCGGTCATTGCCGAGGTTGCCGCCGGCCGCCTATAGGCCTAGCTGCGCAATTCGTCGATCAGCGGCTTGATCCACTCCGCACCCATGCGCAGCAGCTCCGGATCGTCATTGAGCGTGGGCAGATGGACGTAATCGACCTGGTCCTTCACTTTGTCGATGGTGTAGCCAATATCCAGCTGCGTTTCGTGGTTTTCGGTGACGAACCCGATCGGCACGAACACGATTGCCTCGGCACCCAGCGTGATCAGGTTCTTGGCGGCCTGGTCCACATCCGGAGTGGTCCACTTGCCCGGGACCGGGTGGTTCATCCAGCCGGGGGTGATCAGCGGGTACTTGCGAATGAGTTTCTCTTGCAGGGCGTAGAACAGCGCCGTGCTCTCCCGCACGCCCGTCTCCTGGCCTTTGGCCTCCAGGGGACAGCCGTGCAGACACAGCATGATGCCGATCTGGATGGGCGCATACTTCTGCTGCAGCGGAGCGATGGCCTCCTCGATCTGGTCGAGAAGTCGCTGCTGGAAGTCCTCGCGCTCCCAAAACGACGGCAGGTAGCGAAGATCCTTGACCCAGCTGGGATCCGGCCGCAGCGCCTTGTTGATCTGCTCTAGTGCCAGCCCGCTGGTGAACACCGAGTCGACGACCAGCCACGGATAGACCACCAACTTGTCGAAGCCTTGCGACCGGATCTCGCGCAGCACCTGTTCAGGCAGATACGGCGGTACGAAGTTGAACGCTTTGAACACGGCGACATCGTCACCGTAAGTCTCCCGCAGATTCTCCTCGATACCCTGACGTTGCCGCTCGAAGATGTCGTTGTGCGGTGAGTGATAGTGATTGGCGGCGTGCCATTCCTTCCTCTGGGCGCGCTCAAGACGCTTGGACAGGAAGGGAATGGAGAAGTCGGGAAACTTGATGGACTTCGAGACCAGGAGCTTGAACGACCGCTCGTTGTACTCGGCGAACTCGTCGTAGTGCTCTACCTCTCCGTATCCGCACAGCAGTACGGCGACTTTGTCTCCCACGGCTTTCTCCTAGTGACTGGTGGTTGTGGAGCCGCACCATAGGGTGGGCTATCTCCCTATGTCCCTCAGGTGGCGGGGTGCACCCTAGGGTGGGCCATTCGGCTGCTTTGACGTTTTGGTAACGAATTCGGGGTGGGATGATCGGACAAGCATGACGATTGAGCGAATCACAGGAGAGGTGCCGGCTGCTGCAGTCGGTGGCAAGGCGCGCCACGTCGGCTGGCTCATCGAGCGCGGCGAACGAGTGCCGCCTACCTGGGTGGTTGTCCCAACCGTGTCGATCGATGAAGCGCAACTGGCGGAGACCCTCGACGCCGGCACCAAGTACGCCGTGCGGTCCTCGGCCAACGTCGAAGACGGTGAGGTGGCTTCGTACGCCGGCCAATTCGCCACCGAGCTGAATGTCGCAGCCAACGAGGTTGCTGCTGCCATCAGTCGGGTACGCCAATCCGCTAAGTCGGAAAGAGTCTCTGCGTACCAGGATCACATCGGCTCCTCCGACGAAGTCGATGTTGCGGTGATGATCCAACCGATGATTGAACCGGTGGTTTCCGGTGTGGCGTTCTCTCGCAACCCGATGACCGGGCTCAACGAGGTTGTCATCGAGACTGTTGCGGGCAGCGGCGATCGGCTGGTCGGGGAGGGCCGGACCCCGAACCGTTGGATCCGTCGCTGGGGAACCTGGACTGAGAAGCCGGATAACGCCGCAATCACTGAAGCGGCAGTTGAAGAAATCGCCGCTACCGCCGTTCGCCTCTCCACCAAGTTTGGCAGTCCGGTTGATCTGGAGTGGGTGTGGGACGGCGATGAGGTGTGGCTGGTGCAGATCCGGCCGATCACCGGCATCGAGGACATTCCGATCTACTCGAACCGGATTTCTCGGGAAGTGCTACCGGGCATGATCAAACCGCTGGTGTGGTCCGTGAACGTACCCATGGTGAATCAGGCCTGGGTCGATCTGTTCACCGAGGCGATCGGGCCGAACGACATCCAGCCCAGGGGGCTGGCCCGATCGTTCTGTTACCGCGCTTACTTCAACATGGGTGCCATCGGCGAGATCTTCGAGCTCATGGGCATGCCTCGCGATTCGCTCGAGCTGCTGCTCGGGCTGCCGGCCGGTGAGGACCAGCCATCATTCAAGCCCTCGGCGCGGACAGTGAAGCTGCTGCCCCGAATGCTCGGCATGGGCCTCCGCAAGACCCGGTACGGCAAGTCGATCCCGCGAGAGCTGCACAGCTTGCAGACGGCTTACGCAAGCCTCGAGAAAGTCGACCTTGACGCCCGCTCCGACTCGGCGCTGCTCAGCGACATTGCCGCCCTCACCGAGGTCGGCATACAGGCTGCCTACGCCAACATCGTCACTCCGCTGCTCGCCAACATGCACAACGCTCTTCTGCGCAAGCGGCTCGCCGCCGCCGGACTAGACCCGGAATCGGTTGCGATCGGTGACACCAAGGAACTGATCGGTGTCAACCCCAATCTGCATCTCGAGGAGCTGGGCGCCGAACTGGCCGTCCTCGACGAGGAGACCCGGCAGGACATAAGGCAGCGCGGGGCCGCAGCACTTCCGGACTCCATGCGCCTGTCGTTCGACGACTTCATGGTCCGGTTCGGTCATCTCTCAGCCAGCGGCAACGACTTCTCGGTGGCGACCTGGCGGGAGACGCCCGACTCAGTACTGGCCATGGCGCTCGATCACACGAGCGTGCACGGAGAGACGGCGCAGCTGGAATGGGTTGAGGCCGAAGCTCAGTTGTCTGCGCTGCAGCGCCCCCTCCTGCGAATGCTGCGAAATCGCACCCAGGAGTTCATCGCTCACCGGGAGAACGTCAGTTTCACCTACACGTACGGGTACGGGCTGTTCCGCCGGTTCTTCCTCGAGGTGGGAAGCCGCCTCGTCGAACGTGGGGTGCTCAAAGAGGTCGATGACGTCATGTATCTGTACCTGGACGAACTCCGTGCTGCTCTGCTGGGGATGCCGGTCGCCTCGCCGGGCGATTTGGTTGCCGCCCGGCGCCAGGAGATGGAGGATCTGCAGGACGTGGAGCTGCCGGAGGTCATCTACGGCGACGACTACGTGCCGGTGCAACACACCGCGGGAGCTGCCGAACGCAGCGGTATACCGACCTCCCGCGGTCATCATCGTGGCACCCTGCGAGTGGTCCACGACACCAGTGAGTTCGAGAAGGTGATGCCGGGCGATGTCATTGCCATTCCGTACAGCGATGTGGCGTGGACGCCGCTGTTTGCCCGGGCCGGTGCGGTTGTCGCCGAATCGGGCGGAATGCTGTCACACAGCAGCATCGTTGCCCGCGAGTACCGCATCCCGTGTGTTGTCTCTGTTGCCGGGGCCACGAAGTTGCCCGACGGGGCCACCGTTGTTGTCGATGGCTATGCCGGCACCGTTGTGGTGGAGGACGGCGCGTGATGGTCGGCGTGATCATTCTGGTGACGGTGGCCGGGTATCTGCTCGGTTCGATCTCCTTCGCCCGGATGGTGGGTAGCAGGGTTCTACCCGATGCGGATCTCTCCACTACCGATCTCCAGCTCCCCGGTGGGAGCACCATTGAGTACGGCGGCGTCAGCGCGACCTCGGTTGGAGCCCGAACGGGACCCAAGTGGGGCATCGTGGTCGGGGTCGCCGACATGCTGAAGGCGTTCATCCCCACCCTGGTGGTCCGCCTCATCTGGCCGGACGAGTCGTATCACCTGATCACCGCAGTGGCTGTGATGTTCGGTCACAACTACCCGGTCTTCTACCGGTTCAAGGGGGGACGGGGACAGAGCCCGCTCTACGGCGGCCTGCTCGCCGTCGACTGGCTGGCGCTACCGGTGACGTCGGTGGTTGGTGCCGCCGTTGGGCTCTTCGTTATTCGGGACATGTTCTTCGCTTACCTGCTCGGCCAGTGGTTGCTCATTCCCTGGTTCATCTGGAGAGGCGGGGCGCCCGAGATTGCGTATGCCGTCGCCATCAACCTTCTGTTTGCCATCGCGACCATCCCGGAGTTCAAGGGTTACCTGGCCAAGCGCCGGGCGGGCGAGCTGAAGCAGGTGGCGAGCTGGCAAGACTTCAAGACTTCGCATCCCGCGATGGGAACAGGTCGTCTCGACGAGGAGTGATCGCTTCTAGCGACCGTTACTTGCGGACTGCTTCGGCCGGCGGGATGCGGGACGCACGGATCGCAGGGTACAAACCGGCGATGGCGCCGATGGCGAGGGCGGCGAGCACACTGAGTGCCAATCCTTGGGGAGGCACCGCAAGCGTGAGGTCGCGGCTGGCCGCATATCCGATCGTTATGGCCGCGCCGAGGGCGATTCCGAGCACGCCCCCGATACCGGCCAGCAGCATCGACTCAATGAGGAACTGGAGGCGGATATGACCCCGGGTGGCACCGATGGCGCGACGGACCCCGATCTCCATGCGTCGTTCCAGCACCGAGATGACCATGATGTTGGCAATCGCCACACCCGCGACCAGCAAGGCAACGGCACCGAGACCGATGAGCAGATTGGTCAGCGCTTCGTCGGCGGCGCGGCGGGCATCAAGCGCATCCGAGGGGCGACTCACCTGTACCGCATCGGGCTGCTCCGGGTTGACCGTTGCAGGAAGCACCTCGGCAACGTCGTCGATGAACTCCTGGCTGGCCCGGACGTAGATGGTGGTGGGGGAGCGGGTGGTTTCGAATAGCTTTGCTGCGACCGGGTATCCGATAACGGCTGAGCGTTCCAGGTCGGGGTGGATTTCCATTTCAGCGGTGATGCCGATGACGGTGAACCAGGTGCCGTCGACGTAGACGCGAGGGATGGGGTTGAGGTCGGTGATGCCGAGTCGTTGGGCAGCGACGGGTCCCAGGACCATGGTCGGGACCTGGGCGGTGGCATCATCGATGAACCGGCCGTGTTGCATGCTTGCCCGCAATACGTCGAGTAAGTCGTTGTCTGCGGCGAGCACTGCGATGCCGCTGGTTTCCAGCTCGGGGATCAGGTCGTTGCGGCGCACGGTGGCTTCGGCTCGGGTGGTCGCGGTGACCTGCTGAACGGGGCGGATCCGGAGGGTCATGTCTGCTGCCTCCTCGGGAACCTCATCCGCGTTGCCGAAGATGCCGGCTCCCGGTTCGACGCGAAGGAGATTGGTGCCCAGTTCGTCCAGCGTCGCCAGTAGGTCCGCCCGGCCCGATGCGGAGATACCGAGCACGGCGACAATGGCTGCGATCCCGATTGCGATCCCGGTTGCGGTGAGAACGGCGCGAGCCACTCGTGAGGACAAGCCACGGATGCCGAGCCCAATCGCGTCGAAGAATCGAAGTCGGCTTCTCACTCGGCCTCCCGCAATGCGCCGTCGCGCATCTCGATCATCCGCGGGAAACGAGCGGCCAGGTCCTTGTCGTGAGTGATCACCACGATCGTCGTGCCGTCGGCATTGAGCCCGGCAAAGAGTTGGGCAATCTCCTCCGAGGTGTGCGAGTCGAGGTTGCCGGTGGGCTCGTCGGCCAGCACGATGGCCGGATCGCCGACGAGGGCGCGGGCGATGGCTACCCGCTGTCGCTCACCACCGGAGAGTTGATTGGGCAGATGGCGGAGACGGGCGCCCAGCCCGACCCGCTCGAGGGCGACCTGTGCCCGGCGGGTGCGTTCGCCACGGCCGAGTCCCCGGTAGATGAGCCCCTCTGCAACGTTGGCCATGGCAGTGATGCCGTTGATCAGGAAGAAGTCCTGGAAGACGAACCCGATGCGGTGGCTGCGCAGACCGGAGAGACGCCGATCGCTGAGCGATGCGATGTCGGTGCCTTCGATGCTGATGGTGCCGGCGGTAGGCCGGTCGAGGGCACCCATCATGTGCAGCAAGGTCGACTTGCCTGCCCCGCTGGGCCCAACGATGGCGACGAGGTCGCCGGCGGCGATGGAGACGTTGACGTTGTTGAGTGCGGTCACCGGCGGCGGCCCGGGATATATCTTGTCGACTCCGGCGAGCTCGAGTACGGACGTCATATCAGCGAGGAACGAGAACGCGGTCACCCTCGTTGATGTCGCCGCTCACCGCGACGATGCCGTCGGCGAATTTGCCGATCTCAACGCGCACAAAACGGGTGTTGTCTGCATCATCGATCAGCTCGACGGCGTAACCGCCCTCGGCAAGGGAAAGGAGAGCATTGACCGGAACCACCAGTACGTCGGTGGCCTCTTCCGATACGACCTCGATGTCGACCGGGGCTTCGTCGAGCCCTTCGGCTGCGCTCGGATCGTCGAGCTCGATAGTTACTTCGAATACCCGCTTCGTCTCCGGGCCGTCGATCACCGTGGTGACAACGTCCGAGAAAGCGGTGACGACGCCGGTGGTCTTGCTTTCATCGGGAAGCTCCAGCCCGACGTTGTCACCGACCTCGAGCAGGTCCTGGCGATCGGCTTCCAGCCAGACCTGGATCTCCTGCCTGGAGGCAGAGGTAGCGAGGACCGGCACCCCGGGGGCGACGGCGGCCCCGACATCGACCAGCACATCGGCGATGCGCAACTCCGTGGGGATGAAGAGCACCCGGCCCAGCTCGACTACGCCGGTCTCCTCCAAACCCAGTTCCGCTTGCCACTCTTCGACGAGCGTCGTGGTTGCCGCGTCGAACACCTCGTCGACAGTGAAATCGTCGCTGCTGTGGCCGAAGAGCGGGAGGTTGGCTTCGAGTTGGCGGACGTCTACACCTTCGGTTTCCTCGAGGAGGGGACGCCAGGCAGGTCTGGTTCCCCACATGATGATGACGGGTTGGCCGTCGATCTCGAAAGCGACGTCGCCACGCCGCAATGTGGTTCCTGCTTCCGGCAATCCCGTGATGGTTCCGCCCAGCCGGGTTGTGATGACACCGGGATCGGCAAATCGCAGCGTGCCACCGAGGGTTTCGGTGTCCGTGATGTCCGCACGCCGCACCTCGACTGAGATGAGCTCGACCTCTTCTGTCGGCTCCACATCGGCCTCATCGTCTGCGAAGCGGTCGATTGCCCACCAGCCGCCGACGCCGACGGCGATCAGGAGCACGACGATGGTGATGAGCCCGGTGATACGTTTCATCAGCCGGCGAATCCCTCAAATGAGACGGTCTGGCGGCACTCCTCGAGGGCTTCGTCGAACGTGGCGTCGCCGAAGCCGAGGAAGGCGGAGAGCGGGTAGGGAGTGCCGGTCCCGGTCTGCGGGTCGGGGAAGTCGACGACGCCGTTATCGCGCATGCACTGGGAGAACTCTTGGAGCTGGTCCTGGAACATGGCTTCGAGCTCGGGGTCGAGCGATACATCGAAGCCGCCGGAGAGCTGGAAGACGGCAATGCAGCTGGTGAAGGCTTCCTGGAAGTCGTTTGATTCGAGGTCGACGTTGACGAGGTCTTCGGGGCGAAGGTCGAGCTGGCCGTCGGCGGTCACGCCGATATCGGGAACCTCGAGGCCGCGATCGCGCATGCATCGCGTCACTTCGAGGATGGCTTCGTCGGCGCTGAGCCTGGTCGTGGTCGTCACCGAATCTCCCTGCCCATCCTGAAGAGTTAGTACGCCTTCATCCTCTGAGTTGTCCTCTCCGCCACAGGCTGCTGCAACAAGGGCCACGGAGAGGACGAACAACAAGGATTTCCTGGCAATGCGGCTCATGGGCGAGACGCTAGTGGCGATTTTGAGCTACTGCGAACCTAGGGGGCCGGATGCTGGCTAGCCCGAAACCTGGGCGGAAGCTTCGCCGCAAGCACCGGGGATAGCACGCACCGGAATGTCGTCCAGCCGTCCTTGCGAGCGGAGATCAGGTCGCTGCGCTCGAGCGTGTCCACCCCCCATGCCTGCCGGTACCATGCACGCTTCGAGGCGGACGGTTGGTTCCATGGAGATTGCATTCATCGTTGTGGCATTCCTGCTGGGCTTCGGCGCGGCCGCAGTTCGCCTCCCGCCGCTCGTCGGGTACCTGATTGCCGGGTTCGTGCTCCATGCATTCGGTTTCGAGTCGACTGAGGCGATCGACATCATTGCTGAGCTCGGCGTCTTGCTGCTTCTGTTTGGAATCGGCTTGAAGTTGAAGCTCTCCACCCTGGCCCGGCCGGTGGTGTGGGCCGGTGCATCGCTCCACATGGCGGCAACGACTGCGGTCATCGGCGCAATCTTCATAGGTCTGGGCGCCATCGGCCTCCCGTTGGCGGCGGATCTGAGCCCCGGCCAAGCACTGCTGGTGGGATTCGCCTTCTCCTTCTCGAGCACGGTGTTTGCGGTCAAGGCGTTGGAAGAGCGAAACGAAGCGGAGTCGCTGGCCGGGCGCATCGCGATCGGTGTTCTCATCGTTCAGGACATCTTTGCCGTGGTATTCCTCACCGTTGCCGTCGATGAGCCGCCGTCGCTGTGGGCCATTCCCATGGTTGCCCTCGTCATCGCAGCTCGACCGCTCTACGCATGGCTGCTGGACCGAGCCGGCCACGGGGAACTGCTCATCTTGCTCGGCCTCTGCCTGGCCGTGGGCGCCGGCGCCGAGACCTTTGCCCTAGTTGGGATCAAGCCCGATCTGGGAGCCCTGATTGTCGGCCTCTCCTTGGCCAATCACCGCCGTGCTCCCGAACTGGCTGAGCGGCTGCTCGGCTTCAAGGACATCCTGCTCATCGGCTTCTTCCTATCGATCGGGCTTGACGGTGCGCCGGGTGGCGCCGAGCTGCTCCTTGCCGGGCTGGTACTGCTGGTCCTTCCGCTGAAGACCGCCGGCTACTTCCATGTGATGACCCTCTTC
The DNA here is from genome assembly GCA_030065575.1 of Acidimicrobiia bacterium. Taxonomy (GTDB): domain Bacteria; phylum Actinomycetota; class Acidimicrobiia; order Spongiisociales; family UBA5794; genus JAAETI01. Next base: position 18,035 of record JASJDZ010000025.1, read on the forward strand.
CGGCTGCGTGCTCGGACCTCCTGGCATGCGTCGGTCACTCTGGCCAACTTCAGCGAGTTCGGATTGATCGTTATGGCGGTCGGGATCGATCAGGGGCTCATCGATAAGGCATGGGCATCTGCGGTAGCCGTCGCCGTTGCTGTCTCGTTCGCTCTGGCGGCTCCGCTCAACACCGCCCGTTACGATCTTTACGCTCGATTCGTGACAAGCTTCACCAGGTGGGAGCGTCACCCAATTGTCCCCGATGACGCTCTGATCGATCCTGGCGACGCCAGCATCCTGGTCTTTGGCATGGGTCGCGTTGGGGAGGGCGCATACGATGAGTTGGTACGCCGCCGGGGGAACGTCGTCCTCGGCATCGATCGAACCGACGAGGCCGTAGCCGGGCACAGGGAAGAAGGGCGACGCATCGTCCGCGGTGATGCTTTGGACACCGAATTCTGGGATCGGATCAGCCTCGATCACCGCATCGATCTGGTCGTGCTCGCCATGGGCGACCACGAAGCGAACCTCGAGGCAGTACGCCGGATCAAAGAGTTTGCCCCGAATGCTCGCATTGCTGCTGCCGCCCAGTATGCCGACGAGCGCCACCAGCTGGACGCAGCCGGGGTCGATACCGCTCGCAATCTGTACGAGGAAGCGGGGCAGGGTCTTGCCGACGATGCTTGTGACTTGCTCGACGCCATGGACCGCGGCAGGTGAGCCAAAGGCGGCCTTCGCAGGCGTAGATCAACAAGCTGGGCTGGGAGGCTCAGCTACTCAGGAGCGATTCTGCCCAGGCGATGGCATCGGCTTCGCTGTGAAAGACCTCGACGGGCCGCGTCGGCTCGCTGTACTTGGTGAACAGGCCGGCCAGCTTCTCGCTGAAGCCTCTGTCGATCAGTAGTGCGGTGCCGATTTCGATGCCGGCCGCACCGTCCTTGAAGCCGTCCCTTGCCTCACGGCCCGCAAAGCCGACCCCCCGCATATCCACGATTACTACCACCGGCTTGCCCCCGGCGAGTTCGGCAGTTGCCTTCTTGACGAGGTTCGTGTCCGGCTCGGTTACCAGCACCCCTTCGGTCAAGCGATGGACCAGTACCCCCGGCGCGGCGACCCGAAGCTCACCGATGGGTGTCTTCCGCGACTGCTCCACTTTCCCGTCCTTTCCAGGCTGTCGACGGCACCTGGGGCGGCGCAACGACTGTCGACGAAGCGGCGACGATACCAGCAGGGGCTTGCGCGCTACGACGTAGCAGCCAGGGTGAAACCACTCATTGCGCACCCGCCGCAGCCGCTCCCAGGGCCACCGGTTCCCCATTGCGCGGCCCGGTGAATTGAGCGTTGTACAGGGTCGCGTAGGCCTCGCCCTTGGCAATAAGCTCTTCGTGGGTGCCCTGCTCGACGATGGCGCCGTCTTCCATCACCAGGATCAAGTCGGCATCGCGAATCGTCGACAGGCGATGCGCAATGACGAAGCTCGTGCGCTCCGTCCGTAGCGCCGCCATCGCATGTTGGAGCAGCAGCTCAGTACGGGTATCAACTGAGCTGGTCGCCTCATCCAGGATCAACAGAGCGGGGTTCGCCAGGAAGGCCCGGGCAATCGTGATCAGCTGCTTCTCCCCGGCGGAGATGTTGGCGCCTTCGTCGTCGACGACCGTGTCGTAGCCGTCGGGTAGTGAGTGCACGAAGCGGTCGACGAAGGTTGCCCTGGCAGCTTCCAGGATTTCGTCTTCGGTGGCGTCCAGCCGCCCGTATGCGATGTTCTCCCGGATCGTTCCTTCGAAGAGCCAGGTGTCCTGCAGCACCATTCCAATGCGGCTGCGTAGGTCCTCTCGCTGCATCTCGGCGATGTCCTGGCCATCGAGAGTGATTCGGCCCCCGTTGAGCTCATAGAAGCGCATCACCAGGTTCACCAGCGTGGTCTTCCCGGCTCCGGTGGGGCCGACGATCGCGACGGTCTGCCCCGGTTCCACCGTGAGCGACAGATCGTCGATCAGCGGAGTGTCCTCCACGTAACGGAAAGACACGCTTTCGAAGCTGACCCGGCCGCAGGGATCGTCGGCCACCCTGGCATTCTGCTCATCGGAGATCTCCTCGTCGGCGTCGAGCAGCTCAAACACCCGCTCCGCCGACGCGACGCCCGATTGCAACAGGTTCGCCATCGAGGCCACCTGCGTTACCGGCTGGGTGAACTGTCGTGAGTACTGGATGAACGCTTGCACATCACCCAGGCTCATCGTGCCGCTGGCCACCCGCAGCCCGCCGAGCACGGCGATGATCACATAGTTGAGATTCCCGATGAACATCATGATCGGCATTATCAGATTCGACAGGAACTGTGCCCCGAAACTGGCTTGGAACAACTCCTCATTCTCTTCATCGAATCGCGCCTGCACCTCGTTCTGGCGCCCGAAGACCTTGATGAGTGAGTGCCCTGTGAACGCCTCTTCGACCTGCGCGTTCAACGCTCCGGTGCGGCGCCACTGGTCGATGAACCTGGTCTGGGACCGCTTCATGACGATGCCGGCGACCGCCATCGACACCGGGATGGTCACCAGCGTGATCAGCGCCAGTGTCCACGACAGCCAGATCATCATTGCGAATACCGCCACGATGGTGAGCAGCGCGTTCAGCAGTTGCGCCATGGTCTGCTGCAAGGTCTGCGAAACGTTGTCCAGGTCGTTGGTTACCCGGCTCAGCAGTTCGCCGCGCGGTTGTCGATCGAAGTAGGCCAAGGGCATCCGATTCAGCTTCTCTTCCACGTCGTTGCGCATTCGGCGCAGCGTGTTCTGAACAACCCCGGTCAGCAGATAGCCCTGCACGAAGCCGAGCAGTGACGATGCGGCGTACAAGCCCAGTACCAGCAGCAGAACTCCACCCAACTGGGTGAAGTCGATGCCCTGTCCGGGCACCATGTCCACCCCGGTCAGCAGATCCGCGATCTGCTCCTCACCTCGGGCCCGAGCCATGTCGATGACCTGTTCCTTCGTCATCCCGCTCGGTAGCTGCTTGCCGATAGCGCCGGCGAACACGATATCGGTGGCCCGGCCCAACACTCTCGGCCCGATCGCGGCGAACGTCACACTCGCGATTGCTGCAATGAAGATGGCAAGTATCTTGAGACGTTCGGGCCGCAATTGGTTCAGTAGTCGCTTGCCGGACGCGCGGAAGTCGAGCGACTTCTGGCCGACCATTCCCTGGCTATTGGGGCCCCGACCCGCACCGATCTGGCCGACGATGCGCTCGGTCTTCTTCATCGTCTTGGGCGCGGAGTTCGTCATACCGCCTCCGCCTTCAGCTGCGAATCGACGATCTCCTGATACGTCGGGCAGGTCGCCAGCAACTCATCGTGGGTTCCGAGACCAACAACCTGGCCATCCTCCAGCACCACGATCTGGTCGGCATCGGTGATCGTGAATACTCGCTGTGCGACGATCAGCACCGTGGCATCCCGGGTGACCGGCTCCAAGGCCCGCCGCAACCTGGCGTCGGTTGCAACGTCGAGCGCGGAGAACGAGTCGTCGAATAGGTATATCTCGGGTTGGCGGATGAGTGCTCGGGCGATGGCGAGCCGTTGTCGCTGACCGCCGGAGAGGTTGGTTCCGCCCTGTGCCACCTCCGAGTCGAGGCCATCGCTCATCTCAGCGACGAAGTCCTTTGCCTGGGCGATCTCGAGTGCCTTCCACATCTCTTCATCGGTGGCGTCTGGCTTGCCGTAGCGAAGGTTGTCGGCGATGGTGCCGGAGAAGAGATAGGCCTTCTGCGGCACCAGCCCGATCCGCTCCCAAAGCGCTTCGGGGTCAAAATCGCGGATGTCTACCCCGTCCACCGAAATCGTGCCGTCGGTGACGTCGAAAAGGCGGGGAATCAGGTTGAGCAGCGTCGACTTGCCGGCGCCGGTGGAGCCGATGATCGCGGTGGTCTTCCCCGGTTCGGCGCTGAAGGACACATCGCACAGCACCGGGTGGGTTGCTCCGGAGTAGGTGAATCCGACGTTGTCGAAATCCAGCCGGCCGTGGGTGCTCACCTCCGTGATGCCATCCTCCGGGGGGACTACTGAGGATGATGTCTGCAACACCTCCCCGATGCGGTCCCCGGCCACTGCAGCCCGGGGGATCATGACGAGCATGATGGTGGACATCATTACTGCGATCAGGATCTGCACCAGGTAGGTGATGAATGCGGTGAGAGCGCCGATCTGCATTGAGCCGTCGTCGATGCGGATGCCGCCGAACCACAGGACGGCGACGCTGGAGGCGTTCATCACGAACAGGACTGTCGGGAACATAGCCGACATCCACCGGCCGGTGCTGAGCGACACGTCCGTGAGGTTGTCGTTGGCTTCGCCGAAGCGGTCCGCCTCGTAGGGTTCACGCACGAAGGCACGGATCACGCGTATCCCGGTTATCTGTTCGCGAAGCACCTGGTTGACATCATCCAGGTTGCGTTGCATGCGACGGAACCCGGGCACCATCTTGGAGATGAGGAATCCGGTTGAGGCAACGAGCACCGGTATCGCGACAGCTACCAGCCACGACAGGCCGATGTCCTCCCGCATCGCCATGATGATGCCGCCCACCAGCATGATCGGGGCCGATACCGCCATCGTGAAGCCGAGCATCACCAGCATCTGCACCTGCTGGACGTCGTTGGTATTGCGGGTGATCAGGGACGGGGCACCAAAGCGAGCGACCTCGCGGCTCGAGAACAAGGCAACCCGGCGGAAGATCGCCGAGCGGACGTCGCGGCCGAAGCCCATCGCAGAGCGCGCTCCCAGATACACCGCGGCAATAGTGCAGCCGATCTGGACGAGGGAGACCAGGAGCATCCAGCTACCCATGCGCATGATGTAACCGGTGTCGCCGAGGACAACTCCGTTGTCGATGATGTCGGCGTTGAGGCTGGGCAGCAGGAGCGAGGCAATCGTGGCCACCAGCTGCAGGGCGATGACGTAGGTGATCTCCCGTCTGTAGGGGCGGAGGTAGTCGCGGACGAGTTGGTACAGCATCAGCCGGTCTCCACGATGCCGTTGAGGAGGACGTCCACTAGCTGAGCCGGGCTCATGTGCTCGTCGCCGTGCAACAACTGATGGGCGTTGGCGAACAGAAGGCCACGGAGGAGGATGGCGGCCTGGGCGGGGGCGACGGTGAGGCGGTCCTGGTGGGGATCGAGGAGCCGGGTTAGTGCTTCGGCGACGGCGGCCATGGCGTTGTGAGCGATGCGGTGAGCTTCCGGGCTGGGTTTGCCGTGGTCTGGCATCGATCGGGCCATGCCGATCAGGGCGGTGGTCTTCTCGTAGCGGGCGGCGAGGATGCCGGCGGCCGCGGTGAGCTGTTCCTGTAGAGGGGCTGTGGTGTCGATACTGTCGAAGGCGCTCAGGATTGGTTCCGGGTCGAGGGTCTTGCCGATGGCGGCATGCAGCAGAGCGTTCTTATCCTCGAACACCCGGAAGATCGTTCCTTCGGCGATCCCGGCGGCCTCGGCCATCTCAGCGGTCGTGACCGCAGCGCCGCGCTCGACCAGCAGCGGGATAACCGCATCGAGAATGGCGGTGCGGCGTTCTTCGGGGGAGAGCGGTTTGGCCCGGCCGGTCTTGGTGATCATGACCGATCACCCTAGCACGCCGAATGAGTGAGTACTCACTCAGAAGACGAAGGGCATTGGCCCGAGTGGTGAGAGCGCGTGTGTGGGGCGTGGAGGTAGCGGTCGGGCGCGGCCACACCGCTCAGGCTGGCTTTAGATTCCGGCCGTTTAGTCGATATTCCACGGATGGAGGCGCGTGCTGAGATCTTCTCCGACGATGTGCTGCTCCCGGTCTTTCGGGCGCGGCTGATTCTCTATTGGATTGGTACTGCGATTGCCATTGTGCTGGTTGCGGTCGGCGCTCCGTGGGTCCTGCTGCCGGTAGTCACAGTCGGCGCGGTGGCGGCGACATGGCAGAGGCAACGCCAAGCAGTGCTCACGTCCTGGCTGCTTGATACCGGTCTCGCACTAGTAATCGCAGCCGCCCAGGATTCTCCGCTGGGGCTGGCAATGATTGTCGCCTGGAGTGGTCTGCTTGGCTTGGTCGGGGTGCGCCGGCGTTGGTTGGTTGCCGCAGTCAACTCCGCTGCGGGCGGCGTTGCGGCAGCGCTTTTGGAGCCGGCAGAATCGGTGTTCTCGGTGGGTGGGGTCGTCCGCTCGACTGCGGCTGTGATGGTTGTGCTCTTTGTGTTTGTGATGTTCCGCAACGTCGGTGAACTGGTCAGACACGGGGAGCGGGAACTACGCGCCTTCTTTGAGCGCGTGCCCGTTGCGCTGACTCGCTCCACGGTCGACGGGCGCCTTCTCGAGTTCAACAAAGCCACCGGAGTCATGTTTGAAGACGCCACGGTGGGCGAGAGTGTCGTAGAACGGCTGATCGACATCGCAGGAAGGCAGGAGTTCGTCGACACGCTCGAGCGAGACGGAGTCGTTGGCCACCATGAAGCGACGGTACGGGTCTCTCCGAGCAAGACGATCGAGGCGGTCATTGCCGCCAACGCAGTCACCGGCGAGGAGGGCGAGCTTCGGTACATAGAGACCGCGGTTCTCGATGCGACGCCGATGCGCAATCTGGAGGCCGAGCGGGAGTTGCTCGCCAGGGTCATCGACTCCGCTAACGACCTCGTTGCGCTTGCCAACTGGGACGGGTCGGTACGGTACGTGAACCCGGCGGCACGGGAATGGACTCGGAAATACGTCACCGCCGACGAGCCCGTCCATGCGACGCAGGTCTTCTCCGGAGATGACTTCATTGCCGTAATGGGGGTTCTCAGCCAGGTCGGTGAGTGGTCTGGAACGCTCAATGTCGACTGCCGTGAGGGTCAACGGACCATCAACGCCACTTTCCATGTGCTCGAGATGGCAGGCCGAACGACCATTGCTGGAGTCGGTCACGACATCACCGACGAGGTCGAAACACAGCGCAAGTTGAAGGACCTTATCAAGGCCAAAGACGAGCTCGTCGCCTCCATCTCTCACGAGATTCGCACCCCGCTGTCGGTGGTATTGGGGTTGTCGTCGGAGTTGCGTGATAGCAGCGGCGAGTTCGATGCGAAGACGGCAAACGAGTTTGCTGCGCTGATTGCCGAGCAGGGCCAGGAGATGGCCCATATCGTCGAAGATCTGCTCGTTGCAGCACGGGCGGACGGCGGCAGCATTGTCCTCGACCCAGCGCAGGTTGATTTGGCCCAGGAGGTGGAGTCGACCCTCCGTTCGATCGCAGCGACGGATCTCCCCGACCACATCGACATCGATGTGAACGGCACCTGTTGGGGAGATCCCACGAGAATCCGCCAGATTCTGCGCAACCTCATAGTCAATGCTCACCGCCACGGTGGCGATCGCGTCAGACTTGCCTCGCGCTCCGCCGGTAGTTGGGTCTCGCTCGACGTCGCCGACAACGGCCCGGGCGTCCCGGCGGACAGTGCAGATTCGATCTTCGAACCGTTCTCTCGCGGTTTGGGAGAGGAATCCCAACCAGCGTCGATTGGCCTGGGGCTGTCCGTTTCGCGGGATCTCGCCAGCCGCATGGGCGGGGACCTCACCTACGAGCGACGGAGCGGCGAGACCGTCTTCACACTCACTTTGCCCGAGTCGCGCAACGGCGACAGCTAGCAGTCGTACTCAACCCCTCCGGTTCTGCCGGATCGCTCGAGTAGTCGACAGGGCGAGACCGGCGAAACCAGAGTTCTTGTCCAATACGTCTTCGAGTGCATCCACATAGATGTCGAGGTCCTCGGTTGCCACATTCAGCGGCGGGGCGAGCCGAATCACGTTGGCGTTGTTGAACGTGTAGGCGCTGATGATGTTGTGCCGTTGCAGCATCTGCACCGCGATCAGCGCCGCTACCTGCTTACGAACCGGCCGCGTCAGGGGGTTCCCTTGTGGCGAGAAATCGAGTCCGATCATCAACCCTCGGCCCCGCACCTCTCCAAGTATGTCGTGCCTCTCGGCGAGGGCCTGCAGGCGGCCCCGGAAGTACCCGCCCATTTCGGCGGCGCGTCCGGGGAGATCCTCGCGCACAGTGATGTTGATCGCCGCCAGCGCCGCCGCGCAGGCGAAGGTGTTGCCTCCGAAGGTCGAGCTGTGGAGCGAGGCCTTCTTCTTGGTGCCGTAGGCCTGCCGCCATACCCGGTCGGAGGTGATGTAGGCCCCGATCGGGTACACCCCACCACTCAATCCCTTGGATACGCAGATCACATCAGGGACCACGCCCTCGTGCTCGCAAGCGAACATCTTGCCGGTGCGGCCCAATCCGGTCTGGATCTCATCGAGGATGAGCAGAGTCCCATGTTTCTTGCACTCCTTCTCGACCGCCTTCAAGTAGCCATCGGGCGGGACAATGATCCCGGCCGGGCCCTGGATTGGCTCGAGGATGACTGCCGCCGCCGGCTTTCTTCGCAATGAGTCTGCAATCGCATCGGGATCGCCGTACGGAACGTGCGCAACGTTGGGTAGCAGCGGGTGGTAGACCGTCTTCAAGGGCTCGTGACCCGTCACCGAGAGCGCCCCGAGTGTCTTGCCGTGGAAGCCCTCGGTGGCCGCAACAATGCGAGAGCGCCCGGTGGCGGCCCGAGCCAGCTTGACTGCTCCCTCCACTGCTTCGGACCCGCTATTGCAGAAGAAGCTGCGCTGGAGATCACCCGGGCTGATTGCAGCCAGGCTGGAGGCAAGCGCACCGGTGATAGCCCCGGGGGAGAGCACAAAGAAGTTCGGTTGCGAGGTCACCGCAGCGACGGCGGCCAGCACCTCGGGGTGGTTGTGCCCTAGGGCCAGTGCTCCGTAGCTGCACAAGAAGTCGAGGTAGGCGTTGCCTACGTTGTCCCATAGCCGAATCCCTTCGGCCTTGATGAACCGGCGGGGAACCCCATAGCTCTGGAGCAAGTCGATCAGGGATTCGTTTATGTACTGCCGGTGTAGGTGGAGTATTCCGTCGAGGTCGAGGGTGACGGCCTCTTCAACCGTATAGATGCGGTCATTGCTCATCGCCCACCTCCTGTCAGGAAACTACACCATGAGTCTCACAGCTGGCCTGATCAGCGGCGATGGCGTACCCTCCATTGCCCGCACCAATCGGAGGCCGCGGATGAACAACTACATCCTGACCCTGAGTTGTCCTGACCGGCCCGGCATCGTCCACGGCGTGTCCGGGGCCCTGCTCGACGTTGACGCCAACATCCTCGAGAACGCCCAGTTCGACGATCTGGATTCGGGCTTGTTCACCATGCGGACCCGGTTCGAGACCGAGCGGTCCCGATCCGACATTGAAGCGGTGCTTGCCCCGATGGTTGCCGAGCTGGGAGCCGACTACCACGTCCGCGATGAGGATCGGAAGCAGCGGGCGCTGATCATGGTCTCCAAGCAGGATCACTGCCTGGTTGATCTGCTCTATCGGCAGGGGACCGGCGAGCTCCCGATCGAGATCCCCGTCGTGGTGTCCAACCACACCCAGGCAGCGCACCACGCCGCAAGATACGGAGTGAGGTTCGAGCATCTCCCGGTGACTCCGGATATCAAGGGGCAGCAGGAGCAGCGGTTGCTCGAGCTCATCAACGAGCACAATGTCGACTTCGTGATTCTCGCCCGCTACATGCAGATTCTCACTCCAGAGCTGTGCGCCCAGCTGACCGGACGGATAATCAACATCCACCATTCGTTCTTGCCGGGCTTTGTCGGCGCCCGTCCCTACCACCAGGCTCACCAGCGCGGGGTCAAGATCATCGGGGCGACCGCTCACTATGTGACGTCCGATCTCGACGAGGGCCCGATCATCGAGCAGGACGTGGAACGGGTGAACCACTCCCTAACGGCCGAACAGCTTGCCGTTATCGGCCAGGACATCGAAAGGCGTGTGCTGGCGCGGGCGGTCCGATATCACGCGGAGGATCGTGTGCTCGTTGTCGGCAGCAAGACGATCGTCTTCTCCTAGAGGTCAGTTCACCTCGGCGGCAAACTGGATCATTCCCCACTCTCCGTCGGTGAGCCACTCCGGGTCGGCGAGAGTTGTTCGCTCGACCACGTGGGCCGCAATGCCGGCGGCAACCGGCGACTTCGGAGTGCGCAACGCCAGCAGGGGTTGGAGCGGGCGAACTATCTCAGGGAAAGGGGTCG
>JASJDZ010000002.1 GCA_030065575.1 Acidimicrobiia bacterium
GCGGGGGGGGCGCCCCGCCCCCCCCCCCCCCCCGACTCTGTTCCTGCGAACCCACCACCGCGCCTAGATCACGGATCCGTCAGATGTCGAGGCCTGCTCCGGCGAGTATCGGCTGGCACTCCTTGTGTGCCGCCTCCCATTCCTCCTGGTCGCCGGGGCCAGAGAGACCAAGGTCGATGACTCCACCGCCACCGGACAAGTCCGGATCCGGCATATCGATGCCCTGGTCCCGCATACACGCTGCGTACTCGAGAAGCGCATCCTCGAACGCCACGCCAGCCCCTGGGTCCGCAGCCGTCAGTGCGATTCCCTCGAGATGGCTCTCACACTCCGCAAAGATGGCATCCATCTCCGCCATTGCCGCTTCGGGGTCTTCATCGGGCGATCCGACAAACTCGATGGGAGGCATCTGCATGCTGCCGTCGGCGCTCATTGTGGGATCACCGACTTCTACTCCCTGGTCGCGCAAGCACTGGGCAAAGTCGAGCATCGCCTGCTCTGAGTCGATCAGAGGACTCGAATTGTCAGCCTGCTCCGCAGCAGGAACGGTCTCTAGCGAGGCAACCGACTCGCCGTCATCGGCGCTCGAACAGCCGGCCACGGCCAAAGCAAGCAGCGGGATTATCAGGAGTCGTGTATTCATGAGGCCACGCTACGGTCGCCCACCTAGGCGCCGCAGCTGAGCGGCGTAAGAACTGCATGAGAATCATCGGACCGGCTCGGCCGGCCCCTGCCCTATGCTCGACACCACGATGACGGATCTACCCGACTATGTGCTGAAGAACCGAGCCCATTGGGATCGCCACGCCGACCAGTGGGTAGCCGGCGGGGAGCGCGCTTGGGTTGGTAACCCCAGCTGGGGCATATGGGGCATTCCGGAAGCGGACCTGCAGCTGCTACCGGGCGACATGACCGGAATGCGCGCGATCGAGCTGGGGTGCGGGACTGGGTATGTGTCGGCATGGATGGCGCAACGCGGAGCCTCAGTGGTCGGTATCGACAACTCAGAACGCCAGCTCGCTACTGCCCGCCGACTGGCTGGCGAGCACGGTGTCGATCTCGAGCTGATCCACGGCAACGCTGAGGAGGTTCCGTTCCCGGACGGTCACTTCGACTATGCGATCTCCGAGTACGGCGTGGCGATCTGGGCGGATCCATACAAGTGGATTCCGGAGGCCCACCGCGTGCTCGTGCCCGGTGGACGCCTTGTCTTCCTGGGCAACCACCCGCTGGTGATGATCACCCAGCACAATGACAGCGACGCACCTGTGGGCACCGAGCTGCTGTACCCATACTTCGGGATGCATCGAATCGATTGGCACGATGAGAACGGCGATGAGGGAACGGAATTCAATCTGACGATCTCTGATTGGGTGAGCCTGTTCAACACCACGGGGTTCGACATCGTGGACTACCACGAACTCCAGTCACCCACCACCGGTCAAGAGGTGCGTTTCTACGCCTCGATGGACTGGGCACACGCCTTCCCGACCGAGCAGGTTTGGGTGCTGCGCAAGCGGGCCTGAGGGAGGGCAGCCCGCGCCGACAAGTGGCCATCAGCGATAGCATTGAATGGCTCACAAAGCTGACGAAGCGAGGTACGCGTGTTGAAGTGGATCAGATCCCGGCCGCTCCAGCGAGCTCTGGATCGTCTGGCGTTCACCATATTTGGACAGCGCGACCCCAACAGCAAGAAGGTTGGCTGGGGGCCCGGGCAGGGAACCCACGGCGGCGCCGGTGGCCAGACGCCTCCTTACGTTCCATACAACCCGGATTGGGATCCCACGAAGCGCGAGAAACGGCGACGGAAGCGCTAGCCGCCTTCCCTGGAGAATCACGCGTGGCCCCCAACCCGCTCGGGTAGTGTCACAGGCCATGAGTACGGGAAGCGCACGCAGGCATGGAACATTGGTCATCGTCGGGTCCGGACCCGTTGGCATGGTCTCAGCCCTGCTTCTCAAGGACCGATTCGAGAAGGTCGTCATGCTGGAGCGGCAGTCGCGTGAGCGCTTCTTTCGTACCCGGGGGTACACCTTCCCGATCGTGTTCTCGCCCGCAGCACTAGCGGTGCTCGATCGAATCGGCGTCCGTACTGCGATCAACCGAGAGAGATCTCCTTACTTCGGCGTTGTGGTGCACAAGCGGATACTCGGACGCGAGCTCACCTGGACGGCAAAGAAGGAGGACATCTACTCGCATTGGCGCAACCACATCGTGGCCAGCCTCTACGAACGGTTGTCCGAGGAAGGTATCGAGGTCCAATTCGAAGCAGTGGTCGAGGACATCGACTTCGCAGCCAACGTGTGCACCGAGGCAAAACTGGGTGAGGTGCCATTCGATCTTCTGTTGGGCGCAGACGGGATCCACAGCCAAACCCGTGGCCTCGTTGCGGCGGCCGGATCGCAACCGGATTCGTTCTCCTCAGAGCTTCTCGACAGGTGGTACGCCTACCGGCTTCCTGCGGAGGGAGCCCTGGGCGAGAAGTACGCCAGCGGAGACCACGGCCATGCTCATGTTCACGCCGACAACCTCCGCGAGTTCCCATCGGAGAAGTTCCGCGTCATCACCGTGGCCATGACCCGGCCACAGCCCGAGGTCAGCGTGGTCGTCAAATACGGGGCGGAACTATCCGTCGAGCGGGCCAAGGAACTCAACGCCACCTTCTTCTCGTCCGTCGTCGAATCGGAGGTGCTCGAAGCGGAGTGGAATGCCGGGTTCGGAGGCGAGTACAGACACGTTCACGCGCCGACGTTCCATCTCGGCTCGACACTGCTAGTCGGTGACGCTGCACACGGCTTCGAGGGCAACGGTGACCTGATCAACCTAGGCACAACCTCGGTTGCAACGCTGCCTGGCCTCATCGACGGTCACCACGGGATCCCGGCCGCGCTTGCGGCCTACGACCGGACCGTAGGGGCCAGCCTTCGCACCTACTCGGACTACGCAATGCGACGCAGTTTGGAGCAGATCAACTTCGAAGTCGCGGCGTTCGAGGCGGGGGCTCTGCTCAAACTCAACCCTCACCACCCCAGCATGTGGGGCATCTTCGAGGAGGACTTCGAGATCTGCTCGTACATGGAGCGCTACGAGAAGGAGCGGCGCCGGATCCGCAATCGGGTCGGCGCATTGACTGCTGCCGTGGCCGCCGCCGGACTGCATCGCCTGTCGCGACGAGCCGGATAGAGGACCCGCCGCAAGGCACCGGTCAGCGGGCCGCGTTCCAGCGCTTACGATCTCTCTCATGCCAAGCGATACCCGGCTACCCAAATCGACCACCGTTGCGGTCTCTCCCCTCGTTGACCTCCGGGTGATTCAGCGCCAAGGCGGCAGCGGCCTTCCATTTCTCCTGGTCCACGGGCTCGCGTCGAATGCCCGGTTATGGGATGGAGTAGCGGAGCACCTGGCGGCAGCCGGACACAACAGCGCCGCCGTCGACCTGCGGGGGCACGGCGAGTCGAGCCAGGTCAGTGAGGGCTATGACTGGGCCACCCTCGCTGCCGACCTCGCAGAGGTCCTCAACAGTCTCGGCTGGGAGAGTGCCATCGTTGCCGGGCAATCCTGGGGAGCAAACGTCACTCTCGAGTTTGCCGCCCGGCACCCTGAAAGGGTTACTGCGCTCTCGCTCATCGACGGTGGCTTCCTCCGTTTGCGCGATGATCTGCCGGAATGGCCGGAGGCGCGGCGCATGCTGAGCCCGCCAAGCTTCAACGGGATGACCATGGAATCGCTTGCCGCAGCGATGCGGGTGCGCCTCCAATCCTTCCCCGAGAAGGCGATCGAAGCACAGTTGGCCAACCTGACCGTCGACGAGAATGGGTCTGTGCGCAACAGGTTGAGCTTCGACAATCACATCGCCATCCTCCGCCACCTTTGGGAGCACGATCCCGACCCGGTCGGAGCGGAGGTCTCCATACCTGTTCAAGTCATCGCAGTGTCGGGAGGATCACCATCAAAGCCTGTCCGGGTCTCTTCCTTCGCCGAGACGAGCGGCGCAGAAATCCACTGGATGGACGGGCATCATGATGTGCACGCGCAGCAGCCGGAACGGGTTGCAGCGTTGCTACTCAATCTTGTGGAGAGGTCTACATCGTGAGCGGACGGGTGATAGTGATGGGTTCCGGCGAGTTGGCTCCCGGCCTCGTCGCCACCCATCGCGCCGGACTGGAGGCCGCCGAGACCGACAGGGTGGTGGTGCTGGATACCCCGTACGGCTTCCAGGAGAACGCAGACCAGCTGACGGAGCGAATCGTCACCTTCTTCGAGACCAGCCTGCGGGCCACCGTCGAGGTGGCCAGCCTGCGTGACGAGCAGGCAGACGTCGTCGAGCGGGAGCGCTTTGTCGCTGCCATCCGTTCCGGTCGATACGTGTTCTCCGGCCCGGGGTCGCCGAGCTACGCCCTCCGGGTTTGGCAAGACATCGCTGTCGGCCCGGCCTTGCAGGCGGTAGTGGAAGCGGGTGGCACCGTGACCTTCGCCTCAGCCGCCTCGCTGACGCTGGGCCGAACCACGATCCCGGTCTACGAGATGTACAAAGTGGGCGAAGCCCCGCACTGGCTGGATGGGCTCGACATCATGAGTTCGCTGGGGCTGCCCTGCACTGTCGTTCCCCACTGGAACAACACTGAGGGGGGCAATCACGACACGAGCCACTGCTACATCGGCGGCCGCAGGTTCGGTCAACTCGAGAGATCACTCGATGTTGGAGTCGTGGGAGTAGATGAGCACACGGCGGCGACTATCGATTTCGGGCGATGCCTGATCGCAGCGAGCGGGAACAGTCGGGTAACGCTGCGCGGCAGCGAGGAAGTCTCGATCGGCGACGGCGAGAGCATTCCGCTCGACACCGCTAGCCAGCTCCTCGGCACTCGTATGGTCGATCCCTCCAAGGAGCCTGGACCGGCACCGCAGCGAGTGGCGTTTGATGATGC
Source organism: Acidimicrobiia bacterium (assembly GCA_030065575.1). Lineage (GTDB taxonomy): Bacteria > Actinomycetota > Acidimicrobiia > Spongiisociales > UBA5794 > JAAETI01. The sequence goes on from JASJDZ010000002.1 coordinate 4,929, forward strand.
CGTTGCCGGCTACGACCCGGATGCGGTTCTTGCGGCCCTGCTCGATGCTGAGGAAATTGCTGCCGAATCGGAAGAGGGCCGCCGCCAACTGCGCGCCCTGCTGGTCCGGACTGTTGCCGCTGCTCGAACCGGGCTCATCGATCCAAGGAAGCAGATTGAGGGGTTCGTAGACCTGCTGCTCGAGCTTCGCAGCTCGGCGAGAGATCGGGGCGACTATGGAGCGGCAGATCAGATACGGGACGGTCTCCATGCACTGGGCATCGAGGTCCGAGACACTGCCGACGCAACCGACTGGGAGCTGAGGACCGGCTAGACCGCAAGCGGCGCCACGAAGCGATGTATCGCGGCGAAGTGCACCGCCGAAGCAGTGACCACAAGCACGTGGAACAGCTCATGCGACGAAAACACCCGGGGCCATAATCGCGGCCGCTGGGTAACGACGATCACCATCCCGATTGTGTAGATGATGCCTCCGACCGCAACCAGGACAACGAGGGCGATGCCGGCCCGCTGGGCCAGCGGGTACATGAGGAACAGGGACAGCCAGCCCAGCGTGACCATCATCCCGATGGACAGGTGAAACCGCTGGTTGCGTACAAACATGTGATGTAGGAACCCAATGAGAGCCGTGCCCCAGGCAACCGACAAGCTGACAGATCTCATCCAGCCGTCGAGGACGATGACTCCAACAGGGGTGAAAGTGGCAGCGATGAGAACAAAGATCATGGCGTGGTCGAGACGCCGCATGCGCAGCTTCCACGACTCGCGCCAGGGGACAGCGTGATATAGCGAACTCGTCGTATATAGGCCGAGGAGACCGAGTCCGTAGACGATCATTGCGATGCGCCCGGCCACCGACGTGGTTGCGACCACAAGGAAGATCGTACCGAGAAGAGCAACCACAGCCGCAGTTCCATGCAAGAACCCACGCACGGGGTTCTGCATCCGGCCCAATGTGATTCGATCATCCACCACCGGCATCCTTGCAGGTTTGGTCGCCTGGCGAAGCGAAACGACGATCGGTCACGTGTCCCGGCGTACACTCAGCCATATGCGAGTAGCAGTCTTCTCCAGCAAACCGTACGACGAGGAGTTCCTGACCAAGGCGGCCGAGGGAACCGACCACGAGTTGACGTTCTTCGAAGCGCGGCTCACCCGCAGGACCGCGGCTCTGGCCGATGGCTTCGACGTCGTCTGCGCCTTCGTCAACGATGATCTCGGTGCCGCCACGTTGCTTCGGCTGGCTAAGACTGAGCCAAAGTTGATCGCCCTCCGCAGCGCCGGGTTCAACCATGTCGACCTCGATGCCGCCAAGAGCCTCGATCTGCATGTGGTGCGGGTGCCCGCCTACTCACCTCGCTCGGTTGCGGAGCACACCGTGGCGTTGATGCTGGCTCTCGACCGCAAGATTCATCGCGCTCACGCCCGCGTCCGGGAGGGCAACCTATCGCTCGACGGTCTGCTCGGCTTCGACCTCGGTAATCGCACCGTTGGGTTACTCGGCACAGGCAAGATCGGCGTAGCCGTCGGCAAGATTCTCAAGGGATTTGGGTGTGATCTCATCGGCTACGACGTCTTCGAGAATCCCGAGGCGATTGAGTTGGGGCTGCAATACGTAGAGCTGAGGGAACTATGGGAACGGTCTGATGTCATCTCGCTGCATGCGCCCTTGACTCCGGAAACCCATCACATCGTTGATGCGTTCGCCATCGCGAACATGCGGGACGGGGTGATGGTGATCAACACAAGCCGCGGCGCCCTCATCGACACCGCGGCCGCCATCGAGGGCCTCAAGTCGGGCAAGATCGGCCACCTGGGCCTCGACGTCTATGAGGAGGAGGGTGACCTGTTCTTCGAGGACCTCTCCGACACAGTCATCCAAGATGACACGTTCTCCCGGCTGTTGACCTTCCCGAACGTTCTAATCACAGGGCACCAGGCCTTCTTCACCACCGAGGCGCTCGAGGCAATTGCCCACGACACCATCGCCAACATCACAGCTTTCTCCGAAGGGCGCGACTCCGGCAACGAGCTGTAACCCACGACGTTCGCCGGGGCCTAGCGGCCTGCCGGTCGAGTAGCCCTACACAAACGGGTTGCGGACAAGCACGCCTGCGATCAACTGCCCATCGTTCAGGTCCTCGGTCAGGATCTCTTCGCAGCCGGCGCGCACTGCCGCGGCAACGATTTGTGCATCCCACAACGAAAGCGGCTCCTCCTCAGCGAGGGTCACCGCGTAAGCCACGAGTCGATCATCAACTGCGACCACCGGAAGCCGCATCAGGTACTCCATTGCCTCGAGTGCGGCAAGGTGATCGAGTGGAGGATTGAGCTTGCGGGTGGTCGCTACGTAGAACTCACTCAGCACCTGGGCGCTGATGACATAGTCTGCATCGGGATCGGCCAGCAGGCGCTGTGCCACTTCCATCTTGGCCGGCTCCGAGCGATCAAACGCGTAGACCAGGACGTTGGTGTCGAGGAAGCTGGTCATCCGTCCTCGTACAGGTCGTTGCGATGCCAGGAGCGGCCCGAGCCGCTCGCCCCGGAGTCCACCGAATTGGCCAGGTCGACCAGATCACCCAGGACGCTCCGCCCCTTATCGATGCCTGCGTAGACCTCGAGGTATTCCCGGACAACAGCATTGACCGAGGTCCCCTGCTCTAGAGCCCGGATCCGCGCTCTCTTCAGGGTCTCATCATCGATAGCCAGAGTGAGGTTAGGCACAGTATCAGTGTAACACGTATTCCGTGAAACGGACATGGCTCGACGCTATCACATGCGAAACGGGGAGGGAAGAGGGGCAACTCGGCGCCTAGTCGAACGATTGGCTACAGATGTCTTCCCAACTGTCGCCATCGAGCGTCTCGAGCCGAAGGGTTGGGTCCGCCAACAGCAGGCGGGCGTCCTCGCGGATCTGGTCCAGGTCGTAGATCTGGTACCCGGCGTGCCCGGTGGTGCCGTAGTTGTATCGGGTGATGCGGACGGTTGCAACGCGGTCGCGCTCCATCCGGGAGAACAGTTCCACAAAGTCACCGATTGCGTCGATCGGGATGTCGGTCTCCACGAACTGGGTAACCGCGGCACTGAAGGAGTCCTCAGCTAGTTCCGCAGGATCAGTGTTCTCGAGGAGTGATCCGAGTAGACAGCGCTGACGGTGCATCCTCGCAAAGTCACCAGAGTTGTATCGGATCCGACCGTAGGCCAGAGCATCGTGCCCATCCAGCAACTGTTCGCCCGCCTCGATGGCTATCGACTCGAAACTGCCGTCCTCGTGGGGATAGGACGGATCGTAGATCCGTACGGGGGCGTTGATGAAGACGCCACCCAGAGCGTCGAAGAGGCCGACAAATGCGGCCAGATCCACTTTGGCGTAGTAGTCCACCTCGACGTCGAAGACCAGCCCAACCGCTGCCTTGAGTGCGTTGATCGGTGGTTCCTGCGGGCCGGGGAAGGCGTCGGGGAACCACTCAGCATTCGCCCACAGATGCGTGATGATGTCGGGGAAGCAGTTGCAGTCCCATATGCCCATACCCTCGGGCAGAGGCGCCTCGGTGAGGTTGCGCGGAACCGAGAACATCGCCGCATCCCCGGTCTCCGGGTCGATGCTCAAGAGGATGACCGTGTCCGTACGGGTGCCGGTGCGTCCCACCCCGGCATCGCTGCCCAGCAGCAGGATGTCGAGCTGGTCGACGCCATCCCAGATCCGGGGGGGCTGTGTGGTCGTTGTTGTGGTTGTAGTGGTGCTGGTCGAGGTCGCCTCACCTTCGGTGAGGTTCGAGTTTGGCCCCGCCAAACTCGTGCTTGGGACCGTCGAGGAAGGTGCCGGGGCTGCGGTTGTCGTAGCCACTGTTGTGGTCGTTGTTGACGCTGCCGTGGTCGGTGGCGCCAAGGTCGACTCGGTCGCCTCGCTCGCAGAGCAGGCTCCCGCCAGCAGGATCAGGCCGAGCGCCACCAGTGCCACATGTCGAGTCATTCCATCCCGCATGGGTAGAGCCTACGACGGGATCGAGAATGTGGCGTGGCTTGAGCGAACTTGCGTAGATTCGTCGGCTCTGAGCCGACGAATCTACGCAAGAACGGAATGATCCTCGCTTAGTCCCCGGGGGTAGTTAGCGTTCGCCATTCGGGCAAGGAAGGTCATTCTGCAACGCATCATCATCGTCGTTCTCGCGGCGGCATTCATGGCGACAGCGGTCGGTCAGGCCGATGCGTTTGTCGATTCCAACGTGGCGCCAGTCCTCGAGGAATCCGAGACGGCGCCGGTTCCGAACGAGCCCGCGAAGTCATCGCCCGCCGTCTCTTTGAGCCTGCCTCCAAGGCCGGAGCGTCCCGATCCTCTCTCCCCCGCCGCAATCGGAGTGTCCGCAACCCTTGCCAGCATTGTCTTGCTGTCGTCGCTGCTGATCCGGCAGCGGGACTAGCCCTCTCCAGTGGTGGAGTTCGATGTCATCGAACTCCAAGCTGATCGCATCAGCCGGGGACTGACAGGGAACCCGCGGGAGACGTTGTGGGTCTAAGGAATGAACAAACGTCTGGTCCGGTTGTACTGATAGCACTAGTCTCTCGGGCTGGTTCAATAAGTACGGCGACCGCGCAGCGGCGCCAAGCAAAGGAGCACGCATGCGGCGACGCATGATGAAATCGAAGATCCATCGGGCCACGGTCACCGACGCCGATCTCGACTACGTGGGATCAATCACCCTCGACGTTGACCTGATGAAGCTCGCCGATATCCGCGAGATGGAACAGGTTCATGTTCTGGATATCGACAATGGCAACCGCTTGGTCACGTACGCCATCAAAGGTGGCCCTGGTGATGTGTGCCTCAACGGGGCCGCAGCGCGGTTGGTCTCTCCCGGCGACAAGGTCATCATCATCAGCTACGCCGACTACGACGAGGCAGAGCTCGACGACTACTTCCCGCAAGTGGTCCATGTCGACACAGCCAATCGGCCCGTCCCGGCCGACGTCGCCCAGCAAATGGCCAATGCCGAGCCCGGACCTGTGCTGTATCAGGAGTTCGACGCCTAAGCGCTCAGCGACGCATCCTCAGCGTTGACATCGTCAGGCCGATCGTCCCCGCGGTCCCCAAAGAACCCGAAGCCCCGCTCATGGCCGTGGGGGCCCCAGAACCGCTCGAAGTCGAAGTCGTCGAAGTCAAACTCGAGGTCAAAGCCACGCAGGCCGAACGGGAATCCCTCACCCGGGTCGAAGCTCTCCAGCCTCTCCTTGAGCGCATCCGCCCGCTCCTGGCTGATCACACCATCGGCGACGAGGTCGTCGATTCGCTCGAGAGCTGCCGAGCGTGCGTCCTCCAGCATTCCCTCGACATCAACTCCCAGCTCGCTCAGCGCCTCATCGAGGGACAGCCCCGACTCGAGCTTCTCCCGAAGCTCGCCCAGGTCGAAGTCGAAGTCGAAGCCACCGAAGCCCCTCATGTCGCCGAAGTCGCGCCCAAAGCGTTCGAAGGCACGCGGCAGCGGAGGTAGCTCATCGAGGTCGAAGCTCTCGATGCGCTCGCGGATGTCATCTGCCCGCTCCTCGGACAGGTCGCCCTCGGCAACTCTCTCGTCCAGTTCGGAGAGGATGCGGTCCTTCACAGCGTCCAGGGCTGCGTCCAGATCCAGATCTAGGTCCTCGACCAGTTCCTGCAGCGTTGCGCCCTCACGCAGCTGGGTCTTGATCTCGTCGAGGTCGATGTCCAACTCGTCTGCGATATCGCCAAAGAGACCGTGGAAGTGCCCGCGGCATCTATCGGCGCTCTTGTCATCGACGGTCACTTCAGGCTCATTTGCCTCCTCGGCGAAGGCGAAGGAAGCTCCGACCAGGAGACCGGCCATGAGTACGGCGCCCCCCATGGCGGCTGCCACGGTCGTGCGAAGAGTCTTGGTGTTCATCCAGTCAATCCTTTCGGCGGGTATGGAATGACCTTGGGACATCGTATTAAGCGAGCGGTACTAGGTGTCTAAGAATCCACTGAGAATTGATCCGCGTGTCCGTGCTGAATACTGCTCCAGTTCGGCCGACGGTTAACCCGTGGATCCATTCGCAGATCTTCGCGCGCTGTTGCGATCGGACAGGCCTTCGATCGAGCTCGAGCGATATCGCACAACCTATCGACGAACCCGCACGGTAGAGGGGCTCGTCATTCCGCTTGCGGCGCTGGTTCTCTTCTCGCGCTTCGATCATGCGCTGATAACCGTCGGGGGCATCGCTGCGCTCGGCCTGCTCATGCTGCTCCATGCCACCACTCGATCCCGCTCCTCACTGCTCGAAATGGTGGTGATCGATACCGTCCTGTATCTGGGAATGGCCGGGTTCGTCGACTCCCCGGAGATTGCGATGTTCGTCGCAGTGGTGCAGACATTCATTGTCTTCCACTTCATCAAGCCGCGCCGCGCCGTTCTTGTTGCCGTGATCTTCCTAACGCTCGGATGGGTCACAACCGCAATCACAACAGTGATAGAAGCGCAAGTGCGGGAACCCTCGGAAGTGATGTTCCTGACCGGGGTCATTGCGTTCGTCGCCATCGTCCCGGTCATCTGGACCCAGCTTCAGGCCGGCGTCGAGATGCACCGGATGCGCGACCGTGAGGAGGACCTCGCACTGGAGAAGGACCGCCTGCTGACCGACAAGGATCGCTTCGTAGCCAGTGTCAGCCACGAACTCCGGACTCCGCTCACCGCTGTAGTCGGGTTGGCCCACACCCTCGCCGAGAGCGATGGGGCATTCAGCGATGAGGAGCGCACCGAGTTCATCGGTCTGATCCTCGAGCAGAGCGAGGACCTGGCTGCGCTCGTCGACGACCTGCTGGTGGCGGCGAGGGCCAGCAGCGGGCATCTCTCTCTGGTGGTCGGTGAGGTGGACCTGCATGACGAGGTCAGCCGCGTCGGTGATGGCGAATTCGATATCCAGGTTGACACCCCGGACCGGGTTGTCGTCGTCGCCGATCCCGTTCGGGTGAGGCAGATTCTGCGCAACCTCACCAGCAACAGCATCCGGTACGGCGGCGAGCGCAAGCGAGTGACGCTGCGGCGCAAGGGAATCATGGGCATCGTCGCCGTCGAGGACAACGGGCCGCCCCTGTCCACCGAGGCGCTCGAGACAATCTTCTCTGCCTTCGGCCGGGCCCACGACCGGCCCGGGCAGACCGACTCAGTCGGCCTTGGTCTCACCGTGAGCCGGCAGCTCGCCAGGATGATGGGCGGTGAGATCACCTATCACCACGACGGGCGCTGGGGATCGTTCCGGCTCTCTCTCCCAATGGCCGTCAGCGAGACGGCCAGCGCCATCTTTGCGTCCCCGGACACCGCTTCCGCAGTACACAAGGTTGGCGTCCGGTAGCCGCGTTCTCTGAGTCCCGTGCGTGCCGTCGCTGCGATAATGCTCCCGAGATGGCCCACCATGAGAAGCCCACCAACACCGATGTTCCCTACGAGCCGCACGTAGGTACCAGCAGGCCGTACTGGCGCGACATCATCCTCGGCGTCAATGACGGTCTCGTGTCGATGATCCTTCTGGTTGCGGTGGTTGTCGGAGGTGGCCTCACTACAACCCAGGTCCTACTCACAGCCGTTGGCGGCGCCATCGCGGGGGCAATCTCGATGGCGGCAGGCGAGTACCTGGCTACCAAATCGCAATCCGAGGTACTCATCCGCGAGTTGAAGCTGGAGCTGGATCACATCCGTGATCACCGTGAGATGGAAGTCGACCAACTGCGTCACATGCTGTCAGAGCTCTCGATCGAAGGGGAAGACCTGGACGCTGCCGTGGAGATCCTCTCCAAGGACGACGATCGCCTGCTCAACTCAATGAAGGTCCTCGAGTTCGGGATGGTGGATACCGAAGAGCGCTCCCCTTACGCCGCCATGGGTGTCTCCGGGCTGGCCTTCCTTGTTGGTTCGCTGCCGTCGGTTCTTCCCTTTGTCTTCGTGAACTCGACCGCTGCGGGTCTTACCATCGCCGCAATCCTCACTGCAATCTGTCTCTACACAGTCGGGGCGACGAAGAGTTACGTCACCAAGACCAACACGGTGATCGCCGGCATTGAGAACCTGGGCATTGCCGGAGTGGGAGGAGTACTCGGCTACTGGATTGGATGGCTGTTCGAGCGCGGCGTCGGCTGAACAGTCTCCGCAATCTCTGTACCCTGGGCACCGATGAAACGAATCGTCGCTCTCGCCATCTTCGCCGCCGCCCTTGGCGCCTACCTGAAACGCCCCGTCAAACAACCGGCCTCGACCGGGGTATGGGACCCGGCAGATTCCTCACGGACCCGCCGCTGACCATGCGACTCGCACTCCACCAGGCCAGCGAAGTCGGAACGCGCGCCGGACGCATCCTCCTTGCGGAGCGGCCGCTGAAGGCGCTTGGACTGGTCGACAAACATCCGACCGAGAAGGATCCCCGCCTGGAGCATGTGGAGGTGCTGGCCACGTACGACGCCCTACTCAGCGATGCTGCAGACCCCCGGCCCGACATCGAGATGGCGCTCAACGCAGGAGTCAGCTGTGTTGTGTGGGTGGATGCCGATGAACTCGGGGAGGAGTACGGGGACGACTTCGCCGCGGGCGACCTGCGTCTGCTTACCGGGTGCAACCTGGCAACGGGAATTGCCCCGGCCCTAGCCGCTCATGAGGTTGCCGCAACGGAGAACGTACTCGAGGTGACCATCGCCTGGACCGAGCCGGGCAGCCCGCGGCGGCGCGGCGAAGCGATCCCCTTCCCCGACCCGATCGGCTCGCGGTGGGGTGAGGCTCGACTCTCCGAATACGCCGATCGATCCTTCGTCGCCAAAGTCGGCGGTCCCTGGGCGGCGGCAATGGCAAAGGTGACCGGCGCCTCCCCCGCCGGTGTTGTCACGCGCATTGTCGGCGTATCCGATCTTGCTGTGCACCTCGAGGCGCTTGCCTTCGCCTCCGGCGCTGTTCTGGTTGGCGAATTGCCGCCCGGCTTGTCTCGTCCCACCGATCTCGCCGAGCAGTACCTGGCAAAAGCGCTCGACGCCGGGCTCGATGTCGCCGCGCATACCCACCACGGGAATTGAAACCGGCCCGGAATCGTTGTCTCACCATGCGCCCAACCGTTCTCCTCGTAGTCGCAGCTCTTCTCCTCACCTCCTGCTCCAGTGGCGATGGCGCGCCTCGCGGTGACGCCCCGACAACAACGTCGACCGCCGGTCCGATCGAGGAACCCGTACCGGTGACGCAGTCCTATGCCGGCACCATCGCAGCTCCCGAGTTTCCCGACGGCCTCGACTGGATAAACACTCCGAACCCGCTCCGGCTGGCCGACCTCACCGGTAAGGTCGTGATGCTCGACTTCTGGACGTACGGGTGCATCAACTGCATTCACGTCATCCCCGACATGAAGCGCCTCGAGGCTGAGTATCCAGACGAGCTGGTGGTCATCGGAGTGCACAGCGCCAAGTTCACCCACGAGGGGGAGACTGAGAACATCCGCCAGATCGTTCAGCGCTACGAGGTGGATCATCCTGTTGTCAACGACCGGGACTTTGCCATTTGGGAGAGTTGGGGAGCCCGGGCATGGCCGACCATGGCGCTGATCGATCCGGCCGGCAACGTGGTAGGAATGCACGCCGGTGAGGGCTTCTACGAGGTAGCCCAGCCGGTGATCGAATCGCTTCTCTACGAGTTCAGCGATCAGATCGACCGCTCTCCCCTGCCGATCACACCGGAACGGGCAACGGCAGCCAACACTGCGCTGTCCTTCCCGGGCAAGGTCGCAGTCGGAGACGGGCTCCTCTACATCTCCGACACCGGCCATCACCGTGTAGTGGCTGTCGAGCCGACGACGGGCGAGGTAGTCGCCGTGTACGGCAACGGAATCCCGGGATTCAAGAGCGGACCGGCACTCGAGGCTCAGTTCGACTCACCGCAAGGCCTCGCCTTCGATCCCGTATCGGACACGCTGTACGTGGCCGATACCAACAACCACGCCATCCGCACCATCGACATTGGCTCAGGTGAGGTCACGACTCTGGCCGGGACCGGCGCGCTCGGCTGGCCGCCGGCGGCGAGCCTGTTCGACGATGCTCGCCTCAACTCCCCATGGGGCTTGACCCTGCATCAGGGAGATCTGTGGATCGCCATGGCCGGCTTCCACCAGATCTGGACTGCCGACCTCGATGGAGGGGTCATCAGTCCGGCGGTTGGCAGCAGCCGCGAAGGCGTCGCCAATGGCGGTCTCACCGCAGCAGAGCTGGCTCAACCCAGCGGTCTGGCGTTCGACACCAGCGGCCGTCTGTACTTCGCCGACTCGGAATCGAGTTCCATTCGGTACGCCGATGCCCTTCTGCCCGACGGCCAGACCGGCATCCTGTCCGGGTCGAACGTCAACCTCTTCGACTACGGCGACATCGACGGCGCCGGTACCGCAGCCCGCCTGCAGCACCCGCTGGGGATCGTCTGGGACTCTGTGAGCGGAGGCCTGCTGATTGCCGACACCTACAACAGCAAGCTCAAGCGCATCGATCCCGAGACCGGCGATACGAGTACCTACTTGGGTAGTGATCGGGGCTGGGCCGACGGAGCGTCCCCGAAGTTCTACGAGCCCGGAGGCCTTGCTCTCTCGGGACGAACCCTGTACGTCGCCGACACGAATAACCACGTGATCCGGGTCGTGGATCTCGACACGGATACCGCATCGACACTCGTCCTGTTCGGGATCGAGCGATTCACTCCTCCTCCGGATGCGGCCGACTACCCCGGAACCGTCGTAGAGCTACCGCCAGTAGCGCTGGCAGCCGGTGACAGTGTGATCCGCCTGGCAGTCGAGCTGCCCGAGGGATACAAGATCAATGAGGATGCCCCCTCCTCCGTGTCGCTCGGCGCCACGGGCGTGTCGGTCACCTTCGCCGGCGGCGAGGAGCAGTCACTCACCGGAGCAACCCTGCCGGTTGACCTGGGCGCCACATTCGACACCGGATCGGGAACGATCACGGCCGACGTGACTCTGCTCTACTGCAAAAACGACTCCGAGGGTCTGTGCATCATCGAACAGGTGTTGTTCAGGCAGCCGGTGACGGTGGGCGCAGTTGGAGGAAAAGAAGTGGTGCTCCCCCACCGGGTCGAGGTTCCTGACTTCTAGGTGCGGTCCGGGCGGGCCGGCAGCGCCAGTTCGAACCCGGTGCAGCCGTCTCTGCGCAGGTAGCTGAGAGAGCCGTCCATCAGTTCGGCGAGCCGGCGGGACACAGCGAGGCCGAGACCTACGGAGCCAGGCTCGGCTCGTACCGCTCCGTCGTGGCCGCTCTCGTATGCCTCAAAGATCAGGCTCTCCCGGTGCTTGGGAACGCCGGACCCATCGTCCCAGACGGTGATGACCGTTTGCTCGTTGCGTTCGGTGATCTCAATCCAGATCCGCCCTCCCCCGTACCGGGTGGCGTTGGTGAGAAGGTTGCGGACGATCTGGCGCAGCCGCAGCGGATCTGCCCAAACTTTCTCGGTATCGGCCAGGTGGGCAACATCGACCTCTTCGCTTCCCGTTTGGTGGGCATGGCCCTGAACAACAACACCCAACTCGGTCGCCAAATCGACGATCTGCGGATGCAGCGACAGTGTGCTGACGTCGGCCCGGGCCCCGACGAGAAGGTCCTCGATCAGGTGTGAGAGTTCGGTGCTCTCGTTGGCGATGAGGGAAACGATCTCGTCCAGTTCGGCATCTGAGAACTGACTCCTTCTCTCCCCCAACTCGTGACTGAGGCCGAGCACCGTGGTCAGTGGGGTACGAAGCTCATGGCTGACAGTTGCAATGAACTGGTCCTTGCCCCTCACCTGATCCTCGAGCCTCTCTTTGAGCAAGGTCAGCTCGTTCAGCGAGTCCTCCAGGCGGCCGTTCCGCAGCGAGATAGATATCTTGCCGGCAACGGCGTCGAGCAACTTGATGTCGGCCGGGCCAAAACCGGATACGTCCGCAAGGGGATCAGCAACGATCACAGCACCGATGCCCCCGCTCTCAGAAGTCAACGGAGCAGCAATCACGTCCTCCCCGGGTGCGGTGGCGTTGGGAAGCGGTGGGGCTTCGGTGAGCGCCTGGGCGCTGTCCAGTGTGCCCAGCCACTCGATGAGCCGGTTGCCGGAAACGAAGCCAACCGGAGTCATCACGCGTGTTGTCCCGGTTGCCTCGGCCGTGGTCTGGTAGATCCAATCCCGATCTTCCTGATTGAACAGAAGGATGTCCACCCTCTCCGCCTCCAGCATCTGCTGGGTGTTGACTGCGGCGGCAGCCATAGCGTTCTCCAGCTGCGGCGAGGCGTGCAGCAGCTTCGTGATCTCGTAGAGAGACTCGAGTCGGCTACGTTCCTGCTTCTGCCCGACATAGGAGTGATAGGCCCCGTAGAGCACTGCGACCGGGATCAATGCAAGCCACGCAGCGGCGGGACGCATCTCGAAGAGCGTGACTGCGAGCAGGGCGAGAGAAGAGTTGACGGCCGCTCCCGCCGTGCTGAGTGCCAGCACTTCGAGGATCTCCCGACTGCGGAGCCGCCCCCCGGTCACTCGAATCACCAGATGCACCAGGGCATTGGCTAGCACATTGCCCGCAGCAACGGCCGCGACTGCAGACAACCAGCCGACCGGACCGTGCGGATCGGCACCGCCAACAAGAACATGAAACAACGCAATTGAGGCCGCTGTAACCAGGGTGAACTGAGCGAGATTGAAGACCAGCTTGAGGATCGGCTGCCGGCGGTTGAATGTCAGGGCCGCCAGGTTGCCGACGAACTGGGCGACAAGAACCAACGCAGGAGCGACGAAGAAGAGCCCAAAGACAAGGGCGATCTCGCTCATCGAGAAGGACTGTGTGTTCCGCTTGAAGCGAATGTGAACGACTGTCACCTCACCGACGTAGAACGCCGGGGCCAGCACCCACACCGGGAGGGTCTGCTCCGACGCCACCTGCGGCCAGCCCCAAACGACCGAACTGAGCAAAGCCGCGCAGGCGATCACCAATCCGGTGAGCGCCCACGCTCGTTGCTGAGTAGTCGTCCGGGAAACCAGTTGTCCAATGGCGCGGAAAGGAGCCACGGACGGACTTGCCACCGCTGCTCCTTTCAACGCCTCTTGCCGAATGGCCATTCGACTATGTCCTCTGTCGGCAGGTCTCTACAGGTCCATTAGCCCCAGCTCAGGCCGAGCCAATTGTCGTTGGACCATGAGGTGCCGCTCCATGAGGTACCCGACCAGCTCGTTCCGGACCACGAGGTACCGGACCACGAGGTACCGGACCACGAAGTGCCGGACCAGGCGTAGTCGCTCCAGGAGGTACCGGACCAGGAAGTGCCGGACCAGCTAGTGCCCGACCAGCTGGTACCCGACCACGACGTACCGGACCAGGAGGTACCGGACCACGATGTGCCGTTGAAGTTGCCACCATCCCAGGCCATCTGATTGGCGGCGTACTTGGCGATGACCTCGGAGTTCCACTTCACCCCGAAGATATCCTGCTCGTCGATGAGCACAACACCGTCTACCGAGACATGGTGTGAGCCTCGGGCGAGCTCGAGGCTGCCGGCTCCGTGGGCATAGCCGTAGCTCTGAGCGCCGAAGCTCCCTAGATCCCCAATCTTCTCGAACTTCTTGAATAGGTACTCGAGATCGACGAGGCCGGCATGCCCGCAGTTGGTGGAACCAGTGGAAACGTCCCTGCTCGTGTACATGAGCATGCCCTTGACGTTGTCCGGGGTTGCAGTGGGGAAGGCATCGAGAATCAGGGCTACAGAGCCGGAGACGATTGCTGCGGCCTGGGATGTCCCCGATCCGAGGAAGAGGTCGTCACCGATGCGTGCTTCAGGATGCTCGACGTCGGCAACGGACCCGGGGTTGCGGAGGCTGATGATGGAGCGTCCCGGAGCCATGACATCGATACTCCGGCTTGAGGTTCCGCAGTTGCCGAAGCCTGCGACGAAGTCGTCACTCGCGGATCTCGTGTAGTTGCTATCGGAGGCTCCCACTGCAATCACGTACGGGTTCATCGCGGGGTTGCGGAGAACGTTTCCGTTGCCGTCGTTGCCGGCAGCGACGACGACAACAATGCCGGCGCGCCAGGCTCGCTCAACTGCAGCGGACAGTGGATCTGCCTTCCAGTCCTGGGTGGAGTCGGTGCCGTAGGCCAGGTTGATGACCCGGACATTCATGCCGTTGTCGTTGCGATGCTGGATGACCCAGTCGATTGCGGCGATCACCTGGGAGACGTCAACGGCGCCGTCGTGACCGGCCACCTTGATGTTCAGGATGTTGGCCCCTGGGGCTACACCCTTGAACCCGGTGGCGCTGTCGTTGCCGGCGATGATCCCGGCCAGGTGAGTGCCATGTCCGAAGGTGTCCAGGTAGCGCAGATCTGGTGCTTGCGACTCGAAGGAGATGTCGAGACCGTTGATGACCTTGCCGGGCGCATCCAAGCCATCGACGGGAACGACACCCGAGTCGATGAGCGCAACAGTGATACCGCTGCCGTCATAGTCCTCGTCGTCGAACTCGTCGGCCTTGATCGTGTCCTTGGTGATCGCTTCGAGCGAACCGGCGTAGTAGTCGACGTATTGCTCAGATATGTAGCTGGCATCTTCCCAGCCATCCTCGAGCAGATAGCCCGTACCCACAGCTGGCTCTTCGGCCACAGCTGCCACCGGGGCAAGCATCATGACCGTGAGTGAGAGAACGCTGAGGGCAATCACGAGCAGACGGATCCGCATCGGGCGGATACGGGGGGATTTCATGTGAGCCACTCTTCCATCGCTTCCTTGCGATATCGGGGTCCAATACCTTTATGCATCGGCAAAATGGCCACCAGAACTTGGGCGCCATATTGCCGAGTGACGAACTGACTAGTGCGATCGACCTATGCGCGAATCGCCGGGATGTGAGCGTCCCGGCAAAGAGTCAGGGGCGGGGATTTGGTGATCCCCGCCCCTGTGTAGAACTTGTTGCACGAGTTGGCTACAGCATCGCTGGGCTGCCCCAGCTGAGCCCATGCCAGCTGTCATTCGACCAGGAGGTGCCGGACCAGGAGGTGCCGGACCAAGAGGTCCCTGACCACGAGGTGCCGTTCCAGGTCTGGTTGCTCCAACTGGTACCGCTCCACGAAGTACCGGACCAGGAGGTACCGGACCACGAGGTGCCGGACCAGGAGGTGCCACTCCACGAGGTGCCGGACCAGGAGGTACCGCTCCAAGAGGTGCCATTCCATTCGCCCCCACTCCAGCTGGTGCCATTGGCCGATGCCGTCGACCAGCTCGTGCCGGACCAGGAGGTACCGTGAATGTCCATCTCGCCGACGAGGTCGGCGCCGTCCATCGTCACGTGATGGTTGCCGCGGGCGCCTTCCAGCGTGCCCGTGCCATTGGCGGCAACGTGACTCTGCATTGCACTTGGCGTAGCCATCCTCCTGGCGACCCCGAGGTCGATCTGCCCGGCGCCCTGGCAATCGGAACTGCCGGCAACCGGTTGCGCCGAGTCGATGAGCAGTTGCTTCACCTGGTCGGGCGTGATTCCCGGCCGCTGATCGATGATCAGTGCGGCGGCACCCGACACCACAGCTGCTGCCTGGCTAGAGCCTGAGCCCTTGAACAGCCAGGATCCGACCCGAGCCTCAGGGTGGTCGAGATCGGACACCGAGTTCGGCACGCGAGCACTCTGGATCGACTTGCCAGGAGCCACCACGTCGACTGTGCGGCCAACACCACAAGAGGAGAATCCGGCGACACTGTCATTGGACGGGTTCTCGTCACCGGCCGAGTCGGCTGCGCCGACGGCAATCACGTAAGGGTTGGTTGCGGGATTGTTCAGCGGGACGCCGGGGCCGTCGTTGCCGGCGGCGACAACAACAACGATGCCAGCTTTCCAGGCCTGCTCGACTGCGAACGAAAGCGGATCGACAGACGGGTTCTGAGTGCCGTCGGTGCCGTAGGACAGGTTGAGCACCCGGATGTTCATCCCGTTGTCGTTCTTGTGCTGCACCACCCAATCGATGGCGGCGATCACCTGGGACACGTCGACCGAGCCGTCGAAGGCACCTACCTTGACATTGACGATTCGGGAGTAACGGGCGACGCCGCGATCATCGTCGTAGTCTCCGGCGATGATGGCCGCCATGTGGGTGCCATGCCCGTTGGAGTCGAGGTAGATGGTGTCCGGGTTCTGGGACTCGAAGGACAGATCCGGGCCGTTGATGACCTTGTCTTCGGCGTCCTCACCAAAGAGCCGAACGGGAGAGACACCGGTGTCGATGACGGCGATGTCTATGCCTTCGCCCTTGTAGTCGTCGGCCCAGTATTCATCGGCATTGATGGTCCGGGTGACCTCTTCCAGCGACGTGCCGGGTGCGGTGCCACCCCACCCATCGTCATCATCACGGGGCGACAGGGTGCCGTCGACGGTAGCGGAGCGAACCTCGGGGTCCGCAGCCAGTTCTGGCAACGACTCAGCGGGAACCGTCGCGGCAACACCGCCGACAAGGCCCAGCTCGGAGTCAACTTCACCTCCTACTGCGTCCACGGCCGCAGCTGCCGATGCCGTAGAGCCATCGACCGAAGTGACGATGACCGCTAGATCTGCGTCGTCGGCTACTGCGGCGACGGGAGCCAGCATCATAACTGTCAGTGAGAGAACACTGAGGGCAATCACAAGCAGACGGATCCGCATGGGGCGGATTCGGGGGGATTTCATGTGAGCCACTCTTTCATCGCTTCCTTGCGATATAGGGGTCCAATACCTATATGCATCGGCGAAATAGTCACCAGATCTTGGGCGCCATATTGACGAGTGACGAACTGACTAGTGCGATCGACCTATGCGCGGAAGAGCGGCGTCAGCCGGTGGAGACGGGCTGACGAGGCTGTTCGGAGGTAGCTCCATTGGGCTGCGGAGCAGGGGTGATCCGCCACGGCGAGCGGCGGCGGGGTGGTGCCTGCTGTCCCTGGGCAGGGGTGTACGACTCCTCGAGCACAGTGACTTCCACGCCGCCAACCAGGTCGGAGATGAGGTTGTAGACAACTGCCGCCAGCGTCATGAACGCCGTCATCCCGATGACGCCGATGATGGCCAGCAGCACCACGATCCGGAAGTAGAGGGGCCCGTCGATGGTCAACTCGATGGTGACTGCATCGAAGAGGTCGACAATCCGCTCCGGGATTCCCTTCTGCAACACGAGCGACCACATCACCCACGTGCCGAGCACAAAGACCAGGCCCATGATGGCGTTGAAGACGAACGATGCCTTCAGCACCGTCCAGGGATCTACTTTGCGGATGATCCGACGTACACGTCGAACGGCCATATGGAAGCTCCTCGGGAACGAGACGAGTGTACATCCGGTTGGGGGATATGGGAGGTCACCCCCCTCGTCCGGGGACTAGGAGCCACCCCCATCGACCTCGCTACGCTCGCCCACTTCCCCCCTCAAGGGGGAAGCGACGTGCTTGCCTTCCCCTGGGGGATCGGTATGTCGGCCCTCCCCTGGGGGGAGGGCAGGGCTGGACCCGACCAGAGGGAGGGGCCAGACCGGGAGGGGGGCTGATGCAATCAGCTCGAAGTCCGAATGCCATTCGGACTTCAGACCGAGTGCCACACCTGCCCTGCCGTCACCTGCAGTTTGATCGCATCAAACTGCAAAGCTCATTTCATGAGCCCCCCTCAAGGGGGAAGCGAAGAACCGCTACGCTTCCTCGTCCTCATCCCGAGGCACCAGCGCCGCCGCAGCCAGCGTCGTCTCGGCGGCCAGGTTCATCACCTTGACCCCGGTGGAGGCACGCTTCTGCCTGCTGATCTCCCCGACCCCTTGCCGGATGACGATGCCGTCGCTGGAAGTGACAAAGATCTGATCGTCCCGATTCACCGCCAATGCGGCAACGAGAAGACCCCGCACCCGGGTGAGCTTGATGGCCTTGACCCCGATGCCGCCGCGCTTCTGACGCGGGAACTCGGTCATCGCAGTGCGCTTGCCATAGCCACCGCTGGTGAGGAGCAAGATCTCATCGCCCTCAGTGACCGTGGTGGCCGACACCACCTCGTCGCCTTCCCTGAGCTTGATACCCCGGACGCCTCGCGTGTCCCGGCCCATCGGGCGAGCGTCGCTCTCCGCGAACCGGATTGCCTGCGCCTCCCGGGTCACCATCACGAGATCAGAATCACCCGAGGTAATCCGCACGGCGACCACCTCATCACCCTCGGCGAGGTTGATGGCCACCAGCACCTGGTTGCGGGAGTCGTAATCGGCAAACTTGGTCTTCTTCACCTGGCCTTGCTTGGTGAAGGCAACCAGGAACTTCTGCGACTCGTAGTCCCGGGTGTCGATGACGGCCTCGACCTTCTCGTCCGGATCCATCGGCAGCACCGACTGGATGAGCTGACCCTTGGCGGTCCGCTCCTTGCGGGGCAGCTGATGCGCCCGCACCCGGTACACCTTGCCCCGGTTCGTGAAGACCAGCAGATAGGCGTGAGCCGACGTATGGAGCACGTGTGTGATGACGTCCTCCTCCCGCAGGTCGGCGCCCTTGACGCCGCGGCCACCCCTCCCCTGGCGACGGTACGTCTGCGCCAGCACCGACTTGACGTAGCCGGCCTCGGAGATGGTCACCACGATCTCCTCATCGGCAATTAGATCCTCGAGCGATAGGTCGCCCTCGTCGGCGATGATCTCGCTGCGACGATCGTCACCGTACTTGTCCTGGATCGCCACCAGCTCCTCGCTGAGGATGGCCCGGCGTCGCTCCTCGCTGTCGAGAATCGACTTGAGATCGGCGATGGTGGCCTGCAGATCCTCGTACTCCTGGCGAAGCTTGTCGGTCTCCAGAGCGGTGAGGCGGCGCAGCGGCATGTCGAGAATGTGGTTGGCCTGGATCTCGCTGAGATCGAACCTCTCCATCAAGGTGCGACGGGCGACTTCAACGTCCTCGGAGCCGCGAATGATCTTGACGACCTCGTCGATGTTGTCGAGCGCGACGAGAAGTCCTTCGACAATGTGCGCCCGAGCCTCGGCCCGCTTGAGCCGGTAGACGCTGCGCCGCTCAATGACCTCGAGCTGATGGTCGATGTAGTAGCCGACCATCTCGGCAATGTTGAGCGTGCGGGGAACGCCGTCAACGAGGGCCACGGAGTTGACGCCGAATGAGTCCTCCAACTGGGTGTGCTTGAACAGCAGGTTGAGCACAACCTGCGGGTTGGCATCACGCTTCAGCTCGATGACCATCCGGATGCCGTCCTTGTTGGTCTCGTTGCGCAGATCGGCAATGCCCTGGATGGTCTTGTCCTTGACCAGGTCGGCAATCTTGGTCATGACGCGGTCGATGGACACCTGATACGGAATCTCGGTGACGATGATCGCCATCCGCTTGCGCTTGGTCTCGACGATGTCGGTAACCGCACGCATCTTCACCGAGCCGCGGCCGGTGAGCAGCGCCTCTCGAATGCCCGGCGTGCGCACGATGTAAGCCCCGGTCGGGAAGTCCGGGCCCTTCACATACTGGAGAAGGTCGGCGGCGTTGGCCTCGGGAGCATCGATCTTGTGCAGCGTCGCATCGATGATCTCGGTGAGATTGTGCGGCGGGATATTCGTTGCCATCCCCACCGCGATGCCCGTCGAGCCATTGACCAGCAGGTTGGGGAACCGCGAGGGAAGGACCGTCGGCTCTTGCCGCTCGCCCGAGTAGTTGTCTGCGAAGTCGACCGTCTCCTCATCGATGCTCTCCAGCAGATGCATCGCAATGGGCGCCATCCGCGTTTCTGTGTACCGCATCTGCGCGGGCGGATCGTCGACCGACCCGAAGTTCCCCTGCGGCTGAACGAGCGGGTAGCGCTGGGAGAAGTCCTGGCCGAGGCGAACCAGCGCGTCATAGATGGCATCGTTGGAGTGGGGATGGAACCAACCCATGACGTCGCCGACCACACGGGCGCACTTCCGGAATGGGGTGCCCGGGCGGATGCCTGCGTCGTACATCGAGTAGAGAATCCTGCGATGGACCGGCTTGAGACCATCACGCACGTCCGGTAGCGCCCGGGCGACGATGACGGACATGGCGTACTCGAGGAACGAGTCCTCCATCTCCCGTTCGATCTCGATGGGTCTGATTCGCGTTGCTTCGGCTTCGTTCGGCATGTCGTGGTCCCTATGTCTTCAAATGTCGCGGTTCAGATGTCGAGGAAGCGAACGTCTTTGGCGTTCTGCTGGATGAAGGTCCGCCGGGCAGACACGTCTGTTCCCATCAGCGTGGCAAACACCTCTTCAGCCCGGAACTGATCCTCGAGCTGAACCTGCAGGAGTTGCCGCGTGTTCGGATCCATCGTCGTGTCCCACAATTGGTCGGCATTCATCTCACCGAGGCCCTTGAACCTCTGGATGTTGAGCTTGCGGCCCTCCAACTCGGTCTTCACCTCTTCGAGATGGTCATCGTTGTAGACCCAGCGCAGCTTCGTACCGGCCTTGACCGAGTACAGCGGCGGCTGGGCGATGTAGACGTAGCCGGCCTCGATCAGCTCCGGCATGTGCCTGAAGAAGAAGGTCAGCAGCAGGGTGCGAATGTGAGCACCGTCAACATCGGCGTCGGTGAGAATGACCACCTTGTGGTACCTCGCCTTGGTGATGTCCATTTCGTCGCCGATGCCGGTACCAACACCGGTGATCAGGGACTGCACCTCGGTGTTCTGCAGAACACGGGTGAGCCGGTTCTTCTCGACGTTGATGATCTTGCCGCGGATGGGGAGAATCGCCTGATAGTCGGAGTTACGCGCCTGCTTGGCGGACCCTCCTGCGGAGTTGCCCTCGACGATGAACAGCTCGCTGAGCACCGGATCGCGCGACGAGCAGTCAGCCAGCTTGCCGGGAAGCCCGGACGACTCGAGCAAGCTCTTGCGTCGAGTGAGGTCGCGAGCCTGGCGTGCCGCCATCCGCGCCTTAGCCGCGGTTGACGCCTTGTCGATGATCCGGCGCCCTTCGCCGGCGTGCCGCTCCAGCCACTCCGGGAACATCTGATTGAGGGCGCGCTCCACGAACGACCTGATCTCTGTGTTGCCTAGCTTGGTCTTGGTCTGGCCTTCGAATTGAGGTTGCCGCACCTTGGCCGAGATCACCGCAGTGAGCCCCTCCCGGACATCCTCTCCGGTCAGGTTGGCGTCCTTCTCCTTGAGCACATTCTTCGCCCGAGCAAAGTCGTTGATGGCCCGGGTGAGCGCCTTGCGGAACCCTTCCTCATGGGTGCCGCCCTCGTGCGTGTTGATGTTGTTGGCGAAGCTGAGGACCGTCTCGTTGTAGCCGCTGGTCCACTGCATGGCTACTTCGATCTCGGCCTCGTCTGTGATCTGCTCGAAGAAGGCAACCTGCTTGTGGATGGGCTCCCGCTTCGCATTGAGATGCTTGACAAAGTCGATGATGCCGCCGTTGTACTTGAAGGTCATCTCCTCGGGCTCTTCGCCGCGGAGGTCATGAACCCGGAACTCAACGCCCTTGTTGAGGAAGGCCATTTCGCGGACGCGGCTGCGCACCGTCTTCAGGTCGTAGTTGGTGGTCTCCTCGAAGATCTCCGGGTCGGCCCAGAACCGGATCGTGGTGCCGGTTCGCTTGCCCGGCTTCCCCTTCTTGAGCTTGGCCGTGGGAGTTCCGTAGGAGAAGGACTGTGTCCAGTGGAATCCGTCCCGGACCACCTCAACGTCAACCTGCTTGGAGAGAGCATTGACCACTGAGACACCGACACCGTGCAGGCCACCCGAAACGGTGTAGGCACCGGCCTCGAATTTGCCGCCGGCATGCAAGACGGTCAGCACGGTGGTGAGGGCCGGCAGCTTTGTCTTGGCGTGCTTGTCTACGGGAATGCCGCGACCGTTGTCCTTCACCTCGACGGACCCATCGCGATGCAACGTCAACTCAATGCGGGTGCAGAAGCCGGCCATGGCCTCATCAACTGCGTTGTCGAGCACCTCCCAAATCAGGTGGTGCAACCCTTTGGGCCCGGTGGACCCGATGTACA
Source organism: Acidimicrobiia bacterium (assembly GCA_030065575.1). GTDB lineage: Bacteria > Actinomycetota > Acidimicrobiia > Spongiisociales > UBA5794 > JAAETI01. Next base: position 26,899 of record JASJDZ010000002.1, read on the forward strand.
TCGCGGGCCGTTTTCGGACCGCTTCCAGGCCCTCCAATACGGTGATGTCCTTGGCGCCATAGGACGCGGCGGACGACAATCTTGGCTTGCTCAAGGGGACTCCTAAAGGGCGGTCTGGCCCTGCTCTTCAGTCTCAACTAACAACTATGTCATTATAGCCGAAAACCCAACGTACTCAGGCATTTTCGGGGTATTCAAGGGCGGTTCGGCCAGTCCCGTGCCCGGCCAACTCTCAGCTTGATTTGGGCGACTTCGCCACGACCGAGCCGCTCGTCGAGTGCCGCCTTGATTTGGGCCTGCTCGAGACGCAATCGTGAGGCCGCAGCCCCGTCTGCAACCTCGATCGTCAAGACCCCTTTTTCCAGTTGGGTCGGGCGGGATCGCTCCCTCCAGACGTCGGTCACTATCTCTCCCCAGGCGGCCTTGATCATCTCGAAAGCCGCCAGCTTCCCTTCAGTAACGCGCTCGAGCACGTCCTCCAGCGTGCTGTCCAGCGGGTTGAGCCCACGATCTGGGTTCTTGCCGGTCCATGGGTCGATCATTCGATCACACCTTCCGCGACTCGCCACCGCTTCCCCATTTGGGGAACCTCATCATCGCGGGCGCTTGTGACAAAAACCTGGCCGTGGGGAAGCAGCTCCGTGACACCATCCGCTCGCCCCTCATCAAGTTCGGAGAACACATCGTCGAGCAGCAGAATCGGTGGCCGCCCGTGGCGTTCATCAAGCAACTGGTAGGCCGCAATACGGAGGCTCAGCGCAACCGACCGCTGCTCCCCCTGGCTGGCTTGCACTCTCACGTCGCGACCGTCCAACCGGAAGCCGGGATCGTCGCGATGCGGCCCGGCACTGGTGCCGCGCATCTCCAGATCGCGCCCCCGGCGGTCCTCCAGAGCCCCCAGCAGCGCCGAGGCGAGGGCTTCGTAGTCGGGGTCCATGCCGGCAACAATCTCCGGAACGTCGGCCCATGAAGAACCGTACGTGGGAAGCAGCATCTCGGTGGGTGTTCCGCCGACCGTCCGGTACGCGGCGGTAAGCCGGTCGCATAGCCTACCGAGCAGTCGCAGACGATTAGCGAGGACACGGCCCCCCGCTTCCGCCACCCGAACGTCCCAGACGTCGAGCGTCAGGGGATCTGCGTTTCGACCCTCCTGGCGCAACAGTGTGTTCCGTTGCCGCAGCGACTTCTCGTACTCACGTTGATCCGCACCGACGGTTGGAACGAGTTGGGCACCCAGGTCGTCGAGATACTCCCGCCGCAGGGAGGGACCGCGCTTGACGACATCGAGGTCATCGGGCAGAAACGCAACCACCGGTGCGGTGAGAGCTACGTCACTGAGGCGCGCCGGGCGCTTCCCGTTGACCAGCACCTGTCTGCGTCCGGCCAGAGGTATCTCCACCGCAATGTCGAATGCGCCTGCCACATCATCGAACCCGCCCCGAACCACGGTGCTCTCCTCCCCCGCCCGCACCAATGCGGCATCGGGCGTCCGACGAAAGGACTTCTGCATCGACAGGTAGCCGATCGCCTCCAGCACATTGGTCTTCCCGGCTCCATTACTGCCGATGAGGACGTTGATGCCAGGATCGGGCTCGAAGCGCAATCGCTCGTAGCTACGAAAACGATCGAGCTCCAACCAGGCGAGATGCATGGGGCGCCCTAGAGGCGAACAGGCATCAACAGGTAGCGGAACGCGGCATCATCGTCCGCAGTCAACAGTCCTGGCTTCAGCGGATTGATGGTCTCGAGAACCAGGTTCTCCGACTTCATCGCCGCCACCCCATCGGTGAGATAGCGGGTGTTGAAAGCGATGATCATGTCCTCGCCGTCGTAGTGAGCCTCGATGTACTCGGTCTCCCCGCCGACATCCTGACGGCTGACAGACAGTTCGACCCCACCGGAGCCGAGGCTGAGCCGGACCGGAATATGGTCCTCGGCTACGAGGGAAGCCCGTCCTACGGCCTCGAGCAACGCTTCACGATTGATGGTGAGCCGGTTCGGATATTCGCTCGGCAGCAGCTGGCGGTAGTTGGGGAACGAGCTTTCGATGACCCGGGCAGTCAGCCGGCCTCGCTCAGAGGAGAAGGTGCCCTCACGCTCGCCGATACTGAGTGACACCGCGTCCGCCGCAATGGTTCTCCCGATTTCCCTCAATGCTCGATACGGGATGAGGGTGGTATCCACCCCTGAGACCGCAGGGACGTCCCGCACTGCCAACCGGTACGAGTCCGTTGCCACCAGCCGCAGATGGTCGCTCTCCGTCTCAAACAGTACGCCGGTGAGCGTTGGTCGTCCGTCGTCCGAGCTCGCGGCAACCCCGACCTGGTTCAGGGCCGCCACCAGAGCCTCGCCGTCCATCTCGACAGCGTTGCCGTCGGATCCCTTGCCAGTGACATCGGGATAGTCATCCGCATCGAACTCGCGCAGGTTGAACCGGGGGCCATTGCCGGTGATCTCAACCTCGCCCTCGCTCACGGCAAACGACACTGCACCAGGGGGCAGCTTGCGCACGGCCTCAGAGACGAGCTTTGCCGGCACAACCGTGCGTCCCTCTTCCAGCACCTCTACATCGAGCGCAGTCTCAATTGTGATCTCCGTGTCGGTGCCGGTGACCCGCAAGGTTCCTCCGGACACCTCGCACAGCAGGCCCTGAAGAATCGGAAGCGCAGACCTCGTACCGACGGCTCTTCCGGCTCGCGCCAATACGTCGGCGAGGTCATCTCTCTCAGCTCGGATACGCACAGTGTTGTTCCCTCTTCTTTAGCTCTTATGAATTCAAAAGAGTAGTCGTAGTAGTAGGCCCTGTGGATTGTGTATAGGTTTCGAATCTCCCCGGTTTCATTGAGGATTCGTCTCCACAGGTTGTGTGGAGAATATGCCGTGTTTCCACAAGTGGCCGTCTCGGTGATGGAGCGATTGTGGAGAACATCAATTTGTCCTCAGATCATGCGACAGAGATGTGACATCTTTGTAGACGTCCGCATCGGTCTGCATCAACCCCTTGATCTTCTCAACGGCATGAAGAACCGTTGTGTGGTCTCTGCCACCAAAGGCCCTACCGATCTTGGGCAGGGAGAGATCGGTGTACTCCCGACAGAGATACATTGCTATCTGGCGGTGACGGGCCAGTGGCTGACGCCGGCTGGGCCCGACCAGGTCGTCCGGAGTGACGCCCGAGTAGTGGGCCACGCGGCGGATTATGTCGTCGTCGGTGAGCGGTGTTGAGTCCGGTGTCGGCACCAGGTCCCGAAGGACCTCTTGAGCCATCCCGAGCCCGATCTTCTCGTGAGTGAGGGCGGCGTAGGCAGTTACCCGGGTGAGTGCTCCTTCGAGCTCACGGATATTGGTAGCCACGCTCTCGGCGATGAATTCGAGCACATCCCTGGGGACCGGGGTCGGAGCGAACTCAGCATTGGCTCGAAGGATGGCGAGGCGAGTCTCTACATCCGGGGTTTGGATGTCGGTGAGCAGGCCCCACTCAAAGCGGCTGCGCAGGCGATCCTCGAGCGTAGAGAGATGCTTCGGGTGTCGATCTGATGTGATGACCAGCTGCTTGCCGGCCTCGTAGAGGCTGTTGAAGGTGTGGAAGAACTCTTCGAGGATCTGCTCCTTGCCATCGAAGAACTGAACGTCATCGAGTAGCAGAAGGTCGATGGTGCGGTAGCGAGCCTTGAACTCGTCCATTCGTTTGCGGCGGATGCCGTTGATGAACTCGTTGAAGAACTTTTCGGAGGTGACGTAGCGGACGACCGACCCGGGGTCGATCTCGCGACGATGGTGGCCGACGGCATGAAGAAGGTGGGTCTTACCCAGCCCGGCATTGGCATAGATGAACAAGGGGTTGTACTGACTGCCCGGTTGCTCGGCGACGGCCATTGCAGCCGCATTGGCAAAGCGATTGGAGGAACCGACGACAAAGTTGTCAAAGGTGTACTTGGCGATGAGCCGGGACTCCCCCGTCATCGGGAGGCGCTGCTGGGCGGGCCGGGGCGGCTCGGTCGGCGGAGCCGGGGCCTCGCTGTCGATCTGGGGCGGAGCAGCAGGAAGGGCTGAGGCAATAGCGAGGTGAAGCTCGGTGTCGGCTCCGTACACCGCACTGGTCGCCCGTCGCAGAGCCGGCAAATACCGATCTCTCACCCACGAGCGATGGAACTCGCTCGGAGCGGACAGGGTGAGGGCATCGTCCCCGTGATCGGGCTGAAGTGGCGCGATCCACGTTTGCCAAGCCCCCACGGAGACTTCTTCCTGTACAACTTGCTTGAAGATATCCCACTGTGAAGGCAGTGGATCAGGTTGTCCGTATGTCATTGTGCGACGTTGCCGTCCTAGTAAACCTACGGGCCATCCACACACCTATCCACAACTGTGGAGAAGTGTATGGGCGCGCCCCTTTCTAAAAAGTCCCAGGGAAGTTGCCGGTCGTGGTTTGACCTGCCGAGCGAGTATATGGACCGCACTCGTTGAGATTCAAGAACGGCAAATCCGGGCCTGGCTACCTGGCGAGCAGAACCCTCGGCAGCTCGAAATGTATTGTGCCGGAATGTATATGGAGAAGGCAGATCACATTCTATGAGGCGGGTAGAAGGCCGATATCCGGAGAATCGGCCGTTTCCTTTCTTTCGCGGGAAACGCGAACTTTTCGCGATTGAGCGGCGGCAGTCCACGACGAACAACGCTCCGCGCGCAGATTCCCCTTTGACAATGTCTCGGGGGCGTTCGTAACCTAGCGGCCGACCGCGAACTCCCCTATCTGGACTTCCCGCCATGAAACGCACTTATCAACCGAATGTACGCCGCCGTAAGCGCAAGCACGGCTTCCGCTCGCGCATGCGAACCCGAGCCGGGCGCGCCGTAGTCAAGCGCCGCCGGACCAAGGGCCGCCATCGCGTCTCGGCCTAATCCCGGCCGGCCGTATCGATCGCTGCGAAGCAGCGCCGAATTCTCCAGGGCCTACAAAACGGGACGCCGCCGCCGCTGTGGCCCCGTTACCGTCATTGTCCTGGCCGGTTCTCCCGGACCGGCAACCGTGGGCTTTGTCGCCGGCAAGCAGGTGGGTTCGGCGGTGTTGCGCAACCGGGCAAAGCGTCGGCTTCGTGAAGCCGCGGCACGTTGTGCCCTGAGAAGCGATACCGTATATGTGTTGATCGCCGATCAGGACGTGTTGACTGCCGATTTCGCCAGTCTGATCCGGGCGATCGACCGCTGTATAGGGAAACTGTCCGTGGCCGAGGAGAGAGCATGAGGCTCAAGCCGTATCAGCCGTCCTACTGGGCGGTCAAGATGATCGCGCTATACCGCCGTTTCATCTCTCCGCTGCTGCGAGACAACTGCCGCTATCGGCCTACCTGCTCGGAGTACGCACAGCAGGCGCTCACCGGCCATGGCTTCTTCCGGGGAGGCTGGCTCGCAGTCAAGCGCATTGGTCGATGTCACCCATGGCATGACGGCGGCTACGATCCGGTACCACCGCGCCCAGCAGCGAAAGAAACCTCTCCAGCACAAGGCAATCCCACGTGAATCCCTTCACCGTCCTCGCTCCCCCGCTCGGCCAGGCACTCACCTGGTTGTACGACATCTGGCCAAACAACTACGGCGTCGCCATCATGATCCTGACGCTGATAGTCAGCTTGCTTCTGTTCCCGCTCACCCTCAAGCAGACACGCTCGATGAAGGCGATGCAGGAAATCCAACCGGAGATGAAGGCGCTCCAGAAGGAGTACAAGGACGATCGGGAAGAGCTCAACAAGCAGATGATGGCTCTCTACCAGGAGCGGGGCGTCAACCCGGCAGCTGGTTGCCTTCCACTCATCCTGCAGATGCCGATCTGGTTTGCGTTGTACCGCGTCTTCCGCGTCAAGCCCAGCGAAGCTGACCCCACGGTTCTCGACCCGTCGGACGTAATCCCGGCTGGGTCGAATCTTGCCGAAGCGCTGCTGAACGATGACTCCAGTATCTCGTTCCTCAGCCTCGACATGCTGCAATCGCCATCGGAAGCCATGTCGGAAGGGCTGAGCGCAGGCATCCCGGCGATCCTGTTGGTACTGGTGATCGTGGCTACCAGTTATTACCAGGTATACCAGACCACAAGACGAAACAAGGCCAACAACAACGGCCAGGCGGAGAGTAAACAGGCACAGCAAATGCAGATGATCACGAAGATCATGCCGCTATTCATGGGCTTCATCTCCTGGACGTTCCCGATGGGGCTGGGTCTGTACTTTGCGGTCTCCAACGGCTTCAGGGTCGCACAGCAGGCCGTCATCTTCCGTCTCGATGAGAACGACGACGGGAAGGGCGCAAAGTCTGTCAAGGGTGACCTCGCTCCCCCGGAGGAACCGAAGTCGAGTGGGCCATCGCCACACGCCAGCAAGAAGCGCAATCGGCGCAGGAGGAAGTAGGTATGGAGTGGGTTGAGGCCGTCGGCCGCACGGTCGATGAGGCGGTTGATGAGGCGCTGGAAGCGCTTGGCGAAACCTCTCGGGATGCGGTGAACATCGAGATCATTGACGAGGGGAAGAAGGGCCTGTTGGGGCTGGGCGGTCGCGACGCTCGGGTCAAGGTGACAGTCAAGCCGAAGAAGAAGCGGCGCCGCCGCTCCAAATCGCGCGATCGAAAGCAACCGCGCGGTGAAGGCTCGAAGCCCTCAAATGGTAAGTCTCGCAAAGGAAAAGGCGGGAAGCCGCAGGATTCCCGGCAGCGCCGGGATAGCAAGAAGGACCACCAGTCCTCCGGTAATGGTGGCCAGGAGAAGAAGAAGGTCGTTGTGGACAAGAAGCCTGAAGAGAAGCCTGATATCGAGGAGCAAGCCCAGGTTGCCAGGGACTTTGCCGAAGGTTTGCTCGAGGCTTTTGGTCTCGAGGGTGAGGTGGCAACTCGCGTCGAGGACGACATCCTCTTCATCGATATCAACGGGGAGCAGACCGAAGCACTTGTCGGGCGCAAGGGCGCCGTGGTCCAGGCAGTGCACGAGCTGACGCGGACCGTCATTCAACGCAAGACATTTGGCGCCCCGCGGATGCGGCTGGACATTGCGGGATATGCGGCCCGCCGTCGTGAAGCGCTGAAGATCTATGCAGGTCGTCTGGCTGAAAGCGTCAAGGAGGACGGTCGTGAGGCGATGCTCGAGCCGATGAATGCGGCAGATCGCAAGGTGGTTCACGATGCGATTGCCGATATCGACGGTGTGCGCTCATTCTCTGAGGGCGAGGACCCAAACAGGTCGGTTGTTGTCGCACCGACCGACTGAATCCCCAATGATTCTGGACTCCAGCCCCCATGTTTCACGTTGAACATGGGGGCTGACTCATTGCAGCAGGTCGTTGTCGCTGCCGGCTACGTGGGAGTGACTCTGTCAGAACGGCAGAAGCAGCAGCTGGTGCGCTATCACGACTGGTTAGCTACTGAAGCCATTGCTGCCGGTGGTGTTGGTCCACACGAGCAGGACAGGTTGTGGAATCGGCATGTTGCCGACTCGCTGCTGTTTGGGATTGGTCTCGCTGCTGCTTCGAGTTGTCTTGATGTCGGTAGCGGGGTCGGGCTTCCCGGGATCCCGCTAGCAATAGCCTTCCCTGATACCGAGTTTGTGCTGCTGGACAGATCGGGTCGCCGATGCGACCTGCTTCGCCGGGCAAAGGCCGTCCTAGGCCTCCGCAACTGCACCGTCACACAAGGCGATGTACGTCAGGTATCCGAACAGTTCGAATCGATTGTCTCGCGTGCGGCCTTGCCGCCGCAACAGATACTGATTCACGTGAAACGTCTTCTTGTGCCCGGTGGAGTAGCAATTCTGGGCCTTTCGCGGGCTCCTGATGGCCAGGTAGAGGTGCCTGAGAGCGACGAGTTGGCCATTTCGGTCGAGTCGGTCCCGGTCGAGATCCTTGACACCCCTGTCTACCTCCTTAGGATTGAGGCAACTTAGTCCTGAGGAGACGACCTATGGTCTCAGACGCAACCGTTGTGGCGATTGCGAACCAGAAAGGTGGAGTCGGAAAGTCGACCACCGCAATCAACCTGGGGGCCGGTCTCGCCATGCAAGGAAGCCGGATCCTGCTGGTAGACCTGGATCCACAGGGCAACACTTCATCGGGACTGTCAATCGATCGCAATACGATTGAGTACTCAACATACGAGCTGCTCATCGACGAGATCCCTATCGACGAGGTCATCGAGCCGACATCTGTGAGGGATCTGTACGTTGTTCCGGCCACTATTGAGCTGGCAGGGGCCGAAATCGAGCTTGTTTCGCTGTTCTCGCGGGAAATGAGGCTGGCCCAGGCGCTAAAGCCGGTGGTTGCCGAGTACGACTACGTATTCATCGACTGTCCTCCTTCGCTCGGATTGTTGACGATCAACGGATTGGCTGCGGCCGATGAGGTGTTGATTCCAATCCAGTGCGAGTACTACGCACTCGAGGGAGTCAGCCAATTGATGAGGAACGTGCATTTGGTCCAGCAAAGCCTCAACCCTCAACTAGAGGTTGAAGGCGTGTTGCTAACGATGTTCGATGGGCGGACCACCCTGGCTGCCGACGTTGTGGAGCAGGTTCGGGAGCATTTTGGAGATACGACATACCGGACGGTCATTCCGCGCACCGTACGGCTCTCAGAGGCGCCTTCGTATGGCGAGCCCATCGAGGCATTCGACCCGATGTCGCGCGGAGCCATTGCGTACAGGGAACTGGCGCGCGAGTTCAGGAGGCGTCATGGCACGTAAGAGCGGCTTAGGTAGGGGACTTGACTCTCTTCTCCCGGTTGAGCGACCGGTATCGGGCTTCAGCTCGCTTCCGCTGGATCACATCGAGCCAAACCCGCAACAGCCACGTGAGCATTTCGACGAGGAAGCGCTGCAGTCGCTGGCAGCCTCGATTACCGAAGTGGGCGTGCTGCAGCCGATCGTGGTCCGGGCCGATGGTGACGGCTACGTTGTGATCGCCGGCGAGCGCAGGTGCCGTGCGGCTCGTCGTGCCGGTCTCGAGGAGATCCCGGCAATCATCCGGCCTGAGGGAGAGGACGCCGCGGCGATCCTGGCAGAGGCTTTGATCGAGAACGTGCAACGGGAGGACCTCAGTCCGTTGGAGGAGGCTGCCGGCTACCAACAGCTTATGGCAGATTTTGGCTTGACCCACGAAGCTGTGGCTACCCGGGTGGGGAAGAGCCGGAGCGCCATCACCAACACGCTGCGGCTGTTGCAGCTTCCGGCCGCGATTCAAGGCATGCTCAGCCGTGGTGAACTATCCGCCGGTCACGCCCGCGCCTTGCTGGCCATCGATGACGTCCGCTATGCCGTCCATATCGCCGAAAGGGTCGTCGCCGAGGGCTGGTCCGTGCGGCAGGTCGAGGAAGCGGCGAAGAAGCGGGCGGGAGCGAGCTCACCGACAACGACACCGACCAAGCGGCCGCGGCCGGCAGCCATCATCGAGTTGGAGGACCGTTTGGGGGAGCGGCTGGGAACTGCGGTGAAGATCGACCACGGGCGCCGCGGCGGCAAGGTCTCGATCAAATACTCGTCCCTCGACGACTTAGAGCGGATATATCGCTTGTTGAACTAGCTGAGGAACTGCGAAGCAGTTGCTCCGACGGACCCGCCCGTGTGGCGGGTCCGCATTTACCGGCTCCTGAACTAGGGAGGAATGGCGTAGCCATTGCTCTAACGAACCCGCCGTAGGTGGGTTCGCGATGACCTCGAGCGAATCTACCGTTTGTTGAACTAGCGGACGGCTAGCGGGGGAGTTGCCGCTCCGCCCAGTCGGTTGCGTAGAGATCCAGCAGCCCTTGGGCAATCGAGGTGACCGTACCCTCGTCGAACTCGGCGAGAGCCACGACGACTGCGGGAGCCCTTGTGTTCTTGAGCATGGGTGTAGCGCGCCCCGAAGGTTCCAGCCCGAGCCGCTCCGCAACCAGCCCGGCTAGAGCAGCCCCCGCACGCGAACTGCTCATTTCGGAGGCGAAGTAATAGGCGGCGGGTGGATCGTTGCGAGCTGCGGCGATCGAGACAACCACATCGATACCCAGCCGATTGGCCCGTACCGCTCTGACCAGCTCGCTGGGCATAGTGTCGACCGCCCGGGAGAGCAGGACAGACGCACCATGGGTCTGGATGATTGTGGAAAGCAGCACCCCGGGAGACCACGTCGCTGCCGCCTCATCATCGTCCCGGCAGAAGGTATCGACGTAGATTCGCTGCCCCGCCATTGTCATGGGAAGATTTTCCAACCACTGATGATCGCGCACGACGTCGCGACCATGCTTGGAAGTGGCGCGGGCCATCAGGGCCAGCTCAGCGAGGACCTCGGTCCCGGTCAACCCATCTTCTGCGAGGCCGCGGTTGGCCTGAAACTCGAGGAGCCCGCGCAGCGTATCAGGGCCAAAGATGCCGTCTACATAGCCGCTGTCGAATCCAAGCGAGTTGAGCTGGCGCTGCAGGTCGGCGACGTCATCACCGCGCATCATGGGGACCCGGTGGTAGAGGATGCGGCTTCCGAGCTTGAATCCGGCGCTGACCAAAGCACGCCAGGTATCGGGGCCAACTATCCCATCGGACCAGAGCCCACGCTTGACCTGAAACTCAGCAACGGCGCGATTAGTCCCTTCGCTGAAGCTACCGACCGGATCGGGTTCCGTGCTGTGCCCGAGCGCGGCGAGACGGTCCTGGATATCCCGGACCGCCTCTCCGTCATCTCCTCGGCGATAGAGTCTCACAACCCCATCGTCTCACAAGTTCGTCTCAACGACGTGTCGTGCACCTCAACCGATGTAGTCGGCTAGCTCGGCTTCGAGCTGGCCCTTGGAGCGAGCTCCAACGAGACGCTTCTCCTCTTGACCTGCCTTGAACAGGATCATCGTGGGAATGCTCATGACCTCGTAGGTCATTGCGGTGTTCGGATTCTCGTCGACGTTGAGCTTGGCCACCGTGAGCTTGCCGGCTTGTTCACCGGCCAACTCCTTGAGGGGACCTTCCATCATTTTGCACGGACCGCACCACTCGGCCCAGAAGTCGACGAGAACCGGCGTGTCGCCACCGATCAACTCGCCGAAACTCGAATCCTGTGCTGTCACTGTTGAATCTGCCATGACTGCGCCCGCAGGCCGTCACCTCCTTGTCAATCGTTCGCCGGCGTCGGGGTCAACCCGGCCCGCTTGCGCTTGCTAGGGGACTGGTTCCCCTAATTCTCCTGTTCATCGAGCCAGCGTTCGGCGTCGATGGCTGCCTGGCAACCCATGCCTGCAGCCGTAATCGCTTGACGGTATACGTGATCGGCGACATCTCCTGCCGCAAAGACACCAGGCACAGAGGTCATGGTGTTCCCGTTAGTCAAGATGTAGCCGTTCTCATCTAACTCAATCTGACCCTCGAAGATTCCCGTGTTCGGTGTGTGCCCGATGGCCAGGAAGAGTCCCTCGACCGGAAGCTCGGAGACTTCGTCGGTTACGACGTTGCGCACCTGCAATCCGGTTACCAGCGAATCGCCGAGTACATCCTCGACGACAGTGTTCCAAACCATCTCGACCTTGTCGTGAGCGAGCAGCCGATTGGCCATGATCTTCGATGCGCGCAACTCGTCGCGACGATGAATGACATAGACCTTGGAGGCGAACTTGGTGAGGAATAGAGCCTCTTCGGCTGCGCTATCGCCACCACCCACTACGGCGATCGCCTTCTCCCGGAAGAAGAACCCATCGCAGGTTGCGCAGGCGGATACTCCGTGACCACGCAGCCGGGTCTCGTTCTCCAGCCCCAGCCAGCGCGCCGAAGCGCCGGTGGAGATGATCACGGAGTCGGCCTCATAGAGATCGTCTTCGACCCATAGCTTGAACGGTCGCGAGGAGAAGTCGACTTTGGTGACGTCGTAACTCATGATTCGTGTCTCGAAGCGCTCCGCCTGATTACGGAAGTCCTCCATGAGCTGGGGACCGAGGATTCCGTCAGGAAATCCGGGGTAGTTCTCTACGTCGGTCGTGAGCATGAGTTGTCCGCCGCGCTCCATGCCTTCGATCATGAGAGGCCGGAGATCGGCCCGGGCGGTATAGATGGCGGCGGTGAGCCCGGCGGGGCCCGAGCCGACGATAACGACCTTCTCAGTCATCGTTGGATCCTTTGGTGAAACTCAGTTCTCGGTGGTCTTGCGCGGTATGCGCATCCTCCATACGAACATCCCGGCGATCACAAATAATCCCCCGATGATGGTGTAGGCCCACTGCATACCGACCAGACCGGCGAGTAGTCGGACCAGCCCGACAACCAGGAATATGCACAGCACTAACCCGAGCGCGACGGCAACGATGCCGACGCCCGTCCACTTGGCGGCCTCGGCAAGCCGATCGACCGTCAACGAGCGGATCTTGGTGGCGGTTTCCTCGAGGAAGTCGGCGATCTGTGTTGGGTAATCGTTCATCGCCTCTGAGGTTAGTCAGTGACCGGGAGGGTTTCGCCAGCCGCTAGGGGAGCGGAGTGATCAGACTGCAATCAGGCAGGACCGTAGCGAACACAACTTGCCCAGCCTCTGCCGGGACGTAGGCGACCAATACTGCTTCTGCGCCATCCTGGGTTGTCACAATCCCGAGCATCACCGGGCTGCTACCGGCGGGCAAGCCGAAGATGGAAGACACCTCCGGAGTGACACTTTCGGCGAGGCACTCGGCGAAGAACGGGTCGAGGCGCTTCACGCTCGCTGTGGTGTCGGCGAGATCAACGTCGTCACCGGGGACTAGGTCGAGCAGTGCTGCGGCGTCGACCTCGTCGATCGGCCCGAGGAACTCGAGCGCAAACAGAATCCCTTCAGGCTCGCCGTCCTCCAGAGTCACAGCCGTTGTTGTTGTGGCTGCCTGATCCTCTGCGGTATCGAGCGCAGTCGGTGGGGCAGCTTCGGCGGCAGCATTGTCGGTGCCGGCCATCTCCTCGGCTCCGTCACGTTCGATGTCCAAGAAGGATGCAGCCGTAGTCTCGGTTGCGCCTGCCTCGAATGAGGGTGCGGCGACGGCCTCGTCGGAGGAATCGTCCCCCTGCCCACCGAAGAGCGTCGGGAGGGAGATGATGACCACGAGGAGGGCAGCGGCAACGCCGGCAACGGGCAGGAAGCGCGACCAGGCGATGGGCCGGCGGGTCGAACGGGGCTCTGGTGTCGCCAGCGAGAGCTCTTGCTTGAGGGCCGTATGGAGCCGGGCGGACTCTGTTGCGGTGAGGTAGACGTCCGGGGCTGCGTCGAGAGCCTCGATAGCCAGTCGCTGCAGCTCGAGATCGGCGGAGGCTTCAGCGCTCGCGGCGATCTCCGCCGCTGCTGCGGCTGCGGCCTCGTCGTCGAGGGTGCCCTCGGCAAGGGCCATGATCAGCTCTTCGTAGTGTTCGTTCATTTCTATTCGTCTCTTGGATGTCGCGAAGGCCCGCGAAGGTTCCCGAGACTCAACGCCAACTGCTTTCGTCCACGGAAGACCCGTGATTTCACGGTACCAATCGGTACGTCGAGTATTTGCGAAGCCTGTTCCAGGGAGAGCCCCTGAACGTCGACGAGCACAACGGCCGAGCGGAAATCGATAGGCACCTTCGCCAGCGCCTTCTCTATCTCAGGGCGAAGCTCGACCGCGGCGAACTCGTCTCCGCTCTGCCGGTCAGCCGGATCCGTTGTCTCCGGCAACGGTTCGGTGCGGCGCCGCTTCGCCTTGCGAAGCTGGTCGTAGCACGTATTGACTGCCACCCGGTAGAGCCAGGTGGAGAAGGCGGCCCTTGCCTCGTAACGGTCGGCCTTGCGGAACACCGTGAGGAAGGTCTCCTGCACAGCGTCGAGAGCCGCATCACGATCGCCCATCATCCGCAAGCAGATGCCGAAGACCCGATCCTCGTGGGCGCGAACCAGCTCATCAAAGGCGTCGACGTCGCCTTCGAGGTAGCGGTTCAGTAGTGCCACATCTTCTGAGGCCCTGCTGGTCATCAGCGGATTCTGGCGCGTTCTGGCATGCGTGTCATGCCAAGAACGTGACCTCCGAGACCTCGGAGTAGAACTCATCCGCTGCTTGCTCGGGTAAGTCGGTGAGCCAGAGAAGCCAGACCCCGCCATCACGATCGGGAAGCTGCATCGTCGCCGGCGCATCAAAGACCGTTCCCGACCCGATCCGCTCCCAGTCGGAGAACGTCGCCGGAATGGTCTCGGCCCACAGCACCGAGTAGGCAGTTCCTGCGCTGGCCCGGATCTCGATGGAACCGGGAGCTCCGGCGACCCGGAAGGTGACACCAACGCCGTCCTTGAGTCGAGGCAGGGGATCGAAGTAGCGCTCCGTGCGCCAAGTGGTGGAGAAGTTACCGTCCACCAGATTGGGTAGATCCCGTTCTCGTTCGCTTTCGTCACCGAACGGGTCGTACACCGACGGCTCGGCGCCGAGGACCCCGGGTATAGCCTCGGGAAGGGTTGTCGTCGCCGGCAATGTGGTCGTTGTAGTAGTGACTTCTCTCTCAACCGGTGGGGTAGCCGGAAAGAGGAAAGGTGAGTCAGGGTCCACATCGAGGGCAAGGCCGATGCCCGCAATGACTATTGCGCTGATCAGGAGCATCGCTGCCGGGATAACCCACCTCCACGACCAGCCCTGGCGGCGTACCGGCGGGGGAGAGGAGGGAATTGCCCGCAGGGCCGCCCCCAGCGCCTTGGCGTCGAGCTCCCCCGACTCGGCGCGTCGCAGGGCTTCATCCACAGATGGGGGCAGACCTTCAACGAGGTGCGAAGGGCGGATCTCCGGACTGGCTGAGCCGGTGACCGCGATACGCAGTGCCCTGGCCAGTGCCACGGTATCGGCGGTGGCTTTGGTTGATAGACGGTGGCGTCCATAGGAGCTGAGCTTTGCGGGGTGAGCCGCCGCAAACACGATGGCTCCGGGGTCGATCGCCCCGTGGATCACTCCTGCCGAGTGAAGCTCGGCGAGACCCTCGGCAAGCCCGGCAGCGTTGGGGAGGAACTCAGACACCGGCAGTGTTTCCCCGGCAGCGAGCCGGTCGGCGATGGACACACCCCCGTTCCACTCGATGGCGGCATGAGCCCCGCCCGCCGGTGCTTCGGCCACTTCATACACCCCGGCGAGGTGTACATGCTCAACCGTTGCGGCCGCCCGGGTGCTGGTGGTGAACTCGGCGACCCGGGCCGGGGTGGCATCCGAATCCAGGACCCGAATCAACACCGGTCGATCGAGTGCGGTGTCGGTGGCGAGCCATTCGTCGATGTCGCCGTCGCGTCCGAGCCGGACCTGGGTTTGGTATCTGTCGGGTAGTTGCGGTGCCACTACCGAACGAGATTACCTCTGCGTCGAAATAGGCCGGGTTTGATTCAGCCTTTGTACTGGAGAAGAGTCAGCGGCTCGGGAAGACTGACGAAACCTTCGTCCTCATAGAGGCGTATCGCGGAGTGGTTGTCGATCTGGGTGTTCAACAGCAAGACTTTGGCCCCGGCAGAACGGGCCTTGCGAACAACCACGCGAACCAGAGAGCGACCCATGCCTTGACCCTGCCACTCCGGTTGCACGGCGACTCTCTGCAGGTAGGCGATAGCGCTACCAAATCCGACGACCGCATAGGCTATGGGACCTCCGTCGCCACCGAGGATGATCAACGTCGTGGAACGGGACGTTGCCCCGATGGCCTCCTCGAGCGCTCCCCGATTGAACCGCCAGAACGGCGCAAAAGCAGCTTCATCTATGGAAAGCAGATCAGCTAGATCGATTTCGGGCTGCTCCACGACCAGGTGGTCCGGCGCTCCGGTCGTATCGTCGAGAGACTTGCGCAAGAGGGCGAGGTCGACAAGGGGCTTGTAGCCCGCCTGGGTCCAGGCTCGTTGCGCCGATTCGGGCAGAGGCGGCGAGATCACGCCGGTGGTTCCCAGGCTGAGCAAGTGCTCCGAGCAGGCTTCCAGGAAGGAGGCACCACCGCGGAGGAGGCGAAGCGAGGCTTGGGGCTCATCATCATTCCAGGGGCGCGCTTCAGCACGAGCCCATCCCCGGCGCAGTGTGATCCTGCCCGGCCACTGTCCCCGCTGATTCAACGCGGAGGTCTGATCGGCGAGAGCCATCCTTCGGCATCCTCCTCTGCTGACAGGTTTCTCCGCCTGTCAATGCCATTCCGCTGCGGCCGGTGCCCACGTTAACCGGCCCCCGTAGCCCCTCAGCCGCACCACCCACCAATTGCGGGCAAGCACCGTTCAAGTGCCGGCAGCCAGCGGCCGATACCGAAACTGATACCACGCAGTGTGGCCGTGCGAGCCACCGAGAGTCGCTAAGGATGAAGATGGATCAACTGCCGACGCTAGAGGCGCTGCTGGGCAAGCTTGCCGAGATCGACGCCTCCGACCTGCACCTCAAAGTCGGGTCGCCTCCTGCCTACAGAATAGATGGGCAGCTCCATTTTTCTGAGCTGCCCAAGGTCCGTCCCGAGGACACTACGGAATGGGCGGAGAAGCTCATGGACGACAAGTCCCGGGGCATCTTCGAAGAAGAGGGCGAAGTCGACTTCGGCTACGGAACGCCCAGCCTGGGTCGCTTCCGCGTGAACATCTATCGCCAGCGTGGCTCCATTGCCCTCGTGGTGCGCGCCGTTGTGGCGGGCAGCAAGGGCTTTGTCGAGCTTGGCTTGCCCGAAGCCGTGGGACGAGCCTGCAGGGAAGGACGTGGCTTGGTCATCGTGAGCGGTCCCTCCGGCTCCGGCAAGACCACGACCTTGAATGCGATGATCGATGAGATCAACTCGAACCGACGGGTGAGCGTGGTCACCCTTGAGGATCCGATCGAGATGTTGCATCGGGACAAGATGGCCATCGTGAGCCAACGGGAGGTCGGCGTCGATACCTCCAACTTCCCGGACGGGCTGCGGCGCATTCTCCGGCAAGACCCCGATGTCATCATGGTCAGCGAACTGCGAAACGCCGAGACGATCGAGGCTGCGCTCTACGCAGCCGAAACCGGGCACCTCGTTCTCAGTGCCATGTATACGGGCAATGCAACCGAGACGATCGCTCGACTGATCGAGGTCTTTGAGCCGCACCGCCACCATCAGATGAGGCTCCGATTTGGCCGCAACCTGAAGGCCGTGGTGAGTCAGCGTCTGGTCGCAGCGGCAGACGGCTCGGGCCGAATCCCGGCTGTTGAGGTGCTGACCGATACCGACCGGACCTTCGACTACATCATGGACCCGGAGCTCACAGGGAGGCTCGAAGAGGTGATGACGGAGGGTGCCTACTACGGGATGAAGACCTTCGATCAGTGCCTCCTACAGATGTTCCGGGATGGAGCGCTGACCTTCGAGGAAGCACTCAACAACGCCTCCCACCCAACAGACTTCAGGATGGCCGCGCAGAAGACCGGACTGCGCACCGCCTGAGCCGGTTGACCGGATCTAGGACTCAGCAGGAAGCAATGGCAGGGTTTTCGAGAGTCCTAGATCCGGCCTCCCTTCTCCGGGCATTACGCTTCGGCCCATGCCCGAGTTCACCTGTCGCGACTGCGGTGACGAGTTTTCGCTTCCGCAGAGCGTTCTAGATCGTTACCCCGGATGGGTCCCCAAGCAGTGTCGAAACTGCCGGGATCGCAAGCCGGCGTCGTCGCAAACCCAGTCACCGCAGAAGGATCCGACCACCGGCGTGTTCACCGACGGCAGTTCGGTCCCGAACCCCGGCCCGGGAGGCTGGGGTGTGGTCTATGTGGTTGACGATGAGATCGTTGCCGAACGCTGGGGTCACGATCCGGATACGACCAATAACAGGATGGAGCTGACTGCCCTCCTGGAGGCGCTCGAGGTTGTGCCGGCCGGGACTCCCATGACCGTCTACAGCGACTCGAACCTGGCGGTTCGCACGATCACCGAGTGGGCAAGTGGCTGGGAGAAGCGTGGGTGGAAGCGCAAGTCGGGCCCGGTCGAGAATCTCGACCTGGTCAAGGAGGTCTACCGGGGATACCGAGATCGTCCCGAGTTGAAGCTGAAATGGATCAAGGCGCACGTTGGCTTCAAGTGGAACGAGCACGCCGATAAGCTGGCCGCTCGATGGAGCGAAGAGTGATTCCGCCCCGCCTAGAGGAGTTGTTCGCAGAGGGGTCGCCGGCGCAGAGCCTTGGTGACCTGTTTGATCGCGCCGGCTACCAGTTGTATCTCGTTGGGGGGAGCGTGCGCGATGCGTTCCTCGGAGTCCCAACGAAGGACCTGGACTTCGCCACCGATGCCCGCCCCGACACGATCGTCGACCTGGTTGAGGACTGGGCCGATGCGGTGTTCCGGGTTGGTGAGCAGTTTGGGACCATCGGAGCCACCCATCGCGGTCAGGTACACGAGATCACCACTTTTCGCAGCGATGTCTATCGGGAGGACAGTCGCAAACCGCGCGTGGAGTTCTCTGACGACATCGAAACAGATCTCTCCCGGCGCGACTTCACCGTCAACGCAATGGCCGTGCGGCTCACCGGTGGTGGGTTGCCCGAGATGGTTGACCCATTCCAGGGCCTGGCCGACCTCGCCGCCCAGGTCCTACGTACACCGATGGAACCCGAGGTCTCATTTGGCGACGACCCGCTGCGGATGCTGCGTCTCTACAGATTCGCCGCAACACTCGGATTCCAGCCCGAAGCCGAGGCTGAGGAAGCGGTATTTCGGATGCGGGAGCGTCTGGAGATCATCTCGGCAGAGCGGATTCGCGACGAGCTGAGCAAGCTCATCGTCGGGACGCATGTCGAGAATGGGCTCTGGGGTCTGGTCAGGTCTCGTCTTGCCGACGAGTTCTTGCCTGAGCTGACGGCCCTCGAGCTAGAGCAGGACCCCGTACACAATCACAAGGATGTACTTGCGCACACCATTGCGGTTGTGTCCAAGACTTCCCCCGACGAGGTCCTTCGCCTGGCCGCCCTTTTCCACGATGTCGGCAAACCGGCAACGCGAGAATTTGGGGAACAGGGAGTCACCTTCCACCATCACGAGGTGGTCGGGGCCCGCATGACGCGGCAGAGAATGCGACAGTTGCGCTTCCCCAAGGACACGATCCGTGAAGTCGCTCAGCTCGTGTTCCTCCACATGCGTCCGCATACCTACAAGATGGGATGGACCGACTCGGCGGTACGTCGCTACGTTCGCGATGCCGGCGTTCTGCTCCCGCGGCTCAACGAACTGGTTCGCAGTGATGTCACGACACGAAGCAGGAAACGAGCGAATGCCATCGCCCGCCGACTCGACGAACTGGAAGAGCGTATTGGTGAGCTACGGAAGCAGGAGGAGTTGGATGCCCTGCGCCCACCCATCGACGGCCACGACGTGATGGCTCATCTGCAGATCCCCGCCGGGCCGGCAGTGGGGGAGGCCATGAGGGTGCTCACTGAGCACCGTATCGAATACGGGCCCTACGAGCCCGAGGTTGCATACCGATTGCTCGACGAATGGTGGCGTTCTCGCAGCGAAGGCTAGGCCGAGCTATTCGGCTGCTTCCTCTTCAACCTCGACGTCTACTTCGTCGGTGTCTTCCGAAGCCTGTCGTAGCCCCAGCACACCAGCGGTCACCAAGGCCTGGGATCCCAGCAGAACAAAGATGAACCCAATCCCGAGCCGGGCTGCGCGGGCGTACAGATAGACGATGCAGAAGGTGACGACACCAGCCGCGATGGCAGCCGCAGATCCCGCCACACGATTGCGATCGAAGTGAGCCAGGTAGACAGCGAGGATGGCCCCGAGGCCGCCGAACCCCGCCAGCAACCGACCGATCGGGAAACTCCCCGGGTCCATGAGACGGAAGGGCCCCCAGGTCAGAACAGCGCCGGCGAGAATCAGAACAGCAGCGACTGCCATGACGATCGCAAGGCGACGGTCGACGGGATCGGCGTTTTCATCGAGGGCGATCTGCTTGAAATTGGCCAGGCTGAACGGGGTCTCTCGCTCGCCGCTGTAGTCCGGTTCCTTCTTGCGGCGCCGGCGGCCCTTCTTGGGCTCTTCGCGGGAAACTCCAAGAAGGTCGAGGAAGAAGTCCTGTCCTTCGATCTCGAGGACGAGGGTCTCCTCCTGAGTCCGAAGATGGACCCGCTCGTTTACCACCCGGACGTCGACTTCGCTGTGGCTCCATGCGCCGATCTCGGTGTTGTCGGCGGTGACCACAACTCGATTCAGGTCAACGGTTACCTTGGCCTGGAGAGTCCCTTCGGGCTCGTCCAGCAGATAGACGCTTCCATAGAAATCGTTCACGGTCGGCCTTCCCTGAGAATCGACTCTGATTCTGTCATTGGAATCGGGACAAGACCAGTATCCCTTGAGCACCAAAAAGTGTCAGGCCTATACGAGAACCAGGTCTTCGATCCCTACCGAGCGGATCACGTCAGCGAGTGTGGCGAGCTGCTCGTGGCTGGCTTCCGGGATGTCGGCGAATTGCGGGCGCACTCCGTGCTGTCGGAATCCGATCAGCTTGACACGAAGCGACGGATCAACGTCGTAGAGCCAGCGCGCAGTCTTCTCGACTGCATCGGGGGCATCGTTGCGGCCGGGAACGATGAGAAGGCGGACCTCGTAGAGGCGGTCCCACTCGGCCAGGTAGCGGATGGTGTCGAGGACGAGATGGTTTGGCTGCCCGGTCATCGCAATGTGGGTGTCCGGATCGAGAGCCTTGAGGTCGATCATTGCCCCATCCATGACCGGAAGAAGACGATCCCACACATCGCGGGTGGCATGGCCGTTGGAGTCGACGAAGGTCGTCAATCGTCCGAGGCGCTCATCACACTTGATCGAGCCGAACAGGCTGGCAACAAAGTCGGACTGCAGGGTGGGCTCCCCACCGGACACGGTGATGCCCGAAACGAATGGTGAAACCTCATGGATTCTCTTCTTGAGGCCGTCGAGGCGGACCATCTGACTCAGCGGTGTGCTGTCGCTCGGGCAGACCTGGATGCAGATGTCGCAGCGGGTGCATTCATCCTCGTCGACCACTACCCGGGAGTGAACGTCGAAGTAGAGGGCCATCTCCGGACATGGCTCCACGCAGATGCCACAGCTATCGCACTCATTGATCGTGTACGGGTTGTGACAGGCGATGCAATCGAAGTTGCATCCCTGGAGGAACACCACAAAACGGTTGCCCGGTCCGTCGACCGCACTGAACCGTATTACGTCATTGAGGCGCCCTTGGGCTGCTTTCACGACTTAGTACCCGCTTCACGTATCTCTCCGTTACATGCGAGTTCTTCACCGACCCGGCCGCAAACGTCGTGCTGCCATGCCGGGCACCCATCTCGTCGAACTGCTCTACATCGCACTTCCGGACCAGATATCCGGTGATGCGGATGAATCCGTTCGTTGCGAGATTGAACGTGAAGTCCCGCATGCCTTCCCTGAAGGCGCCACGGATGATATCGACCATCGCGGTGGGGTTACGACGTACGGTGTCCTCGACGTGGAAGATGTCGCTGACTCCCGACTGGAACAGGTCGTGATGAGGAGCGACCGCCCGGATGTGGTCGAACATCTCGGGCTCTTCCCCGATGGGAACGCGGGTACCGGCAGTTACTTCGAGGTCGCTGTCGATGCCCGACTGAGAGTGCATGAAGGCTCGCCCGTTGTTGCCCTCGCAGTAGGGCATAGGGCGCTCGGCAACCAGGTCGGCGATCTTCCTGGTGATCCGATACGAGAGCTCGTTGGCCTCTTCATCGTGGCCGTACTTGCCGGCCTTACCGGCAGCTTCCATCAGGAGGTCTACCGCTTCGGCAAGCCCGTAGACGCCGTACATAGCCGAGAACTTGTCGAGTTCGATGAGGCCTTCAACGGCAAGGAAGTCGTGCTCGAAGAATTGGGCTTCCTCGACCAGGTAGCGGATGCGGGCCTCGATCAGCTCCGCGAGCAGCTCGACGTAGTGGGGGAGGGTCTCTTCGACGAAACTGTCGATGTCTCCCTGATGGAGGAGAGCTACTTCCTTGAGATTCAGGCGATTGAGGGTGTGGGAGCCGCCGCCGATCTTGAGCGAGTTGTAGCAACTAACTGCTGCGTAGTCCTCTCCGAGGTCACGGACCATCAGCGGATGGTTCACGAAGTGCGGCTTGCCGGTCTCGAAGACAGTCGCCACTGCTTCGAGAAGCAAATCATCCGGAGTGATTTCTGGATCTACCTTGAGCGTGATGTTGGGCACGACCTGGAGCAGTTCGCGATCGATGCGCAACACCGTCCTGGCGACACGGCTGTCGTGCGGACCCAAATCTGTGTGGACAAAGGCGTCGGGCAGCATGCGGTCGAGCGCCCGGTAGAACAAGCGCAGTTTCCTGTACAGCTCCTCGTCGGAGATGTCGTCGGTGACATACGGAGCGAGGATCTTGTCGAAGTCGCCCAGGTAAACCGGGTAGCCCGTAATGGAGGGAACCTGCGTGTACATGATCAGCAGGAAGTTGAGGGCTTCGTCGAGGTCGGTGGGAGGATCGAGCTCGAGATGGGCGGAGCCGTTGCGCAAGGCCTTGCCGTAGTCGGGGAGGATATAGCGACCGCGGTAGGGAGCGCTGCCTTCGAACAGATCGCAGATGATCTGCTTGTTGAGAGCCTCAGCGGCAGCAGTGCTCAGGGATGGGTACTCGAGGGCGTTCTCGGCAAGCCACGCCAGGTAGTGCTTGCGTTGGTGAAAGGTCAGCGTGGGGTCGTTGACGATATCCCGGGCACGCGACCTGAACTCTTCCATATTCATGTCGATCCTCCGACGCCGAGTTTGCCTCACTCTGCGCGATTTGTCTAGTGATCGACTGGACAATTTTGAACGCAGGTAGCGACCCATCATTGTCTAGTTATCCACTAGACATTGGGCTGTCGGGGGTAACCTCGTGCGACATGAGAGACAGCAACGCGGCTGGGGACGTGTCTTTGTGGCGGCGCCGCTTCTTCAGATCGAATCCTGTGGTGCGTTTTACGATCCAGGCGTCGGTCGCACTGTCGGTAATCGTCGCTGCACCGGCCCTGGTTGCCCGGCAATGGGCAGATGAGCGTTTCGTCATGTACATGCCGGAGCACCTGGTGGGATCCAGGCCGTGGGAGCTATTCAAGATCGTCGTCGACGAGATCCCCGGCTACCTCGATACCGGGGTGTTTCGCCCGTTCAGTCGGTTGGTGTTCTACCTGGAGCATTGGGCTGTTCTCCGGTTCAGTACGACGACCGGGATCCATCCCAATGTGACGATGGCTGCTGTGAAGATCCTGATGGTCTTCTTGTTGGTGACAATGGCGATGCTGACTATTGATCAGTATCGGCAGGCAACCGGAGGCAAGCCGGGCGCGGTGCACTGGCGTCGCCTTTATGGCCTCACCGCTGTACTGATTGCGATCTCGCTGGTTCTGTTCAATCCGGCGACGCACCCGCTGACGTTGTTCCCGACGCTGTACCTGGGGACGGCGGCGGTCGCTCTGGCGATCCCGTTGTGGTTCGGGCGCACGTGGTTGCGCTATCGGGCCGGGGAGCCGTTGCCTCGCATGTGGATGCGGGTTGGCTCGGCGGTGATCATTGGCGCGTTGGTGGCGTCGTCCATCGAGATTGCTGCTCTAGCGCTGCCGCTTGGCTTCATTCATCTGTTGCTGTTGTCGTTTGCGGCGGGTGATTCGTGGGTCACGACGTGGAAGGACATGTTCCACTCGGAGGCGTTCCTGTTGTGGGCTCTGGTCGTAACCGGCTATCTGGTCGTCTTCATCCCTACCCGGGTGGCCATTGCCGACTACTGCGCCCAACTCTCCTGCTACCGGGCCGCAGAGGTGTCGATTGGAGCCGATGCGGTTGCCGCCTTCCCCTATCGGGTGGGGTCGTCCTTCTTCCCATTGACCCAGTTGTCGCAGATTCACCTGTTGAGTCGGCTGCGCGGCATCCCCGAGCTGGTCCTGCTGGCTGCTGCTGCCGCCGGCCTTGGTTATGTGGTTCTCGGGAGAACAGCTATCGAGTACGAGGACGATGAGCGAGGCCGCCGACCGCGGCTGCCCATGGCCCTGATCGCCACCTACTTCGGTGCCGTCCTCCTCCTTGCCTCAGCGCTCGCTTCAGTGAGTGCGGGAGTGCAGGACAAGGGAGCCGACTTCTCACCCTGGCGGGAGACGGGCTTCACCTGGATCGCCTGGGCGGTCATCATCGCCGTCTTGCTCACCGCGGCCTATGACCTCCTTACTGATCGGTGGGCGATCGTGGTATCTGTCGGACTTGCGGCTCTGCTCGCACTGAGCTCGATCGTGAACCAGGTAGACATGACCAACATCAACGCTCGTGAGGACACCCGGCTGTACAACCAGGCTGGCTTGATGCTGGTCAACTTCGACAGGACCGAGAGCGGCAACACTACCCGCTGTGCCGTGATGGACGACCTACGTGCGTTCGCTCCGCGAGAGTCGGAAGTGCGCAAGATGGACCTCATCGAGACCTATCTCAACAGCGCCGCTAGCAACATCTACGGGGATGTGTTCTGCGACCCTTCGTCTTGATCGTCTGCAGCGGCTTTGCCGCGACGTTCCAGGGCCCTGATGACAAAGAAGGCAAGAGCAATCGGGGCGACGAACATGAGGATCTCGTCCCATCCCCCCTGATGGGCCAGTAGCGGGAGCATCAGGCGAGGATAATGGCTCTGCGTTCGGTATAGGTGGGGGACAGGAGTCCTCCTGGCGGGGGAATCCACTTAGTTTCATCACCCCTTGACCCCATATGTGCATATGCGTATAGTCACAGCTTCGCACCGAGGTTTCCCATGATCCGCACAGCAGTACTTGGTGCCTCCGGTCACGGCGGGGGCGAACTGATCAGGCTCATCGACATGCATCCAGCGCTGGAGGCTGTCTACCTCGGGGCGCACAGCAAAGCGGGCTCGAGCCTCGGCGCGGTTCATCCGCACCTGGCGGGCGGGGAGCGCAGGCTGGAAACAAACGATCCCGCTGCGCTGCCAGATGTCGATGTGGCCTTCTTCGCTCTCCCGCACGGGGCATCTGCCGAGCCGGCAATGGAGATGCGCGCATCTGGGGCGAAGGTGGTCGATCTGGGCAGCGACTTCCGACTCGACAGCCCGGAACGGTATGAAGCCGCATACGGAGCCCCCCATCCCCACCCGGAGCAATTGGGGGAGTGGGTGTATGGGCTCCCGGAGCTCTTCGCCGAGCAGTTGATTGGCGCCGATCGGATTGCCGTGCCCGGTTGCTACCCGACCTCGGCGCTCCTCGGTATCAGCCCGCTGCACCGGGCCGGGTTAGTGACAGGCCCGGTCATCGTCGATTCACTGTCGGGGGTATCCGGTGCCGGGCGAGCCGCCAAGGAGCATCTGATGTACGGCGCAGTCGACGAGGGGGCAGCGGCCTACGCGGTGCTGACCCATCGTCACCAGCCGGAGATCGAGCAGGTGCTCGGACAGGTGGGACCTTTCGAACCGACCGTCATCTTCACACCGCACCTGATCCCGATGCAGCGAGGCATCCTGACTACGTGCTACGTCCCGTTGGCGGATTCGGCTGATGAAGCAGTCGTTGCGGAACTCTTCGCAGACGCCTATTCGTCGAAGCCGTTCGTCGAGATCGCTGCGGTATCGCCCAACACACGCTGGGTCACCAACTCCAACCGGGTGTTGATCCAGCCGCACTTCGACGAGCGCAGCAGAACTGCGGTTGTCCTTGTTGCCATCGACAACCTGACCAAGGGCACGGCCGGAGCAGCGATCCAGTCGGCCAATATCTCGCTCGGGCTGGACGAAACCCTCGGACTTCCCATGGCCGGGTGGATGCCATGAGCGTCACTGCACCCAGGGGGTTTCGAGCTGCGGGCGTCGCAGCAGGGATCAAGTCATCGGGTGACCTCGACGTTTCGCTGGTGGCCGGCGATGACGAGTTGACTGCGGCTGCGGTGTTCACCACGAATCGGGCGGCGGCCGCACCGGTGGTGGTCAGCCGTGCCCAACTGGATAGGGGTCGCCCAATTCGGGCGGTTGTGCTCAACTCCGGATGTGCGAACGCCGCAACAGGGGATAGCGGCCTGGCTGATGCTTGGGCGATGGTGAACGCAGCGGCAAGCGCACTGGGCTGCTCTCACGAGGAGGTACTCGTCTGCTCTACCGGGGGGATAGGTCAAGCCCTACCGATCAAGCAGGTCATCGAAGGCGTACTCGAAGCAGGCACCAGGCTGGGAAGCTCCGCCGAAGATGGAACGAGAGCCGCTCTCGCCATCATGACAACCGACACCGTCTCCAAGGAGAGCACATTCTCTGGGGCCGGGTTCTCAGTAGGTGGGATGGCCAAGGGCGCAGGAATGGTGCGACCGGACATGGCGACGATGCTCGTCGTACTGACAACCGATGCCGCTGCGGATTCGGCAACACTCACGCGGGCACTACGTACGGCCGTCGACCAGTCCTTCCACGCTCTCAACATCGATGGCTGCCCTTCGACCAACGACACCGTCATCCTGCTCGCCTCCGGCCAGAGCGGTGTAGCCCCCACTGCGGAAGCCCTTTCCGAGGCGGTTCTCGCCGTGTCCTGGGATCTAGCCAACCAGCTTGCTGCGGATGCGGAAGGGGCCTCGCGCGTCGTGACCATCGAAGTGGTGGGCGCCGAATCGGATGCAATCGCCCGCAGCGCGGGACGACTCGTCGCCGACTCCACTCTGGTCAAGTCCGCCTTCTACGGCGGCGATCCCAACTGGGGACGACTGCTCGGGGCACTGGGAGCTACGGATCTGGACTTCGACCCAATGGCCTTTGGCGTCGCTTACGAGGGTATCGATATTGCCCGGAATGGAACTGCGGTGGACCACGATGCAGATGCCCTGCACGAGGCGATTGCGACGGGAGACTTCACCGTCACGATGACTATCGGAGACGGCCCGGGGCGAGCCCGGGTCATCACCACGGACCTGACCCCCGATTACGTGACCTTCAACGCGGAGTACAGCTGATGACGAGCACAGGACACTCAACGCCCCACCAGGCGAAGCCACGGATAGCCAAGACGATGGGCAAAGCGCGGATCTTCTCCGAGGCCTTGCCGTTCATCAAAGACTTCCGCGGCCAGACCGTCGTCATCAAGTACGGAGGATCGGCCATGGTGGACGAGAACCTCCGCAACACGTTCGCCGATGACATTGCGATGCTTCACTACGTGGGTATCAACCCGGTCATCGTGCATGGCGGCGGTCCGCACATCTCCCGGGCGATGGGCCAGCGAGGGATCGAGCCGCAATGGCACGAGGGCCTGCGGGTCACGGACGCAGAGACGATTCGGGTGGTCCAATCGACCCTCGCCGGAGAAATCAACCCGGACATAGTCCGGCTGATCAACGCACACGGTTCGGTCGCAGCCGGGATCAACGGCCTGGACGGAAACCTGTTTGTGGCCCGCGCCAAGGACGAGAGGCTGGGGTTTGTCGGCGAGATCACTGCGGTCAATCCGGGGCTGGTGCAAAGTCTGCAGCACCAGGGATACGTGCCGGTTGTGGCGCCGTTGGCGCGCGGTGAGGACGGTCAGACGTACAACCTCAATGCTGATACCGCCGCCGGTGCGTTGGCGGAGGCGCTCGGAGCGCTCAAAGTGATCTACCTGACCGATGTCGAAGGCCTCTATCGAGATCTAGGGGACAAGGACTCGTTGATCGCACGCATCATCGTCGATGACCTGAGGCAGCTCATTGAGTCCGGCTCGGCCTCGTCCGGCATGCTGCCCAAACTGAGGTCATGTGTGTCAGCAGTCGTGGGCGGCGTCGAACGGGCCCACATCCTCGATGGACGAATGCAGCACGCCCTGCTGCTCGAAGTGTTCACACCCGAAGGGATAGGAACAATGGTGACAATGGAGCCCGTGCCATGAGCCCTACAACCGGAGGAAGACGACGGCTGATCAGGAAGCTGCTCACCGAAGGGAACATCACGAGTCAGGCAGTTCTGGTGGAGTTGCTGGAAACTGAGGGGTTCCCGGTGACCCAGGCCACCGTCTCGCGCGACCTCGACGCCCTGGGGGCAATAAAGGTGAGGGACGACGATGGATCCGTGCGATACAGCCTCGCCCCGAGCAGTGAGCTACTCACCGAAGCCGAGACCAGGCTGCGGCGAGTCGTCAACGACTTCGTCGAAGAGATGATTGTCTCGGAGAACCTCGTCATACTTCACACCCCCCCGGGAGCGGCGCATCTCGTTGCCGGTTCCATCGATCGAGCACTGGTCCAGGGGGTTCTGGGGACGATTGCCGGCGACGATACGCTGATGATCGTGGCGGATGCCACCGTCGGTGGGGATGCCATTGCGGCCAGGATTGAGGAAATAGGAGCAAGGAAATGAGAGACATCAAGAAGGTCGTTCTCGCTTACAGCGGCGGGCTCGACACCTCGGTGATCCTGAAGTGGATCAAGGAGGCTTACGGCGCTGAGGTAGTTGCCTACACGGCCGATGTGGGTCAGGGCGACGAGGTAGCCGAAGCCGAGGAGAAGGCACTCGCCACCGGCGCTTCGGAAGCGATTGTCGATGATCGTCGCGCCGAGTTCGTTTCCGATTTTGTGTTCCCGGCGATTCGCGCCAACGCCGTCTACGAGAGCTACTACCTGTTGGGAACTGCTCTGGCTCGACCGGTCATCTCCAAGGGCATGATGGAGGTAGTCAAGGCGACCGGGGCCGATGCCATTGCTCACGGCGCCACCGGCAAGGGCAACGACCAGGTTCGATTCGAGCTGGCCGCCTACGCCATCGACCCCTCGATCAAGGTCATCGCCCCGTGGCGCGAGTGGGATCTCAAGGGCCGGGCAGACTGTGTCGCCTATGCCGAGGAGCACGGGATCCCGATCCCGGTGACACCCGACAAGCCGTATTCGATGGATGCCAATCTCCTACACATCTCCTTTGAGGGGGGAGTGCTCGAGGACCCGTGGGTTGCTCCGCCCAAGGGCATGTTCCGCATGACCACCGATCCGTGGGAAGCGCCCGACATGATGGAGACCCTGACCATCGAGTACGAGAAGGGCAACGCCGTTGCCATCAACGGGGTGCGGATGAGCCCGGTGGAGATTCTCACGAGGCTCAACACGGTTGGCGGAGCTCACGGTGTTGGTCGGGTGGACATGGTCGAGAATCGTTTCGTGGGCATGAAGTCCCGGGGCGTATACGAGACGCCCGGCGGCACGATCCTGCATCACGCTCACCGGGCCGTGGAGTCACTGACGCTCGACCGCGAAGTGATCCACCTGCGCAATGAGCTCGCACCGCGCTACGCCGAGATGGTCTACAACGGCTTCTGGTTCTCGCCGGAGCGGGAGGCGCTGCAGAAGTTCAACGACGAAATCCAGGAGCGGGTCAACGGCGAGGCCCGGGTGACCCTCTACAAGGGCAACTGCATCGTCGACGGGCGGCGCTCCGACTCGCACAGCCTCTACGACGAGGCGACCGTCACCTTCGAGGCCGACGAGGTGTACGACCAGGCGGATGCGGAGGGCTTCATCCGGCTGCAGTCGCTGCGGTTGCGCACCTTTGCCGAGAAGCGGCTCGGAGAGGGCGAGTAGCTATGACGCTGTGGGGTGGGCGATTCGAAGAAGGCCCGGCCGAGTTGCTCTGGCGGTTCACCGTCGACCATTCGGATCGACGGCTGCTCACCGACGACGTGATTGGGTCGCAGGCACACGCCGCAATGCTGGCCGAAACCGGCATCATCTCGTCCGAAGAAGGCGCGGAGCTGCAGCGGGGCCTGGTGGCCGTCCTGGCCGAGGCCGAGAGCGGAGAGTTCGCCTGGTCGGAGGGGGACGAGGACGTCCACTCGGCTGTGGAGCGCCGCCTGTATGAGCTGATCGGCGAGGTAGCCGGCAAGTTGCACACCGGGCGATCCCGCAACGACCAGGTCTGTCTCGACCTGCGTCTGTACCTCCGTCGGGCAACCGAGGAGCGGGCGGTGCAGATCACCGATCTCGTGAAGGCGCTGATCGCGGTAGCGGAGGAGGTAGGGGATACGGTCGTCGCTTCTTACACCCATGTGCAGCAGGCGCAGGCGGTTCCGCTGGCTCACCATCTGCTGGCCTACGCCTGGATGCTGGTTCGAGATCTCGATCGCTTCCTCGATGCCTACCCGCGGATCGATGTCTCGCCGCTGGGGGCAGGAGCCTCGGCAGGAAGCCGTCTTCCGCTCGATCCGTCTCAGACCGCCGAGTCGCTCGGGTTTGCCTCCGTGTTCGCCAACTCGATGGATGCGGTGGGATCCCGCGACTTCGTCGCCGAGTATGTGTTCTGCTGTGCACAGACGATGGTCACGCTGTCCCGGCTGTCGGAGGAGATGGTCCTGTGGGCCGGCGACGAGTTCGGGTGGGCGACCTTTGGCGATGCCTACACAACGGGCTCATCGGCGATGCCGCAGAAGAAGAATCCCGACATTGCCGAGTTGGTGCGCGGGAAGACGGCAACCGTGATCGGGGATGTGACGGCGTTGCTGTCGCTGCAGAAAGGACTGCCCCTCACCTACAACCGCGATCTCCAAGAGGACAAGCGAGCCGTTTTTCACGCCGATGACACCCTGGCTCTGGCGCTGGCGGCGTTGGGCGGGATGGTGGAGAGCGCCCAGTTCCATCCGCCGGAGCCTTCGTCGATGGTGACCGCTCTGGACTTAGCGGAGATCCTCGTTGCACGCGGTGTTCCATTCCGTTCCGCCCACGAGGCAGTTGGTGGCCTGGTCGCCGGGTTGGCTGCCGGGGGCCGAGCGTTGGCGGACGCAACGGCGGGTGAGTTGGCTGCGGCGCATCCCCAGCTCGTCCCTGAGGATCTCGATGCCTTGACCCCTGCCGCCTCGGCGGCGGCGCGGGTGACCCCGGGTGGCGGTTCGATGGAGTCGGTGGCAAAGCAGATCGAGCAGTTGCGGGAGGTCCTCGGCTAACGCTCGGGCCTTGCGAAGAGCACGCTCCGACCCAGCAGCCACCAAGTCACGGCTCCAACCGCGAGACCGATCAGCAACGGGAACATGATGCCCCAGTCGCCGCCGGGCCATTCGATGATGGGATTGCCCAGCCATGACCCACAGCGCTCCCAACTGGGAACGCCGCCGACGTCATCACACCATGCGGTCATCGTGCCGAGGAAGGCCACAACGGCGGGCACCGCCGAGAAGAAGAGCCGGAACAGGGTTGCCATTCTCCAACCGAGAGTAGGCCGCAACGGCAATTAACCGCCGGTGAAGAGCTAGATCCGGATCACGATCTTGCCCAACGAACGCTCCTCGCCCAACCGCCGCATTGCGTCGGGGACCTGGTCCAGGGGATACTCCCGATCGATCATGGGAGACAGCTGCCGTGCTGCCACGCGGTCGGCAACCTCGCGCAGGTCCTCCTTGTTGGGCCGGGCTGTGAGGAGGCCCATCCTCTTGCCACTTGTCCGGAAGACCAGCCAACCTGCCACGGGCGCCATGAGCAGTCTGCGCATGGGGCCGCCGACGACTAGGTATGCCCCTCCGTCGGCGAGCGCACGATGGTTGGCGAACAGCGAACGGCTCCCCACGAAGTCGAGGATGCGGTCGTAGCCGATACCGGCCCGGGTGTAATCCTCGGTGCGATAGTCGACTGCATAGTCGGCACCGGCTTGCCTCATTGCGTCGGCCTTCTCGGCTGAGTCAACGGCCGTGACTTCGGCACCGATCGCCTTGGCGATCTGGATGGCAAACGTACCCCCGCCACCGCCTGCGCCGTTGATCAAGAGGTGCTGGCCGGCCCGCAGGCCTTCCCTGTGGCGCAGGCCTTGCAGGGCGAGGACCGCCGCCTGGGGGAGAGTGGCAGCCTGCTCGAAGCTGATCTCTTTGGGCTTGGCGACAATGGGTGCGCTAGCCGGCACCGAGACGTACTCAGCAAACGCACCCTTGCCGTGATAGAGAACATCGCCGAGCACCTCATCGCCCGGCTTGAAGTCGGTTACCTCATCGCCGACCTGCTCGACGACTCCGGCGATATCTGAGCCGAGTACTTGCTCACGAGGTCGTCGCAGACCACCCATTCGGGCATAGAGCGGCCGACCGACCAGGGTCTCCCAGTCCGACCGGTTCACCGATGCTGCGACAACTCGAATTAACAGGCCGTCGTTGTCGAGTTCCGGCTGAGGAACATCGACCAACTCCATCACCGCGGGGCTCCCGTAGCGGTGATATGCGACAGCCTTCACGCAGGGTCCATCACCAGGAACTCGTCGATCTTGAGCAAGCCCGGAGGAGGCTTGGCGCGGTGGCCGAGCAAGGGCCAAGCCTCGTCCCCTCGGATGACCCGCGGGTTGGCCAGCTCAATGGTTTCGCCGTCCTTGCGCAGGGTTGCGGTACCGCTGGCAAGGATGTTCCGGACCCAATCACATTCAGAGCCGTAGACGAGAATGAAGAGGTATCCGCCCTCGATCTGGTGCGCATCGAGGGGAGTGACATACTCCTTGCCCGACTTGCGTCCGACATGGGTCAAAGTCGGCCGTTTCCCGCGGCGCAGCTCGATCGGATTGAATATCCGCTTGTTGATCTTTCCCCACCACAGTGGCATGGGCATTGTGTTTCTCCCAGCAAGACGCTTGTGACCGGAGTGTACGACGCCTAGCCCGGTTCCCCCGGGTCACACACCGGATGGTTGGCGACGGTCAGCGTCAATGCTTCGTCTGATAGCTCCCATGAGTAGATGAGCGGTCCTTCGACCACGTCGACATCGGTACCGCAGGCGGCGAGGGCAACAACGACGAGTAGGGCTCTCAGCTTCATCAAGCCAACCCTAGAGCGCAGTGAACGGGTGTCGATCAGGCCCCGATTTCGCGAGGCTCACAACCCGATTGAGCGTCGCGCCGGTCAGATCGCTAGCCTCGGTAATGCGTTGGCAATCAGCGCAACAGGGGGCGCCGCGGTGCGCTATCGAAACCCCGGGGCCCGACTGTTGGGATCGCAGAAGGGGTTGACGATGGCGGGTTCTTTCTTGGCGGGACGACGACTCCGATTGGTGGTGGCAGCATCGCTGCTTGCCTCCGTCGTGACCGCTCTTGGCGTTGTATCGGCGCAGGCCGCGGAGCCTGCCGCAGATCATTTGTTGTTGTCGGAGATTGCGGTTACGCCGACGGAGGGTGAGTTCATTGAGATTCATAATCCGACGGGTTCTGTGATTGATCTGACGGATGTGTATTTGACTGATGCGACCTTTGCGCCTGGGGGGACGTTCTATTACGAGATCGTTTTGGGTGATGGTTCTGGTGGCGGTGGCGGGTTTGCGGATTTCCATGCTCGTTTCCCGGCTGGGGCCACGATTGCTGCTGGGGAGTATCAGACGGTTGCGTTGAATGGGTCGACCAATTTTGACGCTACGTATGGTGTTGATCCGACTTATGAGCTGTATGAGGATGACGGGGCGCCTGATGCGATTCCGGACATGCTCGAGGCGGAGCCGGGGTCGATTGATGGTCAGGGTGGCCTGTCTGATGGTGAGGTTGCTGTCCTGTATTCGTGGGATGGTGCTTCTGATTTGGTGCAGGATCTGGACTATGCCGTTTGGGGTGACAAGAACGAGGCGGTTGATAAGACCGATGTTGCGATTGATGGCCCTGATGGTGATACCGACACGTCGACGTATCTTGATGACACCGCAGTTGCATCCCAGGATGTGATTTCTGCTGATAGTCATGCGTTTGGGTTGACGTGGCAGCGTGCTGATCTGACTGAGGGTGTGGAGACCCGTACTGGTGGCAACGGAGCCACCGGCAACAACGAAACCTCAGAGAAGACCTCGGTCACCTGGGGTGCCACGGAGCCCACACCGAACGCAGCGACGACGCTGCCGCCGCCTCCTCCGGGTGGCGGGGTAGACCCGCTACCGCCGCTCGGCGTATGCGGTGATGCATTCACTGCCATCTACGACCTGCAAGGGTCGAGCCCCGACGGCGCGTTCGAGGATGGGACACCGGCGCTGACCGAAGGCGTTGTTACTGGCGTCTTCCCCGGATACGGCGGCTACAACATCCAGGATGCGATGGGTGATGGCAACGCCGCCACCTCCGATGGCATCTTCGTCTCCGCCGACACGACCGGGGTCACGGTGGGCAACACTGTCCGGGTGGTTGGCCGAACGATGGAGATGTTCGGCCTCACTCAGATCACCGGAGTAGAGGACTCCGCCGACTGCGGAGGCGGGCCTGCGATCGCACCGACGCCGGTCGATCTGCCGCTGGCGGATCGGGAGCCGGTAGAGGGCATGCTGGTAACGCTGACCGACACGATGGTTGTCACCGATACGTACAACGTTGGCAACTTCGGCGAGGTGTGGATTGCGGCGGACACGGTTGTTCCGCAGCCGACGAACGTCTACTCCGTTGGTGATCCTGCGTTGCAGGCTCTTGCCGACGAGAACATGGCACGAGCAATCATCCTCGATGACGGGTCTACGTCAACGCCCGCCGAGCCACCGTACCTCCCTGCCGGAGGGACGTTACGACTTGGCGACACGGCATCGACAGTGACCGGGGTGATGCACTTCAGCTTCGGCCAGTTCCGCATCAACCCGACGGTGGAGGTCAGCTTCACCGCTACCAACCTGCGGCCGGCGACGGCACCAGATGTTGGCGGCGACGTAGTAATTGCCACCTTCAATGTCCTCAACTACTGGACGACGCTCGATGGGCGCGGCGCTGAGACCGCCGAGCAGCTTGCGGAGCAGACCGACGGCCTCGTCGCTGCCATCCTGGGTCTCGGTGCGGACATCATCGGTCTCCAGGAGATGGAGAACGACCTGACCCATACGCCGATCACGACGCTCGTCGATGCGCTGAATGCAGCGGAGGGCAGCACGGTTTGGGCCTGGGTTGGCGAGGTCAACTACTACAACGACTACCCCATCCGAAACGAGATCATCTACCGCATTGGTGCAGTAGATCCGATCGGTGATCCGCTGACGATCGAGGACCCGGCGTTCGACGACATCTCCCCCGGCGGGACGAGTCAGCTCGGCCGACCCCCGGTGGCGCAGGTGTTCGTGGCCAACGGGGAGAAGTTCACCGTCATTTCGAATCACTTCAAGTCGAAGAGTTGCACTGCAGCCAGCGGTGCCGACGAGAACCAGGATGACGGTCAGGCCTGCTACAACGCCCGTCGGGTGTTGCAGGCGGAGCGAGTCCTCGAGTTCGTCGATGCGCTGCAGGCGTTCAGCGGCGACGATGATGTGATCGTGCTCGGCGACCTCAACTCGTATCTCGCTGAGGATCCGATCCTGGAGTTGGAGACCGAGTTGACCAACGTCTTTGCCGAGATGTCGGTCAACCCGTATACCTACAACTTCTTCGCCGCGTCGTCGGCGCCGTGGATCGGTCGAGGCAGCCTTGATCACATCCTGGTGACGCCGGAGATGGCACACAAGGTGTCGGACGTCGAGGCGTGGAACATCAACGGCGACGAGCCGAACATGCTCGGGTGGACGAACCCGGACGACTCGGCACCCGGGCCGTATCGTTCCTCGGATCACGACCCGATTGTGATGGGCCTGCGGACACCAGCGCCGTTCACCGACACGGCCGGCAGCATCTTCGCCGCTGACATCCAGTGGCTGGCGGAGGCAGGGATCACCCGTGGCTGCAACCCGCCCGTCAACGACAACTACTGCCCGGAGCTTGAGCTGAGCCGGGGGCAGATGGCGGCGATGTTTGTCCGGGCGCTGGATCTTCCGGCGACGACGACTGACTTCTTCACCGATGACGAGTTCTCGATCTTCGAGGATGACATCAATCGGCTGGCGGAGGCAGGGATCACCCGTGGCTGCAACCCGCCGGACAACGACAGCTTCTGTCCCGATGATCTGGTGACACGAGGTCAAGTTGCGGCGATGTTTGTCCGAGCGCTG
Organism: Acidimicrobiia bacterium; assembly: GCA_030065575.1. GTDB lineage: Bacteria > Actinomycetota > Acidimicrobiia > Spongiisociales > UBA5794 > JAAETI01. The sequence continues at coordinate 62,651 of JASJDZ010000002.1, forward strand.
GATCTGCCGGCGACGACGACTGACTTCTTCACCGATGATGATCCCTCGATCTTCGAGGATGACATCAATCGGCTGGCGGAAGCAGACATAACTCGCGGCTGTAACCAGGCCGGCGACAACTTCTGCCCGCTGGACAACCTGACGAGGGGTGAGATCGCAGCGTTCTGGCATCGTGCGCTGGGTTGACCTGAGCGATATCTAGGGGAGAGGGGCCGCTCCGGCGGCCCCTCTTTCGTTGTTCCCTTGACAATGACTAACACTCTTAGTTAAGCTGACTAAGCAAGTTAGTCACAGGGAGAAGGAAATGAAGAAGATTCACACCGAGATCGAGATCAATGCCACCCCGGAGCGGGTGTGGCAGGTGCTGACCGACCTCGCCTCGTATACGGAGTGGAACCCGTTCATTACCTCGGCCGATGGGACCGCAACTGTGGGAGAACGGTTGCATGTTCGCATCGAACCCCCCGGCGGGAGGGCGGCGACATTCCGCCCCGTAGTCACCGAGGCTGAAGCGGGCCAGCGGCTGGAGTGGCTGGGGAAACTCCTCTTCAGGGGCCTGTTCGACGGGCGCCACCGCTTCGAGATCGAGGCCACTTCCGGCGGTACTAACTTCATGCAGAGCGAGGAGTTCACCGGGGTGCTGGTCCCGCTACTGGCCAAGAGCCTCGACGGGCCAACGCGAGAAGGCTTCGAGCTGATGAACAGGGCGATCAAGGAACGCGCGGAGGATGGGTAAGAAGGTCGGGCTGACCCTCGACGATGTCATTGCGGCGGCTGCTGCCATCGCCGATCGAGACGGTCTCGAGGCGATGTCGCTGCGAGCCGTTGCCGATGACCTGGGGATCAAGACGCCGTCGCTGTACAACCACGTCGACGGTCTAGCCGGTCTGCGTCGGGAACTGGCCCTTCACGGAGCAAGGCACCTTGCCGAGATTGTGTCCTCGGCTCGGGGTGACGGCGACCCGGCCGAGGTGGTGCGCCGTAGTGCCCGCGCCTACCGCAGGTTCGCTCTAGAGCACCAGGGCCTCTATCAGGCATTGCTGCCCGCCCCGAAACCCGGCGAGGATGACGAGCTCTACGCCGCCATGGCCGCCCCTGCTGCAGAGCTGGCGGAGACGCTGATCTCCGCCGGGGTCGAAGAAGGGGAGACTGTGCACATGATCAGAGCCTTGCGGGCAACGGTGCACGGCTTCATCGACCTGGAGATGAAGGACGGTTTCGGGATGCCGGAAGCCGTCGACGTCAGCTTCGAGAAGGCCATCGATGTCGTCATTCAAGGGGTACTGATCGAAGCAGAGTGACACTTAGCGCTCTGCTGGATTGACCTAGTCGCGATCCAGATTCTGTGAGAAGATGCCGGTGCGAGAGGGAAGGCTCCGGTGGAGTTCCATGTCCTCGGCCCGCTAGAGGTACTGGATGAGGGACGGCCGGCGGTGGTCACCGCACCGCGCCAGCGGGCGCTGCTGGCGGTGCTGTTGGCACACGCCAACGAGGTGGTTTCCACCGACCGGCTACTCGACCTCGTCTGGGGTGAGGATCAGCCCGACGTCAGCGCCCTTCGCTATCAGGTTTCCAAGCTGCGTGAAGCGCTGTCCGAGGACACCATTGCCACCCAGTCACCGGGCTATGTGATCCGCCTCGGCCCGAATCAACTCGATGCTCTCCAGTTCGAGAAGCTGCTTGCTGAAGCCCGCAACGTCGCTGGCGCCGATGCCGGGCGAGCGATTGAGCTCCTCGATAGGGCTCTCGGCCTCTGGCGGGGTGACCCCTACGCCGACTTCACCTATGAGGAGTTCGCCGCTGCTGAGATTCGGCGGCTCAACGAGCTGCGGTTGGAGGCGATCGAGGCTCGTTTTGATGCCCTGCTCGCTCAAGGCCGCGATCAGGAGCTGGTCGGTGACCTGCAGGCCCTCGTCGAAGCGCATCCGCGCCGCGAGCGATTGACGGCCGCATTGATGCTTGCGCTGTATCGCTCAGGAAGGCAGGCAGATGCGCTCGAGGCCTATCAAGCGTTGCGCACTGAACTTGGAGAAGGCCTCGGTCTCGAGCCCTCGCAGGAGTTGGTGGATCTTGAGGGGCAGATCCTGCTTCAAGATGAGTCGCTCTCGGTTGAGGCTGCACCGCCTGCCGCCGACTTTCTCCGTGGCTACATCCTTCGGGGCCGGATTGGTGAGGGTGCTCATGGGGTGGTGTGGCGGGCCGCCCAGCCCGGCGTGGGCCGAGAGGTGGCCATCAAGGCCATCCATCCCGACATCGCCAACCGTGCAGGGTTCGTTCGCCGCTTCGAAATGGAGGCACAGTTGGTCGCCTCCCTCGAGCATCCCCATATCGTTTCGTTGTTCGACTTCTGGCGTGACCCTGAGGGTGCGTACCTGGTGATGCCTCATTTGCGGGGCGGTAACGTCGCCGGATTGCTGCTTCAGGGACCGTTGCGGGTTGATGCTGCTCTGGAGCTGGTCGGCTCTGTTGGTGCGGCGCTGTCCTATGCGCATCGGCGTGGGGTGGTGCACCGTGATGTCACACCCCAGAACGTCCTACTGGACGACGAGGGCAATCCTTATCTGTCGGACTTTGGTGTGGCTGCGCTGATCGGTGAGACTGCCGGGCCGAGCAGCTCGTCACCGGGCTACCTCGCGCCGGAGCAGCACGCCGGGAGGGAAGCGGTGCCTGAGTCGGATGTTTACAGCCTGGGCATGCTCGCCCATTCGGTCCTGACCGGAGTCATTCCGCAAGTGGCTGGCCCGGTGGCACCGCCGTCACACCTAAGCCCAGATGTCCCGGACTCCGTAGACCAGGTATTTGCCCGAGCCACGGCCGTCGACGTTGCCGAGCGATTTATCGATCCGGTGGACTTCGTTTCTGCCTTGACCGCCTGCTTCAACGGCGGTGCCAAGGCGGCCCCGCGACCCGAGGTTGTCCGCAACCCCTACAAGGGGCTGCGTGCCTTTGGCGAGACCGACTCTCCCGACTTCTTCGGCCGTGACCTCGCGGTTGCCGAACTGGTCGATGCGGTAGCGCGTCGTCGGCTGGTTGCCGTGGTGGGGCCGTCGGGATGCGGCAAATCGAGTCTGGTCCGCGCCGGGCTCCTTGCCGATCTGCGGAGCGGTGTTCTGCCCGGGTCTGATCGCTGGCTGGTCACCGACATGTATCCCGGGGCACGCCCGCTGCACGAGTTCGCCGAGGCTTTGCGGCGGGTGGCAGTCGAGTGGCCCGACAATCTCCACGACCAGCTCGCTTCCGGTGACGTCAACCGGGTCCTCGATCGAATGCTCCCGCGCGACTCCGAACTGCTGCTCGTCGTTGACCAGTTCGAGGAGCTCTTCACCCAGACCGTTGCTGAGGCAGCGCGGGTTCAGTTCCTGAACACGCTTCACCATATGACGACGGCCGCAGGCACCCGCTGCCGGATTGTCGTCACCCTGCGGGCGGACTTCTTCGATCGACCACTGGGCTACTCCGGCTTTGGGGAGCTGCTGCGTAGGGGAGTGGTGTCGGTAGCGGCCCCTTCGGAGGAGAGCCTCGAGCAGGCGGTGATCGGGCCCGCTGAGGGGGTTGGCTTGTCCGTGGAGCCGGGGCTGGAACGGGCGATCACCCGAGATGTTGCCGACCAGCCGGGCGGGCTGCCTCTCCTCGAGTATGCGCTGACTGAGCTCTTCCACGAGCGCAGCAATGGGCAGCTCACCACTGCCGGCTACCACAAGACCGGCGGGGTGCTCGGGGCGCTGGGCCGCCGGGCCGAGGACCTCTACTCGGCCTACGGCGACGAAGGACGCTCGGCAGCGCAGCAGGTCTTCCTCCGGCTGGTGACTGTGGAGGAGGGCGAGGAGGACACCCGCCGCAGGATTCCGCTGACCGAACTACATCACATGGGACTCGACCCCGATGCGCTGCAGCGGGTTCTCGACGATTTCGGCGGTCACCGGCTGCTCACCTTCGACCGTGATCCCGAGACACGGGAACCCACGGTGGAGGTAGCCCATGAGGCGCTGCTTGCCCGCTGGGAGAGGCTACGTGGCTGGATAGACGAGCGGCGGGATGACCTGGTTCTGCATCGGCGGTTGGCTGCCGCAGTGGGGGAGTGGGAGGAGTCGGGCAACGAGTCGCCCTATCTGCTCAAGGGCGGCCGGCTGGCGCACTACGAGCACTTTGCGGAGGAGACCGACATTGCCCTAACCGGACGTGAGCGCAGCTACCTGGAGACAAGCCGAGCGGCTGAGGACGAGGCAACGACCCGGCAGCGGCGCAGACGGATGGGTGTGCTGGCGACCATCGCCAGCGTTGCAGTCATCGCGGTGGTTCTTGCCGTGTTGGCGTCGTTTGCACAGCGGGACGCCGAGGATGCACGGGCTCTTGCTTTGGAGAACGAGCAAGACGCCATCGCCGAGGCAGAGCGTGCTGACGCTAACGCCGAGGATGCGAGGACGCAGCGAGATCTCGCCGAAGAGAACGCAGCCACGGCCCGCGCTCAGGAGCTTGCAGCCAAGGCCCGTGTGGCTATGCAGGAGGATCCGGAGCTAGCCATTCTGCTCGCCCTCGAAGCTGTGGCCATCGAGGTGGGCGGCGGCCCCACCGAGGAAGCGGTCGAAGCGCTCCACGAGGCGGTTGTCTCCTCACGACTTCGTTTCGCGACCCACGCATCGCAGCGAGCAAGCGTAAATGCTGACGGGACGCTTGTTGCGACGAGGTCCAACACTGAGCCGGTGAAGGTCATCCGCGTTGAGGACAACTTCGAGGTTCTCGAGCTGCCAATCGCAGGAAATCCAGACGATGGTGAGCTCAGCGAGTTCTCAGTTGCGATCTCGCCAGATGGAACCATGGTTGCCACCGGTCGCACGGACGGAACAGTGACGATGTGGGATGTGGCAACGGGCGACGAGCTCTGGACCACCAATGACTTCCAGACAGTTGAGATCGAAGCCAGCTCTGGGGTCTTCACGCTGGCATACGGGGGTGCGACCACCAACGAGCTGGACATCAGCGCCTCGGCAAGCGCAATCGAGGATGCACTAGAGCAACTGCCGGAGCTGAGCGACGTTGCCGCGTCCGGGGCTGGCACCGCTGATGATCCTTGGCAGGTTGCGATCCTGGAGACCTCCTCGCCGTTTGTTCGACGACTGGAGTCGGATTCCTCTCAGCTTGGCCCGCGACCGGGCGAGGCGTGGGCTGAGGTCTACGACGACTTCGCCATGATCTCGATTGATGCCAACGCCGGGTCGTTTGTCTTCATCCTCGACGCTGCGACTTCTGAACCGGTTGCCTTCGACGCGACTGATGACGAAGTGCGGCTGGCTTTGGTGTCGTTGCTGGGGATGCCGGAGTTGCTTGTCTTTGGGGAGGAGGGTTTCTTTGAGGTGATGCTGCCCGAGGAGGATGACGGCGAGGAGGGAGACCTCGACGAGGCTGAGGACTCCGACGATGGACCGGTGCTGCCTCCCTTTGCGGTGCTCTCTATCGATCTGCTGCGACCGGGCGTTGCGACCGTCCTCGGCCGGGCACATGATCACCCCGATGAGGACGGGTTCGAGTACGACAGCGTTAGCTACCTCGAGTTCTCTCCCGACGGATCTGTACTTGCCTCACGGGGCTGGGATGAGACCATCAGGTTCTGGGAAGCCTCAAGCGGAGGGCAGTCAAGAGTGCTCGATGCGCCTCTCGGACCCCTAGCGGGAAGAGGGGTGGACTTCAGCCCGGACGGAACCCTGCTGGCAGCCACGGACGGTGTCTCAACCTGGGTCTGGAACGTGGCAACCGGGGAGATCATACGTGAGCACGCTATCGAGCACGATGACGAGGAGTTTTCTGCCTGGGATGTCGCCTTCAGCGGTGACGGAGAAGCCGTCTACATAGCTCGTCCTTTCTCGGACTGGGGCATCGGTCTGCTCGATCTGGCCACAGGGGAGGAGCAGCCGGTTTGGGCGGAGATCAGTCTCATGCTGGCAATTGCGGTCAACTCCGACGGAAGCCTGCTTGCCACAGCCGACGACCTTGGGAATGTCCACACCTTTGCGACAACCGACTATGGCATCGATCACCTGGAAGCAACGGCGACTCATCGCGGCTGGATCCTCGACTTGGCTTTTACCTCCGCCACCGATCATCTTCTCAGCGTTGGGTATGTGGATGCGCGGCTGACTGACTTCGGGCCCTCAGGGTCTAGCGAGTGGATGACCCTTCGCAACAAGCAGTGGGGGTTTCATTCGGTGACCTACAGCGAGGACGGCACAATGCTGGCTCGCGCCCCCGTCGGTGACGACGTCGTTATTGTCGACTCTGCCACCGGAGATGAGCTGGCCAGGTTGCCGGATGTGGGCTCGACGTCGTCAGACCTCGCTTTCTCGCCCGACGGCTCGCTCCTCGCAGTGGCCTTGAGCGAGAGTGGCGGGTTCGTCCAGGTCTGGGACATTGCCTCCGCGTCGCTCATCGCCCAGCCCGTCGATGACGAGGATCTCCTGGCAACCGGCCATAACGACGCATATTCGGTTGACTTCAGCCCGGATGGTCGGTACCTAGCGGCAACGATTCCCAAGTCGCTCGACGGTTCTACTCCTCCTGCGATCCGGATGTGGGACACCGAGACGTTCGAGTTGGTTCTTGCACGCGATCCATTGGACGACCCGTCCGAGAACTACATGGAACTCGCCTTCACCCCGGACGGGAGCCAATTGGCGGTCCGAGGAACGTTCGTCGATAAGGACATCGTTCGTTTCTATGACCTCGACGGCAACGAGTTGGACACGTGTTGTGAGCACTGGTGGGACGCCTACACCGGCGCGCCGATTGACTTCAGTCGTGACGGGACCCGACTAGTCACCGCAGGCTACGAACGGGACTCCGGGGAGGGAAGCATCTACGTGTGGGACGTAGCGACTGGTGAGTTGCTCAGTCCGCCAATGGGTCATCAATCTGCCGTCTACGACGTTGCTTTCAGTCCAGATGGAACCTCAATTGCGTCGGGAAGCGTCCCCGAGATACATCTTTGGGATTCGACAACGTACGAGGAGATCCTCAAGCTCAGCTACGGGAACTCGATCATCCACAGCGTGGCGTTCAGCTCGGACGGGTCTCAGCTCGCTGCCACCTATGACTTCGAGGGCCTTACCATCGTCTGGGCGCTGGATCTCGATGACCTCATTCAGATGGCTCGTGACCGCGTCACCCGTGACTTCACCGCCGCCGAGTGCACCGCCTACGAAATCGACTGCCCGTTGGAGGAGTGAAGGGGCGACGCCATGGATCACCAGGTGGAATTCCGGGTTCTCGGATCTCTGGAGATCGTGGTGGACGGCAAGGCGATCAAGCTCGATGCTCCGAGGCAGCGCGCCGTTTTGGCGATGCTGCTCGTCCACGCCAACGAGGTGGTTTCCAGCGACCAGCTGTTGGAGGCTGTCTGGGGGGAACAGGCGCCCGGAACAGGCGTGAGCTCTCTGCGCTATCACGTGTCCAAGTTGCGGGAGGCTCTCCCTGCTGACCTGATCGCAACCAGGGCACCAGGCTATGTGCTCGAGGTGGAGACTTCGCGGATCGATGCGCTCGTTTTCGAGTCGTCGCTGGCTGAGGCGCGCGCGATCCGAGAGTCAGACCCAGCTAGCGCCCTGAAGCTGCTCCACGACGCCATCGGCCTATGGCGGGGTGGTGCCTATGCCGATTTCATGTACGAGGAGTTTGCCCACCTCGAGGTCGAGCGTCTCGAGGAGTTGCGCAGGGCAGCATTGGAGGAGCGGCTCGAGGTGCTGCTAGCGATGGGTAGGCACAATGAGATGTTGCCGGAACTCGAGAAGCTGACCGCTGAGTATCCAACCCGGGAGAGGCTCTGGGGCAACCTGGCGCTGGCCCTGTATCGATCCGGTCGCCAGGCGGAGGCGGTCGCTGCGATTCAGCAAGCTCGTTCCCAGTTGGGGGACGTTGGGTTGGATCTGTCGCCGCAGTTGAGGGAGTTGGAGGACCAAATCCTCACCCAGGATCCATCCCTGCTGGTGGAGGTGGCCACTCCGGAGAGGCTGCGCGGCTACACCCTTCGGGGGCTCATTGGCGAAGGAGCCCACGGCGTTGTTTGGAGGGCTGCGCAACCCGGAGTAGGTCGGGAAGTGGCCATCAAGGCGATCCGGCCGGAGCTGGCCAACCGGCCCAAGTTCGTGCGGCGGTTCGAAGCCGAGGCTCAACTGGTGGCCGCGTTGGAGCATCCGCACATCGTGTCTCTCTTCGACTTCTGGCGTGACCCAAACGGTGCCTATCTGGTCATGCCATGCCTGAGGGGCAGCTTGGCCGATCGGCTGGAGCAGGGGCCGCTCGAACCCGAAGCGGCGCTGCAACTGCTGAGAGAGGTCGGTGCCGCGCTGACGTACGCGCATCGCCGCGGCGTAGTGCACCGGGACGTCACCCCGCACAATGTGCTGCTCGACGAGGACGGCAACGCCTACCTAGCCGACTTCGGTGTGGCGACATTGCTGGGTGAGGCGGCGGTGCAGTATGTGGAGGGGACGCCGTCGGCGGTGTACCTATCCCCAGAGTTGCTGGCAGGCGAGCGCGGGACGCCGGCTTCGGACGTATTCAGCCTTGGCG
>JASJDZ010000052.1 GCA_030065575.1 Acidimicrobiia bacterium
ATGTCGATTTCAATGTCGGGGTTGATGTGCTTGACACCAGCGACAAAGCCAGCCTCGAACCTCTGGATGAGTTCGATGTTGACGCCACCAATGAAGCCAACCTTGTTGTTGGTCGTCTTGAGCGCAGCTGCGGCGCCGACGAGGAAGGAACCTTCCTGCTCGGCGAAGACCAGGCCTGCCACGTTCGGCAGGTCAACCGATGCATCGTCGACGATGGCGAAGTTGACTTCCGGGTTAGCGGTCGCCGCATTTGTCATCGGCTCCGCAAACAGGAACCCGACGCCGAACACGAGGTCCGACTCGTCGGCCTGCAGGTTGAGCAGCTCCTCGCGGTTCGAGCCGTCGTCATTTGCTGACGCTTCAGATGCGCCGATTCCCAGGTCCTCTTCCGCCTGGTCGAGACCGGCAGCAGCAGAGTCATTGAAGGACTGGTCGCCGCGACCGCCGATGTCAAATACGAGACCAATGTTCGTATCGGCACCGCCACCTCCGTCGTCGTCGCCGCCGCACGCGGAGGCTACGAGCGCAAAGGCGAGGACGACGCTAAATAGCAGTGCAAACTGCTTTCGCATAGTTTCTACCTCTCCAGTTATTTGGATAGAAGGCGACGCGCCCACGGCGTCGCCTGTACCCCCATACGGTAATCCTTGATAGGGCTATTTGCACATGCAGATGGCATTTACTGCCGGGCCGATTGACCTATCCGTTGTGGCGGAGATAGTCCTCGATCTCGCTCAACAATCCGGCAGCAGCGGTGGGATCGATGGCCCCCGCCGAAGGCTCTGTCTGCTCGAGCTCAGCAACGTAGGAAGAGAACTCCTCGTTGGAGGCAAGGGCGGCATCCACCCGCTCCAGGTACTCGTTGGTGACTGTTTCCAACTCGGTGAAGTCGGCCTCGAAACCGAGAATGGTTGCCGTGCGGGACGCCAGCGCCAGCATCGCTTTCGGGTTGGGGTTGGCCGCCAGGTAGTGGGGGGTTGCGGCCCAGAGGGCAAGGGCCGGTATCCCCGCCTCACGACACGCCTCCAGCAAGACGCCGATGATCCCGGTGGGTCCCTCGTACTCCGAGGTCATCAACCCATTGCGAACGACCAGTGCGGGGTCGGTAGCTACACCGACAACCGGTACCGCCTGCGTGTGAGCGACGTGTCCGATGAAGGAGCCCATCAGGATGACCTCCTCAACGTCGTGCTCACAAAGGACCTGGATGAGCTGACGGCTGAACGTCTTCCAGCGGTAGGAGGGCTCGTCCCCGAGCACCAGAACCAGGTCGCGGTCGTCGGTGGGGAGGGGCACGTAGTGGAACCGGGTCGTCGGCCAGGTGAGACGGCGGGTTGCGCCCTCATCGATTGCCACCGTCGGCCGGTGCGCCTGGAAGTCGAAGAACTCCTCGGGATCGATAGCAGCAAAGGGCTCGTCGGCATCTAGTGCGCCGATCAGGTAGTTGGCGGCACCGGAGGCCGCTTCGCACGCATCGCCCCATCCCTCGAAGGCGATGATGGCGCGCGGTCTTCGCAGCGTCGGCTTCGAGAAACGATGTATCGCATCCATACGTTCAATCTACCGCGACCGGGGGACATCGTTCACGGTAGATCGAGTTCGCCCTCCACGATCAGTGATACAGCTCTATCGGCTGCATCGGTGATGTCGAGTCGGTGATAGCTCCCGATGGGATATCGCTTTGCGACAGTGACCGCTACCTCATCGAGTGGGTACTCCCGCAATTCTCGGCGTCTAGTGGATGCATGACGATTGACCGTGAACAAGCGTCTGTTGGTCTGAACCAGTTGCAGGTGGATTGCACCGGGGCCGGAGGGAAGCCGGGCACGACGGTTCGCCAGCAGGTAGCCGCCAAGCTCGCCGCCGAGGGCGCCCAGGACCAGAGCCGGAAGCAGTGAGCTATCGACGTTGATTGCGTAGAGCCAGCCGAGCAGGGCCCCGATCAGTGCGCCGTACCCCACCAGCGTCCAGGTGCCGGATGCCGTGGCGTTGCGGACGGCTTCGATCTCCTCGCCGGGAGCAAGATCCGGGCTGTAGAACCTCCTGGCTCTTTCGGATGCCCGGCTCACGGATTACGCCTGCAACTCCCGGTACGCGTCCATGAAGTGGACGCCCATACCCCGATTGGAGAGGTAGAAGCCCATGGCCTTGCCTTCCTTCGGGACAACCATGATCTTGCCCATTACCAGTAGGTTGCCCTTGCGGGTCAACTCGATGCTGTCGAGGTCGGACAGGCTCCACTCACCGGCGATGCCGACCCGCTTCGACCCCAGCAACATCAGGCGCCGGTCGGTGAGTACCCCCATTGCGCCGATCACTCGCGGTGCCCCCATCGTCCGCAGAGCTATGAGAACGTACGCCACATAGCCGAGGACCAAACCTATTCCGAACTGGAGACCCCCGAACCCAAAGAGAATCTGGAAGACCAGCACGCCGACTATCCCGGATATCACCAGCAACATGACGCTGACTCGCATCAGTGGCGCCACCGACAGGATCGTGTCGGTGCCGATCCTCTCGTCGTTCTGGAGCTGGTTGATGACAGCTTCGCGATTGCGGTCTGCAAATGAGCTCATGGTGGAACCATACCCTCGCTTCTGGCGTCGGAAATCGGAATATCTTCCTCACAGGGACGCCAGAACTGGTTGTGTCGGCCTTGTACCCTCCTGCTCATGGACATTCGGGACAACATCGTCGACGCGATCGGCAACACCCCGCTGGTCAGGCTCTCCCACCTGCACCCTCCGGGGAACCTCGTGGCCAAGATCGAGTACATGAACCCGGGTGGTTCGATCAAGGATCGCATCGCCCTGGGCATGATCGAGCGAGCCGAGCGCAATGGATGGCTCGAGCCCGGCGGCACGATCATCGAACCGACGAGCGGCAACACCGGTGTCGGGCTGGCAATGGTCGCGGCCCTGCGCGGGTACAAGCTGATCGCAGTGATGGCTGACAAGCAGTCGGAGGAGAAGAGGGCACTGTTGCGCGCCTATGGCGCCGAGGTCGTTGTGTGCCCCACGGATGTCGAGCCTGATGATCCTCGCTCCTACTACTCGGTGGCAGATCGCCTGACCGCTGAGACGCCAAACGCATACCGTCCCGATCAGTACTCCAACCCGGCCAACCCACAGGCACACTACGAGCAGACGGGCCCCGAGCTCTGGGAGCAGACGGACGGCGAGATCGATGTACTCGTTATCGGCCTGGGCACCGGGGGTACCGTCACCGGTGCCGGCCGGTACCTCAAGGAGCGCAAGCCCGGCCTCCTGGTGGTCGGTGTCGATCCGGAAGGGTCCATCTACACGGCGGATTCCGAAGAGGATGTCACCACCTATCTGACCGAGGGGGTGGGGGAGGACTTCTGGCCGGAGACCTACGACCCTGCGATTGTCGATGAGTACGAGATGGTCACCGACGCAGAGACGTTTGCCATGACGCGACGGCTCGCTGCGGTCGAAGGGATCTTCTCCGGCGGGTCGGCAGGGATGGCGGTTGTTGGTGCTCTCCGGGTTGCGGTGCGGCGACCCGATGATCTGGTCGTTGTCATCCTTCCCGACTCGGGTAGGAACTACGTTTCCAAGGTGTATAGCGACGTCTGGATGAAGGAAAACGGCTTCCTCTAAACCCTCGATCTGTAGTTGAGGGTTTGCTACTTCGATGCCCCGGATCGAGTCGCGCCCTCACCTCGGTGCTGCCCCACCCGTGACCGGTAACTAGTCATCTGTGAAGTGCTGGAAATCCAACTCCAGTGGCCCCGAAATCTGACGATGAAATTACTAGTGAAGGAAAACTCGTCGAGGCCGGAACCAAGACGGGTCACGGAAGACCGAGAACTGGGAAGCAAGATGAAGACCTACAAGAGCCAAGGCGGTCACCGCCTTGGCATTCGTCTGAAGAGGGCGGTGGCTGCGTTTGCCTCGTTGACGCTCTCGACGACGACCATGGTTGTGGGTGCCATCGACCCCACCCCCGCCGCTGCCGCTCCCGGCGACGGCGTTTGCTATTTGATTGCCGACTCTGGTGGCGGCAACGGCGGCAACGACCTGCTCACCATCGTCGACCGTGGCGACTTCAACCCAGTCACCAACGAGACCAACATCGGTACCGGCACGGGTACCAACAACATCGAGGCGATGGACATGAATCCGGCCACCCTCGAGCTGTTCGCAGCTAACGCCAACCGCCTCGGCACGATCGACAAACTCACCGGTGTCTTCACCCCTCTGCCCAACACTTTCGGCAATGCGGATGGCGCACTCGGAACCATCGCCATCACCGACGTGGACGGCCTCGCCTTCGACTACATCAGCGGTGAGCTCTGGGGCGCCGAGCGCCAGTCCTCCAACGACCTCATCTTCCAGATCGATATCTCTACTGGACGCGTTATCCAGGACGCAATTGCGCCCGGAGTCGACTACCTCGAAACGAACATCTCTTCACTCGGTCACGACGACCTGGATGACATCGCCTTCCATCCCTTCACTGGTGTCCTCTACGGTTCGATCACCGGAGGCGGCGGTCCCGGCCGTCTCGTGACACTGGACACAGCAACCGGCAATGCCACCGACATCGGTCCCTTTGGGGCCGGCGACATGGAAGGGATGCGCTTCGATGCTGAAGGCTTCCTCTGGGCTACCTCAGGAACGACCCCAGGTGAGCTGTTCGAGGTAAACATCACGACCGGTGCGGCGACCAACCCGCGGACTGTCGACAACGGTGGTGACTACGAGTCGACCGTTTGCTACGTCCCGGGCAGCGACATGTGGCTCGACAAGACGGTATCCGACGCAACTCCGTTCGAAGGCGGAACAACTACGTACACCATCGAGGTCTTCAACGCCGGTCCGGCCAACGCCACCGGTGTTGTGGTCGAGGATGTCCTCCCATCCGGCGTCACCTTTGTAGCCGCCTCCGGACCCGGAACCTACGACGAGACGACAGGGATCTGGAACGTGGGCTCCGTCGATCGGAACGAGTCGGCCTTCCTCAGCATCACGGTCTCGATCGATCCGGGGACCGCAGGAACGACGATCACCAACACTGCCACCAGAACTGCCGTCGATCAGGGCGACGCAGTTCCGAACAACGACTCCGACTCTGTCGACATCACGCCGGTTGTTGGGACGACTGGTCTCGAGATGATCAAGTCCTCGAGCGTGTCCGGTTCGGTTGAGCCGGGGGAGACCATCACCTATACGCTCAGCATCGCCAACTCCGGCACCAGCCTGCTGGAGGGGATCAGCGTGACCGACGCCGTCCCGGCCGGCACCAGCTACGTGCCCGGGACAACGAACGTTGTTGGGTTCCTGGGCAGTGATTACCGCGACGAGTTCAATGCACGGTCCTACGGCAATAACAACGGCTCCGCTTCCTTCAGCGGCAACTGGACGGAGAGCGGGGAGAGCACCAGCCCAACGGGCGGCGACATCCGGATCCTCACCGACACCGGAACGAATCCGGATCAGGATCCCTATCAGCTGAGGATCAAGGACGACCGCAACAGCGTTCGTCGTTCGGCTGACCTCAGCTCGGCCGACTACGCAAGCGTCAGCCTCGACTTCCGTCGGCTACGGCTCGACTCGGCCAACGACTACGTAGTACTCGAGGTTGCCGACAGCCCCAGTGGAACCTATCGCGAACTGGATCGCTTCGATGGGCCCGGTACCGACTCTGCCTACATGAGCTCCGGTCCCCATGCTCTGCTTCCCAGCGAACTGACCGGAACCACAACTTTCCGCCTGCGTACTTCGAACACCCTCGGCAACAACGACATCGTCTGGGCGGACAACTTCGCCGTTGACGTCGCCACGGCGGTGACTGCTGCTGGGAACCCGCCGGCGAACCTGGTCGCTCCTGGTGACGGGTTTGTGTTGCCCCCCGGCGAGACCATGCAGGTCACGTTCCGAGTCGTCGCAGACAGCATCCTGAGCCAGGCGACCGTGGACAACGCAGCAACCGTTGCGGCCTCCGGAGCGCTTCCTGCGACCGACATCGTCAGCGACCCCGTGGCAACTGCCGACGTCGCCCTCGTCAAGACCGTCGACAACCCAGCCCCGAATCCCGGCGAATCGATCAACTACACGATCACCGTGACCAACAACGGAACTTCCGATGCCGGGCTGATCGAGGTCACCGACCTCCTCCCGGCGGGTGTCACCTACGTGTCCGATGACAGCGGCGGCAGCTACGACGACACCACCGGCGTGTGGAGCGTCGGTGCGTTGGCGTCGGGTAACTCGACCGCAATCGTCATCACCGCAACGGTTGACGTCGATACCGCCGGTACGACGATCACCAACACGGCAACGATCACCCAGACGGACCGTCCCGATCCCAATCCGGGCAACGACACCGATGATGCCGACATCGACGTGCCTGTCGTTGACCTCGCAGTCACCAAGACCGTCGATGACTCCACACCGGTGGTCGATGACACCGTCACCTTCACCATCACGATCACCAACAACGGTCCCGACACGGCCACAGGCGTTTCGCTAGACGACGTTCTTCCGAGTGGCATCACCTATGTATCCGACACGCCCAGCACCGGCACCTACAGCGGCGGCGTGTGGACCATCGGCAGCATGGTCAACGGTGCGAGCGAGACTCTCGCACTCACGGGCACCGTTGATCCCGGTACCTACGGAACCATCATCACCAATGTCGCCACCGTTGCCTCGGTGACCGAGACCGACAGTAACTCCGGCAATGACTCCGACTCCGCCTCGGTCGATGTGCAGCACAACCCGGCCATCCAGGTTGTGAAGAACGGGCCTGCCACGGCCAACGTCGGCGACACCGTTACCTACACGTTCACCGTCACCCACACGGCCGGATCGGACGGTTCCCCGGTGACCATCGGCGCCGTCACCGACGACGTCGCCGGGACTGCCTCGTTTGTCTCCGGCGACGCCAACGGGAACTCGCTAGTCGACGGCGGCGAGACCTGGATCTACTCGGCCACGCATGTTGTGACGGCCGGCGACCCGGACCCGATCCTGAACACGGTCACCGTCACTGCCAGTGACGAAGACGGCGATGATCTCCCCGATTCGACCGACGACCACTCCACCGACATCGACTACCTGCCGGTGATCGTCGTCACCAAGACCGGCCCGGCTGTTGCCGTTGCCGGCGACACAGTCACCTATACCTTCACCGTCTCGCACGATCCGACCTCGGACGGCACTCCGGTCTCCAACCTCACGGTTGCTGATGACGTTGCCGGTCCCGCCGCGTATGTGGGCGGCGATGACGGCGACGGGCTGCTGGAAGCAGGGGAGACCTGGACCTTCGAGGCCACCTACACCATTCAGGTGACCGATCCCGATCCTCTGGTCAACACCGGCACCGCCACCGGCGACGACGAGGACGGTGATCCCGTCACCGACGACGACACGCACACGACCGACCTAATCGCCCCGGCAATCGAGATCGAGAAGACACCGGACAGCCAGACGATCCTGACCGGCACAGCGGCGACCTACACGATCACCGTCACCAACACCGGCGATGCCGACCTCACCGATGTTGAGGTGACCGACGCACTCGCCCCAGCCTGTGACAGCGTGATCGGTGATCTGGCTGCCGGTGCCTCCACCTCGTATACGTGCTCAGTTGCCAACGTGACTGCCGGCTTCACCAACGTTGCCTCGGTGGTCGGATCGCATGCCGCCGGGGGTACCGTCACCGATTCCGACGATGCCGATGTCACCGTCATCGACCCCGCTATCCAGATCGAGAAGACACCGGACAGCCAGACGATCCTGACCGGCACAGCGGCGACCTTCACGATCACCGTCACCAACACCGGCGATGCCGGCCTCACCGATGTTGAGGTGACCGACGTGCTGGCGCCGGACTGTGACCGCGTGATCGGTGATCTGGCTGCTGGTGCCTCAACTTCCTACACCTGCTCGCTGAGCAGTGTGACTGCCGGCTTCACCAACGTTGCTTCGGCAGTCGGTTCGCATGCCGCCGGCGGCACGGTCTCGGATGCTGACGGTGCCGATGTCACCGTCATCGATCCCGCCATCAGCATCACCAAGAGCCCGAACTCGCAAACGATCCTCACGGGTAGCGATGCCTCCTTCACCATCACCGTGGTCAACACCGGCGACTCGATGCTGACCAACGTTCTCGTCACCGACACGCTGGTGCCAGCATGTGGCGGTCCGATTGTCGACCTGGCTCCGGGCGACTCTGCCTCGTACACCTGCTCGCAGAGCAACGTGACCGCTGACTTCACCAACACTGCTTCTGTAGTTGGCACCCACGCTGCCGGGGGAACGGTCACCGACAGCGACGACGCCGACGTTGTCGTCATCGATCCCGACATCGAGATCACCAAGAGCCCGGACAACCAGCAAGTCCTCTCCGGAGGAACTGCCACTTTCACGATCACCGTCACGAACACCGGCGATGCCGATCTCACCGATGTCGAGGTCACGGACGCACTGGTCCCGGCCTGTGGCAGCGCGATCGGTGATCTGGCTGCCGGCGCCTCGGTCTCCTACGTCTGCTCGCTGGCCAACGTGACTTCCGACTTCACCAACGTCGCTTCGGTGGTTGGTACCCATGCTGCCGGCGGCACCGTCACTGATTCGGACACTGCCAACGTTGATGTGATCGGCCCGGCTATCGATATCGAGAAGACGCCTGATAGCCAGCAGGTGCGTCCCGGTGACACGGTGACCTTTGACATCCGGGTGGAGAACACGGGTGATGTGGTCCTTACCGATGTAGAGGTCTCCGATGCTGTCGCTCCGGCCTGTGATGCGACGTTTGCCTCCTTGGCTGCGGGTGCGGTCGAGACGTACTCATGCTCGATGACTGCCGGTGCGGATGACTTCACCAACACTGCGGATGTGACCGGCGACGACCCGTTGGGTAACCCCGTTGTCGACAGCGACGATGCTGCTGTTGATGTGATCAACCCGGCCATCACGATCGACAAGACCCCGGACACTCAGCAGGCGCGTCCTGCCGATACGGTCACCTTCACCATCACCGTGGAGAACACTGGTGATGTGGACCTGACCGATGTCACGGTCACTGACGCTGTTGCTCCGAGCTGTGATGCCGTGATCGGTGACCTCGTAGCCGGTGAGTCCTCGAGCTACGACTGCTCGATGACTGCCGGTGTCGATGACTTCACCAACACCGCCTCGGTCACTGCCGATGACCCGAACGGCGACCCGGTAGGGGACAGTGATGGTGCGAATGTTGATGTGATCAACCCGGCGATCACGATCGACAAGACCCCCGATAGCCAGCAGGTGCGTCCTGGGGACACCGTCACCTTCACCATCACCGTGGAGAACACCGGTGATGTGGACCTGACCGATGTCACCGTTACCGACGTCGTCGCCCCGGCGTGTGACAACACGGTCGGTGCTCTCGCAGTTGGCGCCTCCACGAGCTACGACTGCTCGATGACCGCCCTTGCGGATGACTTCACCAACACGGCTGACGTGACGGGTGATGACCCGAACGGCGACCCGGTGAGCGATAGCGACGCTGCCGATGTTGATGTCATCAATCCGGCTATCACGATCGCCAAGACCCCGAACACCCAGCAGGCCCGACCTGGTGACACGGTTACCTTCACGATCACCGTGGAGAACACCGGTGATGTGACGCTCACCGATGTGGCCGTCACCGATGCGGTTGCTCCCAGCTGTGATGCGACGTTTGCCTCCTTGGCTGCTGGTGCGGTCGAGACTTACTCATGCTCGATGACTGCCGGTGCGGATGACTTCACCAACACCGCGGATGTGACCGGCGATGACCCGAACGGCGATCCAGTAGGGGACAGTGACGATGCTGCTGTTGATGTGATCAACCCGGCGATCACGATCGACAAGACCCCGGACACTCAGCAGGTGCGTCCTGGTGACACGGCCACCTTCACCATCACGGTGACCAACACCGGCGATGTGGCTCTCACCGACGTCGCCGTATCCGATGCTGTCGCCCCGGCCTGCGATGCCACGTTTGCCTCGCTGGCGCCGGGAGCGGTCGAGACCTACTCCTGCTCGATGACCGCAGGTGCGGATGACTTCACCAACACCGCATCGGTGACCGGCGACGACCCGAATGGTGACCCGGTAGGTGACAGTGACAGTGCCGATGTTGATGTGATCAACCCGGCGATCGACATCGAGAAGACCCCGGACACTCAGCAGGCTCGGGAAGGCGACACCGTCACCTTCGATATTCGTGTTGAGAACATCGGTGATGTGACCCTTACCGATGTGGCCGTTTCCGACGTTGTCGCAACGAACTGCGAAGCGACGTTTGCTTCGATGGCTCCCGGTGCGGTGCAGACCTACTCGTGCACGATGCTTGCCGGCGCTGACGACTTCACAAACACAGCCTCGGTCACCGGTGATGACCCCAATGACGATCCGGTCTCCGACAGCGATACTGCCGATGTTGATGTCATCAACCCTGCGATCACGATCGCCAAGACCCCGGACACCCAGCAGGCACGTGCCGGTGACACGGTTACGTTCACGATCACCGTGGAGAACACCGGTGATGTGACCCTGACCGACGTCACCATCTCGGACGCCTCTGCTCCGGTTTGCGATGCCACGTTTGCTTCGATGGCTCCGGGTGCGATCGAGACCTACGACTGCACGATGACGGCCCTTGCCGATGACTTCACGAACACCGCTGCCGTGGCGGGTGACGACCCGAACGGCGATCCGGTGTCCGACAGTGATGATGCGGATGTTGATGTGATCAACCCCGCCATCACCATCCAGAAGACCCCGGACTCGCAGTTTGCTCTGCCGGGTTCGACCGTGACGTTCACGATCACCGTGGAGAACACAGGCGACGTCGATCTGACCGGTGTGACGGTCACCGACGCCGTCGCTCCGGCGTGTGACAGCGTGATCGGCGACCTGGCTACTGGCGAGATCTCGAGCTACGACTGCACGATGACCGCCGGCGCTCTCGACTTCACCAACACTGCTGATGTGACTGGTGATGATCCGAACGGCGATCCGGTCACCGACGACGACACCGCAACCGTTGATGTGATCAACCCCGCAATCACGATCGACAAGACCCCGGACTTCCAGCAGGTGCTGGCCAACGGCACGGCCACTTTCGACATCACCGTCACCAACACCGGCGACGTGGATCTGACCGATGTCGAGGCAACCGATCCGGCCGCCCCGGCGTGTGACAACGTGATCGGCAACCTGGCTGCGGGCGACTCGACCACCTATACGTGCTCGCTGGCCAACGTGACCGCCGACTTCACCAACATCGCATCGGTTGTCGGTACCCATGCCGCCGGTGGCACCGTTGCCGACTCCGACACAGCCGACGTCGATGTGATTGGCCCGGCGATCGACATTCAGAAGACACCGGATACCCAGCAGGCACGTGAGGGTGACACCGTCACCTTCACCATCAGGGTGGAGAACACCGGCGACGTCACGTTGACCGATGTCATCGTTACCGACGCAGTTGCCCCGAGCTGCGATGCGACCTTCGCCTCGATGGCTCCTGGCGC
>JASJDZ010000051.1 GCA_030065575.1 Acidimicrobiia bacterium
TACCAGTCGAAGACCTCGGACCAGGCGAAGTTGTAGAGCAAACCGACGGCGTCTGAGAACCGGTACTCGTCGAGCAGACGGTCGTACTCGACGATGGTGGCGTCGAGCCGGCTGAGGATCCATGCGTCTATTGGGCCAGGTTTCTCCGGGTATCCGCCAGACTCGGGAACCGTGTTGCCGTCGATGTGATTGAGCGAGAAGCGCACGGCGTTCCACAGCTTGTTGCCGAAACGGCGAGCCGCATCGATCCACTCGACGTTGAGCGGGATGTCGTGACCCGGCGCCGCCGATTGCAGCAGAGCGAGACGCAAGGCGTCTGCGCCGTACTCATCGGCGATGTCGAACGGGTCGATGGTGTTGCCTGTTGACTTGGACATCTTGCGTCCGTCGGCCGCACGGACAAGACCGTGGATGACGATGTCCTCGAACGGCTCCGAGTCTGTGAACTGGACGCCCATCATGATCATTCGCGCCACCCAGAAGTAGATGATGTCGTACGCGGTGACGAGCACATCAGTCGGATAGAACGTGTCCAGATCGGCGGTCTCTTCGGGCCAACCCATGGTGGAGAAGGGCCACAACTGCGAGGAGAACCAGGTGTCGAGGACATCCTGTTCCTGACGAAGCACCGCATGGCCACACTTCGTGCAAACGTTGGGGCGTTCCAAAGCCACGATGGTCTCGTCGCAGTCGTCGCAGTACCAGGCGGGAATCCGGTGACCCCACCACAGCTGACGGCTGATGCACCAGTCGCGCAGGTTCTCCATCCAGCGGAAGTAGTTGTTCTCCCACCGCTTGGGGACGAAGCGAGCCTGCTCCTCTTTGATCGGAGCCACCGACGGCTCGATCATCGGACCGACCTTCACGAACCATTGCAGCGAGAGCATCGGCTCGACCACCGTCCCGCAGCGGGAGCAGTGCCCGACCGAATGATGGTGGTCTTCGACCTCAACGATGTAACCCTGCTTGTTGAGGGAATGGCGCACGGCCTCCCGAGCCTCGAAGCGATCCTGCCCAAAGAACTCGCCGCCGGCCTCAGTTATGTTCGCCTCCGTGTCGATCACCTTGATTGCAGGCAGGAGGTGCCGCTGTGCGATCTCGAAGTCGAGCGGATCGTGAGCGGGAGTCACCTTGACGGCCCCGGTCCCAAACTCGAGATCGACACCCTCGTCGGCGACGATCGGAATCTCTCGCTCAATCAGGGGCAGGGTGACGGTGCGGCCGATGACGTGCCTGTAACGCTCGTCGTCCGGGTGCACGGCAACTGCGGTGTCACCAAGCATGGTTTCGGGACGAGTGGTGGCGACCACCACCGACCCCGTGCCATCGGAGAAGTCGTAGCGGATATGCGTGAGTTCACCGGTCTCGTCCTCGTGCTCGACCTCGATCTCGGACAGTGCGGTATGGCACCGCGGGCACCAGTTGATGATGCGCTCGCCGCGGTAAATGAGGCCTTCGTTGTACAGATCGACAAAGACTTTGGAGACGGCTTCGCTGAGCCCGTCATCGAGGGTGAACCTCTCCCGGCTCCAGTCGGTCGAGAAACCCAGACGGCGAACCTGCTCATTGATGCGATTGCCGTGCTTCGCCTTCCACGCCCAGACCTGCTCGATGAAGCGTTCCCGGCCGAGGTCGTGACGGCTGAGGCCCTCCTTGGCGAGTTCGCGCTCCACGACGTTCTGTGTGGCAATGCCGGCGTGATCGGTGCCCGGAAGCCACAGGGCGGCGTAGCCCTGCATCCTCTTGCGCCGAATGATTACGTCCTGGATGGACATGTTGAGGGCGTGCCCGATGTGGAGAACACCGGTGACGTTCGGTGGCGGGATCACGATCGAGAACGGCTCCCCATCCGGGTTGATCTCCGGCTTGAATACCCCGGCGTCCTCCCACACCTGGTACCAGCGGGACTCAACGGCCTGGGGGTCGTAAGAAGCTTCCATCGTTCCTCTGCCTCGATCGAGCCGACGGTGATTCCGACGGGTCGCGCATGATAACGCGAAGAACCCGGAGCCTCTGCTCCGGGTTCAAGCCACCTTGCCTTCCTACCGCTCGCCCCCAAGCATTCCCCCTGCTTGCGCCGAATCGAGTAGTTCTGCTTCCTGGCCCGCCTTCTGCGGGAGTAGGTCCTTTGACCTACACCAGCAATCTACAACCACTATCCGTGGTCGGCGAGACACAAAGGGTGGTAGACCAAGTTGACTAGTCACAGACAGTGGTCGTCGAGAGCGGATTAGATTCCCCCAAAGACATAGGAGGTCTCATGGCAGCAAGGATCACGGCGGAAACACTCATCCCCGGCAAGGGTGACCCGATCACGAACGGGACCGTGATCCTCGATGGGGACTACATCGTCTACGCCGGGCCGACCGCAGCCGCTCCCCCCGCCGCTCCCGGCGACACCGAGACCGCGGTGCCCGCAGTGATGCCGGGCATGTGGGAGGCACACGGGCACTTCATCGGGTTGCCTGTGCCCGATCTCGAGGCGCTGGCGACGTCGGACTCCGTTTCGCTGGTCGCCCGCGCCACGGCCGATGCAGCCGCGACCCTCAACGGTGGGGTCACCAGCTTCCGCGAGGTGGGCGGACTCGGCATGGCGCTGAAGCCGGTGATCGACGAGGGCACGATTCCCGGCCCCCGCATCTACCCCGCCGGCTCGATCCTGTCGACCACCGGCGGACACGCCGACATCCACGGCTTGCCGCTCGACTTCGTACACAGCTTGGAAGACCGCGGCTCGAAGTTCAGCCAGTTAGCCGACGGTATCCCGGAGTGCCTGCTGGCCGTTCGCAAGCAGCTGCGCCGTGGGGCGTCGGTCATCAAGATCTGCGCCTCTGGTGGCGTGCTCAGCGAGGTTGATCACCCCATTCATCAACAGTTCTCCGATGAGGAGCTGCGCGCCATCGTCGAGGAGGCCACTCGGGCGGAACGTGTCGTCGCTGCTCATTGCCACGGCGAGCCGGGAATTCTGGCCGCGTTGCGAGCAGGCGTGAAAACCATCGAACACGGCTCGTACCTGACCGAGGAGAGCGCACAGATGATGGTCGAGCAGGACGCGATCCTCGTCCCGACCCGTTTCGTCGTAGCGGCCTTGCTGACGATGGAGGACGTGCTGCCGCCGTACGTGTGGAAGAAGGCGCTGATGATCGGCGACCGCCACGAGATGGCGCTCAAGATCGCCGTTGCCAACGGTGTCAAGATCGCTGCGGGTACAGATATCTTCGTGAGCGGCCCGATGTACGGGAAGAACGGTCTCGAGGTGAAGTACCTCATCGATGCGGGGATGACTCCGCTGGAGGCCATCG
This sequence comes from Acidimicrobiia bacterium, assembly GCA_030065575.1. Taxonomy (GTDB): domain Bacteria; phylum Actinomycetota; class Acidimicrobiia; order Spongiisociales; family UBA5794; genus JAAETI01. The sequence continues at coordinate 3,303 of JASJDZ010000051.1, forward strand.
AGGCAGCGACCGCAACCGGCCCCCTCACTCTCGGCCCACAGGCCCCCAAGTCGGGGCAGCTGAAGGAAGGCTACGACGCCGACGTGATCGCTTTCGACGTGAACCCCATCGACGACATCACCGTGTGGGGCGACCCGGACCGCATCACGCACGTATGGAAGGCCGGAGAGTCGGTCAAAGGGTGATTCGTCCTCCCTTTGGGAGGACCGGCGGGCCCTACCCCAGGATGGTTCATGCCCTCCCCGGGCACGCCCTACGGGCACGGCTCGTCAGCGAGAGCCGCCCCGTCCCTCCCAAAGGGAGGGTGAACTCCTTCTCCCTTTGGGATGAAGTGGCGCCACGTCCCGTGGCGGGAGCGCAGCGAAGGCGAGGAGGGCATACACCAACAAGCCCGTGCGGTCGGGGCGGGAGAGATTCGTCCTCCCTTTGGGAGGACCGGCGGGCCCGAAGGGCCTCGCCGAGGAGGGCATGCGTCTACGCACCCTTGCGGTCGGCGTGAACGAGGACCCGCCAGCGTGGTACCCAGGATGGTTCGTGCCCTCCCCGGGCACGCCCTGCGGGCGCCCCGTCCCTCCCAAAGGGAGGTGAATCCCTTCTCCCTAGGCCGAGCGTTCTTGGGCTTCGGGTGAGCCGAGGTCTTGGACCGGGATGAGGGTCGGGTTGACCTTCTCGCGGACGACGTCTTCGTCGATGACGACTCGGGCAATGTCGGTGCGAGAGGGCAGCTCGTACATGGTGTCGAGGAGTACCTCTTCCATGATGGCTCTGAGGCCACGAGCCCCGGTGCCCCTGTTGAGTGCCTGCTCGGCGATTGCCTCGAGGGCGGCGTCGGTGACGACGAGCTCGACTCCGTCCATCTCGAAGAACTTCGTGTACTGACGAGTGAGGGCGTTGCGCGGCTCTTGGAGTACCCGAACTAGAGAGTCCAGGTCGAGGGCTTCCACGGTGGTGACCACAGGGAGCCGCCCGATGAACTCGGGGATCAGGCCGAACGAGATGAGATCCTCAGGCATGACCTCAGCGAAGATCTCGGTGTCGGACCGCTTGTCGAGCGACCGAACCTCGGCACCGAACCCAACCGAGTTCTTGCCGACCCGCTTGCGGATGACCTCCTCGAGACCGGCAAAGGCTCCTCCGCAGATGAACAGCATGTTGGTTGTGTCGATCTGGAGGAACTCCTGGTGCGGGTGCTTGCGGCCGCCTTGCGGCGGAACCGACGCAACCGTGCCCTCCAGGATCTTCAGCAGCGCCTGCTGCACACCCTCACCGGAGACGTCCCGTGTGATCGACGGGTTCTCCGCCTTGCGAGCGATCTTGTCGATCTCGTCTAGGTAGATGATCCCGGTCTCGGCACGCTTGATGTCGAAATCGGCCGCCTGGATCAGCTTGAGCAGGATGTTCTCGACGTCCTCACCGACGTAGCCGGCCTCGGTGAGAGCGGTGGCGTCAGCGATGGCGAACGGCACATTGAGACGGCGGGCGAGCGTCTGGGCGAGCAGCGTCTTGCCGACACCGGTCGGCCCGACCATGAGGATGTTCGACTTCTGCAGCTCGACGTCCTCGTCCTTGGCCTTCTGCCCGGCTCTGACCCGCTTGTAGTGGTTGTAGACGGCAACGGAGAGGACGCGCTTGGCGCGCTCTTGACCAACTACGTAGCCGTCGAGAAACTCGTAGATCTCGTTCGGCTTGGGAAGTTCGGCGAAGCTGACCTCTTCGGTATCGGCCAGTTCCTCCTCGATGATCTCGTTGCAGAGCTCGACGCACTCGTCACAGATGTAGACACCCGGACCGGCGATGAGCTTGCGAACCTGCTTCTGCGACTTGCCGCAGAAGCTGCACTTGAGGAGTTCGCCGCCTTCGTATTTGGCCAAGTCGTTCTCTCTTCCCTACCCGTCGACTGCCTCTAGGGTACGCCGTGAAAGCACCTCGTCAACGACCCCGTACTCCTTGGACTCCACAGCGCTCATCCAGTAGTCGCGCTCGGTGTCGTCGGAGACACGATCGATGTCGTGCTTGGTGTGACGCACGAGGATTTCGTTGATCTCTTCGCGGGTCTTGAGGATCTCGCGAGCGTGGATCTCGATGTCCGTCGCCTGGCCGGCAAGACCCGAGATGTGTGGCTGGTGGAGCATGACGCGGGAGTGCGGCAGCGCATAGCGCTTGCCCGGTGCGCCACCGGCCAGAAGCACGGCCGCTGCGGAAGCAGCGAGGCCCATGCAGTAAGTGGCAACGTCGGCCTTGATGAATTGCATCGTGTCGTAAATGGCCATCAGGGCATACGTGGAACCGCCGGGCGAGTTGATGTACATGGAGATGTCCTTGTCAGGATCCTCTCCTTCGAGGTGCAACAACTGCGCCATGATGACGTTGGCGACGCCATCGTCGATCGGCGTACCGAGAAACACGATGCGGTCTTTGAGCAGACGGCTATAGATGTCGAAGGCACGCTCCCCTCGGGGCGTGTTCTCAACGACGGTCGGCACCAGGTAACTCATGCTTCTCCTAATCCTATGTGGTCGACTCTGCGCCTGACTCATCGTCAGGTGCCTCGACCGGCTCGTCGCTCGGCGAGTCGGCGTCGACGCTCTCATCTATATCGTCGGCAACCTCGGGCGGCCTTAAGTCGATGTGCTGGCCCTCATCGTCGACCGCAACAGCCGACGAGACGATCCGATCGAGGGCCTTACGGCGAAGGATATCACCGGTAAGTACCTCTATCCGACCACTCGTGACCAGGGATTCTTTGAGAGTGTCGCCGTCCTGATTCACTTCTTCGGCCATCGTTGTAATGGCTTCGTCCAGTTCCCCGTCGGCAAGTTCGATGCCCTCGATAGCAACAACGCTGTCGAGCAGAATCCGGGTGCGGAGCGTGCGCTCGGAGCGCTCACGCATCTCCTCAACGAACTGCTGTTGGCTTTGTCCGGTGATGCGCATGTAGTTCTCGAAATCGATTCCCTGCTGCTCCAGCGTGTGGGCGAGGTTGTGCAAGGAGGCTTCCATCTCAGCCTCGATCAGAGCTTCCGGCACCTCCAGAGAGAGCTCGCCGGAGATCTCCTCGAGCAGTTTGCCGCGGAACGCGTTGTCGGCGCCGTCGAGCTTCATGATTCCGAGGTTGGTGCGGATACGCTCCGTCAACTCGTCGACGGTGTCGAACTCCGAGACATCGGCAACCCAGTCGTCGGTGACCTCAGGGAGCTTCTTGGCGCGCACACCCTTGACGAGAATCCTGAGATCCGCCTCACGGGCTTCCTCCTGACCGAACCCGGGGGGAAGAGTCCCGGGGCCCTCGCGGATGTCGCCGACCGAGGCTCCGCCGAGCAGGTCGTCGAGCCCCGGAATGAAGGACCGAGAGCCGACCTCGTAGAGAAGGTCTTCGGCAGTCGCCTCGGGGATCTCTTCACCGTTGACTGACGCCGAGATGTTGACCATGACGAAGTCGCCCTCATCGGCGGCACGCTCCACGTCTTCGAGCTCGGCGTATTGATCGCGCAACCGATCAACCTGATCGGCGATCTCCTCGTCGGTCACCTCAGGCGAATCGATCGTGACCTCGCGACCGGCGAAATCGGGTACGGCGTCCAGGACGGGCCACAGGGTCACCTTGATGTCCACATCGACGCCGCCATCTTCGGCATCACGCACGGCCTCGACCCGCGGGGATGTTGCCGGTTCGAGCTCGGCCTGCTCGATGGCGGGGCCGACGAGCTCAGGCAAAGACTCGTCAATGGCTTCGCTGCGAAGCGCCTCGGGGCCAACCATACGCTCGACGATGGAGCGTGGGGCCTTCCCAGGTCGGAAGCCCTTGATCTTCATCGACTTGGACAGTTTGCGGGCCGCCTTGTTCTTGGCGGTCTCTAATTCCTGCTCTTCCAGCCGGATGGTGAGGATCCGCTCGAACGGACCTGCCTCTTTGATATCGGTTTGCACGAACGACTCCTCGGCGTTTGACAAAGATCACCGAACCGGCGCCGTCGTTTTGACGGCGCCGGGCACGGCAGTGGGGTGGCCGACGGGATTTGAACCCGCGACATCCTGGACCACAACCAGGTGCTCTGCCTAACTGAGCTACGGCCACCATGTGGGTGGATCACTCCACCGTAAGCCCGCATTCTCATCGAAGCTTGCTTCGCTGAGAATGCGTACCTTTCGGCTACGCCGAAAGGCGCGCCCCCGGAAGGATTCGAACCCTCGACCAAGAGCTTAGAAGGCTCCTGCTCTGTCCCCTGAGCTACGGGGGCACACGGAGGACGCCGAAGAATAGGCATGATTCCCATCGCCGGCGTCCAAAACGAGCGGATGACGGGAGTCGAACCCGCGTAACCAGCTTGGAAGGCTGGGGCTCTGCCATTGAGCTACATCCGCAAGGCCCCTGAGATTAGCCGCAACCGGCATGCGTAGGAATCCCCCTGCCGGGTAACGTCCGATCCGGAGGCCGTATGCGGAAACCCCCCGATCGAACCGGACGAGACAGATGGATCGACCTGATCCGCGTCGTTGCGGTTGCCGTGGTGGTTGTCGGCCATTGGTTGACCACAACGGTGATCTGGGAAGCGGATCGGGTTGGCATCGAGAACGCTCTTTCGGTCATCCGCGAGTCACACCCGGTCACGTGGCTGATCCAGGTCATGCCGCTGATGTTCTTTGCGGGCGGGTTCAGCAACTATCGGTCGCTCGATCTGCACCAAGGTGACGGTCTTGCCTTCCTCCGCACTCGCTACCAGCGCCTGCTGTCGCCAACCCTCGTCTTCATTGCCGTGTGGACCGCAATCGGCATTGCCGCGAGCATCGCCGATCTGACGCTTCCCCACCCGCTCGATCGTGCGGCCGATCTTGCTGCGCTGCCGTTCTGGTTCCTCGGTCTGTACCTGTTCGTCGTTGCGCTGGCCCCGGCGATGGTGGCGTTGCACCGTCGCTTCGGCTGGCGGGTGGTGGGCTCAATGGCGGTGGGTGCTGCGCTCGTGGACATTGTTCACTACCCCTTGGGCGTGCCGCACATCGGTGCGCTCAACTTCGCATTCGTGTGGCTCCTGGCACACCAACTCGGGTTCTTGTATGCCGACGGTTCGCTGCTGCGGGTCCGTCGCCGGTACATCGCAGCTGCAACGGCGATCGGTTTGGGAGGCCTGATCGTGCTCACCGCCGTGGCCGACTATCCGGTGAGCATGGTGGGTGTTCCCGGTGACGAGCGGTGGAACACGAACCCGCCGAGCCTGGCGTTGGTGATGCTCACGATCTGGTTGGTCGGCTTGGCCTTGCTTCTCCGACCGTTGGTCAGTTCCGACACACCGAAGAAACCCAGTTGGTTGGAGACGGCTCACAGCAGGATCCTGACGGTCTTCCTGTGGCACGTGTCGGCGCTGGCGGTGGCTGCCGCATTCTTGGAAGGCGTGGGCCTGTCCCGCCCGGATACCGGGACAGGGGCATGGTGGGCACAGCGCCCAATCTGGCTCATCGCGTCGACAGGCGTCTTGTGGGCGATTGTCGCCATACTCGCCCGCTTTGAGGTCCATCCGAAACCGGCTCCGTTGCCCGGCTATGCCGACGCCGGCCTGGCCGCCTTTGGCGTGATTGCCGTGGGCTTCGCAATTCTGGGTTTCGGTGAGACCGGGTTCAATCGTTTTGCGGAGCCACTTGGGGAGGGCCTGCTCGGGTTCTCCCTCAACCCGCTGACCAGCTTCATCCATCTGCTGCTCGGGCTGGTTGCTCTCAGCGCCTCATTCAGTGCAGCAAGGTGGAAAGCAACTGCTGCGGGTGCGTTCGTTGTGGCCGGTTTCGTTGCGATGGGGATCGTCGGTCTCTTGGAGTCGGAGACCCTCCTCGGGACCAACGAGGCGACCGCATGGCTTCAGCTTGCGGTCGGGCTCGTGGGTGGCGTGCTGGTGGGTTGGCGAGGATGGAGAGGCGAGCGATGACCGAACCGGCTTCCGCCGATTGTGAGGTGATCCGGGATGTGATCGGCCAGCCCATCAACGCGATCAGCTCGCTGGCCTTCATCGCCGTTGCGTTGGTGCTGGCCAGGCGACGTCCCGTGCTGGCTGCAGCCTCCGGTGCGGTGGGGCTGGGCTCAGTGCTGTTTCATGGCCCGATGCCGGCGTGGGCCGAGTGGGCGCACGATACGAGTCTTGCCATGCTTGCCCTCGCGCTGATGCTCGAGGCCAAACCAGGCTTGTGGCTTGGCGGCTCGGCGGTGATCGCCGCGTTATTTGCAGTTGCTCCCAGATCGGCTGAGGTCACGACCGCAGTGCTTGCAGTGGTTGCCGTCGTCGTTGTCGTCCGCCGCTCGGCCCGGGCCTTGATCCCCGTGTTACCGCTGCTCGGGATCGGTGTTGTGTTTGCGGTGTTGTCGCGCACGGGGGCACCGCTGTGCGACCCGGCTTCCCTGTTGCAGGGGCATGCGGCATGGCACGTGCTGGGTGCTGCGGCGCTGTGGGTATGGGCGCGGTCGGAGGAGAGCACGGAACCGGTAGCGGAGACCGACCACCGGTAGCCCAAGCGGAAACATCTCCCACCTCGTCGGGCGGCATTGGCGGGGAAGGGTCGGCGTCGCAGCGATCGCATCGTCATGCGGTGACCGAAGCGCCACCCCACCGCAAGGGGCCAACGACCCACTTCCTTCTTCGCTTCCGCCCTATACGCTGGTATCTGTGAGGCGTTGGACCTTGCTTGCGGTTGCCCTGGTCGCCGGCTGCTCAGGATCGGCGCCACTGCCGTCCGTCACCTCGGTCGGGCCAACTGCGGGTGAGTCCCCGGCGACCGTGAGCTCCGCCTCTCAGGAATCCATCGCTACGGTCCAGGGTGACGAACGCGCCGAGCAGCGGCACACGATGATCAAAGACCATCTCGAGGCCAGAGACATCACCGACCCGATCGTGCTCGACGCCATGCGAGCCGTGCCCCGTCATCGCTTCGTGCCGGACCGCGTCGTCGACCTCGCCTATGCGGATCATGCCCTCCCCATCGGCTACGGCCAGACGATCTCCCAGCCCTACATAGTCGGGATGATGAGCCAGGCACTACAGGTGGAACCCGGCGACAAAGTGCTGGAGATCGGCACCGGTTCCGGCTACCAGGCCGCCGTTCTCGCCGCGATGGGCTGCGAGGTCTACACGATGGAGATCATCCCGGAGCTAGCCGAGCGAGCCACGGCCACGCTCACCGAGCTCGGCTACACCGTCACCGTCGCTAACGCCGACGGCTACCACGGCTGGGAGGAACACGCCCCCTTCGACGGCATCATCGTCACCGCCGCCCCGGACCACATCCCACAGCCGCTGATCGAGCAACTCGGTGAAGGTGCGGCCCTCGTCATCCCGATCGGACCCATCGGGGCAGCTCAGACCATGTGGCGGTTCACCGTCGAGGACGAACTACTCAGCGGCGAGAACCTCGGTGGCGTGATCTTCGTCCCCTTCACCCGCTCCCCCGAGTAACCGCACCGCAACGAGTGTCAACAGCATCGCAAGGGCATAGGCGGCGGCCCCCACCGCCAGCACCGTCGTGAAGCCGAACGCCAGCGCCAGCAACGCCGCAGCCACCGCGCTCACCACCGAGAGGGTGCCGTTGATGCCCCAGGCCCAGGGGATCAGGTGTGGTGCTCTCGTCTCGAGGAAGGCGATCCCGTGCGGGAACATGACGCCCATCGCCAGGCCCAGCGGGATAATCGCCAGCGCACCCGCCACTATTCGCACCGGCAGCGCAGCCGGCAGAACCAACGTGGTGAGTCCGCGGATCAGGAACGGATAGATCACGGCCAGCACGGTCACAGCGACGGCGCCCGCCCGCCACGGCACCCGGGGTGACAGCATCGAACCGACGCCCGAGGCGAGGAGCACCGCAAAGAGCACAACGGCGAACGCCGTCGTCGGATCGCCGAGCAGCAGGATGTAGAGCTGGATGAGAGGGATCTCAACGAGCAGGAACGCCAGACCGAGCATCCCGAAGTACCCCACCACCCACCAGCGCAATCTGTGCGGTGCACGCTCACCACCACCCCTGACGACGAGCGGAGCCACGATCAGCACTGCCGATGCCGCCAGCGCCAGCAGCAGGAAGGCCACCAGGACCAGATAGCCAGCCCCGCCGAACGGCTGCCAGGTTCGGCCCAGGCTGTCGAGCACCTCGCCGGTTTGGTTCCACTTGAAGTAATGACCGAAGAAGGGGTGGTCGTCGGTGGGAGGTGCGATGGCGAAGCTGCTCTCGGCGTAGACGGCGGCAGGATCACTCGTCACCAGAAGCTGCGCCGCGAGCTGCGAGTACTGCTCATCCGGGATCACACTGAAGCGGTTGGTCTCTGCGGGATCCAGCCCAGGCATGGCCACGATGTCGAAGCGCTCGGCGATGGCGAACTCACGAATCGCCTCGATATCCGCCGGCGACCAGCCGTCGGGCTGGACCAGCAACACAACGTTGGAGTAGTTGCGCAACATGGCCACAGCCGCGACTGGATCGATGTCGGTGCGGCGCAGAGCTTCGGCGGCGGTCGCCAGAAGTCGGGTCTCTTCGCTCGGCGGCGTCTGCACCCAGCGGACGACGGAGAGGATGCCATCGGGCCCGAGACGATCTAGGTAGGCGACGAAAGCCTCGACGGTGAGGGTGTAG